>NZ_JBHRXK010000001.1:0-1033004 GCF_042648505.1 Lysobacter cavernae
AACCGGATCAACGGTGCGCCGATCTGAATGAAAGTCCGCTCGTGCCATCGCAGCCGGGGCGGATCGTGTTCAAGACGGGCGGTATTTCAGCAGCCTGCTAGGTCGCTTGCTTCGGATTGCCGTGCCCGAATTTCAGCCGATCGGTGCTCATCCCGATTACCAGGAATCGGCCACGGTGGTGGCGTTTCCCGCGCGCAATGCCAGGAAGGTTTGATGTCGGTCCGTATCCGCAAGGCAGTTTTTCCGGTGGCTGGTCTGGGCACCCGTTTTCTTCCAGCGACCAAGACCGTGCCGAAGGAAATGCTGCCGATCATTGATCGGCCGCTGATCCAGTACGCGGTTGACGAGGCGATCGAAGCCGGCTGCGACACACTGGTGTTCGTCACCAACCGCTACAAGCACGCGGTCGCTGACTACTTCGACAAGGCCTATGAGCTCGAGCATAAGCTTGAGCGCAGCGGCAAAACCGAGCAGCTCGAGCTGATCCGCAATGTCCTGCCGTCCGGCGTTCGTGCGGTGTTCGTGACCCAGGCCGAAGCCCTGGGCCTAGGCCATGCCGTGCTGTGTGCGAAGGCTGTGATCGGCGATGAACCCTTTGCGGTGCTGTTGCCCGACGACCTGATCTGGAACCGTGGCCCAGGCGCGCTCAAGCAGATGGCCGACGCCGCTCAGGCGTCAGGCGCAAGCATGATCGCGGTGCAGGACGTGCCACGCGAGCAGACCGGCAGCTACGGCATAGTCGCGACCGACGCATTCCACGCGCGGCAGGGCCGCATCCGCGCCATCGTCGAGAAGCCCAGGCCCGAGGCAGCGCCGAGCACGCTTGCGGTGGTGGGCCGTTATGTACTGAACCCACGCATCTTTTCGCTGCTCGAATCCACGCAGCCCGGTGCCGGCGGGGAAATCCAGCTGACCGATGCGATTGCCGCGCTCCTTTCCGAGGAAGCCGTCAATGCCTACCGTTTCCAGGGCACGCGTTTCGACTGCGGCACCCACATAGGCTTGATCGAAGCGACCATCCGTTATGCGCTCGATCACGAGAAGCTCAGCGATTCGGCCCGTCAGTTGATGCAGAATGCGCTGGCCGAGCTGGGCGTCGAAGAACTCGGCTGAAGATCGCGTCGCCTCTGCCGGCGTCGCCCACGTACGCAGACTGGCATGATGACGACCTGATTCGTCGTCGCTTCTTCCTATCCCGGTGGCGTGTCCGGCATCGATGGCAGGCCTGAGTTCCAATTACTACAGTGCCACTGTGCCGGATCACGCGGTCGGGCACGGCGCGCTGCAGGGCGCCTGCTCGACCGGGGTCTGCGTGATCGGTGGGGGCTTTGCCGGGCTCAATACGGCCCTTGGGCTCGCCGAACGTGGCTTGCGTGATGTCGTGGTGCTGGAATCCCATCGCGTCGGCTTCGGCGCTTCCGGCCGCAATGGCGGGTTCGTGTTCGGTGGTTTTTCACTCGGCGAAGCGAGCCTGCTGCAGCAGCTCGGGCCTGAGCGGGCTCGGGGCATGTATGCAGGCACCGTCGCTGCCGTCGAATTGATCCGCGCCCGCAGCCAGCGCTATGCCATCGATTGCGACCGGGTCGACGCCGGTGTCATCTGGGCGAACTGGTTCCGCGATGCGGGACTGCTGCACGCGCGCCAGCGCCTGCTGGACGAGCACTTCGCAGTCCGCTGGCAATGGCTATCCGAGGCTAATCTGCTGCAGCAAGTGCATAGCCGCCGCTACCATGGCGGTCTGTTCGAGCCCGATGCCTTCCACTTCCACCCACTCAAATACGCGCAGGGGATTGCCCAGGCTGCGATTGCCCAGGGCGTCACGGTCCATGAGCAGTCACCGGTCGCCGGTCTGCAACGGGTGGGGCAGGGTTGGCGGGTTTGCACGCCCACTGGCGTTGTCGAGGCCGAACAGGTGGTGCTGGCCTGTGGCGGTTACCTGGCTGGATTGCGGCGGCAGGTGGATGCGGCGGTGCTGCCGATTGCCACCTATGTGATGGTGAGCGAGCCGCTGGGAGCGCGCCTGGACGAGGTCATGACGACACGTGCCGCGGTCTACGACACCCGTTTCGCTTTCGACTACTACCGTCCGTTGCCGGACAGTCGCCTGCTATGGGGCGGTCGCATTTCGGTGCGGGATCGCGCGCCGGCGGCGGTCAGGCGATTGTTGTACCGGGACATGCTCAAGGTGTTCCCGCAGCTGGATGGGATTCGCATCGATCATGCCTGGTCCGGTTTGATGAGTTACGCACGGCACCAGATGCCGCAGATCAGCTGTATCGAGCCCGGCTTGTGGCTCGCCCAGGCCTTCGGCGGCCACGGCGTGGCGCCGACGACGTTCGCCGGCGAGTTGCTGGCGGACGCGATCACGCAAGGCAGTACGCGCTGGCGTGAGTTTGCCGACTATGGTCTGGTATCGGCTTTGAAGCCGGCCGGCTTTGCGGGTGCCCAACTGCGCTACTGGTGGGCCGAGTTCAAGGATGCATGGAAAGACCGGATGGAACGGACGAGGCAGTGATGAGCGAGCAGGGCACGATCACCTGGGGTGATTTCGAGAAGGTGTTGATCTGCGCAGGGACTGTGCAACGCGTGGAGGAATTCCCTGAGGCGCGCAAGCCGGCCTGGAAACTGTGGGTGGACTTCGGCCCCCATGGCATCAGGAAAACCAGTGCGCAGATCAAGCACCTTTATCCGGCCGACGCGCTGGTCGGTCGCCAGATAGTGGGCGTGATCAACTTCCCGCCCAAGCAGGTCGGACCGTTCGTGTCGGAGTTTCTGCTGACAGGCTTCCCGACCGAAGACGGCGTGGTCATCACCACCATCGAGCGGCCGGTGCCCGACGGAACCCGTCTGGCGTGACACGGCGACACAGGCCGAGGCGAACCTCGGCCTGTGAACGCGGGCGAAGTTATTGCGCTGTAACGCGGGCGTTTTCGCCGTTGCCCTGGACGTAGACTTTCTGCCCGACGCGCAGGCTGGAAGGCGCTTGCGTCACCGAAACCAGCACGCCGTTGCTCATGCGCACGATGATCTGCTGGCCTGGAAGCGGCTTGTCGTGCTTCTTCTGCACTTCGTTGCCGGCGACCGCACCGCCGATGGTGCCCAGCACCTGCGCGACATCGCGGCCGCTGCCACCACCGATCAGACTACCGACGCCCAGACCGATTGCGCCGCCGACGACGGCACCGACGCCGGTGTGGTGGTTACTGTTGATCTGCACATCGGTGATCTGTTCGATGACACCGGTGCGGATCTCGACTGTGCCGGCCATCGAGCCGGGGCTCGTCGTGGCGCATGCGGACAGCAATACAGTCAGGGCCAGAGCCAATAACGCCCGGAAAGAGGCAGCGCGCTCGAACATGGGATTCTCCTTGAGATGGGTCGAACAGGGTGTGGCGATACGCATTCCGTGCGCCGCTGCGTGCATCCCCAGGCGGCGAGCCACGATGCGGGTCCATCCTAGGCATGGGAAGGGCGATCTTCTTGTGAAGACCCGGTGGACAGACCATCCGGCGCCAACAAAAAACGGGCAGCCCTGGCTGCCCGTTTTCGTAATCGAACGATCCGCTGAGCGATCAGAGCGCTTCGAAGATGCCCGCCGCGCCCATGCCGGTGCCGATGCACATCGTCACCATGCCGTACTTGAGCTGGCGACGGCGCAGGCCGTGCACGATGGTGGCGGTGCGGATCGCACCGGTGGCGCCGAGCGGATGACCGAGCGCGATCGCGCCGCCGAGCGGATTGACTTTGGACGGGTCCAGGCCGGAATCCCGGATTACGGCCAACGCCTGCGCGGCGAACGCTTCGTTGAGTTCGATCCAGTCGAGCTGGTCCTTGCTCAGGCCGGCCTGCTTGAGCGCCTTCGGAATCGCCGCGATCGGGCCGATGCCCATCACTTCCGGGCGCACGCCGGCGACCGAGAAGCTGACGAAGCGGGCGAGCGGGGTCAGGCCGTAGTCCTTGATCGCCTGTTCGGAAGCCAGCAGCACCGCACCGGCGCCGTCGCTCATCTGCGAGCTGTTGCCGGCAGTGACGCTGCCGCCGAACTGGCCGTTGCGGAACACCGGCTTGAGCTTGGCCAGACCTTCGAGTGAAGAGTCCGGACGCGGGCCTTCGTCGATCTCGACCAGCGTCTTCTTCATGCGAATGGTGTTGCCACTGGCCAGGTCGGGGATGCGCGAGATCACTTCATACGGCGTGATCTCGGACTTGAACTCACCGGCCTGGATCGCGGCAATGGCCTTCTGGTGCGAGGCCAACGCGAAGGCGTCCTGGTCTTCGCGCGAGACCTTCCATTCCTCGGCGACCTTCTCGGCGGTGATGCCCATGCCGTAGGCAATGGCAACGTTCTCGTCCTTGGCGAACACCTGCGGGCTCAGAGCGACCTTGTTGCCCATCATCGGCACCATCGACATCGATTCGGTGCCGCCGGCCAACATCAGGTCGGCGTTGCCGAGGCGGATCTGGTCGGCCGCCAGTGCCACGGCCTGCAGGCCGGAGGAGCAGAAGCGGTTGATGGTCTGCGCAGCGACGGTATTCGGCAGGCCGGCCAGCAGCGCGCCGATACGCGCCACGTTCATGCCTTGCTCGCCCTCGGGCATGGCGCAACCGATGATGGCGTCGTCGATGCGGCCCAGGTCGATGCCCGGCGCCTGCGCGACCACGGAGCGCAGCACGTGGGCGAGCATCTCGTCGGGACGGGTATTGCGGAACACGCCGCGCGGGGCCTTGCCGACCGGGGTGCGGGTGGCGGCGACGATGTAGGCGTCCTGGATCTGCTTGGTCATTGTTCTTTCCAAAGCGTGATTGGTGATTGGTGATTTGTGATTCGTGGGAGCGGAGCTTCGCGACGGCGCTTTTCGCTGAGCCGAATCACGAATCACGGCCGGGTCAGTTCCGCAGCGGCTTGCCGGTCTTGAGCATGTGCGCGATGCGTTCCTGCGTCTTGGGCATCTGTGCCAGCGCGACGAAGTGTTCGCGTTCGAGCTTGAGCAGCCATTCCTCGTCGACCAGCGCACCGCGGTCGACTTCACCGCCGCAGATCACGGTGGCGATGCGGGTGGCGATCTCATAGTCGTGCTTGGAGATGAAATAACCTTCCAGCATGTTCACCAGCATCATCTTGAAGGTGGCGATGCCGACATCACCGGCGACCTGGATGCGGCGCGCCGGCAGGGGCGGACGGTAGCCGGATTCGGCCAGTGCGCGCGCCTGCTGCCTGGCGACATGCAGCAGCTCGAAGGAATTGAAGACAACCGTGTCGTTGTCGCGGGCGAGCTTGAGCTCACGCGCCTCGAAGGCCGAGGCCGAGACCTTGCCCATCGCCACGCTTTCGAACGCGGTCTTGAGCTGCGCGAACACGTCGCCGCCCGGGCCAGCGGCCTCGGACGCGCGCACCGCGAACTCCTTCAGGCCGCCACCGGCAGGCAGCAGGCCGACGCCCGCTTCGACCAGGCCGATGTAACTTTCCAGCGTGAACACGGCCTTAGCCGAGTGCATCTGGAACTCGCAGCCGCCGCCCAGTGCCAAGCCACGCACTGCGGCCACGACCGGCACCAGCGCGTACTTGATGCGCTGGCTGGTGGCCTGGAAGTTGGCGACCATCGCCTCGAAGCCCTTGACGTCGCCGGCCTGCAACAGGCCCAGTGCGCCGGCCAGGTCGGCACCCGCCGAGAACGGCTCCTTCGGCTGCCAGATCACCAGGCCCTTGAAGTCGCGTTCTGCAATGGCGATGGCTTCCTGCAGGCCGTTGAGCACGTGGTCGTTGACGGTGTGCAGTTTGGTCTTGAAGCTGACCACGGCGATGTCGTCGCCTTCGTCGACCCACAGGCGCACGCCGTCGTTCTCGTAGACGGTGCGGCCGTGCGAGAACTTCTCGCCCAGCAGCGGATCGGGGAAACGCTGGCGCGCATAGACCGGATTGCCCGAGCGCGCCACGTTGGCGTTGCGCGCCGGGCTGTAGCTGCCGTCGGCGAAATGCACGCCGTCGCGACCGTCGAACACCCAGTCCGGCAGCGGCGCACTGCTCATCGCCTTGCCGGCGACGATGTCCTCGGCGATCCAGTCGGCGACCTGCTTCCAGCCGGCGGCCTGCCAGGTCTCGAACGGCCCCAGCGACCAGCCGTAGCCCCAGCGCATGGCGAAATCGATGTCACGCGCGGTGTCGGCGATCGACTCCAGGTGGAATGCGCTGTAGTGGAAGGTATCGCGGAAGATCGCCCACAGGAACTGCGCCTGCGGATGCGCGCTGGCGCGCAGCGCGGCGAACTTCTTGGCCGGGTCCTTCTCCTTGAGCAGGCCGGCCACTTCCGGGTCGAGCTCACCGGCAGAGGCGCGGTAGTCCTGCGCCTTCAGGTCGAGTACCAGAATGTCCTTGCCGCGCTTGGTGTAGACGCCGGCGCCGCTTTTCTGGCCCAGTGCGCCCTTCTCGATCAGCGCCGCCAGCCACTTCGGTGATTTGAAGTACGCGTGCCACGGATCGTCGGGCAGCGTGTCGGCCATGGTCTTGATGACGTGCGCCATCGTGTCCAGGCCGACCACGTCCGCGGTGCGGAACGTCGCCGACTTCGGCCGGCCGATTGCCGGGCCGGTGAGCGCGTCGACGGTGTCGAAGCTCAGGCCGAACTGCTCGGTGTGGTGCATGCCGGCCAGCATCGAGAACACGCCGATGCGGTTGCCGATGAAGTTCGGGGTGTCCTTGGCGATGACCACACCCTTGCCCAAGGTGGTGGTCAGGAAGGTTTCCAGCGCCTCGAGCACATCGGCGTCGGTAGTCTTGGCCGGGATGAGCTCGGCCAGGTGCATGTAGCGCGGCGGGTTGAAGAAGTGCACGCCACAGAAGCGGTGGCGCAGCTGCTCGGGCAGCACTTCGGCCAGCTTGTTGATGCCCAGGCCCGAGGTGTTGCTGGCCAGCACGGTGTGCTCGGCCACGAACGGGGCGATCTTCTTGTACAGGTCCTGCTTCCAGTCCATCCGCTCGGCGATGGCCTCGATGATCAGGTCGCAGTCGCGCAGCTGCTCCAGGCCGGTCTCGTAGTTGGCCGCGGTGATGCGCTCGGCCAGGGTCTTGCTGGCGAGCGGGGCAGGGCTGAGCTTGCCCAGGTTGGCGATGGCCTTGGCGACGACGCCATTGGGGTCTCCTTCCTTCGCGGGCAGGTCGAACAGCACCGTGTCGACACCGGCATTGGTCAGGTGCGCAGCGATCTGCGCGCCCATCACGCCGGCACCGAGGACGGCGACACGGCGGACAAGAAGTTTCTTAGACATGTTATGCAAATCCTTGTTTTTACAAGAAGTAAGCTTTCAGGCGTTTAGCTCTTGAAACCGGCAGCGGCGAAGCGGATCAGCTCACGCGCGGCACGTTCACGATGCGCCGCCTCGGTGATACCGGCGGGACGCTTGATCAGACCGAAATCGGCCATGGCGTAGGTCAGCGCACCGGCCAGGAAGTCCAGGCGCCAATACAGCTCTTCCTTGCTCAGGCCCGGCATGCAACCGGCGATGGCCTTGGCAAAGTCGCGCAGGACATGGCCGTAATGGTCGGAGAGGAACTTGCGCAGGCGGTCGTTCTTCTCGGCATAGGCGCGGGCGACCACGCGCACGAAGGCACCACCGCCGTGGCGGTCCTGGGCCATGGCCAGGGCCGGTTGGACGAAGGCGGCCAGGATCGGCTCGAGTTCGCCGGGATGCTGTTCCACCGCGGATTTCAATGCCCCCAGGCGCTGGGCGCTCATCTCGTCCATGCGGCGGCGGAAGACCTCGTTGACGAGGTTTTCCTTGCTGCCGAAGTGATAGTTGACCGCGGCGATGTTGACGTCGGCGCGGCTGGTGACCTGGCGCAGCGAGGTGCCGGTGAAACCGAACTGGGCGAAAAGCTCCTCCGCGGCGCCGAGGATGCGGTCCTTGGTGGAGAAGTGGGTGGTGGTGGCCATGTCGGTCCTGAATCAAACGCTTGTTTGGATGCTAGTCCGGGCCGGCTGAACCGTCAACGGAATCTTCGGCGTGACCGTGCAAAAGCGCCTGCCAATCCGCTAGAATTACCGGAGCCTTGTTGGCTAAACCCGCGTCCCGACGCGGGTTTTTCTGTTATCCTCGGGCGCGAACCTCAGGTTCAGCGGCCCGCCTACCCGGAGAATTTCCATGGCGCTGGAGCGCACCCTGTCCATCATCAAGCCCGACGCCGTCGCCAAGAACGTCATCGGCGAGATCTATTCGCGTTTCGAAAAGTCCGGCCTCAAGGTCGCCGCGGCGCAGATGAAGCACCTGTCCAAGGCCGAGGCCGAAGGCTTCTATGCCGTGCACCGCGAGCGCCCGTTCTTCAGCGCGCTGGTCGAGTTCATGATCTCCGGCCCGGTGATGATCCAGGTGCTCGAGGGCGAGGGCGCGGTGCTCAAGAACCGTGACCTGATGGGTGCCACCAACCCGAAGGACGCCGCGCCGGGCACGATCCGCGCCGACTTCGCCGACAGCATCGACGCCAACGCAGTGCACGGTTCGGACAGCCTGGAGAACGCCGCGAACGAAGTCGCGTATTTCTTCCCGGCGACCAGCGTCTACGCCCGTTGATCGAGATACGTTGATAGTAGACAGGCCATGACCACGCAACGCGACAGCATCGAACTCACGCTCGCCGACGCAGGCACTGCCGCGGCGATGGAGTCGGCTGCGCCTGCCGCGGTCGTGGCCGGCAAGTCCGCGGTCGGCTCGGGCAGGACGAACCTGTTCGATCTCGACCGCGCTTCGCTCGAGCGTTTCTTCGAAGAGACGCTCGGCGAGAAGAAGTTCCGTGCGCACCAGGTGATGAAGTGGATCCATCATCGCTACGTCACCGACTTCAACGACATGACCGACCTGGGCAAGGCGCTGCGCGCCAAGCTCGAGCAGCACGCGCATGTGCACGTGCCGCAGGTCGTGTTCGACAAGGCATCCACCGACGGCACCCACAAGTGGCTGCTCGGCATGGACCCCAAGAACGCCATCGAAACGGTCTACATCCCCGACAAGGGGCGCGGCACGCTGTGCGTGTCCTCGCAGGTCGGCTGTGCACTCAACTGCACGTTCTGCTCGACTGCGACCCAGGGCTTCAACCGCAACCTGTCGACCGCCGAGATCATTGGCCAGGTCTGGGTGGCGGCACGGCACCTGGGCAATGTGCCGCACCAGCAGCGCAAGCTCACCAACGTGGTGATGATGGGCATGGGCGAGCCGCTGGCGAATTTCGACAACGTCGTGCGCGCGATGAGCATCATGCGCGACGACCTCGGTTACGGCCTGGCGAACAAGCGCGTGACCCTGTCGACGGCCGGCATGGTGCCGATGATCGACCGCCTGGCGGAGGAGAGCGACGTGTCGCTGGCCGTGTCGCTGCACGCGCCTTTTGACGAGCTGCGCAGCGAGCTGGTGCCGCTCAATAAAAAGTATCCGATCGAGCAGTTGATGGACGCCTGCGTGCGTTACGCACTGCGCAAGCGCGGCACCTCGGTCACCTTC
Source organism: Lysobacter cavernae (assembly GCF_042648505.1). Lineage (NCBI taxonomy): Bacteria > Pseudomonadati > Pseudomonadota > Gammaproteobacteria > Lysobacterales > Lysobacteraceae > Lysobacter > Lysobacter cavernae. The sequence continues at coordinate 9,487 of NZ_JBHRXK010000001.1, forward strand.
GAATACACGCTGATGAAAGGCGTCAACGACCAGCCGCAGCACGCGCGGGAGCTGGCGCGGCTGATGCGCCAGTTCGACAACGCTGTGCAGATGAAGGACGCGGCCAAGGTCAACCTGATCCCGTTCAATCCGTTCCCTGGGACGCGTTTCGAGCGACCGGAGGAGGCGACGATCCGCTCCTTCCAGAAGCTGTTGAATGACTCGGGCCTGATCGCGCCGGTTCGCCGCACCCGCGGCGACGACATCGACGCCGCCTGCGGCCAGCTCAAGGGGCAGGTCATGGATCGCACCCGCCGCCAGGCCGACTTTCGTAAACAGTTGCAGGCGCAGGGGCTGGGTGATGCGGCGGCTTGACGCCACTGCCAGCTGCCTTCCCACGCGTGGGACCGCCAGCGGTTTCTCGAAGACTTCAGTGGGCGCCTGCGCGCTATCGGCCGTCCGTCACCGGCAACGGGCGCGGGCGGGTGCCCGTACGTTGTTGCTTGCGTCACAAATCCAGCAAAAACCCGGCGACACGGCAGTCTCCGCAAGATACGTTCAGCGCATGAGGGCGGAGTTCCCTGATGCGCAGGGCTCCGGGACAGGGGATGGCGGTAAGCGATGATGCAGTCGAACGAAGTCGCGCCTGACGGCGGCGTCAGCTGTGGCGCACGCCTGAAGCAAGCTCGGGAACAGGCAGGCCTGTCGCACGAGGACGTCTCGGCGCGGTTGAAAATGCCGGTGCGGGTGGTCCGTTCACTCGAATCCGGCGATCTGTCTCAGTCCGGGGCGCCCGTGTTTCTGCGCGGACAGTTGCGCAGCTATGCCCGGCTGCTCGGAATCGACCTCGAGGATCTGCTGAGCCAGACGCCGGTCGCCGCGGTCGCTCCCTCGGTACTGGTCAGCCACACCCACACGCCGCGCTACCGCCGCGTGCTTGAGCAGGCCACCAAGCGTGCGGTTTACATCGTGATGACCGCCGCGCTCGCTGTGCCGGTCTGGCTGGTGACCCGTCCGCACCAGAACAGCAACCTTGCGGTGCAATCGCTGGAAGTGCCGGCCACGGCCACGGCCGAGCCCGCAGCGGCCCAACCGCCATCGCCCCCAGCACAGCGCACACCGTTGATCGCATCGATCGCGTCGTTGCCGGCCAGCACGACCCAGCAAGCGGCGTTGTCGCTGACGCTCACTGGCGACAGCTGGGTCCAGGTGTATGCCGCCGACGGCCATACCATCGAGCAGGGCCTGCTCGGTGCCGGCCAGCAGCGTAACTACGCGGCCGGTGAGGTCACGCGCATGGTGCTCGGCAATTCCGCTGCCGTCGAAGTGCGGCAAGCCGGCAAGCCGGTCGATCTGGCACCGTTCAGCCGCGCGAACGTCGCGCGCTTTACGCTATCCTCTGACGGCTCCCTCGCGCCGGTCGCCGACTGACCCGCGACGCGGGTCATTCCTCGCCACTGGCCTGCACCGCGGGCCAGTGCTCAATCATTAGTGTTCCCGCCGTGCGGCGGGGGCGACACCGCATGGCAGCCTTCGAATGGCGATAGACGATCTTCTCGACGAGCACGAACAAAGCGAACGCGTCCTCCAGTGGCTACGCAACAACGGCGCCGGCCTGATCGGTGGCATCCTGCTCGGTCTGGCCGCGATCGGTGGCTGGAAGTGGTGGGAACACCGCGGTGAGCAGGAGCAGCGAGCCGTGGCGGAGCGATACCAGGCCGCGGTGGTGGCGATCCAGGCCAAGGACAAGCAGGCCGAGGCGAAAATCAAAGGGCTGGGCCAGGGCACGTACCGCACTCTGGGCGCGTTGGAACTCGTCCGCTCCCAGGTCGCTGCCGGCCAGCGTGATGCCGCGATCGCGACCCTGCGCAGTATCAAGACCGACGACGCGGCACTGGCCGAGGTCGTCAACCAGCGCCTGGCGCGGCTGTTGATCGATGCCAAGCAGCCCGATGCCGCGCTGAAGCTGGTGGTCAACGCGACCAGTCCGTCGGCAATCGAAGTCCGCGGCGATGCGCAGTACGCGCTTGGCCAGCGTGACCGCGCCCGTGAAGCCTATACCCAGGCTCTGGCCAAGCTCGATGTGGCCTCGCCGCAGCGTCGCCTGCTCGAACTCAAGCTCACCGAAGTCGGCGGTACGCCCGCCAAGCCCGAGGCCAAGTCCTGATGAAGCCCCGCTCGATGCTGCTCCGTTCTTCCCTTGTGCTGATGTGCGCGTTCGCGCTAGGCGGCTGCGCCACCGTCAAGGGCTGGTTCGGCGGCGACAAGAAGGATGACGGCAAGCCGAACGAACCTGCCGAACTGACCGAGATCGCGCCGTCGGTGACGGTGTCCAAGCTGTGGTCGGCGCAGGCCGGCAAGGGCGAAGGCCGTACGGGCGTGAGGCAGGGGCCGGTCATCGCCGACGGCCGCGTTTACGCTGCCGCCATCGAAGGCGGAGTCCACGCCTTCGATCTGCAGACCGGAAAATCGGTGTGGCAGTACAAGCCCGACAAGAAGGCCGAACTGCGTCTGTCCGGTGGTCCCGGCGTGGGCGAGGGCCTGGTCGTGATCGGCGGTCTCGACGGCGAGGTGATCGCGCTCGATGCCGCCAGCGGCGCCGAGAAGTGGCAGGCCAAGGTTGGCAACGAAGTCATCGCCGCTCCGGCGGTGGGCATGGGCATGGTGTTCGTGCGATCCAACGACGGCCGGGTCACGGCTTTGGACGCGACCAGTGGCGAGCGTCGCTGGTTCTGGGCGCATGAAGTGCCGATGCTGTCGGTGCGCGGCAACGATGCGCCGGTGCTCGGCCCCGGTTTCATCTTCGTTGGCAACGACGACGGTACGGTCAGCGCGCTGTCGGCCACCGACGGTCGCCCGCTGTGGGAACAGGCCGTCGCGCAGGCCGAAGGCCGCACCGAGCTCGACCGCATGGCCGATGTCGACGGCGCGCCAGTGCTGGAAGGCACCACGCTTTACGCCAGCAGCTTCAAGAAGCAGACCATCGCCATCGACGCCCCCAGTGGACGCCCGATGTGGTCGAGCAGCCACGGCGGCGCCGGTCGTATCGGCGTGGGCAGCGACCGCCTGGTCGTGTCCGACCCGGCGGGCACCGTGTACGGCCTCGACAAGGCCGGCGGCAGCGCGTTGTGGCAGCAGCCGGCACTGGCCCGTCGCAACCTGACGGCACCGGCCGTGCAGGGCGATTACGCGGTGGTCGGCGATTTCGACGGCTACCTGCATTGGCTCAAGCTCGACAATGGCGAGTTCGCCGCACGTGCCCGTGCCGGTGGCAAGGCGCTGCGCGCCGCGCCGGTCGTGGCCGATGGCATTCTCGTGGTGCAGAACGTCGAAGGCGAACTGACCGCGTTCCGTCTCGCACAGTAAACACGCCGGGATCTGCCCGGCCCAACCCCGGCCTTCCAAGGTCGGGGTCGTTTCTTTTCTATCGGGTAGGTTCCCATGTTGCCGTTAGTTGCCCTCGTTGGTCGCCCCAACGTCGGAAAATCCACGCTGTTCAACGCGCTCACGCGCAGCCGCGACGCCCTGGTCCATGACCAGCCCGGCGTCACGCGTGACCGCCACTACGGCGTGTGCCGCCCCGAAGGCCAGCGGTCGTTCGCCATCGTCGACACCGGCGGCATCGCCGGCGAGGACGAAGGTCTGGCCGGCGCCACCGCCAAGCAGGCCCGTGCCGCGGCCGAGGAGGCCGACCTCGTACTGTTCATCGTCGATGGCCGCGAAGGGGCCTCGGCGCTCGACGACGACATCCTGGCCTGGCTGCGCAAGACCGCCAGGCCGACCCTGCTGGTGGTCAACAAGACCGACGGCCTCGAGGTCCAGGCCGCGCTCAACGACTTTGCCCGCTACGGCTTCAACGACGTGGTCGCGGTGTCCTCGGCGCACCGCCAGGGCATCGACACGCTGATCGAGCAGGTGCTGAAGAAGCTGCCGGAAGAAGGCGCGGCGACCGAGCTGGACAGCGACCCTGCGCGCATCCGCGTGGCCTTCATCGGCCGCCCCAACGTGGGCAAATCGACGCTGGTGAACCGCCTGCTCGGTGAGGAGCGCATGATCGCCTCCGACGTGCCCGGCACCACGCGTGACTCGGTGGCCATCGACATGGAACGCGATGGCCGTTTGTACCGGCTGATCGACACCGCCGGCCTGCGACGCAAGTCGAAGGTCGACGAGGCGGTTGAGAAGTTCTCGATCATCAAGACGCTGCAGGCGATCGAGCAGTGCCAGGTCGCGGTGGTCATGCTCGATGCCGGCGAAGGCGTGACCGACCAGGACGCCAGCGTGCTCGGTTATGCGCTCGACGCCGGCCGTGCGCTGGTGGTTGCGGTGAACAAGTGGGACGGCCAGACCGACTACCAGCGCCAGCAGGCCGAGCAACTGCTCGCGCGCAAGCTCGGCTTCGTCGACTGGGCCGAGGCGGTGCGCATCAGCGCCAAGCACGGCTCCGGCCTGCGCGAGTTGTTCAAGGCGATCCACCGTGCGCATGCGTCGGCCACGCACGAGTTCAGTACCAGCGAGGTCACCAAGGCGCTCGAGATCGCCTACGAGACCAATCCGCCGCCGGTGGTGCGCGGGCACGTCGCCAAGCTGCGTTATGCGCACCCGGTGGCCAGCAACCCGCCCACCTTCGCCGTGCACGGCAACCGCCTGCGCACGCTCAGCGATACCTACAGGCGTTACCTCGAGAATTTCTTCCGCAAGCGCTTCAAGCTGGTCGGCACCCCGGTGCGCTTTGTTTTCAAGGAAGGCGCCAACCCGTACGAGGGCAAGAAGAACGTCCTGACGGACAAGCAGGTGGCCAAGAAGCGGCGTTTGATCCGGCACGTCAAGCGCGGCAAGTGAGGTTTGGCCCGCGCGAAGCGCGGCATTGCCGAAACGTCATCCCTGCCCACTGTTCGTCATTCCCGCGAAGGCGGGAATGCATGGATTTTGTGTTGCAAGGTACCCAGCGTCTCAGCCTGCGTCCTTGGATTCCCGCCTTCTCGGGAATGACAGGTTGGCGTTCACGGGAATGACGGCCGGCGGGTCACAATAGGCCGTCTCCCGGAGCGCCCATTGACCGCCCACCTGCCAGCCTCCCAGATCACCCTCGGCATCCTCGCCGGCGGCCGCGCGAGCCGCCTTGGTGGTACCGACAAGGCCTGGCTCGAGCGCGATGGCATTGCCCAAGTCATCCGCTGGCAGCGCCGCTTTGCCCTCGAGACCGCTGCCGTACTGGTCAGCGCCAATCGCGACCGGGATCGCTATGCCCGATCCGGGCTGCAGGTGGTGGCTGATCGCACGAGCATCGACATCGGGCCGGTGGCCGGTATCGATGCACTTGCCACGGCCTGCAGGACGCCGTGGTTGTTGACGGTTCCCGTCGATCTGGTCGGAGTCAACGAATGCCTGCTGCCGACGCTGCTGGCCGGGGCGACCGACAACGGCGCGTTTGCCGTCGACGATGACGGGACGCAGCCGCTGGTCGCGTTGTGGCGGGTACTGCCGATGCGCACCGCGGTTGAAGCAGTCATCGCCGCGGGCAACGGCGCCGTGCACGCGCTGCAGGCCGGGCTCGGCATGGCGGCGGTGCGCCTGGACGGCGTACGCTTCGGCAATCTCAATACTCCCGACGACCTGGCTGCGGCCGGCGTCACGATCCCTCGATGACCGAATTCCCGACCGGCTTGTTGTACGGCGACGCGCTCGCCATCGTCCGCGAAGTCGCGGCCGGGCACCGCCTCGACACCGAGACGCTGGCGTTGTCGCGGACCCACGGCCGCGTACTGGCGCGCAACGTGCTGGCACCGCTGTCGTTGCCGCCGTTCGACAACAGTGCGATGGACGGTTTTGCACTGCGCTACGCCGACCTGCACGGCGGGATCAGCGCACTGCGCCTGGTCGGCGAGCAGTTCGCCGGCCGTGCGCTCGACCTCAGCGTGACCGCCGGCGAATGCGTGCGCATCACCACGGGTGCGCCGATGCCGGCCGGTGCCGACACGGTCGTCATCAAGGAGAACGCCCGCGTCGAAGGGGATCGCGTCATCGTGCACGGCGATACGTTGCGCGCAGCCAATGTGCGCCGAGCCGGTGAGGATGTCGCACAGGGCGATGCAGTGCTCCAGGCCGGACAAGTGCTCACTCCGGCGCGGGTGTCGCTGGCGGCGTCGCTCGGACTGGCATCGCTGCCGGTGGCGTGCAGGCCGACGGTGGCGGTGTTCACCAGCGGCGACGAACTGGTCGAGCCGGGCATGTCGCTGGCGCCGGGTGAGATCTACGACAGCAACCGCGAGTTGCTGATGGGGCTGCTGCGTGCCGATGGCCTGGAGCCCACCGCTTGGCCTCGCTTGCCCGACGACCCGAAGCGGGTCGAGATTGCCCTGCGCGATGCGGCCTGTGCGTTCGACGTCGTGATCACCTGCGGCGCGGTCTCGGCCGGTGAGAAGGACCATATCCCGGCGGTGCTGGCGCAGTTCGGCCAGACCCACTTCTGGAAGGTGCAGATGAAGCCGGGCATGCCGTTGCTGTTCGGCAGCCTCGACCAGGCGCGTGTGCTCGGCCTGCCGGGCAACCCGGTGTCGGTGTTCGCGACCTGCCTCACCTTCGGACGTGCCCTGATCGATGGCCTGCAGGGTCGCAGTGAACCGCGACCGGTCTGGCGGGCACAACTGGCCGCGCCGATCGACAAGACGCACGCGCGGCGCGAGTTCGTCCGCGCGCACGTGTTCAGTGGCGAGAACGGGGTGTTGCGGGCCGATCCGAGCCCGGCCGTCGGCTCGCACCGGTTGCGCGCGGTGGCCGAGTCCAATGCGTTGATCGTCGTGCCCGAAGGCCCGCAGCGCCTGGCGGCGGGCGCGGTGGTCGAGTTGCTGCGCTACGCGTGAGCCCGGGCGCTGATGGCGCGATAATGCCGCCATGAGCATCGAACGGACTTTCATCGAACCGGCTGTCATTGAACCGGCTGTCATTGAACAGATCCCTCCGGCCGAGGCCTTGCGCCGGCAGCGTGCAGGCGCGGTGCTGATCGACGTGCGTGAATCACACGAACGCGCTACCGGTCATGCCGAGGGCGCACGTGGCATCGCCAAAGCGGAACTCGAAGCCGATCCGCTGGCAGTCTTGCCCGATCGCAATGCTGCGGTGCTGCTGATCTGCCAGTCGGGTGCGCGCTCGCTGCAGGCCGCGCAGGCGCTGGTCCGGGTGGGCTATCGCCGGGTCGCTTCGGTCGAGGGCGGTACCACCCGCTGGGGTACTGAAGGCCTGCTGCTGGTCCAGCCTGAGGGCGACTTCGACTTCTACGATCGTTACTCGCGGCACCTGCGCCTGGCCGAGGTCGGCGAAGCCGGGCAACGCAAGCTGCAGGCCGCGCGCATCGCCATGGTCGGTGCCGGCGGGCTCGGCTCGCCGGCGGCGTACTACCTGGCCGCGGCCGGTATCGGCACGCTGGTGCTGGCCGATGACGACGTCGTCGATCGCAGCAACCTGCAGCGGCAGATCCTGCATACCGAGGCACGCATCGGCGTGGCCAAGGTCGAGTCCGCGCGGATCGCCTTGTCGGCCTTGAACCCGCAGATCACCATCGAAACCTTCGCCGAGCGCATCACTGCGGAGAATGTCGAGCGCCTGATCGGCGATGCCGATGTCGTGATCGACGGTGCCGACAATTTCCCGGTGCGTTATCTGCTCAACGACGCCTGTATCAAGCGCGGAAAACCGCTGGTGTACGGTGCGATCCACCGCTTCGAAGGTCAGGTCAGCGTGTTCGATGCCGGCCGTCACCGCGGCGTCGCGCCTTGCTATCGCTGCCTGTTTCCGGAGCCGCCTCCGCCCGAGGCCGCGCCCAACTGCGCCGAAGCCGGCGTGCTCGGCGTACTGCCGGGAGTGATTGGTTCGTTGCAGGCGACCGAAGCAATCAAGCTGGTCCTGGGCATCGGCGAATCACTGGCCGGGCGTCTGCTGCATTTCGATGCGATGGCGATGCGCTTTCGTGAAACACGCCTGTCACCGGACCCGGATTGCGTCGTGTGCAGGCCCGGATGTGAATTCCCCGGATACATCGACTATGCGAAGTTCTGCGCCATTACCTGACCTCTGACCGGGGGCGCTTCATGGCAAGCAGGCGGCTGCAGTGGCTGGCGTTGGTCGTCCTTGTCGGCTGCCTGGTCCCGCAGGCGGCGGCTGCGCAGGTCTGTAGCCCCGCGTCGCCCCTGTCGGTGCCGGACACGTACCCGGCACGCATTTCGGCGATTGCCTGTGGCGAAAACGCCTTGTGGTTCACCCCTTTCATCGACAGTGCCGGCCGCCTCGCCAGCACCACGGCGACGGAGGCCGAGGCGGCGCGCCTCAAGGACGGTGTCACGCCCGCCTGGCGGCGGGTCGTCGAGTACTGGAAGGGCAGCGGCCTGCTGTACCAGATGGCGGGTTTTCCAGGAGCCACCGAATGCGGCTACGCCACCGACTCCTCGTTGCAGTCGGCCTCGTGCCGGGCTTTCCTGATCGACAACCCGTGGTCGGCAGTGTTCGTGTCCTACGTGATGGGCCGGGCCGGCGTGCCGGGGTTCCGGCTTTCGCCCAGCCACATCGACTATGTCCGCGATGCCTACCTGCATGCCGACAGCAGCCCTTTCCTGTTCGCCGATCCCGACACGACGGCGCCCGCCACCGGCGACCTGCTGTGCTTCGTGCGGATGCGTTCGACCGTGTTCGGCTACCGCGGGCTGAAGGATTTTCTCGACCGCAGCCCCGGGCAGTCCCTCAACATGCATTGCGACATCGTCGTGGCCACGCCCCAGGGCGGTGCCGGCAAGCTGTATCTGGTCGGCGGCAATGTGCTGCAGGGCGTCACCATGCGAGTGCTGGGCCTGAACCGGAGCGGCCGGCTGTGGTCGCTGCCGCGGCATACCGGCAGCGCCAGCGACTGCCGCCCCGACAACGAAGCCGGTTGCAATTTCAACCGGCAGGACTGGGCGGTGTTGCTCAAGCTCAAGCCGATGCAGGCCTTGCCGATGGTGCCCGCGTCCACGCCTGCGCAGTTGAAGTGCTGCGTGACCTGCACCTTGCCGATGCCACCGAACGTGCAACGCTGCGCATCCGTGCGGCCGGTGCCGGAGCAATGACAAGGCAAGCGGGGGCGGCCGCGTGACTTCAGTTCACGAAGTCGCGCAATGCCGCGCCGAATGCGGGATCGTCGCGGATGGTGTTGTGGCTAGCCCGTGGCAGGACGACCACTTGCGGCGCCTGCGGTAACGCGGCGATGAGCCGCGCGGTGCTGGCCGCCGGGATCACCTCGTCCTGACCGGCGCGGATCACCAGCACTCGGCCACGGAAGCCGGCGAGGTGTCCTGCGGAGTCGAAGCGCTCGCGCAGCAGGGCGCGCACCGGCAGCAGCGGGTAATGCGTCTGCGCCACGTTGGCCAGGTTGTCGAACGGCGCCACCAGTGCCAGCCGGGCCACCGGGCGTGCCGAAGCCAGGTAGCTGGCCACGCCGCTGCCGAGGCTGCTGCCGATCACCGTGATCGGCTGCCCGGGGTGCTGGACCTGGATCAGGTCGTAGAGGGCCAGCGCATCGGCGAACAGGGCCTGCTCGCTCGGCGTGCCCTCGCTGGCGCCGTAGCCACGGTAGGCGACGAAGTACACGCTGTGGCCCGGGAACCAGCGGGCGAAGTCGTCGCGATTGCCCTCGATGCGCTCGGCATTGCCACCGAAGTACAGCAGCGCTCGCGGTCGCCCCGGGTTGACGACCCAGCCGTGCAGGTGGACACCATCGCGAGCCATCACGAAGTCGGCTTCGCTGGCGTTGCTGAGTGTGGCCTGCGGGAAATAGATGAAGTCGCGCTGGCGGAAGTACATCCAGCCGCACAGCGCCGCATAGGCCAGTACCGGCAGGGTGATCGCGGCTAGCACGGGCGCGCGCGCCACGCCCGGCTCAGCCGCTGTGCTTGCGTTGTGCCGCTTCAAAGGCCGCCAGTTGCTCGGGTGTCGCCTCGCGCTGGTGCTGCGCCTTCCATTGCGCAAACGGCAGGCCGTAGACGGCCTCGCGCGCCTCGTCGCGGGTCATGGTGATGCCGCGCTGCTCGGCGGCCTCGCGGTACCAGTCGGACAGGCAGTTGCGGCAGAAGCCGGCATGGATCATCAGGTCGATGTTCTGCACCTCCGGGCGCTCGTGCATGAGGTGCTGGATCAGGCGGCGGAAGGCAGCCGCCTCGATCTGGGTGGTTTCGAAATCGGTATCGGTCATGGCGGCCTCCGATGGGGCGGGGGCGAACAGGGGGTGGCGGGTAAGCGGATGTTGAATCAGCGATAATGCGCGGCCTCGACTGTAGCGCAGCGACTGCATGACCGCCTCGACCCCACCTGCCCATTCGGCCCGCATCCTCGACGGCAAGCGTATCGCCGAGGACCTGCTCGACAACCTGAAGGCACAGGTCGATGCACGCATGGCCACCGGCAAGTCGCCGCCGGGCCTGGCGGTGGTGTTGGTCGGCAACGACCCGGCGTCGAGTGTCTATGTGAAGAACAAACGGCGGGCGGCGCAGAAAGTGGGCATCCGTGCCATCGACTACGACCTGCCGGCCGATACCGGCAATGAGGCGCTGCTGGCCCTGATCGATCGACTCAATGCCGATCCCCAGGTCCACGGCATCCTCGTGCAGCTGCCGCTGCCGGATCGCCGCGATGCCACGCAGCTGATCCACCGCATCGATCCGCGCAAGGACGTCGACGGTTTCCACCCCGAGAACGTCGGTCACCTGGCGCTGCGCCAGTTCGGCCTGCGCCCGTGCACGCCACGCGGCATCATCACGCTGCTTGGCTACACCGATCGCGCCGTGCGCGGGCAGAGCGCCACCATCGTCGGCGTCAGCAACCATGTCGGCCGACCGATGGCGCTGGAGCTGCTGATCGCCGGCTGCACCGTCACCAGCTGCCACAAGTTCACGCCCGCATCGGTGCTGGAGGTCTCGGTGCGCAACGCCGACATCCTGGTCGTGGCGGCTGGCCGCCCCGGCCTGATCCCGGGTGAGTGGGTCAAGCCCGGTGCGGTGGTCATCGACGTCGGCATCAACCGTCTCGACGACGGTCGCCTGGTCGGTGATGTCGGCTTCGCCGCCGCGGCTGAACGCGCCAGTTGGATCACGCCGGTGCCAGGCGGTGTCGGCCCGATGACCGTGGCCACGCTGATGCAGAACACGCTGGAAGCGGCTGAAATGGCCGATTCCGGACGGGGTTGGTCGCCGGTCAGGTGACCAGCTCCTGCCGCTGATCTGTGGTGGAGCGGCGCCCTTGCCCCAGCCATTAAGTTGGGGGTGGTCGCGCCGCAGCCGCGAGGGGCGGATACGGCGCTGCGCTACGTCATTGTTGGTCTCCGAAGCCTGGAACACGTCGTCCCGTTTGCGATGCCAGCGCTGCAAGGCGTAAACGCGGTACAATGACGCGCTTCATCCTCCCGGCCCCTGCCCATGCTGCGCATCCAGGCTGAAGCCCTGACTTACGACGACGTCTCCCTCGTCCCGGCGCATTCGACTGTCCTGCCCAAGGACGTCTCTCTCGCCACCCGCCTCACCCGCGACCTGACCATCCGCCTGCCGATCCTGTCGGCCGCGATGGACACCGTCAGCGAAGCCCGCCTCGCGATCGCGTTGGCGCAGTTGGGCGGCATCAGCATCCTCCACAAGAACATGAGCCTGGAGGCGCAAGCCGCCCAGGTGGCCACGGTCAAGAAGTTCGAGGCCGGCGTGATCAAGGAGCCGTTCACCGTCGGCCCCGAGACCACCATTGCCGAGGTGCTCAAGCTCACCCGTGCCCGCAACATCTCCGGCGTGCCGGTGGTGGACGGCGGCCAGCTGGTCGGCATCGTCACCAGCCGCGACATGCGTTTCGAGACCAAACTCGACGATCCGGTCCGCCACATCATGACCAAGAAGGATCGCCTGATCACGGTGCATGAAGGCGCATCCGACGACGAAGTGCTCGGCCTGCTGCACAAGCACCGCATCGAGAAGGTGCTGGTGGTCAACGACGGCTTCGAGCTGCGCGGCCTGATCACCGTCAAGGACATCCAGAAGAAGTCCGACAATCCCAACGCCGCCTACGACAGCAGCGAGCGCCTGCTGGTCGGTGCGGCCGTCGGCGTCGGCGGCGACACCGAAGCGCGCATCGAGGCGCTGGCTGCGGCCGGCGTCGACGTGGTGGTGGTCGACACCGCGCACGGTCATTCGCAGGGCGTGCTCGATCGCGTGAAGTGGGTCAAGAAGAACTTCCCGCAACTGCAGGTCATCGGCGGCAACATCGTCACCGGCGATGCCGCGCTGGCGTTGATGGACCACGGTGCGGACGCGGTCAAGGTCGGCGTCGGCCCGGGCTCGATCTGCACCACGCGCATTGTCGCCGGTGTCGGTGTGCCGCAGATCACCGCGGTGGCGATGGTCGCCGAGGCACTGCAGGACCGTATCCCGCTGATCGCCGACGGCGGCATCCGCTACTCGGGCGACATCGGCAAGGCGATCGTCGCCGGTGCCTCCACGGTCATGGTCGGCGGCCTGTTCGCCGGCACCGAGGAAGCACCGGGCGAGGTCGAGCTGTTCCAGGGCCGCGCCTACAAGAGCTACCGCGGCATGGGCAGCCTCGGCGCGATGGAGCAGGGCTCCAAGGACCGTTACTTCCAGGACGCTTCCGACGCCGACAAGCTGGTGCCGGAAGGCATCGAAGGCCGCGTGCCTGCGCGCGGCCCGCTGCGCAATGTCGTTCACCAGTTGGCCGGCGGCCTGCGCGCGACGATGGGTTACGTCGGCTGCGCGACGATCGAGGACATGCGCAAGAAGCCCAGCTTCGTGCGCGTGACCAACGCCGGCACGCGCGAAAGCCACGTGCACGACGTGCAGATCACCAAGGAACCGCCGAACTACCGGGCCGGCTGATGCCGGCCCGACGTGATTCGTGATTCGGGATTGGTGATTCGAAAAGCCGGTCCCGCTCCGACCCGTCGGCTCTTCCGAATCACCAATCACGATTCACCAATCACGCCCATATGACCGACATCCACAGCGACAAGATCCTGATCCTCGATTTCGGCGCGCAGTACACACAGCTGATCGCCCGCCGCATCCGCGAGATCGGTGTGTACTGCGAAATCTGGGCCTGGGACCACGACCCGGCCGAGATCGCAGCATTCGGCGCCAAGGGCATCATCCTGTCGGGCGGTCCGGAATCGACGACTGAGCAGGGCGCACCGAAGGCGCCGCAGGAAGTGTTCGACAGCGGCCTGCCGATCCTCGGTATCTGCTACGGCATGCAGACGTTGGCCGCGCAGTTGGGTGGTGCCACCGAGGCTGCCGATGCGCGCGAATTCGGTCATGCGCAGGTCGAGCTGGTGGTGCGCGATGCACTGCTCGGCGGGCTTAGCGACCACGACGGCGAGCCGCGCATCGACGTGTGGATGAGCCACGGCGACCATGTCGCCAAGGCGCCGCCGGGCTTCACCGTGACGGCCCGCACCGACCGCATTCCGGTCGCGGCGATGGCCAACGAAGACAAGCGCTGGTACGGCGTGCAATTCCACCCCGAGGTGACCCACACCAAGCAGGGCACGACGCTGCTGCGTCGCTTCGTCACGCAGATATGCGGCTGCCAGACGCTGTGGACCGCCGCGCATATCATCGAGGACCAGATCGCGCGCGTGCGCGCGCAGGTCGGCTCCGACGAAGTGATCCTCGGGCTGTCCGGTGGCGTCGACTCCTCGGTCGTGGCGGCGCTGTTGCACAAGGCGATCGGCAACCAACTGACCTGCGTGTTCGTCGACACCGGCCTGTTGCGCTGGAACGAGGGCGACCAGGTGATGGCGATGTTTGCCAGCGAGGCCGATAAAGGCGGCATGGGCGTCAAGGTCGTGCGCGTCAACGCCGCTGACCGCTACTTCAACGCACTAGAAGGCGTCAGCGACCCGGAAGCCAAGCGCAAGATCATCGGCAACCTGTTCGTCGAGATCTTCGACGAGGAGTCGAACAAGCTCAGCAACGCCAAGTGGCTGGCGCAGGGCACCATCTACCCGGACGTGATCGAGTCGGCCGGCAGCAAGACCGGCAAGGCCCATGTCATCAAGAGCCATCACAACGTCGGCGGCCTGCCCGAAGACATGAAGCTCGGCCTGGTCGAGCCATTGCGCGAGCTGTTCAAGGACGAGGTGCGGCGCTTGGGCGTCGAGCTCGGCCTGCCGCACACGATGGTCTACCGTCATCCGTTTCCTGGCCCGGGCCTGGGTGTACGCATCCTCGGCGAGGTCAAGCGCGAACACGCCGAGCTGCTGGCCAAGGCCGACCACATCTTCATCGACGAGCTGCGCAAGGCCGACCTGTACGACAAGACCAGCCAGGCGTTCGCGGTGTTCCTGCCGGTCAAGTCGGTCGGCGTGGTCGGCGACGCGCGCGCCTACGAATGGGTGATCGCCTTGCGCGCGGTCGAGACCATCGACTTCATGACGGCGCACTGGGCGCACTTGCCGTACGAGTTTCTAGGCAAGGTTTCAAATAGAATTATCAATGAGTTACGAGGCGTTTCTCGTGTCGTTTACGACATCAGCGGCAAACCGCCTGCAACCATCGAGTGGGAGTGATCCGCACGATCGGCTGAAAGCGGGTCATGGGATGAGCCGACAGGGGGAGCGATGAGGAAGGTCGTACTGTGCGTGTTGCTCGCGGCGCTGGCATCGTGGTATTTCCATTTTGGGCGCAAGATGACCGAGGACTCGGTCAAAGCGTTCTATGACATGCAGACCGGACTGCTGGCCAAGCTGGATGGCGAACCGCTGTGCCGGTTCATGGCGAAGGAGTACCACTCCAGCGACGTGATCTACAGCGGGGCCGGCACCGAACGCACCGAACTCGACAGGGAAGCGGCCTGCGAGCACCTCAAGCAGGGCCTGTTGTTCTTCCAGAAGATGTCCAGCGCGACCCAAGGCCGGGTGGAGCCGACCTTCGACCAGCAGGTCAAGAACGTCAGCTTGAGCGAGGGCAGCAAGCTCGCCACCGTCGAGGGGGTCATGACCGTCAAGGTGGGCGACATTCTGATCGGGCGCACGCGCTTCACCGAAAGACTGGTCCGCCGCAACGGCCGGATCGTCTCGCTGGGTGGCGAGTCGAAAACGTGGATGTATGGACTCGACTGATCACGAGCACTGGATGCGCCACGCGCTGGCGCTGGCCGAGCGCGCCGAGCGTGAGGATGACGAGATCCCGGTCGGTGCGGTGCTGGTGTCGGCTGACGGCGAAGTGCTGGGCGAGGGCTGGAACCGCAACATCACCGAGCACGACCCGACCGCCCATGCCGAGATCGTGGCGATGCGTCAGGCCGGCCGTCGTCTTGGCAACCACCGCCTGTTGGGTGCCACGTTGTACGTGACCCTGGAGCCGTGCGCGATGTGCGCGATGGCGATGGTGCACGCGCGGATCGCGCGCCTGGTGTACGGCGCGACAGACCCGAAGACGGGGGCGGCCGGCAGCGTGTTCGACCTGCTGGCTGATCCTCGCCACAACCACCGCATGGCAGTGCACGGGGGCGTGCTGGGCGACGAAGCCGGCGCACGCCTGACGGCCTATTTCCGTCGCAAGCGCGGCAAGCCGGTGTGACCGGGAGCTGGCTGGCGCGCACTGTGACTCAGTCGTTGCGCAGGTCGACCTTGTCCTTGTCGAGCTGCTCCTTGAGCTCCAGGTCGAGCATGCGCAGGCCGAGCTTGGCCTCGTGACCCAGGCATAGCGAGGCCGCAAACATCAACAGCACGCCGACCATGGCCAAGCCTGTCGGCAACAGGTCGAGCCGGTAGCCGAAGAAGGCGTCCACAGCGATGCCGATGCTGGTGCCCACGAAGGCGCTGATCGCCGCGTACAGCATGCGCACCGACGCCAGCACCAGGTAAGAGCGGCGGCGATGCGTCGCGATCCGCGACTCCAGTGCGACACGCGCCGGGCCCTGCGCGGTAGCGCTGAGCACCTCGATCTCGGCGCGCATGCGATCGACCACGCGCGCCAGGCGGTTGTTCGACGAGATCAGCAGCGAGCTGGCCGCGGTCAGGAAGAACGCGGGCGTGATCATGGCCGAGACGACGGCGTAGTGCGAAGGATCGATCGCGACGGGCGAGGGCATGGGCGGTTCCGGAAATGTGTGATGCCAGGCCGGCATCAGTGGCCTGGTTGTATGATGCTACCGACATCCCACAAGTGCGAGCGCATGGCAGCTGCAACCGCGATGAACGACGAGCATCTGATCTGGATTGATCTGGAGATGACCGGCCTGGACACCGACGCCGACTCCATCCTCGAGATCGCCACGCTGGTCACCGACAAGCAGCTCAACGTGCTGGCCGAAGGCCCCGAGCTCGCCATCGCGCATCCGATCGCACGGCTCGAAGCGATGGACGACTGGAACCGCAACCAGCATCGCAAATCCGGCCTGTGGCAGCGAGTGATCGACAGCGCGGTCACCCTCGAACAGGCGGAAGCGCAGACGCTCGATTTCCTCGCGCATTGGGTGCCGGCCGGCAAATCACCGATCTGCGGCAATTCGATCTGCCAGGACCGGCGCTTCCTGCACCGGCAGATGCCGCGACTGGAGAGGTACTTCCACTACCGCAATCTCGACGTCAGCACGATCAAGGAACTGGCGCGACGATGGGCGCCGAGCGTGCTGGCAGGCGTGAGCAAGGAGGCCAAGCACACCGCGCTCAGCGACGTGCATGATTCCATCGCTGAACTGCGCCACTACCGCGCCTCGATGGGCAAGCTGGGCGGACAGTAGCCAGCCCCATCCACGGGATGCTTGTTTCGGTGTTTTCGTAACGACCTGTGCCGTCGCGGCGATGACCTTGTTGCGGCCGACGGCTCGCCGTTACTTCGGCCCGGTAGCCGGCCCGTTGAGAACCAGGCTGACGCCGTCGCCCGCGTCCTGCGCGACATGGTGGTACATGTGCACATCGCGCTGCGGGTAAGGGATGCTGATGCCGGCCTGGTCGAAGGCCGCCTTGATCCGCTCGTTGAGGTCGCACTTGGTGGCGAAGTGGTCGGCATTGCTGACGTGGCAGCGGATGCCGAGCTTCACCGCGTTGTCGGCCAGCTCGTACACCACCACGTCCGGCTCTGGCTCAGCCAGGATGCGCTTGTCGGCGCGCATGATCTCCATCACCGCAGTGCGGGCGGCCTCGATGCTGTCGTTGTAGCCGATGCCGATCACCAGTTCGATGCGCCGCGTCGTGTCCGGGGTCAGGTTGATGATCGGTGCGGTGGTGATGAGGTTGTTGGGCAACACGATCGTCTGGTTGTCGGCACCGCGCAGCCGGGTCTGGAAGATGCTCACCGCCTCGACCGTGCCGCTGCTGCCGCCGATCTGGACGATGTCGCCGGCACGGAATGGCTTGAGCGTCACCAGCATCACGCCAGATGCCACGTTGGACAACGAATCCTTCAGCGCCAAGCCGATTGCCAGGCCGGCCGCGCCGAGGATCGCGATGATCGAGTTGGGCTGGACCTTGAAGAAGACCTGCAGGATCGCCAGCACCAGCAACACGACCAGCACCACGTAGGTGAGCCGGCTCATGAACTGCATGGCGGTGGGCTCGACGTGCGCCCGCGTCAGCGCCCGCGAGACGATACGCGCCACCCACTTGATCACCCGCAGGCCGATGTAGAGCACCAGCAAGGCGCCGGCCAGCTTGAGGCCGAAGCGGATGGCCATCTCGGTCATTTGCTCCGTCGAAAGCAGGCTGATGTCGGGCATGGCTCGGGCAGCAGGTGCGACGGCGCTCGGCTTCTCTAGCAAGGTATTCCTCCAAATGCGACGCCCCGCTGGGCGGGGCGTCTGGTTTGTCGCGACTGTACGGGCACAGGCGTTAGCCGGTTGTCATCACGCGGCCTGGGCTTTCGCCTTGGCCTTGGCCAGGCGCAGCCAGGTGTCGACCACGGTGTCCGGGTTCAGCGACACCGATTCGATGCCCTGCTGCATCAGCCATACGGCCAGATCCGGGTGATCGCTCGGGCCCTGGCCGCAGATGCCGATGTACTTGCCCTTGGCGCGTGCGGTCGAAATCGCCATCGCCAGCAGCTTCTTGACCGCCGGGTCACGCTCGTCGAACAGCTTGGCAACGATGCCCGAATCGCGGTCCAGGCCCAGGGTGAGCTGGGTCAGGTCGTTGGAGCCGATCGAGAAGCCGTCGAAGATGTCGAGGAACTCGTCGGCGAGCAATGCGTTCGACGGCACCTCGCACATCATGATGATCTTCAGGCCGTCCTTGCCTTGCTCCAGGCCATTAGCCCGGAGCACTTCGACCACCTTGCGGCCTTCGTCGAGCGTGCGCACGAACGGGATCATGACCCAGCAGTTGGTCAGGCCCATTTCCTCGCGCACCTTCAGCACCGCGCGGCATTCCAGCGCGAAGGCATCGGTGAAGCTCGGATCGACATAGCGGCTGGCGCCACGGAAGCCGATCATCGGGTTCTCTTCGTGCGGCTCGTAGCGCGAGCCGCCGATCAGGTTGGCGTATTCGTTCGACTTGAAGTCGGACAGGCGCACGATCACCGGGTTCGGGGCGAAGGAAGCGGTGATCGTGGCGATGCCTTCGGCCAGGCGATCGACGTAGAAGTCGACCGGATTGCCGTAACCGGCGGTCTTGGCGTCGATCTTCTTCTTCGTTTCCGCATCCTGCTGCGCGTATTCCAGCAATGCCTTCGGATGCACGCCGATGTGGCTGGCGATGATCATTTCCAGGCGCGCCAGGCCGACGCCGGCATTGGGCAGCATCGCGAAGTCGAACGCGCGCTCCGGGTTGGCGACGTTCATCATCACCTTGAGCGGCGCCGGCGGCATCTTGTCGAGGTCGGCGGTGTGGCGCTCGAAGGGCAGGGTGCCGGCGTAGATGAAACCGGTGTCGCCTTCCGAGCAGCTGATCGTGACCTGCTGGCCGTCCTGGATGGTATCCAGCGCATTGCCGGTGCCGACCACGGCCGGAACGCCGAGCTCGCGCGCGATGATCGCGGCATGGCAGGTGCGACCACCGCGGTTGGTGACGATCGCGGCCGAGCGCTTCATCACCGGCTCCCAGTCCGGGTCGGTCATGTCGGCGACCAGCACGTCACCGGGCTGCACGCGGGCCATGTCGGCCAGGCTGCGCACCACGCGCGCGGTGCCGCTGCCGATCTTCTGGCCGATCGCGCGGCCTTCGCAGATCACTTCACCGCGTTCGGTCAACTGGTAACGCTCGATCTGGGTGGCCTTGGCGCGCGACTTCACCGTTTCCGGGCGCGCCTGAACGATGAACAGCTTGCCGCTGACGCCGTCCTTGGCCCACTCGATGTCCATGGGGCGGCCGTAGTGCTTCTCGATCACCAGCGCCTGCTTGGCGAGTTCCTGCACGTCGGCGTCGTTGATCGAGAACGTGTTGCGCAGCTCGGCCGGGGTTTCCTCGGTGCGCACGCGCTCGCCGGGCTGGTCCGAATAGACCATGCGCAGCTGCTTGGCGCCGATCGAGCGACGCAGGATCGCCGACTTGCCCTGCAGCAGGGTGGGCTTGTAGACGTAGAACTCGTCCGGATTCACGGCACCCTGCACGACCATCTCGCCCAGGCCGTAGCTGGAGGTGATGAACACCACGTCGCGGAAGCCGGATTCGGTGTCGAGGGTGAACAAGACGCCCGACGAGCCGACATTCGAGCGCACCATCAGCTGCACGCCGGCCGAGAGGAACACGTCCTCGTGCTTGAAGCCGTGGTGCACGCGGTAGGCGATCGCGCGGTCGTTGTAGAGGCTGGCGAAGACTTCCTTGACCTTGTGGACGACGTCGTCCTCGCCGGTCACGTTGAGGAAGGTTTCCTGCTGGCCGGCGAACGAGGCATCCGGCAGGTCCTCGGCCGTGGCCGAGGAGCGCACCGCGACCGCGACATCGCCGCCACCGTTCTCGGCGCACAGCTGGCGATAGGCGGCGCGGATGTCCTGGTCGAGCTGCGGCTGCAGCGGCGCGTCGATCACCCAGCCGCGGATCTCGCCGCCGGCGGCGGTCAGTGCCGGCACGTCCTCGACGTCGAGTGTGGCCAGCTTGTCGAAAATGCGCTGGTGCAGGTTGTTGTGGTCGATGAAGTCCTTGAACGCCTCGGCCGTGGTGGCGTAGCCGCCGGGCACGGAGACGCCAAGGTTGGCCAGGTTGCCGATCATTTCGCCGAGCGAGGAATTCTTGCCGCCCACGCGGGCCAGATCGGTAAGGCGCAGCGCGTGCAGCCAGAGGATGTTCTCGTTCAAGCGGGCGATCTCCAGGTGGGCAGGCGCTTGCGGGCGCTTTGATACGTATATGATCGCCGCTGCGTCGAGTGCATACAAGCTTGATTCGACGGGCTTTTTCGTATGGATGAACGGCAAATTCAGGCGGGGTGAGGCGATGGCAGGCGTACGTCCGGTGTTCTACGTATCCGACGGTACCGGTATCACCGCCGAGACGATCGGCCACAGCCTGTTGACCCAGTTCACCGAGACCCAGTTCGTCACCGACCGCATCCCCTTTGTCGACAGCGTCGATCGCGCCCGCGAGGTCGCCGAGAAGATCAGCAACGCGGCCATGGCGCATGGCGTGCGGCCGGTAGTGATCAACTCCTGCATGGACGGCGATGTCGGTGCCGCGCTGGCCGAAAGCGGGGCATTGATGCTGGACGTGTTCGCGCCGTTCATCGAGCCGTTGGAGCGTGAGCTGGAAGAAACCCGCCAGCGCCGCATCGGCCAGGCGCACGGGCTGGTCGATTTCGATACCTACCATCGCCGCATCAACGCGATGAACTACGCGCTGACCCACGATGACGGGCAGAGCATCGACTACAACGAGGCCGACCTGATTCTGGTCGCCGTGTCGCGCGCGGGCAAGACGCCGACCTGTGTCTACCTTGCACTGCACTACGGCGTGCGTGCCGCCAACTACCCGTTGACCGAGGAAGACCTCGAGCACGACCGCTTGCCGCCGCGGTTGCGCCCGTACCGCAACAAGCTGTTCGGATTGACGATCGATCCGGTGCGGTTGCAGCAGATCCGCCAGGAGCGCCGGCCGAATTCGCGCTACGCGCAACTGGAGACCTGCAAGCGCGAAGTCGCGGCTGCCGAGATGATGTTCCGCGCCGAGCGCATCCCGACATTGAGCACGACGAACACCTCGATCGAGGAAATCTCGAGCAAGGTGCTGACCACGTTGGAGATCCACCGCGAGATGTTCTGAAGCGCCGGCTCGGGCGCCGTTGCGCGGGGAACCCTAACGTTAGGCCGCTTGCCCGGAGGCGTCAACGCTGCCGTGCGGCCATTGCGGCGTGTAGCATCGACGCCATGACGTCTCTTGCCACTCATGCCGCCCGCATCCCGCGACTGAGCCGTTTCGGCTGGCTGATGGGGCTGTACGCGGAAAACCACGCACGACTGGCGCGGCTGTTTGCGCCGGGTGATCTCGCTGCGGGCACCTACCTTTCGAGCATCGGTGATGGCCTTGACCTGCGGCTGGACGTGATCGAGCAGCACCGCTACACCACCGAGCTGCGCCTGACCTATGCGCTGCAGGACCCGCTGACCGGCGAGCCCGACCCGTCCGCCTACCTGCGCCTGTACCACGATGCTCGCCAGTTGGAAGCCACGCATTGCTACATCGGCCGGCGCTGGCAGGACGTGATCGGCATGTACCCGCCACCGGCCGAAGTGATCGGTCATCGCATGCGGATGAATACTTTTCTCGGAAAGTGGCTCGAGTATCTAGCGGAGCGGGGACACGGTGTGGCAACATTGCGCCCCGTCGCCACCGGCACAGCCGGTTACGGCGGTAACGAAAAAAATCTAGCAGCGAACGCTTGACGACATCGCTGGACGCCCGCTAGAATTTTCGTCTTTCCAGCCCCGTGGGGCCATAGCTCAGCTGGGAGAGCGCCTGCATGGCATGCAGGAGGTCGGCGGTTCGATCCCGCCTGGCTCCACCACTTCGCTGGACAGTTTTACAGGCCAAGTTTTACCGCGTCCCCATCGTCTAGAGGCCTAGGACATTACCCTTTCACGGTAGCGACCGGGGTTCGAATCCCCGTGGGGACGCCAACTTAACCCCCGACTCGGGGGTCGCAAGGCGGTAGCAGATGCCACCGCTCAGCGTCTGAGGATCCACCTCGACGCGATCGACAATGGAAATGATCACAGGCCGGAGCAGTTCGCCCCGGCCTGCTTCTTTTGCGTCCGCGGCGATGCCAGCGATCATGCGCGCGACCTCGGTCACGCCGACCTTGGAGATCCACGCGGCGCGCTCGGCCTCGGCTTCCAGGTGCTGCAACTGCTCGGCGCGCTCAGCGCGCTTGCGTTCCAACTCTTCGACCTTTCGCAGCGCCGGCGCCGGATCGGAGAGTTGGACGGCGAGATCCATCGCCCGGCTGATCTGTGTGGCCAGCTCGGTCACTTCGGCCGAGATCCGGCGTAGTGCCGCAGGGTCAGTGTCGCTGGCCAGCGAGGCGCGTGTCGCGTGCACCAGCGCCGGCGCGAAGCCTGGCGAGGCAAGATCCTCAAGCACCTGGTCGATGACCTGCGCATCGATCGACGCCTTCGAGATCGAGCGGGCCTTGCCGTTTCGTTCCCAGCGATACCGATCGGTCTCGGCCCACCACTTCGATCCATCCGGTGCGAACAGAATGCCGCCGAGGAGCGCCGACGAATCACGATCGCGCTGCTCCGCCGCTTCGGTGGCGCGGGCCTTCGCTTTCCGCTCCAACCGCCCGAGGATACGCTCGGCCTCTTCGTCGGTGATCAACGCCGTGTGCGTGTCGCGCTTGATGACCCATTCGGACCGCGGCCTGCGCTTTGTGCCGCCAACATAGGTGCCTCCTTGTCGCTCGGCGTGCACGTTCCAGACCGTGTGGCCGGCATAAACCAGCGCGTTCCACTCGATGCTGATCAGCGTCGAGTCCTTCATGTCCGTGAGCCTGGCCTTGCGCTTTGCCCGCAGGCGCGATTCCCCTGCAGCGCGATCGCGCAGGTAGATCGCCATCGCGTCGGCCACGCTCGGATCTGGCTCCAACACCGACTTGGTCACCGCTTCACCCTCGCGGATGGCGCCGGTGGGGATCTTCCGAAGCACGTAGCCAGTCGGAGCGCGGCCGCCGGCACGGAAGCCGGCTTGCACGTTCTCGCTCATTCCGGCCAGGCCCTTCTGCTTGCTGGAGATGCTGTGGTATTCGTCCCACGCCACCATCACCGACTTGAGCACGATCTCGGTGAGCGGATCCACTTCCGGCAGCGTCTTGTAGACCACCGTGACGCCGTTGTTCTTGCAGTCGATCTCTTCAAAAATCAGCGAGATCACTCGGCGCCGAGATAGGCGTGAGGTGTCATGCAACAGCACGGTGCTCCACCCGCGAGCCGGGTTTCGCACCGCCTTGATCAGCTTCTGGAAGCCGGGACGGTTCTCGTCCTTGCCACTTTCGACCGCGTCGACGAACTCCTCGACGACGGTCAGCCCGCGTGCCTTCGCCAGCTCAAGCAGCGCCCGCCGCTGAGCGTCGGGCGATACATCCTTCCGGTCCTTGCTCGATCGCAGATAGAGCGCGGCGGTGTAGTTCTTCATGCTCATCCTTAAGCCGCGCAGCGATCAGTGGCCCAAGAGCTGCGGCGACCAGTTTGGGGTCGGGCGTGTTGATTGACCGGAGTTTAACCATCTTTACCCGGGTCATCAGCCAGCCCCCAACCACTGCCGCCGCGTGCTCCATTGCCGGCGCATTTCCTCGCGTAGCGAGTTGGCCTCGGCATGACCTCGGCGCTCGGCAATGCGGTGCATCAGCTCGTCGACCTGCACCACGGTGGTGTATCCCTTGCGCAGCCAGTCGCGCGCCTCGCATTGCCGGCGGTGCGCTTCGGTTGCATCGCCCATCACCGCCTCGCTCCTATGCCCAGGCGCAGGCCGAGTTGAACAACGTTGGCCGGCGGCCGCGGACGCGGTGTCCGGATCTGGTGCATCCGCTTCCATTCCGCCAGCGCGCCGTCGAGCTCGGCGTGCTTGCGGGTCTGGCTGCAGGCGCACTCGACCAGGTGGCCGCCGCCGGCGTCGTGCCGGCGCGCGTCGTGGATGTGGCGTGCGGCGTGGCCACGCCTACAGGCGGGCAGCGGCTCGTCGTGCGAGATCTGGCGCTGTGTCACTGGCGCACCTCCCCCGGCAGGGCCATAGCCACCGCAACGTTGCGCACCCAGATCGGCGTCGCCCCCAGGGCGAAGGTCTGGCCGGTCCAGGCCAACAGCAGGGTGCGGCCGATTTCCTCGCCGATCGCCTGCGCCGCCGCCGGCGGCACGGCGTTTCCGATGCGCTCGCGCCATGCCTGGTCGGACAGGCCATCGAGCTCGATCTGGTCCTCAGGGTCAACCAGCGACTGCAGCGCGGCCAGTTCCAGCGTGGTGAACGGACGGTGCCACGTACCGTCCAGGCTGCGGATCACGCACGTGAGGTTTTCCCGCGCTTCTGGCAGGCGTGGATCCGCTACGGACCACCGGCCGTTGTCGTGGCCCGCTGCGGCGCTCACGGCACCGCTGGTGCCGTTCCAATCGACGACACCGTAGTGCCCGTTGGTCAGATAAGCGTCGCCCTGCTGGCGCTGGTTGGTCGGCCGAGGGTCGGCGACGGCGTAAGCGCCGTGGCCGGTGTCGCTGCGGGCAATGACCGTCCCGGCCGCCTCGCCGAAGCCGGTGACCAGGTACTTGCCCTTGCCGCCGAAGCCCCCCGCCGCGCGAGGATCCGCAACGCCGCCACCGCCCGCCGGCCGAAAGTCGCCGGTGACGGTGCCAGCGGTGCCGTCCATTCGCACGATGCGGTAGGCGTTCTTGTGGCGCTCGCCGCTACAACGTGGATCCGCGACGCTGAAGGTTCCTTGCCCCGGCGACTTCACGCCAATCACGGCTCCTGCAGTGTCGCCCATGCGCATCACGCCGTACTGCTGGTACTGCGCTGCGCCGGCCGCCGCGCGGGGATCCGCGACCGAGAATGCGCCATTTCCGGGCAGGCTTGAGCCGGCGACCGTACCGCTGGGCTCGCTCCATTCGCGCACGCCGAGGTAGCCGTTGTGATACTCCGGCACGACGAGGTAATCGCGCAGGTGGCCGTCCTCAATCGCCAGCCGGTTGAGGCTGCGCCAGTCGCTGCCTGCCTCGACGAACGCCAAGCGCACCCACGTCTTCCATTGCAGCGCCGGCACGCGGTGCATCGGCCCCGCGCGCTCCACGTCGCCGGCGAGCGGCATGCGGTCAAGCACCGTGCCGACCGACTGCAGCGGCCGGCGCGTGGGCTCGTACAGGAACGGCGGCACCTTCTCGCGATGGCGGGCGACCAGAAGGAAGCGCTTGCGGCTCTGCGCGAGGCCGCCAAGCTCGCCGCAGTCGTGCGTGGTTTCAGCGACGGCGTAGCCGTATGCGCGCAACAGCGCGGTGATCTGGTCCAGCAGGTGGCGGCCACGGGTAGCGATGCGCGGCACGTTCTCGAACAGAATCACCTCGACCGGATCGTCCTTGTAGGCCTCCAGCGTGAGCATGATCCCGCGCAGCGTCAGCCGGTTGAGCGCCTGGTACTTGTCGGTGCGGCTCTTGCTCTCCGGCATCAGTCCGGAAAAGCCCTTGCACGGCGCCGACAGGAACAACACGTGCGGCCGCTGGCCATGGAACGCGGCGTGGATCTCCGGCGTGCCGGCCTCGCGCCAGCCATCCGGCGGTTCGCTGCCATGGAAGGCGCGGTACTGGTCGCGATCGAACAGATCCAGCACCGTGCCGCGCACGCCGGCGATGCGTGTGAAGTCCGCGATCGCGGCCGGATCGTTGTCGATGCCGCCGACACACGCGAAGCGCGCCCGCGCGGCTCCGATGTCGGGTCGCGCCTGGTTGAAGCCCTTGGCGCCGCCGGCGAGGCCGCAGAATAGGTGGCCGTGGTTGATGATGAATTCAGTGCTCATCGGGCACCTCCCTTCGGTCGCCACGCTTCCACTAGGGGCTCAAAGCGAGCGCCGTAGCCGAGCGTGTCGGGATAGCTGTGTACGCGCGCAACCAGGCAGAACACAGTCGTCATGTCCTGCGCGATCGCGGTGTCGACGGCCCAAAGATCGGTGAGATCGAAGCCACCGTCCCTGCTCGCGTTCCACCACGCCAGCAGGAAGTTGGCGACGCGGCGCGACTGGCCGGTGTCGCTGTCGGCGATCGCGAGCAGCCGTTCGAGCGCAGCAGCTTCATTGGGCTGCATCGGGGCCGACGGCGGGTACATCGCCTCCAGCTCGGCGCGGGTGATGGTGCGGGATTCCGGCTTGGGCAGCCGACCCGTCGCGCAGCACCCCATGGCGCCCCCTGTGGATGCCGCTGGGTTTCGCTTGTGCCACTCCTCCTTCGCGTAGGCGACGGCGGCGGCGTACGTCCAGCCGGCGTTCTTCTGGCGAAGCTCCTCGATGATTGCGCTGATGCCGGGGTGTAGCTCTTCGCAGTTCGCGGTCAGAGGGCGGGGGCCGCCGGTCGGTGTGTTGCGCTCAGCCATGCACCACCTCCCGGCGCACGGCCATAGCGCGCCGGCGGCGCAGGGCGAGGGGAATCTGGCCAACGGCCAGGCCGGCGTGCTGGGCACGCGGCGCACGCGTGCTCCACAGCCGGTACAGCAGCGCACCGCCGGTGGCGGGCGCGATCAGCAGTAGGGTCAGCTCAAGCACGGCGCACCTCCTTGGCTGCCTCGGCCATGGCGGTGATGCTGGCGGCGGTGGGCGGCTTGGGCAGCATGCGGGCGACACGAGCCGGCAGGTCCAGCGCGTCCAGGTATTCAGCCAGCTCCACGCCGATGCGCTGCTCGGCGGCGATGAAGTCCGGCTGCTGCGTGCGCCAGCCGCCCCTGGGGTCGGCGGTCCACGTGCGGCTGACAGTGTGCAGGCCGCCCATGTCGAGGGTTGCGACGATGGCGATGCTGTCGCGCTGGATCTGCAGCATCACCATCACGCTGCTGTCGCGTCGCTTGGCGAGGTCGAATCCGGTCAGCGGCGCGGGCTCTTCTCCGGTCGAAACGCTGCTTACCTCCGGCTTGTTGCGGAAGTAGTCCGCCAGTACGGTGGTGTTGACCGGCGTGTTAGCCTCCGCGCCGGGTCCGGTGCCGGCCCCCTGCGACTGTGTCGCGGCGGCCGGGTTAACGGTCAGCTGTTGCATGGCTCAAGCTCCTAGGCTTCGTAGGTGGAAGGCCAAGGGGCGGCGCGCCAACGCCGCCCGCCGGCCCACTGTTTAGGGCTCAGACTTGCTCTGGCCCGGGGTGGGGAACGTGGGGGGATGGGACTGTGCGCGGCGCTTCTCCGCCTGCCTGAGCACGTTCTCGACGTCCTCGGCGATGTAGTCGGCCACTGCGGCCAGGTTGTCGCGCGTCACGGAGCGCAGATTGGCCGTGTCGCCGTCGAAGGCGGCCAGCAGCGTGGCGGCGTGCTTGGCACGCCACAGGCGCGTCACTTCGTCCTCGCTGAGAACGTAGGTGAGGCCGGTGGGCAGGGAAGGGGCGCTCATGCGTACACCCCGTCGCCCAGCTGGTCGTGGATCTGATGGATGGCGGCGACGACTTCATCGAGCGTCAATTCGCCGGCCGGCTTGCCCGCCGCTTCCAGCTTGGCCATGAGGGCCATCCAGGCGGTGTGGTTCCACTCGATGGTGTTGGCGATGCCGCCGAAGGCAACGGCGATCGTGCGGCGCGCGTTTGCGGGCGCACCTTGGGTGTCGAGGGACATAGAGACGTCTCCTAGTGCTGAGGTGGTCCTCGGGGAGACGTTCTTACGCGCCGCACCGAGGGTGTCGGGAGGGTAAGAACCGGGCACTAGACCGGCGGGCAGTTTTCCCCTTGCGGGTGTTGTATGGCTGCCGCCCTCCCGACGCAGGGAACTTGCGTCGGTGCGCTCGAATTGCAGGCGCAAAAAAACCGCGATGCTGTCGGGCGCGGATACCGCTAGTGCGTCGGAGTTCTTACGCTCCTTGCGGCGGAAGATGCGCCCGGCCGGCGGGGTTGTCAAGCTGGCATCTGCTATAACCCCGGCTCCATTCACCGTCCGTAAGGAGACGCCATGAAGTCGAAGGGCCTCGTTTTTATCCTGTCCGCCACCCTGCTTTTTGTGGCCGGAACCAGCGACGTGCTGGCAGGTCGCTTCCAGGTGACACGCAAGATCGTTCAGCTCTGGACGGCGCCAGGAGACGATATGCGCCCGGAGATTTCCGGCACCGTCACTGCGGTCAGCACCACGGGCGTGAGCCTGGAAGGTGGCGCAATTGTGCCGGTCACCGGCGCCAAGGTGAATGTCGATGATCTGGTGACCTTCATCTGCAAAGAGATCGCCCAAGGCAGCCCCCCCGTCATGAAGGACTGCGAGCTGTTGCGCACTCAGCCACCGGAGCAGCCCAGCAAATCCGGCCAGGTAGAACTCTGGTAAACGCTCACTGCCGCGTCGCGAGGTGAGGGGATGGGCGCTCATTTCTGGAACGTCCAGCACTTGATGATCAGCGGCGGCGCCTTGAACTGCGCGCCTGGCCCGACCGTGGCCCGCGAGCGGATGACACTGTTCACCGCAACGTTGGCGTCGACGAACTTGTGGCGGCGCGAATTGCGAAGCAGCTCACGCAGCACGTTGAGGTCGGCCAGCTTCTGCGAGTGCTTGGCGGCCAGCGCTGCGAACTCGTTGAGGTTGATGGCGATCCGGTTCTCGTCGCGGGAGTGGTTGACCACTGCTGTGTCGCTGAGGCCTTCCAGGTATTCGTAGACCTCCCAGAACTCGGCGACCAGCGGGTTGTCCGCGCTGATGGCGCGCTGTCGCTCCAGCGCCATGTCGACCAGCGCCTGGCGCGTGGTTTCGACCATCTCGGCCGTCAACGGCACGACCAGGCGCAGGCAGTCCAGCAGTGCCAGCATCTGCGCGTGGTTCTTGATCACGCGCTCGATGCGGATATCCTTCTTCTCGCGTAGCGCGGCCTCGTACACGCGCGCGCGCTCGTCGAACTTCGCCATCACCTGGGATTCAGCGCGCACGGCCTTGAGCAGGAAATAGGACAGCGACTCGACCGGCAGGGCGTTGAGGTTGTCGGCGGCCTCGCGGCTCTCTGTGGTGACGTTGGGGCGCTTGAAGTGCAGCTTGACGATACGGGTCAGGATCGCCTCGGAGGCGTCCACCGCGGCGTTCTGGCTGATGACGATGGTGCCGCGGAATGGCGGCTCGTAGGTTTCGTTACCGCCGTTCTTGACGCCGCGGGTGCGCAGCGTTCCGCCGCCGAAGAAGTCCTTCAACTCGTCCCAGTCGAAGCTCTTGGCGTGCTGCTTGTCCGGCTGGCTGCGGTCGGCCTCCAGCAGCACCACCGGCATGTTGGCGACCTGACCCATGGCGCGCGAGCGGCCGGCGACGGACGACTTGGCCGGGTCGAAGCCCTCGTAATCTTGGCGGCCCAGCAGCTTCCACAGGAAGGTCAGCAGCGTGGTCTTGCCGGCGCCGGCCTCGCCGGTGGCCTCCAGGAATGGGAACGATTTGTGGCCGGCGCGGATCTGCTCGGCGAACAGCGAGCCAAACCAGAACGTGAGCGCCACCACGCCGTGCGTACCGAAGCACGTCCAAAGCCAGGGCAACCAGTCCTCGCGATACTCCTCGGCGTCGCGCTGCAGCTGCAGCGCGATCGACTTCTGCATGCTCTTCACGCGCAGCTTGTCGAACTCGAAGAAGTCCTCGGCGTTGGCCTGCACCAGCTCGCCGTCGCGCACAGCCATATCGCCCAGCAGGTAGGCGCGGTGGCCCTTGCTGTACCCGAGGAAGTCGATGGTCTCGACCGACTTGATGTTGAACAGCTGATCCTTCATCACGTGGATCAGCTGGGCGGCGCTGCCGTCGAACACGGCACCCTGGGCAAAGCTAGCCAGGCGGTCGCGGAAGGTGGGTGCGTTGAGCGTTTGCGAGGCCGTGAACGTGCCCTTGACGCTCGGGTGGTCGTGAGGGAAGTCGACGCGGAAGAAGTACCAGGACTCGTCGGTGAGCGGGTTGCGCTGGAAATACAGCGCCTCGAAGTAGCAGTTGGCGATCTCGTGGACACTGGCGGCGGCGCGGCGAAACCTGTCCGCGTCGTCGTCGTCAAATTCATCCTTATTGACGTTCTTGGTCTTGGCTTCTTCCTGCATCAGCTTGTCGAAGCGGACCTTGTCGAACTCGAACCAATAGAGGCGCGAGCGGTGCTCCAGGTGAAACTGCGACCGGCTGTCGTGGTCGTGCATCAGCAGGCCCTTCTCGGTCGCGCTCTTGGCCAGCAGCAGGTCGCCCTGGTACCGAGCCTCCGCCACGTCGTGGGCCCACTGCTTGTCCCGCTCAGCGGGGTCGGACAGGGCGAGGGCGCGCAGATGCAGGTCATCCCAGTCGGTCTTCCTGCCCTCGCGCTGAACGATCTGCGCGGCCCGGCACCGAAAGCCCATCGCCTCGGCACGGCGTACATGCTTGCGGATGTAGTCGCGGGTGACGGGCTCGGTGTCCAGCGCCCAGATCAGCGTCGGCAGGTGGCCGGCGCGCCGCTTTGCCAGGGCGCGCAGTGACTCCTCAGGGAACTGGTTGTTGCTCATTGCCGCGACGGCGGCGTTGCCGTGCTGCAGGTGGGCGATGGCGTGGAAGATGCCCTCGACGACCCACAGCTCGCTGATGGTGTCCAACTGCGCCTCGACGCTGGCGGCGCACCACCACACGCCGGCGAAACTCTGGCCCGGCATGAAGCGGGCCTTCTGCTTGCCGAAGCGGTGTGGCCGGTCGATCAGCCGTTCCCAGTAGCCGCCCTTATGCAGGGCGAAGCGAACGGTCGCTGTGCCGAGCTGCAGCTTGCGGTCGTAGTAGGTTTCCTGCGTATAGAGCCCGCGCAGGTCTTTGAGGTCAAAGCCGCGGTTGTATTCCAGGTAAGCGTCGGCTGCGGCGTTGGGGGTGCTCGGCGTCTGTGTGAAGCGCTTGGACCAGTCATCGAACAGGTCGTCGTATAGATCCTTCACGTGCAGCTCGCGGCCGCACTTGGCCTGGCGGCCGCAACGCACCACCCACGGCTTCTCGTGGCTGGTGTAGAGCTCCTTCTTGCCACACGACGGGCATTTTCCACCGCGCATGTAGTTGGTGCCCGGGCGGGGCACGAGCCCGTAGTCGAGCTTAAGGCGGTCGATGACCTTGAGACGGATTTCGTCTTGCATGCGGTCAGGCCTGTTGTGTGTTGCGCGGGCGCGGCGCCGGCTGTTCGATGCGTTCGTAGGCGCCGCCGCCGTTGATGAAGGCCTCGACCTGGTCGCGCAGCGCATTGGCTTCGCGTGCCTTCAGCTCGGGGTGGACGAAGGTCGGCGCCTGCGTCGTCATCACGAAAGCGGGCATCTGCACCGTGCCCCATCCGGTATCCGGCCTCATGGCGTCACCTCGCTGCGGGTGTAGCCGGTATTCAGAAGCTCGATGCCGTCGTCGGTGATGCGGACGATGCTGTTGTGCACGGCGATACATGCCAGCAGCCTCAAATCGATCAGTGCATTGATGTCGGCCGGCGTGTGTGCGGCGCCCACTTCCCGCGGGTGGAAGTGACGCGGGACGTAGGCGCAATACGGCGACGTCTGGATCAGTCCGCCGCATCGATCGGCTGACTGCAGGCAAAGCTGTAGCGTCGACGGCAGAGCCGCCAGTTCGATGGTGCGGAGCATGTGGACCTCAGTGGTCGGCGGTGGCGAGCTGGCTGTCGAGCAGGTCGAGCTGCTGGTCCGCCTGGGCTTCTCGGTACGCCTTCAACGCGAGGTTGCGCGTATAGGCCGGGGCCTCGGGCAAATCGCTGGGTCGGGCGTTGGGCATGCCGCTGGGGCTGGCGATGGCGGTCAGCTCGGTGTGGCCGGTGTAGCTGGCCGAACAGACCGGGTTGTCGCACACGTAGGTGTCGTGACGCAGGTGCTGGTGCGAGAGGTAGCTGGTGCGCTTGATCAGAACGCCACCGCACGCCTCGCAATTGAACACCACCCGTTTCCTCGGGCTAAACGCTCCCATCTCCACCTTCCCCCTGGTTGTCGTCAACGACGCCGGCCTTGATGCCGAGCAGAACTGCGGCGCGATGCGCCTCGCCGCGTAGGCCTTTCTTCCCGCCGTGCAGCACCTGGTAGACCGTCATGTATCGGAGCTGGTGGGCTCGGGCGAAGGCCGCGATCGATACACCGCGCCGATCCAGGTCGGCGAGCGCTTCCTCGGGCGTCTTCAGTGCTGGGCCTTGTGCGCGGGTCATTGGTTAAATAAAGTTAAGAAGCGGGTAAGTTCGGTTAATCATTGGGTAGAAATTTACCCATGTCAATACACGATGGGACAAAAAAATGGACGACGTGGCACAAATCTGCGCACGGCTCAGGGAAGAACGGCTCCGGCTGGGCTTGAATCAGCAGGATTTCGCCGAATCCACTGGAGTCAGCCGCAAGACACAAAGTGCTTACGAGAGCGGCGCCAGCGCGCCGGACGTGGCCTATCTGAAGATCGCGGCGAGCCTGGGCGTCGACGTGCACTACGTGATCAGTGGGCGGCGCGAAGGCAGCCCGATCGATGGGCATGTGGAGATCCAAGCACTGGCCGGCTTCGGTCCCGCCGATGGGCCGTCGACGATCCTGCTACCGGACTTTCTGCTGCAGCAAAAGATCGGCATGACCTCGGCCGCTAACGTGCGTTGGGCGCTGAATCCATCACGTGCGATGGAGCCCGAGATCGAGCGTCATCAGCTGGTGCTGGTGGACGTGACGCAGTCGACTCTCGCGGACGTCATCGATGGCACGACCTATGCATACACGCTCTGGGGACGGCCTGATATCCGCCGCGTGTTGCACCGGCGCGACCATTGGTCAGTAGTGGGTTTCGGCAAAGGCGCTGAATCTACCGACGTCTATAAAGACGATCAGGACAGCTTGCAGATCCTCGGCGCGGTTGTAGGCGCCGTGTAGTTCTACAGATGACAAATCGATAGCAATCCACCGAAAGGGAACACAGGGGGCGGCATGGAGGTTGGCAGTTGGAAATCGGTGTTGAAGGGCATGTGCCTAAGCGTCATCTATGGTTTTTTGATGCTGGGTGCCTGGCGCCTTTCCGTCGATCAGTGGTATCTGCCCGCGGGGATCAGGGTGGCCGCGTTGCTTCTGCTGCCGACCCGGTTGTGGCCGTACATCTTTGCCGGCGACGCGGCTGCGTTCCTGTTCCTGCGCGCTCCAAAGGCTGAGCAATACAGCGAGCAGTGGGCATACCTCAGCCCGTTCCTTCTGGCGCCGCTGGTTGCCGTGGTCCCTGCGATATCCCGCCGCCTGCTCGGGGATATCAGCGATCACGAGCGTTGGTTTCCGGCTGTCGCCCTGGCCATCGCGGTGTGGACCGCCCTGGTCAACATGAGCATCAACTTAGTACTGTCGGGGCCGGCAGCCAGTAACACGTTGGAGAACTTCCTGCGCTACGTCGTCGGCCAGTACTTGGGCATCTTCATCTTTGTGCCGGTGCTGATGGTGTGGAGGCGGCGCAACGATGGCATGTCGTGCCCGCGTCGCCTGCTCGCGCACTCGGCCATCGCCACAGGGCTGACGGCCGTCATGTACCTCGCCGCGAACCTCGGCGACAGCGAGCCCGCGCTGCGCCAGATGCTGCTCCTGCTGATGATCGCGCCGGCGGTTGCGCTCACGTTCCTGCACGGCTGGCGCGGCGCGTCGGTCGGGGTTGCCGTGGCCAGCGTCGCCTACGGTCTGCCGACCACCGCCTTTGACACCGCCGGCGCACACGACGCGGTGACCTTCATCGCGCAGCAGACGTTGGCCATCGCGACTACGGCGCTTTTCGTTTTCGGGTCGGTAATCTCCGCCCACTTTGATCGGGCACGCAAGCTCGGCGTCGCCGAGCGTCACGCGCTGAAGATCGCCCAGAGCACCTTCCTGTCCACCGAGAGGCACCTGCGCGATCGTGTGCTCGCGATGGCGCAGATCCAGGCGCACTTGGACGAGTCGAGGCAGGCGATGATCCGGTGGCTGGAGGACATGGGGCACAGCGCCGCCGTGCTGGACTTGAAGCGTAGCGGCCAGAAGGACACACAGTTGTTCGACGAGCACGCCGACGCGTTGTATCCGATGCGCATCGAGCAGCAGGGGCTCTACGACGTGTTGCAGTCGCCGGCGTTTTCCAGCGTGTGGGCGGGCGGGGCCGACGTCCGCTTCCAGTTGCGCGGCAAGGCGCGGGCACTGCCGGTGGATCTGCAGCTGGCGGCCTACCGTTGCGCGTGCAACGCCGTTGCGCTGCTGTCACAGGGGCGCCCCATCCGGCAGACGGTCCGGGCGCGTGCGTGGGCCTACAAGGGCCAGCGCGGCATCGTGGTCACGGTCAACGCGTGCGGTGGCCGCGATGTGAAGCCTAGCCAGACATCGATGCTGGCCTCGCTGGAGCTGGAAGGTCGCGTAAAAACGCATGGCGGCGCGATGAAGCGCCGCCATGTGAATCAGGTGAGTTTCCTGCTGATCGAGTCGAGCGACACGACCAGCGCACCTCAGCGCGTGGACGCTGGCCCCACCGTCCACCAATCGCTGCTGCTGGTCTGATGCAGCCACACTTCGAGCGCCTTGGTGCTGTAGACCAGCCGGGCGTTCGAGTAGCTAGGAATGGCCTTCGGGCTGCCGGGCACCGACACGCGATCGGCGTCGGTTCCGATGGGCATGACCCAGAACGTGTCGGCGATGCGGCCAACGGCTACCCGCACGGCGCCCGTGCTGTCGTTGATCTGCACGTATCGGACGCCGTCGCGCTCGAACTCGTAGACGCTCCACGTCGAGTCCGGAGAAAGGTCGGGGGCGACGGGGTGGCTCTGGCCGAGCCCCGCCTTGGCGGCGTGGTCGCCGTTACCGTCCGATGGGCAACAGGCGAAGGCGGCCAACGGGGCCGCAAACATCGCGGCGCCTACCAGCAGGGCGAACAGTCCAAACTTGAAGCGGCTGAGCATTGATTTCTCCTTTGGTTGATGGTGGGCGCTAGCGTCTTGGGTGCGCCTCGCTCCTGCGATCCAGACAGTACTGGAATGTGATTGCAGTCACACGCAGACCGAGTGAAGCGGGGCGTCGCCGGCGCTAGCTACCGGCGACGCCCGTGGACGCCCCTACTGCTGTTCGTATCGCGTGTGCGAGCCTCCGGTGCCACCGCCGGAGCCGGTACCGCCGCCGATAACACCACCGCCGCTGCGCGACGTGGACTTCCGCCGCCGGCGGTACACGAACACGAAGGCGGCGACGACGATCAGCAACACGACGAACAGCGTGCCGTAGCCGGGTGACGCGGCCGCGGCATCGGCGGGCACGCCGCCGGCGGCAAGCACGACCGTGGCGAACAGGGAGAACAGCAGCATCAGCAGCAGGGAGAGCAGGGGCTTCATCGGGCGTTTCCTCTTGAGGGTGGGTGGGGCACCGTGGAGCCGGGGCAGTCACCCGCCGCCGGCGTCGGTCTCGAGCTCCAGCTGGGTGGTGAAGCCACCCGAGCCGGTGATGTTGTGGGTGGCCTTGGCGATCAGCCACGCGGTGTCGTCGATCTCCGGCTTGAAGTCGCGCAGGCGCAGCTTCTGCTCCGGGTAGAGGTCCGCGCGGCCCAGCGCGAGCGTGTAGGCCATCGTCGCGGCGCCGCGCTGGATGCGCTGCCAGGCGGCCTTGGCGTGTTCCTTCGCCTCGACCTCGCTGTTGTAGGTCTCGCGCAGGCGCTTGGCGTTGCCGCTGTCGCCGACGAGCACGGACTTCCGGTTGGCGCCGGGCTTGTTGTTCCAGTACGCGCGCACGCCGCTATAGGTGTCGCGATCGGCAAGGGAGTAGCGGTGACTGTCGCCATCGCGGCGCGTGATCAGCGCGGCCGGCAGCGGCGTGCCGTTGGCCGTGGTGCCGCTGCCGATCGGCATGAAGAGCAGGCTGCCGGCTTTGACCGTGGCCACGGCGTCATAGCGTTGTCCCAGGCGGCTGAGCAGGTTCACGTCGCTCTCGCCGGTCTGGTCCAGGTGCGCGATGGTCACGCTGGCCAGCGCCGGTGCGATGCGCGCCTGCAGGCCGTGCTCGCCGGCGAGGTTGCGCACGACGTCACCGAGCGTGACCTGGTGCCAGCTGCGCTCGCGCCGCGTGCGCAGCGGGTGGGTGAGGTCGGCGCTGCGGGCGCGGATGGTAATCACATCGGGCGCGCCGCTGTGCTCGACTTCGTCCACGCGGAACGTGCCCTTCTTCACCCGTCCGGCGTCGGCCCAGCCGATCTCGACGGACAGCTCGACGCCACGCTTGGGCAGCGCCATGCGGCCGTCGTGGTCGTGGATTCGCAGGTCGAGCTGGTCGGCTTCGCCGCCGCGGGCCTCGGTTAGCGTGAGGTCGAGCAGGCGCGGCTTGATGCGATCGGTCAGATCCTTGCCGTCGAGGACCACGAGCCAGGCGGGGATGGCGTAGGGCGCGGCGGTGCTCATGCCTGCGCCGCCTGGTCGGTGGGCTCGGCCATGGCGTCGTCGTCGACGCGCAGCAGCGAGAGCTGGAACTCGATCCGGCGCGCGGCGCCGTCCGCGAAGAACAGCGTCAGCGTCTCGTTGAGCGAGGTGATCACGAAGGCGCCGTGCACGACGCCGGTGCCGTCGACCAGCGACAGCGGGCGGCCTTCGCCGGCCATGTTTCGCAGCAGGTCCAGCGAGGCGGGATCGCCGGTCAGTTCGGGCGCGACGATGCCGCTCAGCTCGAACGTCTCCTCGCCGGGGCCGAGGAACTGGTGCGCAGCGCGGGCGCCGACGCGCTCGGTGCTGGCGTGGCGCCATGCCGTGGCGTGTTGCAGCTGCTGGTACGCGAGCTGCGGAAGCGAGAACACGAAGGTGCCCAGGGCCATCATCATTGCGGCAGGCCCTCAACAAGCTGCCACACGCTGTTGTTGGCCGTTGACCAGGGCAGGTACTTACTCACGATGCCATCTCGCTCCATGTGACAAAGCTCGGCGCGAACGCTTCGAGTTGGCTTCCCCAGCCGCCGCGCGATTCGCCAGGTCGCCATCGCGTGATCGCCACTTGAACGCATCACGCCAACGATTTCTTCCCTCATCGCCACGGCCCTCAGTCGTAGTCGCCGAGGCGCGAGCGGGTGCGCGCGCCCTTTTCGCGCTCGATGCGTTCGAGCTCGAGGCGCACCAGCGTCGCGATGTCCTGTGCCGGCGCGCCCGCCGCCGCATTGATCGTGATGTGGTACGTGTTGCCGGCGGCGACCGGCGCGGCGGACGCCGCCGTGATCGGCGCTCGGTTGTCGATGGCCGCTGCCGGTGCCGCCGCGGCCGCGATAGCGAGGCCTGCGCCGGCTTGCTTCATGCGCTGGCCCAGCGAATCGATCTGGCGCAGCGGCGCGCTCTGACCGCGCTGCAGGCCGCCGGCGAGGCCGTCCATGGTGTAGCCACCCAACTGGGCGAACACGCGCGACGGGCTGTGGATGCCGAGCTTGCCCTTGAACCAATCGACCACCTTGCCGCCGATGCTGGTGATGGTGTCGCCAACGGCCTTGAGGCCGCCGAGCAGGCCGTTGACCAGGCCTTGCATCAGCTGGCCGCCGATGGCCTGGAAGCGCGTCCACAAGCCGCCGAGGAAGCCCAGCACGCCGTTCCATGCGCCAACGACGATGCCCTTGAGCCCATCCCACGCTTGCCGGGCATAGATCGTGATGCTCTCCCAGATGCCGGCGAGCATGGGGCCGATGGTCCCCCAGTTGCGGTAGATCAGGTAGCCGATGCCGGCGAGCAGCATCAGCACTGCGGCGATGGGGTTGGCGATGACCGCCATGCCGACCATGCGGATGGCGGTGGCGACCAGCGGCAGGATGCGGCCGCCCAGGCCGATCAGTGGTCTCGCGAGCTTGCCCACGTTCGCGAGCAGGCCGGCGAATCCCGTGCCGCCGGTCAGCAGTGCGACCACGTTGATGATGTTGCCGATCATCATGGCGGTGGTGCCGCCGATGACCAGTAGCCCGCCCAGCGCGGCGATCAGCGCGGCGCCGGCGATCGCCACCTTCAGCAGGCCGGCGGCGAGCACCGGATGCCGCTCGGCGAAGCCGCCAATCCGGTCGAGGAAACCGCCGGCCGTCTTCGCCAGCTGCTCGAGGGTGGGCAGCAGCATCGCGCCGGCCTTGAGCTTGAGTTCCTGCAGGCGAATGTTGAACTGGTCGATCTGTTTCTGCCCGGTATCCATGCGCGCGGCCCAGTCGGCGTTGATGCCGCCGCTGGCGCTCCCCGCGCCCTGCTGGATGCTGGCCAGCTTGCCGCCGTTGGTGAGCGCCGGCCGCACGAACGCCATCGCCTGGGCGTCCTGGAACAGGGCGCCAAGCGCGTAGGCCGACGCCAGCTGTTCCAGCGCCGCCTGCCTCTGCTCGTTGTCCTTAAGGGCCATGGCCTGCTGCAGTTTGCGTGTGGCCTCGGGGCCCTTCTTGCCCATGTACTCGGTGATGAGCTGCAACGAGCCCTGCAGCGGCGAGATGCCTTGCGCCTGCAGTTCCAGCAGGCGTGTCTTGAGGTCGATGCCGGCCTTGTCGAAGTCCTTGATGGTGTCGGGCGAGGTTAGCTTGGTGAGGTAGTTGCGCAGGTTGTTGGCGGCCTCATCCGAGTCGCCGGCGCCCAGGCGCGCGACCTGCAGGGCGGCACCCAACTCGTCGACGGCGGTGCGGCCGGTTACGCCCAGTGCCGTCATCATCGGCGTCAGCTTAGGCATCCACCTGGCCATGTCGCGCAGCTCGAACGAGCCTTGCTTGCCGGCGTAGGCCATGCTGTCGAGCGCGCCACCGACGCCTTCCTTGGCGATGCCCAGGTTCTTCTGCAGCGTGACGACCAGGCTGCCGAGATCCTGCATTTCGGCGCCGGTGGCAACGCTGCTCTTTGACAGCAGGCCGGAGTAATAGGCCAGGTCGCTGGACGACGAAATGCCGTTGGCCACCAGTACGCCCAGGCCGTCGCTGATGACGTCGGTGAACTGCCCCCAGCGCTTCGCATCCGCACGCACCTGCGCGCCGAGGATGGCCTCCTGCTCGCGCGAGAATCCGCCGGTGATCGAGATGTCGCGCATGCGCGACTCGAAGTCCACCGCGGGTTGCATCTGGTTTGCGGCCTGGGCGACCACTGCACCGCCGCCAATGACGGCGCCAGCGCCGTGCGCGGCGACCTTCATGCCGGCCGAGTGCAGGCGCTGCATCTTGGCCTGGGCGGCGGCGAGCTTGCCCAGCTTCCCTTTCTGCGTATCGATCGCGCGGTTGGCCGCGGCGATGTCGGTCTGCAGCTGGCGTTCGTGCACAGCCAGGCGCGAGGTGCTGATGCCGGCCGCTTCGAGCGCTTGCCGCGAACCGGCCAGCGTGGCGCGTTGGCGGCTTTCCAGCTCGCGCAGACGGGCGACGGCTTCGCCTTGCTTCTTGAGCGCTGCGGTCAGCTTCTTGCTGGGCGTCTCGGCGGCGTTGACCTCGATGCCAAGCCGGCGCAGCTCGCGCTGCGCCTGCACCAGCTGATTCGACGTCGAGCCCAGCTGCGACTCCAGCTTGCGGAAGCCGGTGATGTCACGCTGCGCGCCGTCCAGGCGCTTGAGTTCGGACTGGGCGGATCGCAGCGCCTTGGTGGCGGCGCTGCTGCCGCCCATGATGCGCTTGAGCGGGCCGGACGCGCGATCGATCGCGCTCAGCAGCACCTGCAGTTTGAGGTTGTTGCCGGCCATGTCAGCGCGCCCCCTGGCTGGGGGCGGCTGGCCGGATCAGCGCCGGGTCGGGTCGGGTTCCGCGAGCAGGCGCGCGATCTTGCGATCCGCGGCGGTGGGCATGCGCCGCGTGAGCCGCTGTGTGGCGCCCGCGAACAGCTGGCCGAGCATGAGCGCCGTTCCCGCCAGCATCAGCAGGAACACGATCAGGGTGATCACCAGCGCGGAGCCGATCAGGAAGTCTTCCATGGGGCGAGGTTAGCATTCAGTCGGCTCCGCTGCGTTCACGGGCGCGCTCGCGCCACTCCATCAGTTCGGGCAGGGACATGTCCTGCATCGCCGCCGGCGGCCAGTGGAAGACGGCGGCGATGTCGGCCATGGCGTCCTCTACGCGGCGAGGGAGAGCGCCGCCCGATCCGCCCGACTCATGAAAAAACTCACGATCTCGCTGCCGATGGCGACCAGGTCGACCAGGTCGAGCTGGCCCACGTCCTGGGCGGTCAGCGTCGGCGCGGTGATGCGCGGCAGCAGCACGTGCAGCGCGCCCACGTCGAGCTTGAGCAGGTCGGCCAGGGCGATGCCGCGCAGCTCGCCGGCGGTGGGCTTGCGCAGGGTGATGGACTCGATCTTCTGCTCGCCGCGGACGATGGGCGTGTCCAGGGTGATGGTGGCAGTGGTCGGAAGCTGCGGCTTGGCGGCCTCGATGGCCTTCTCAGTC
This sequence comes from Lysobacter cavernae, assembly GCF_042648505.1. NCBI lineage: Bacteria > Pseudomonadati > Pseudomonadota > Gammaproteobacteria > Lysobacterales > Lysobacteraceae > Lysobacter > Lysobacter cavernae. The sequence continues at coordinate 49,850 of NZ_JBHRXK010000001.1, forward strand.
TTGCCGGTCATGGGGTCTCTCTCAGGGGAAAGGGAGGCCCGGAGTTCTCCCCGGGCCAAGGGCGAAGCCCGGGGCGCTCCCCGGGCGAAGGGGAATCACACGCCGATCGCGCGGCGGTGCTCGGCGAGGCGATCCACGCCGCCGACGTTCTCGATCATGTTGACCAGGTCGATCTCGACCTCGGTCACGCCGTTGATCGCGAGCTTGTAGTAGCTGCATGCGGTCTTGACGGTGAACTCGGTGTCGTCGCCGGACTTGGCGGTACCGGCGTCGATCTCCGAATGGCGGCCGCGCACTACCACCTCGACCGCATCGACGGCGCCGGTGTCGTCACGCTGGTAGGAGCCGGCGAAACGCAGCTGCACGCCGTCGTGTCGGGCGATGCCGTACTGGCGCAGGATCGAGCGCATCAGGCCGCCGAACTTGGATTCCAGCTCGATGGCCTCCTGGCCGTTGTCGATCTTGACCGGGCCGCTCATGCCGCCGCCGCGGTAGTCCTCCATCGAGCGGGTCAGCGTGGGCAGCTTCACCTCGACGACTTGGCCGAGATAGCTCTCGCCATCGCCGAACAGGTTGAGGTGCTTCAGTTTGCGGGGCAGTGCCATGGGCGTCTCCGGGTATCAGGCAGTGGTGGGCGATCAGCCGGTGACGCGGCTGGCGAAGTCGGCCAGGTAGCGGTCGGTGATGCGCTGGCGCAGGGTCAGGTTTTCCAGCGGCGGCACCGGCGTGTAGTCGTAGTCGATGTGCAGTTCGCCGGCGGCGAGCGTGGCCGTAGTGTTGACGGTCTCGTCGTACCAGGCGCTGGCGTCGATGACGTAGCCATCGGTCTTGAGCGAGCGGAACTTGGCGTTGATCGACTCGACGATGTCCTTCACCAACGATGGGTGCATGGGCTTGTCGACCGCCCACAGCAGCGCCTCGGCGATGGTGTCGGCCAGCACCTGCGCGGTGCGCGTGGCCGACTCGAAGGCGAACAACGGGTCGTCGCTGCAGGTGCGCGAGCCCCAGAAGCGGAAACCGTTGGCGTTGACCAGGGTGGTCACGTCGCCAGCGTTGAGGACACCTGCGTCGGTGGTCGGGTCCTGTAGATCCCAGTGCACGTCGCGCGAGATGCCGGTCACGCCGTCGACGGCGATGTTGGACAGCGTCTTGTGCCAGCCGTGTTCCTGGTCGATCTTCGCGCGCAGGCCGACCGCGCGGGCGGTGGCGTAGGCCGGCTTGGAGGTACTGGTGGTGGTGTCCCAGCCCATGAAGTCCGGCCAGATGACCATCAGCTCACGGGCCGCGAAGTTGTCGCGGTACAGCACCGCAGCCTCCTTGTCGGCGCTGGCGGCGGCGCTGACATAGGCCATGGCGCGCAGCTTCTTGGCGACGCTGGCCAGCGCCGCGGAGACGGGCTGCGTATCGACGCCGGGGCAGGCGAGGATGCGCGGCTTTACGCCCAGCTGGCTCTGCGCGGCGAGCAGCGCCTGCATGCCGGTGTAGGTGGCGCCGGTGCTCGCACCGATCACGTTGGTGGTGGTGGCGGCGTCGTCGGCGCCGGTTTCCACGCGCACCACGATGGTGAGCGGATCCGACTGGTCGGCGATGGCCTGCAGCGTGGGCTTCAGGGTGCCGTTGATGCCGGCCTTGGCGATCGCGGCGCGCAAGTCAGTCAGCAGCACGGGTTTGTTGAGCGGGAACGTCGCAACGTCGGCGTCGCTGGAGGTGCACACCACGCCGACCACCGCCGTCGATACGGTGCGGATCGGGCGCGTGCCCTGGTTGATTTCGATGACGCGGACGCCGTGGTGGTAATCGGGCATGGCGGGCTCTCCTGGGGATCAGATGAAGCGGCTGCGGAGCGGGATGGTCAGGCGGGTGTACTCGTTGGTCGGCGCCGCGTCGGTGCGGCGGCCTTCGAGGCCGAGCGTGTAGGCGCCCGGTTCGGCGCCGGGCACCAGCTCGATGCGGGTCAGGCGGATGCGACGTTCCCAGCGCATCAGCGCGGTCGCGGTGGCGCCGTACAGCTTCATGCGGGTGGCGCCGTTGAACGGCTGGTCGATCAGCTCGGGAATCAGTGAGCCGTAGTCGCGACGCATGACGCGGGTGCCGATGGGCGTGGTGAGGATGTCGGCGATCGACTGGCGCAGGTGGTCGACGCCATCGAGCGCGCGGCCGGTGTTGGCGTCCATCCCCCTCATTGCGGCGGACCCGACAGGGCGCCGCCGGCCATGACGCCAGTGGTCTTGTGGTTCTTGAGGCTGACGCCGCCGCCGATGACGTCGGTTTGCACGGTCGCGGTGCCGCTCACGTCGGCGTCGCCGTTGACCTGCGTGTGGCCGTTGATCTCGGTATCGCCGTTGACGGTCAGCGGGCCGTTGATGGTCACGCCGCCATCGGCCGTGATCTCGGCAGTGCCGCCGCTGGGGAGCGCCGCCTTCAGCGCATGCGCGACGTGGTCGTACTCGACCAGGGCGGCATCGGGGAAGCGGACCAGGTGCTTGGCCGCGGCGTTGCCAGGCGCGGGGAACGCATCGGAATAGACGCCACGCAGGAACACCGCGCCGTGGGTGTCGCCGCCCGGGCAGAGCAGCACGCCCTGCTCGCCGGCGACCGGCGCCGACCACTCGATGGTCTGGCCGGCACGAGGTACGAACCACGGCACAAAGTCGGTCTTGATGTCGCCGGTGTCGATGCGGCAACGCGCTGCGGCAAGATCCACCTCGGCGACGGTGCCGAGGCGGATCGCATTGCCGAGCTGGCGCTGGAGTTCGGAAACCTGGTCCATGCCACCATGGTGTGGCCGTGCTCGCGCGTGCACATGGACTTGGAGGTGTAGTGCCGCCATCTACACGGAGCGGCGGCGCGTCAGTTCTTGTCGGTCGGATTGTGGCTCAGGATCGAGAGCCCGTCGAACGCCACGAACAGGAAGTTGTCGACCTCCTCGACGTTGATGTTGGCCACGCGCATCGGGTGTTCGACCAGTTCGACGGACTCGATCGCGACCTCGCCCAGATCTTCCGACAGGAACGCATCGCCAGGGCGCAGGTGCTCGGCGCGCTGCCAACCCCATTCCGCGCCGCGCAGGACCAGGAACGTGTGCTCGTACGTCGCGCGCAGCGCGCCATTGACCAGGTAGTGGCGGGGGTACTCGCTGACCATGGTCGTGACCACGGTGACCGGGATCAACGTGCCGGATGCGACACGCTCGCGCGGCATCGTCCAGGCCTCCCAGCCGGGCGAGGATTCGTCGGCCAGGCCGTCGACGTAGTAGCCAATCACAACGTCGCCGGGGCGGATCTCGCCCAGCGGCTTGGTGCCCTGTTCCCATAGCAGCACCGGCGTTTCGAACGGCAGACAGCCGCCGCTACCGCCTCCGCCACCGCCACCGCCCGGCGTTCCGATCGTCCCCGCCTTGGCGTAGAGGGTGCGCAGATCGACACCGGCGCCAGCACCGGTGCGGATACCGGTGTCGACCTCAAGCTGGGTGCCGCCCGCTGTCAGCGGCACGAACCAGTCGGACATGTCGCGTCCGCTCGGGCTGGCGATGCCGACGTTCGCCGCCGGTGCCTGCCCGTTGCGCAGGTGGAATACGGTGTCCAGGTCGACGGCGCCGTAGTAGGTGACGCCGTTGATCGTAGTGCCGTTGAGCGTGGTCGATATGCCAGTCGGCATGGCTCAGCGACCTCGATCCATGGCTTCGACGCGCTCGATCAAGGCATCGAGCCGATCGGCCAGCGCGATGATCGCACCAGCGAGATACGGCTCGGCCTTGCCGTAGCGAACAAACAACATCCCGTCGTCCCCCTCATGGACTGCCTGCGGCAGCACTTTGCGGTGTTCCTGCGCAATCCAGCCGACGTCATCGCTTCCATCCGCGATCATCTTGTACCGGCGCGGGCGGAAGCGGCGCACTGTTTCAAGACAATCGCGCAGGTCACTGATATCGGTTTTCAGCCGGGCATCGGACGACGTCGCCTGCATGGTCGGCATCGTGACGGGGCCAGTGAAGTTTGCTCCGCTGAGATTGGCCTTGCTGGCAGGATTGAAGTTTCCAGCGTGCCAGACCCCGTTTCCGTTGACGGTGACGGTGCCGGTAAATCCCGGAGACGCGACGTTAGCTTTCGTTTCGGGGTTGAAGTTTCCAGAGTGCCAAACGGGGTTCCCCGCCGAGTAAAACGTGCCGGAGGTATCAAAATCTAATGGCGAAGCTGCGTTGTTTGGATCCCTGGCGTAAGCAGTGAACCTGCGCCTGCCGCCGCTCCCAGAGTAGTAGCCTTCCATGCGGCCACCGTCGTCGTGCAGGCCTCCGTATGGCCGCACAGTGAAATAACCGCCTGAGTGCGTCAGGGACGCTGTCACCCCGACAGCATCGACTTTATCGAAGTTGGCATAGGCGCCGAGTGTCGCTTTGGTCGCAGGATCGAAGTTGCCGGAGTGCCATACCGCCGGCGCCCCGGTGAGCTGCGTCCACGCAATGCTGAGTGCACCTTGATGCTGGGTGACGCTGGATTGCGAAACTCGGGCATTGGCAAGCGTTCCGGAAGTGATGTCAGCGGCTGCGTGTGTGTGCGCGCTGGGCGGGAACGCGGCTGGCCTCCCGGTCACCTCGAGCCAGTCCGGCCAGCGGGTCGACGTTGCCGGCGGGTTGATGATGTCGGCCCAGACGTGCGTGTGCGCGCTCGGGGCGAACGTGGCCGGTTTGCCAGTGAGGTTCGCCCAGGACAGGTAATAGGTGCCGTGCTGACCGTCCAGCAGGTCCGCATCGAGGCCGTTGTTGTGCCCTTCGTTACGTGTGGCGGCGTTGCCCAGGCCGATGGCGGTTCGCATCAGCGCGGCCGTGGCCAGGGTCAGCAGGCCCTTGACGAAAGCGCTCGGTGCGCCAGCGCCGAAACGGGCGTCAAGCAGGGCCTTCGCGCCCGCCGGCGTCATGGCGCGCGTGCCGTCGAGACCGTCGATCGATTCGACGCTGTCCGCCAGCTCGACCACGCCTTGCACGGCGGTGGTCGCGGGTGGATTGATCCAGTTGGTGTCGCCAAAGGTCAGGCTCGTGGCGTCGATCTGCACGAAGCGGACGTCGGCCGCCAGCAGCAGCATCGCTTGCGCCGACTTTTCCAGGATCACGCCGGCCTGCGCGTACCAGGCGAACAGCGTGCCGTCCTGGAGGTAGAGCGCGAATCCGCGCAGGGTGTAGACGTCCCCGCCGTCGTCGCGGATGGTGACGTGGACGGTGTCGTCGGCCACCGCCGAGCCGGCAAACGTCGACAGACGTTTCAGCTCGCCGGACAGTGCGCCGTCGACCAAGCCGGCACCGGACGACGTGACGCCGATCTGGGCGATCCGCACGGGCGCGGTGCCGGTGTTCTCCGCGTTGACGATCGCGGCGCGGCCGGCGGGGGTTACGTTGATCTGAAGTCCGCTCACGGGCGCTCCTAGGGTTCGATGGCCTGGAACTGCAGGCGGCGGTACACCGCCGCGCGGGCGCCGGCGCCGATCCCGACGCCGCCGATCCCCTGCAGGCCCTGGGTGAAAGTGAAATGCGAGCGCACCGGCTTGGTTCGGGACACTTCGCCGATGACGTCGTCGACGTACTGCGCGGTTGCTGTTTCGCCGCCTTCGCCGGACAGCGTCAGCACCATCTCGAAGGTGTGCGGTGGGCCGCGTGGGTCCAGTTGCCACCACTCGCGCAGCTGCACGAAGCCGCCGAATGCGGCAACCACCTGGCGAACGCTCTGGGCGGTGCCCTTGCGGCGCTGGATATCGAGTGCCATGCGAATACGAGCCCGCTTCACGTGCTCGGGCCAGTACGGCTTCCAGCCGTCGATCGACAGCGCCCAGGCCAACCACGGCAGCATATCCGTGGGGCAGGTATCCGGGTTCCACAAGTCTCGTAGCGGCGTTGGCACGTCGCCGATGCGCGCGGTTGCGGCTTCGATCGCGCGTTCGGCTGGCACCGAGTTGCGCGGCAGCAGGCTACTCATCCACGCCGCCGGCGACGATGGTGATGCTGCTGCACCAGGATGCCTGGGTACGGTCGATCACCAGGCCAGCCGCCGGCGAGGTGATTTCCACGCGCTGCACGCCCTCGGAATGCAGCACGGAGTAGATGCCCGACAGCGGGACGTCGCGGCCCAGGCGGTGCGACTCCTCCACGTAGCGCTCCAGGCGGCGCTGCGATTCGGCCAGTACCAGCGCCGAGTCGGGGCCGGCGTAGGTATACACGGTGGCGTTGAGCGCGTAGGGAACGATCGTCGCGGCCTGTACGGTGACGTGATCGGTCAACGGCCGCACCGCGTCGTCGGCGAGCTTGGTCGCCACGGCGTTGACCAGCGCCACGCTGGCGGTGCCGTCGCCGGCGCGGGCGAGCACGGTCACCACGACTTCGCCAGGCGTCGGGCTGGTCGCGGACGCATCGAGCACGCCGGGATCGGCGCTGAGCGCGTGAAAGATGTACGCGCCCTCGGGGCCGGCGACGCTGAAGCCTTCGGGCGCCAGCTGGATGCGGCGTCGGAACTCCAGGTCGCTCTCCAACGTCGGCGGAATTGACTGCGCGGGATTGCCCGGGTCCAGCTGCAGGCGCGTCACGCCCAGCAGCGCGCCCAGCTGGTCGAGATCCGCGCCGCCGGCGTAGGCGAGCATCACCGCCCGCGCGGCTTCGTTACAGCGCTGGCGAACCTGCATTTCGCGATAGGCCGCCACTTCCAGCAGCTTGTATGCGGGCTCGGACTCAGCCAGCGCGGTGAACTGCGGGTCGCGGGCGCGCAGGTCGGCCACCATGTCGGCCAGGATGACCTCGTAGTCGATCGGCTCGACGATGGCGGGCGCGGGCAACCGCGAGAGATCGACGGCGGTGAACGTGGACATGGCGTGGCCGGTCGCGGGATGGAGTCAGGTTCGCCGTCCGCCACGATTCGCAGCAACGCGCTCGCGCTGTAACCCGCGTGCCAACAGACCGCGATCTTCGGGCGTCATCGCGCGAGGTGTTCGATCAGCAGGTCGCTGATCATGCGCAGGTCGACGTCGGTGAAGCCGAGCAGCTGGCGACGCTCGTACCGCACGGTCGGGCCACCTCGGCTCACGCGGTCGGCCAGGCCTTCCTGGTGTACGCGAGCGATGCGCGCGATGCGCCCGTAGAAGCCGACAGTCACGTCATGCTCGGTGGCCTGGGCCTTGAGGTAGTCGGTCTTGGCGATGCGCCGGAACATCTTGAGCTTGCGACTCTTGATGCGCCCAGCCTTGAGCGTTCGCTTGCGCGGCAGAAACGCGCTGCCGTCCGGGTTGCGCTGCTCGCCGACGCGCTGGTGTTGGCTGCGTCGTAATGCGATGCCCACCTTGCGCGCCAGGGCGCGCCGCGCGCCCGGCTGCAGCTTCGCCAGCAACGGCGCGACCCAGGTCTCCAGCTGCTGCAGATCGTCCACGGCGTCCCCTACGGCGAGTCCCAGCCGCCGATCCACTCGCCCTTGAGGTACACGTCCCAGCGCCCGGGCGGGAACGCGACCTCGAGCTCGGGCTCGGGGTAGTGCTCGATGTCGTAGCCGCCGCCGTCGCGCGGGTGCACGCCCACGCGCTCGGTCAGCGGAACCTTGATCTCCAGATCGACCTTGTCGTTGGCCAGCAGTTCGGCCTCGAAGCCGATCTGCTCGCGCCGATCCGGGTTGGCCAGCAGTTCGGGCTGGTGCCGGGACAGCCACACCAGCAGCGGCACCATGACCGCATCGGGATGGCCGGCGAAGTCGGTCACGATCAGGCTCAGGGTGTATCGGTACTCGAACGATAGCCCGGGGGCGTAGGTCGCCACCAGGCTGCCACGCTCGATGAAGATCAGCAGCCGGTCGGGATCACGCGCCAGCTCCGGCACCGCGGTCGTGATGTGCGCGCGCAGGCTGTCGGGCTTGATCACGGTTGCGCACCCGATGGCAGCGACCGGATGTAAGCCTGCAGGCCGATCACTTGTTCGCGGAGGGCGTGGCAAGAGGTGTAGTTGTCGGCGACGGTGTCGGCGACGGCAGAGAGCGTAACGCCGGCGGCCGGCGCATCAGGATCTCCGGCGGCGGGTTGCGGGGGGGCGTTGGCGGCGGCGGCGTCGTGGATGCGCACGAAGCCAGCAGGAATAGCGCAAGCGGCGTCAGCTTTCGGGGTGACATAGACCGGGATCTCCTTGGTGATGGTGGCGCCGGCCACGCGCACCACTTGCACGCGATCGACGTACTGGGTGACCACGCGGACGTTGCTGCGTGCCGCGTCGCGCTCCTGGCGTGCGGTGTCGCGTTCCGCCGTCATGTCGCGCAGCTGCCGTTCGGCCTTGGCTTTCTCGGCCTTGGCGGCGCCGATCCGGCTCTGCTGGAAGGCGGCACCGAAGCCGATGGCGAGCATCAGCGCCAGAACGATCACGGTGAGGATGGCGCGGGCGGACATCAGCTGGTCCCCAGGGCGGCGAGGGCGCGGTGCGTGCGGGCGATCCGATCGCTCAGACCTTCCGGTGTCCGCTTCGACGTCGGCGAGCCGAGGTTGATCTTGCGGCTGACCATCAGCACGTCGCCGGTGTCGGCCAGCGCGTTGAGGCCGCTGTCGCGCCAGTACGCTGCTGCGGCCATGGCACCGGCGTCAACCTCCAGCAGCAGCGCCGGCTGCTCTTCCAGCGGGGCGCCGATCAGCTCGCCGACACGCCGATAGTTGCCGCGCCCGGTGTGCTGCATCGGACCACGGCCGCGGTAGCGGTAGCCGTCGCTGCTGGCCACGTTGCCGTTGCCGTTGCGGTCGGCGTAGACGTAGTTGCCTAGCTTCTCCGGCTGGCGCACGAACAGGCTGGCCGAGTGGGTCGGGATACGGTGGCCGAACACCTCCAGCAGCCGCGGCAGGCTGTAGCTCAGGCTTTCCTCGACGCGCGACAGGCTCAGACTTTCGTGGCCGACCTGTGCCAGGAAGTGGGCCGCGCGGCGCGGCGTATTGATGCCGAAGCGGCGCATGGCTGTCGCCAGCGCAGGTCGCCAGCGTTCCGCCCGCTTGGCAGGGCACTGCATCAGCTTCACCAGCTGCGCGTCCGTGATCATCAATTCACCCTCAAGATGCGCGCCACGTTCCCCCGGGCGCGGTAGGTCAACACGGCCAGCACCGCGAGCACGCCCAGCTGCCACGGGCTTGCGCGCGCGGCGGCGCCGACCAGCGCGATGTGGATGGCCTGGCCGCCGGTGCAGACGATCAGCAGCCAAGCGCACAAGCCGACGCCGACGCGGTGCGTGGTGTCTGGTCCGCGCTGGTAGGTCAGCAACCGCACGCAGATGGCGACGCAGGCGACCAGCGTCAACACGGTGACGGCGCTATGCATTCGGCGGCCCTCCGCGGCGAAGCCAGCTCAAGTCGAAGGCGCGGCTCTTCTCGATCAGGGCCAGCGTGACCGTGATGCCGACCGCCGCCGCGATGAACGCCGCGACGCCGGTGGAGCGGATCGGCATCCAGCGCACGATGTCGGGCGCTGCCAGGTAGCCGGCCACCACGCTGATCAGCAGGTAGACCAGCCGCTGCCAGAGCGGCAGCGACTTGGCCGACACCACGAACAACGTGGCGCCGGCGAATGCGCCGATCAGTGCATTGCCGTCGATGCCGGGCAGCACTGCGGCCAGGCCCACGCCGGCGGCGAGGGTTGCAGCACTGGAAAGGGAAGTCGGTTCGGCCATTAGGTCAGTCCCACAGCTGTACCAACGCCCGCGTGGCGGCGGCGGGCGTGGCAGTGATTTCGGGAAGATCCACGGACGTGCCGTGGGGCAGCACCGGGCCGTGCTCGCACAGGCCCGGGTTGAGTTCGAAGGCCTTCTCGACCAGGCCGGCGGTGCGGCCGAGGTAGCGCCAGCACAGCGCGTCGAGCGTGTCGCCCTGGTGCGCGTAGACCCGCATCAGATCAGCTCCACGGTCATGCGCGGCGTGCCCAGGAAGTCGCGGATCGCCCAGCGCTGGTCGCGGCGCAGTTCGTCGATGCTTGGGGTCAGATCGTCCGCCCGCTGGTTGCCGGCCGCGGTGGTGTCGTAGGAGCGGTAGCGCTCGGCCACCTCGGCGGCGGTGGCGCAGGACACCGCGCGCAGGTAGAGCTGTTCCTGGCGCGTCTTGCCGTCGACGCCGGCGGCGGGCACGGCCTGCAGGTAGGCGTACCCGGCCGCCTCTTGCCGTGCTTTCCACGCGGCCAGTTCATCGTTAACGGCCATCACCGCGGCGACGATGGCGGCGCGCAGCCGCTCGGCCGCGATGCTGCCGTCCAGCCGGATGCGCTGGCGCAGGGCGGCGGGATCGATCGACGGCCAGAAGCCGTCGTTGTCGATCGCCGCCTCGACGCCGGCGGTTCCGTTGGCGATGAATCCGCTCATGACTGGCCCTTAGGTCGCCGGTGGTCGGGGCGTCACCGCATTGGAGAGAGAGCCATGCGGATCGGCCCCGAGCCGGCGGGGTTGCGTGGGACGCTCGGTTAGCTGCCGGTGGTGCCGTCGCCGTTCCCGGCGTTGGCGTCGGTGCCCGAGCCGCTGTCGGCGGCGGGCGTGGCAGCGTGTTTCTTCAGCAGGCGCTCGGCGCGTTCCAGGTCTTTCTTGCCGCCGCAGCTGCTGTGCAGGGCGATGGCGCGCTTGAGATTGGCGATAGCCACGTCAAGGGAAAGCTCCGAGTCCGTTCGCTCCGCCTCAGCCAGGCTTGCGCGGCCGATAGCCAAGTGCAGCTTCGCCCGGACCTCGTCCGGCATGTCCTGGCCTTCGGTCAGATATGCGGCGCGACCGAGAATCTGCAGGTCGAACACCGCACCCGTGCGCTGGGCATTCAGGGCCGCCTCGGCGATTTCCTCGGCGACCAGGCAGCCGGTGGTACGCGCGAAGCGGTCCGGCATCGCCATGTTGTGCTTGAGCACGTACTCAGCGATCTCCAGCGCTGCGTTGTAGTCGGTCACGTCGATGCACCAGAGCATCGTGGTGGTGACCACTTCGTCGGCGGCGCCGTTGCCGCCTTCGATCACGCCGGCGACGTAGCTGCCGTACGCCGGCAGCATCTGGCGCTTGAGCTCGGCCTTGCCCTGGTCGGACTGCACTTGCTTAAGGCGCAGGCGGTCGTGCTGCAGCATCGCCATATGCTGCTCGTAGGCGGTGGCGCCGGCCATCAGCTGGTCCGGTGCCTTGCTGGCAGCCTCCTGGGCTGCCAGCACGCGGTTGTAGTGACGCTTGGCGGGACTGTCGGCCATGGCTGTCAGTCCTTACGGCAGGATTTCGATGTTCTGGACGACGCAACCCAGGCCGTAGTCCTCGACCACGTACGCGTCGTTGGACGACTCGTAGTTCGCGATCTGGTTGGACTCGGGCTCTTCCTTGATGTAGCGACGACGGCCGCCCAGCTGCCAGTAGATCGATAGGTTCTTCATCGAGGTGATCAGCATCGTGCCGTCCGGGATGTACGGCACCTCGGCCAGCGGCAAGCCGCCGGCGCGGCGCTGCGACAGGATGATGTCGGTGGCCAGTTTCTCGGTCGCCGGCTGGTCCTTGTTGACCAGCGGGAAATACTTGTCGTGCACCAGCTCGCGGCCGAGGATCACGACCAGCGACGGGTCTTTGCGGTGCCACGGGTCGATCAGCGAGCTGACCGCGTCGTACACCAGGGCGTCGATGTTCTTGTAGTCGCCCGCGGCGCCGATCGTGACCTTGCCGTTGACGGTGCCGGCATCGCTCATCACGCGCGCCGCCGCATTGGCACGGTACTGCTGCAGCCAGCCGATGTTCACGTCCTGCAGCAGCGGATTGGTGGCGCGGTTGGTGTTGGCCGCGGCGCTGGTGCCGTTGAAGCCGATCACCAAGCGGTCCAGCGCCTGGCGCTTGATGATTGCGTCGCGCAGGCGGGCTTGGAAGTCCGGGAAGCGCGACCAGGCGTCGAGCAGCGCGTACGGGATCGCGGTGTCGAAGTCAGTCTTGGCGCACTCGTAGTTGTTGCCCTGCAGGTCGGCCACGTTGCGCGGCTGGCGCTTGGCGCCACCGGTGGTGTCGGTGCGGCCGGCGATGGTGCCGCTCACGCCCAGGCCGACCTTCTGGCCCTTGAGTTCGTCGACGCCGAGCACGTTGATCTGGCCGAGGAACTCGCTGGATTCCTGGATGCGGGTTTCCAGGCGCTGCTGCACGGTGGGTTCGACGGCGAAGGTCGCGGCGGCCGACGCCACGCCGTTGAGTTGGGCGACCTGGTTGGTGAAGGCATTGACCTGCTGGCGGGTGTCGTTACGCATGGGGTGCTCCGGGGATATCGGCGGAATGGAGTGAGGTGGGCAGGGAGCAACAGGCTCAGCAGTCGGTCAGCTCGGCCTTGTTGTTGCCGGTGGCCGGGGGGCGCGGTACCTGGCCGTGGCTGGCCGTGCCTTCCAACTGGGACTTGAGCGCGGCGAAATCGGTGCTCAGCTTCTGCAGCTGGGCCTTCAGCTCGGTGTTCTCACGCTCGGCCGCGGTGAAGCGCTGGTCCTGCTGGCGCACGTGCTCGGCCACGGCCGTCACCGCTTCGCCGATCTTGGAGAAATCGCTGGCGGCAGGCGTCGACGGCGGCGCGGTCTCTTCCGGCTTCGGCTTGAGCAGCGCGTCCAGGCGCGAGAACAGCGCGTCGATGACGCCGGGCTTGTCCTCGATTTCCTCGAACTCGATGTCCGACTCCAGTGCCACGCTGAAGAGGTTCTGGGGCGACTGCTTGCGCGCCTTGAGCGGGCTGGCGTCGGGGTTCTGCGAGGCGAACGCCAGCATCTCGGTGCCGAGGCTGGCCGGGCTGTCGGTGACACCGAGGCCGACCAGGTAGGCCTCGCCCTTGCCGGCGAAGTCGGGATCCACCTCGATCGAGCTGTAGATCTTCTGGCCCGCCTTGTTCATCGCGACCATCTCGTCGGTCGGCTGGATCTGGGCGAACAGCGCCAGGTGATCCTTGCCGTCGATCTGCACCGTGTCGGTCTTGACCGCGAGCACGTCGCCCATGCAGCGGAAACCCCACTCGGGATTCAGGCCGCGGATGTGCTCGACGAAGATGCGGGCGCCGTACTTCAGCGGGTTGTAGGTCTGGGCGATCTGCGACAACCACGTGCGCTCGATCTTGCGGCCGTCGGACGTCGAACCCTCGACGGCGACACGGAACCACTTGGAGCGGAATTTCTTGGTCTTGGCCGACATGCTGTCCTCTGCGCGTTAGGCGTGGTCGATGCGATCGCATCGCTAGAGGTTTCATGGTCGGCAGGCGCAAAAGCACCGGCAACGCGGCCGTCATGTAAAGGCCGCCGATACGCAGGCGAAAACTGTTTGCAGGGGAGTGCGCTGGGCAGGCTATTCGCATGAATAGCGTTGCCGCCCAGCTGCCCATGGATACCCGCCGCCAGGCGAAGTTCCTGTACTGGATGGGCTGGCGGATCTGCGAGATCGCCGAGGCCACGGGCGAGAAGGAGAAGACTCTACACAGCTGGAAGGCGCGCGACGAGTGGGACCGCGCGGACAACGTGGAGCGGATCGGCGGCGCGCTGGAAGCGCGGCTGGTGATGCTGATCATGAAGCCGGAGAAGTCCGGTGGCGACTACAAGGAAATCGACCTGCTGCACCGCCAGCTGGAACGGCAGGCCCGGATCCAGCGCTACCAGGGCGGCGGCACCGAGGGCGATCTGAACCCGAACATCGAGCGCCGCAACGCCGAGCCGAAGAAGAAGCCCAAGCGCAACGAGTTCACCGAGGAGCAGGTCGAAAAGCTGACCGAGGCCTTCCTCGACGGGTGCTTCGACTACCAGCGCGACTGGTACCGGGCCGGCAACCAGCGCACGCGCGTGATCCTGAAGTCGCGCCAGATCGGCGCGACCTACTACTTCGCCCGCGAGGCATTGATCGATGCGCTGACCACCGGCCGCAATCAGATTTTCCTCAGTGCGTCCAAGAGCCAGGCGTACTTGTTCCGCGGCTACATCCAGAGCTTCGTGCGCGAGGTGGTCGGCGTGGAGCTGAGCGGCGACCCGATCGTGCTGCCGAACGGCGCCGAGCTGTTCTTCCTTGGCACCAATGCCCGCACGGCCCAGGGCTATCACGGCAACTTCTACTTCGACGAGTTCTTCTGGACCTACAAGTTCGACGAGCTGAACAAGGTCGCCTCGGGCATGGCGATGCACAAGAAGTGGCGAAAGACCTACTTCAGCACGCCGTCGAGCATGGCGCACCAGGCCTACAGCTTCTGGACGGGCGAGCGGTTCAACAAGGGCAAGCCCGCGGCGCAGCACCTGAAGATCGACGCAAGTCACGACGCCCTGGCCAGCGGCCGACTGTGCGAGGACCGTCTGTGGCGCCAGATCGTGACGATCATGGACGCCGAGCGGCGCGGCTGCGACCTGTTCGACATCGAGGAGCTGCGGGACGAATACAGCGCGGATGCGTTTGCCAACCTGCTGATGTGCGAGTTCGTCGACGACGGCGCCAGCGTCTTTCCGCTGGCGATGCTGCAGCCGTGCATGGTGGACAGTTGGGTGGACTGGGGCAACGACTACCGGCCCTTCGCGGCGCGGCCGTTCGGCGATCGCGCGGTCTGGATCGGCTATGACCCGTCGGAAACCGGCGACAGCGCCGGCCTGGTGGTGGTGGCGCCGCCGCAGTCGCCGGGCGGCAAGTTCCGGCTGCTGGAGCGCCACCAGTTCCGCGGCATGGACTTCGCCGCCCAGGCCCGCTTCATCCACCAGGTCACCCAGCGCTACTGGGTCACGTACATCGGCATCGACACCACGGGCATGGGCACCGGCGTGGCGCAGCTGGTCAAGCAGTTCTTCCCGAACCTGACCACCTTCAGCTACTCGCCCGAGGTCAAGACGCGCCTGGTGCTGAAGGCCTATGACGTGATCCACAACGGCCGCTTTGAGTTCGACGCAGGTTGGACCGACGTCGCGCAGTCGCTGATGGCGATACGCAAGACCATGACGGCCAGCGGCCGCCAGATGACCTACACCGCCGGGCGCACGGATGACACCGGCCACGCCGACCTGGCGTGGGCGCTCTTCCACGCTTTGCACAACGAACCGCTGGAAGGCCAGACCGGCCGCAACACCGGCATCTTGGAGATCATGTGATGTTGAACGGCGAACCGCTTTCGTCGTCGGCGCCGCCGCCTGCGCGCGCCGAGGCCTTTACCTTCGGCGAGCCCACGCCCGTGCTCGATTCGCGCGGCCTGCTCGACTACATCGAGTGCTGGCAGAACGGCCGCTGGTACGAGCCGCCGGTCTCGCTCGATGGCCTGGCCAAGACCACGCGCTCCAACGTCTTCCTGCAGTCGGGTCTGACCTTCAAGCGCAACATGCTGGCGCGCACGTTCATCCCGCACCGGCTGCTGTCGCGCGAGGCCTTCGAGCAGCTGGCCCTGGACTGGACCACCTTCGGCATGGCGTACGTCGAGGAGCGGCAGTCGGTGCTCGGCAGCACGATGGCGCTGAAGCCGTGCCTGGCGAAATACATGCGCCGTGGCGTTGACCTGGAATCGTTCTTCATGGTGCGCGGCTGGCACAACGAGCACGAGTTCAAGCCAGGCACGGTGCTCCAGCTGCGCGAGGCCGACGTCGATCAGGAGATCTACGGTTTGCCCGAATGGCTGTCGGCGCTGCAGTCGGCGCTGCTCAACGAGTCGGCCACGCTGTTCCGCAGGAAGTACTACAACAACGGCTCGCACGCGGGCTTCATCCTCTACTTGACCGACCAGCAGGCCTCGGAAGGCGACGTCGACAACCTGCGCCAGGCGATGCGCCAGGCCAAGGGGCCGGGTAACTTCCGCAACCTGTTCGTCTATTCGCCAGGCGGGAAGAAGGACGGCATGCAGCTGATCCCGGTCAGCGAGGTGGCGGCCAAGGACGAGTTCGGCGGCATCAAGAACATCACGCGCGACGACATGCTGGCGTCGCTGCGGATCCCGCCGCAGCTGATGGGCATCGTGCCGCAGAACGCGGGCGGCTTCGGCTCGATCCGCGACGCCTCGGTGGTGTGGGCCGCCAACGAGCTGGAACCGCTGCAGACACGCCTGGCGCGCCTCAACGAGCTGGTGGGCGAGGAGGTCATCCGCTTCCGTCCGTACGAGCCGCCGGCGACCACCTGACCATGCGCATGACCCTGCATCCCCTGCGTTGTGGCGAGTGCGCGCGCCTGCTGGCCAAGGCCGCGCAGTTCGTCGAGATCCAGATCAAGTGCCCACGATGCGGCACGCTCAATCACCTGAAGGCCCCGAGCCTCCCGTCAGATCGCCGCGAGCGATGTGAAGAAGGCTCACACGATGCAAAACCAGTTGTTGCAGGGCGACGCCCTGAAGTTGTTGCCGACGCTTGAGGCCGGCAGTTTCGACGCGCTGATCACTGATCCGCCGTACGCCAGTGGGGGCGTCCATGCCGGTGCCAGGCAGCGGGCGCCGTCGGAGAAGTACGTCAGCAGAGATCTGCACGCGGACTTCGTCGGTGACGAGCGCGACCAGCGATCACACCTGTGCTGGATGGTGCTGTGGCTGTCGGAATGCGCTCGGCTGCTGAAGGATGGTGCGCCGGTGTGCGTGTTCACCGACTGGCGGCAGCTGCCGCTCACGACCGACGCGCTGCAAGCGGCGGGCTTCACCTGGCGCGGCGTGGCCGTGTGGGACAAGACCGAAGGCGTGCGGCCGCAGCTCGGCCGCTTCCGCTCGCAGGCGGAATACATCGTGTGGGGTAGCAAAGGCGCCATGCCGCTGTCGCGCCGCGCGCCGGTGCTGCCCGGCGTGATTCGCGCCAAGGTGCTGAAGTCAGACAAGCTGCATATAACCGGCAAGCCCACCGAGCTGATGCGCCAGGTGGTGCGGATCTGCGAGCAAGGTGGACGGATCCTCGATCCCTTCGCCGGCTCCGGCACCACGCTGGTCGCGGCCGAGCTCGAAGGCTACCGCTGGCTCGGCTGCGAGATGACCCAGCACTACGCCGACGTGACGCGCGAGCGCCTGGCCGCCTTGTAGCCGCGACGCCACCAATCTGTAGCCGCTTCCGAGCCGCCCCACAGGGCGGCTCTTCTTTTGCCTGACACCCGGCGCAGCTGCCCACCGCGCGAGCGCTGGCGGCCGCTGGCGCGGCCTGAGAGCCATTCAGACGCTCGGGACCAGGCAGCCCGGCGGCGCCGGGCGCCGGGCTGCCCCTGGCGCGCGCAGTCGTCCCCCCGCCACGCCTGCGGGCTATGTACCCCTCTTTTTCTGCACGTCTGCGGCACGGCCTCGGGCAGCGCCAGTGCGGCGCGTGATGGCGATCGCGGGTACCCGGAAAGCCTGCGGAACCCTGCGAAGGCGAGCCGCCTCTGGCGGCCTTCTGTGGCCCTCCGGCGAGGGCGGCTCAGTGCCGAATTTTTCGGATGCCCATCGGAAACGGGTAACTGGTAATCGGATCGGACGGGGCATGGTCATCAGACTGATTTAAAAGGGATTTTTCGATAACCCGACGTGGTAACACCGGGGTTACTGGCGAGGTAACAAATTTGCAAAGCATTGAAACAAAAGGGCTTTTAGAGCCGACCGTGTTACCTCTCACGAAGGTTACCTAATTACCTGTTCGTTACCCTATTGTTACCTTCAATAAACATATTTAAGTGACTGATATTGAAATGAAAAATTGCTTATCTTTTGCCAGGTTACCTTTGTAACCCGTTCCCGGTGGGCATCCGAAAAATTCCACTTAAAGGCGCGGGGCTACCCGCTCGCTGACTCTGATCGAGCGGACTGAACTGCTCGGCGTCGGCACGCAGCGACGCCTGCCGATGCCGGCCAGGCATGCTCGATCGAGAAGGGATGTGTGGCCGCGGCCTGGGCTATGCCGGGTCGTCGTATTCCGAATCCACGGGCGGGTCGAAGTCGGGCTCGTGCCAGCGTAGGTAGCGACGGCTCGCGATGGTGCGGCGAGGCGTGCCGTCGACCCACAGCGCAAAGCGTCCGCCGGCGGTGCGGTCGTACGTCATCGATCGGGCGTGCCGCGACCAGTAGCGGACCAGGTGCGCGCAGATCAGGCGCCCAGGGTCGCCCCAGTCATCGGGCAGCCGCTCCTCTTCCATGTCGATCACGGCCGAGTTGCGGCCGGTGTGCCCGGTGGCCATGCCGGACCCGTCGTTGAACAACACGTCGTAGCGTGCATCGCAAGCGGGCATCCGCATCACCTGGCCAGGGGCGATGCGTAACCGTATCAGGCCGTATCGAGCCGGTGGTTAAGCGCTCTCGGCCAGCCAGCGCCTTGTACGCGCAGGCGGCACAACGCGGAAGGGGCGTCTGTGCTGCAGGACTTGTCGGGGGTTAAGCAGTGATCCCCGTGGGGACGCCAATTTGTTACGCGACGCAGGGCTCCGGCAACGGGGCCCTGTTTCGTTTTGCGCATCGCTTCGACATCGACAGGTGCAAGCACATGAAGCCGAGCGCGGAAAGCTGCCGCCCCGCATCTGGGCCTGCGGTGCTCTGGCGTGCTTCGAGGCCGACTGAATGATCGACCTGGCGCTCGACACGCCGTGAATCCAGAAGATTGATGGCTCTGTAGCG
This sequence comes from Lysobacter cavernae, assembly GCF_042648505.1. Taxonomy (NCBI): domain Bacteria; kingdom Pseudomonadati; phylum Pseudomonadota; class Gammaproteobacteria; order Lysobacterales; family Lysobacteraceae; genus Lysobacter; species Lysobacter cavernae. The sequence goes on from NZ_JBHRXK010000001.1 coordinate 68,348, forward strand.
GCTTTGTCATTGAAATGTGATGGGTGCGATTGCGTCTGTAACGGCGCTTTCATGACCCGGGGGTGCGGTGTGGTCACGGTGAGGGAACAGGGGATGCGCGGCGGCGATGTGCTGCCGGGGTGTTCCTTTGACACCTCCAACCGAGAACCGACATGCCTTTCAAGCCGTCCGCTCAACGACTGCAACGCCACGTTTTGACCGTTGCCCTTCTGTCCGCCCTGGCGCTGCCGGCCTACGCGGGTGTCAATTGCCAGCTGGTAGATGATGCCGGCACGCCGATCCCGGTCGACAGCACCGCACCGGGCGCGGAAGCCCTGGCTTGCGGCCCGGATGCCAAGGCCATCGGTGACGGCTCGGTTGCGGTCGGCGACGAGACCAAGGCCGACGGCAAGAACGCGACAGCGGTCGGTTCCTGGATCGACCTCGACGGCGACGGACAGATCGATGCAAACGAGATCACCTGGGCCAGCGCCGCCAATGCGACCGCGCTCGGCGCTGCCGCGCAAGCGACCGGCACGGCCGCCACGGCGGTGGGCTGGACGGCGCAGGCCAGCGGCGCCAACGCGACCGCGCTTGGCGCAGGCTCGAAAGCCAGCCTCGACAACAGCGTGGCGATCGGCAACCAGTCCACGACCCGCCATGCCCAAGCCTCAACGGTCACCACCACCGTCTACAGCACGCCGCGCCAGACCACCACCGTCACTACTCCTGACGTCGCGCCCGGCAGCAGCAAGAACAGCATCGCCGTAGGCAACAACGCCAACACCAATGGCAATGACTCGGTCGCCATGGGCACCAATGCCGCGACCACCATGGTCAGCGGCAGCTACGCCCCCTCCACCACCGATGCCAACGGCATCGTCACCACCGTGCAGACCGTGGTCGAGTCGCCGGGGCGCAACGCGATCGCGATCGGCACCAACGCCAAGGTCAACGGCATGAACTCGATCGCGATGGGCTCTGGTGCCAGCGTCGAGGGTGTCTACGGTCAGACGATCAACTTGGCCGCCGGCCCTGCTTATTTCACCTCGCCAGAGGCGGCGGTCAATTCGATCGCCATCGGCAACAACGCCAAATCGCGCGGCAACAACAACGTGGTGATCGGCGCCGGCGCACAGACGACCGGCGATTTCTTCTACCAGTCGCTGGGCGCCTGGCAACTGGACGAGAACTCGACCGTGGTCGGCGCCAATGCCGTGGCCAACCGCGGTTACGGCAGCGCATTCGGCTATTCGTCGGTGGCCTACAGCAAGTACAGCGTGGCGATGGGCTATTACTCGATGGGCCTGGGGAGCAGTTCGACCGCCGTCGGCGGCTATCTTGACTGGGGCCTGGCCTTTGGCAACGCCCCGCGGAATCCCGGTCGCCTGACCGACCCATACGGCAAGGCCTATGCGGCCGGTCTTGGTTCACAATCTTTCGGCAGCGGCGCCTACACCTGGGGCAACTACGACACGGCGGTCGGCCCGGGTGCGAGCACCGGCGATCGGGACTCAGAGTTCAACCCCGCTCAGCCCACCAGCCAGTTCAACAGTCTTGATCCGACCGTGATCTCGGGTTCGGCAGCGATGGGCTTCATGGCCAATGCAGACGGCCGCGGCAGCGTGGCCATCGGTACCAACAGCCTTGCCCACGAGGCCGAGGCCGTGGCCATCGGTTGGGACAGCGTGGCCTGGGGCCGCGACAGCATCGCCCTGGGCAGCGGCGCGGTCTCGACCTGGCACAAGAACATCGCCATCGGCGAGAGCGCGTTTGCCGATGGCGGCGCGGGTGTGGCCAACATCGCCTTCGGTGTCGGCGCCAGCACCGGCCCGACTGCCGGCGTCGACACCAACAATGCCATTGCCTTCGGCAGCGGCGCTTATTCGGGCGCCGACAATGCCATGGCGTTCGGCACAGGCGCGATGGCGACTGGCATCGGCGCCATCGCCAGCGGCGCGGCCGCGCAGGCCAGCGGCCTGTCCGCCGCAGCCTATGGCGACAGCAGCCAGGCGGTGGGCGATTACGACACAGCGTTCGGCGCCTATGCGATGGCCTCCGGTGGCAACTCCACTGCGGCCGGCGCCAATGCCTTCGCCGTCGGTATGGACAGCGCGGCGCTGGGTTACAACAGCATGGCCCTGGAAGACGGCAGTGTGGCGATCGGCGCGTACTCGGTGGCCGACCGTGCCAACGCCGTATCGGTGGGCGACCTGGGCGCCGAGCGCCAGATCATCCACGTCGCCGCCGGCACCGAAGACACCGACGCGGTGAACAAACGGCAGATGGACGCTTCGATTTCCAGTGCCATTCTCAGCGGCGACCCGACCGTGGCGGCCGTGTTTTATGACGACGACGGCATGGGCGCGGTCACCCTCGGCGGTAGCAGTGGCACGCGGATCTCCAATGTGATGGACGGCGTCGATGTCATGGATGCCGTCAACAAGGGGCAGCTCGACACCGCCATCGCGGATGTCGATACCGAACTCGGAAACCTCGGCTCGACCATCGCCAGTGTCGATGCATTTGCGGTCAAGTACGATGATGCCGCGTCCATGGACGCCATCACCCTGGGTGGCTCCAGCGGCACCCGCATTTCGAACGTGATGGACGGCGTCGATGCCATGGATGCCGTCAACAAGGGACAGCTCGACACCGCCATCACGGATGTCGATACCGAACTCGGAAACCTCGGCTCGACCATCGCGAATGTCGATGCATTTGCAGTCAAGTACGATGATGCCGCGTCCATGGACGCCATCACCCTGGGCGGCTCCAGCGGCACCCGCATTTCGAACGTGATGGACGGCGTCGATGCCATGGATGCCGTCAACAGGAGGCAACTGGATAGCGTCCTGGCAGGTATCGGTGCGGACAGCCTGATCCACCTCGGCGCAGTCGCCTCGGCCTTCGGCGGTGGCGCCGAATTCCGCAACGGCGCGTTCAGCGTGCCGGCGTTCGCCTTCGGCGGTTCCAGCTACAGCTCGGTGGGCACCACCTTCGACGCGATCAATTCGGCCTTTGCGGGTCTCGATGACCGTCTCGCCACGCTGGAAGCCACGGTAGCCAGCAGTGTTGCGAAGGGCACCGGCAGCGGCCTGGCCATCGGCAACGGCAGCCACGCGCAGGACGCCAACGACACTGCGATCGGCAACGGCGCGGTGGTCGATGCCGACGGTAGCGTGGCAGTGGGCAACAACAGCGCGATCAGCGCGGCCGCGACCAATGCCGTCGCCGTCGGTGCCGATGCCAGCGTCACTGCGGCCAGCGGCACCGCGATCGGCCAGGGCACCTCGGTGACCGCCGACAACGCCGTTGCCCTGGGTCGTGGCTCGGTGGCCGACCAGGCCAACACCGTGTCGGTCGGCAGCGTCGGTGGCGAACGCCGTGTGGTGAACGTTGCCGCTGGCACTGCGCCGACCGACGCCGCCAACGTGCAGCAGGTGCAAGACGGTGACGTAACCACGCTGGCATCGGCCAACACCTACACCGATACCACTGCGACGCAGACGCTGACCCGTGCCAACACCTACACCGACACCACCGCAACGCAGACGCTGACCCGTGCCAATGACTACACCGATGCGCGTTTCAACGCGCTCAGCGACGACTTCAACGCCATCAGCGGCCAGATCGATCAACGGCTCAACCAGCAGGACCAGCGCATCGACCAGCAGGGTGCGATGAGTGCGGCGATGTTGAACATGGCCACCAGCGCCGCCGGCATCCGCACCCAGAACCGGGTCGGCGTCGGTGTCGGCTTCCAGAACGGTGCCAGCGCGGTCTCGATCGGCTACCAGCGGGCGATCTCCGACCGCGCCACGGTGACCATCGGTGGCGCCAGCAGCAGTGACGACACTTCGATCGGTGCCGGCGTCGGTTTCGGCTGGTAACCCGCAACGTCGTCCGTCCGCAGGGGGCCACTGGTCCACTGCGGCGGTTCGGCGGTCGAAAGAACCCGCAACAAGGCGTTGAAACGAAGGTGGCGGGGCTGACCCGAAACAGCCGCCCCGGCGCCTTCGTCCCTCTTGAATTCATCGAGAACCACTCATGAAAAAGAACACCCGCACTCTCCGCCGTACTGCACTCAGCATGCTCCTGGCCGGTGCCTGCCTGCCGGCACTCGCCGCCGGCGCCCGCATCGATTTCTCATCCATCGAAGACGCCGGGATCAGCCCGCGCTTCATCGTCAAGTACCGCACCGGCAGCACCGAGCGCGTGCAGCCGGCAGCCCGGCAACGCTCGCTGGATGCCGCGGTCAGCCGCACCCAGGCGGCGGGCGTGAAGCGTTCGACCGCACTGAAGGTCAACACGTTGCGCGCCACCGCGCGTGGTGGCATGCATGTGCTCAAGGCTTCGCAGCGCCTGTCGCGCACCGAAGCCGAGACGCTGATGCGCCAGATCGCCGCTGACCCCAATGTCGAATACGTCGCGGTCGACGCGATCGTGCGCGAGTACGCGCTGCCCAACGACCCGGCCCTGGCCACGCACCAGATGTGGCATTACGGCACCGGTGCCGGCGGTGCCCGCGTCACCACGGCGTGGGAGCAGGCCAAGGGCGCCGGCGTAGTGGTGGCGGTGGTCGACACCGGTGCGACGGCGCACGCCGACCTGGTCGGCAACCTGCTTCCGGGCTACGACTTCATCACCGATCCGTTTGTCTCGCGCCGCGAGACTGCCGAGCGCGTGCCGGGCGGTTGGGACATCGGCAGCTGGAATGCCGCTGGTGAATGCGGTACGGGCTCGGCCAAGCGCGACAGCAGCTGGCACGGAACCCACGTCGCCGGCACGATCGCCGAAGTGACCAACAACGGCGTCGATGGCGCCGGCGTGGCTCCGGACGCGAAGGTCGTGCCGGTGCGCGTGCTCGGCCGTTGCGGTGGCCTGACCTCGGACGTGGCCGACGCCATCGTCTGGGCCGCCGGTGGCACGGTGACGGGCGTACCGGTCAACGCAAACCCGGCCGAGGTCATCAACCTCAGCCTCGGCAGCGGCCAGACCTGCCCGCAGGTCATGCAGGACGCGATCAACACGGCCGTCTCGTTGGGCGCCACGGTGGTGGTCGCGGCCGGCAATTCCAACGCCGATGCGGCCACGCATTCACCGGCCAGCTGCGCCAATGTGGTCAACGTCGCTTCGACCGGCTACACCGGCGTCCGCGCCAGTTACTCCAACTACGGCGCCTCGATCGACCTGTCCGCACCCGGCGGTGGTGCCGACGTGAGCGGGGCCAACGGATACATCTGGTCCACCCACAACACCGGCACCACGGTGCCCGTGGCGGATCGTCTCGTCGGCATGGTCGGCACCTCGATGGCCGCGCCGCACGTGGCCGGCGTGGTCGCGCTGATGCAGAGCGCAGCCCCGCAACCGCTGACGCCGGCCACGATCGAGGGCCTGCTGGTGGCCTCGGCGCGACCGTTTCCGGTGGCGCCGTCGCCGTCCAAGCCGATCGGCGCCGGCATCCTCGATGCGAACGCAGCGGTCGAACGCGCCAAGACCTTCGGCCAGCCGATCGTGTCGCGGCCGTTGACCAGCGGCGTGGTCGAAGCGATGCCGCCGCTGGCGGCCGGGCAGGACGAGATCTACGCGATCGACGTGCCGGCGGGCGCCACCCGGCTCGAGTTCCTGAGCTACGGTGGCCGTGGCGTGCTGCGCGTCTACGCCAACTACGAAGCCGAACCGATGCCGACGATGAACATCGGCGCGTCCGTGCGTCCTGGCACGAACCAGACCATCGTGCTGTCGTCGCCGGCAGCGGGGCGCTACTACATCAAGGTAGTCGCCAGCAGCGACAGCGCGGGCGTGATGCTGCGCGTCAAGGTGCTCTGAGAGCGAATCGCGGCACGGAAGCAATAGGGGCGGTGCGAATGCCCGGCCGGGGGAGGCCCCGGCCGGTGCTTCGATCAAGGAGAAGTGTCATTGCGATTTGCAGGCATTACTGGGCGGGACTTGCGCTGGTGGTTCTGTTGACTTCGTGCGATAGCGACGGCCGCGGGTCTTCTGCGGGGCGCGCGAATACAGGCGAGCGCCCGTATGCGCGATACATAGGCACGCTGCCGTGCGTCGACTGCCGCGCGATACGCTGGGACCTGCTGCTGCATCAAGGACTGCGGGGCGCCCCCGCACGTTTCTCGCTGCGGAAAACCCGCCTGCGCGCGGTCGACGCGGTCGAGGATGCGGCCATCGAGCTGCATGGTTCATGGTCGACCCGAGCCGCTCCTGCGCTGAGCGGTGGGCTGGACATGCTCCGGCTGGAACCCGACACGTCGAAGGATTCCGTCGTGCTGTTGCGGATCGGTGAGAGCCAACTGCGTCCCTTGGGTGCTCCGACGGCGGCACTCGCGGGGGGCGGGGTGCTGCAACGCGTCGAGTCACGCCGCGATCCGGATGCCATCGATGCCACCATCGGTGATGTGCTTGCACCGATACAGCTTCGTTCGGGGCAGGTGCTTCGTGTTCATCTCCCCGTGAGTCCGGCGACGGGCTACAGGTGGGACCTGGACGGGGCCGTTCCGCCCGCGTTGCGGATCGAGTCTGACCCAGGCACGGAATCAGCCGAGCGGGTGATGCCGGTGCACACCTGGGACTTCCGCGCGCAGCAGGCGGGGGCGATGCGGCTTCGGTTTGCCTATCGACGATCCTGGGAGGCCTCGGCGTCGCCGCTGTGGTCGGTCGCTTTCGATGTCCAGGTGCGCTGAAACCCCGTGCTGATGCCCCCGGACCGGACCCCGATCGCTTAGGATCGGTAGTCTGGCAGCCCGATGCCGGACGGGGGATCGGGGCAAACGAAGTAATCCGGCGCATGCCCCAGACGCGGTTTCGCTTTGGCGAATACACCCTTGATCCTGCGTCCCGCGAGCTTTGGCGCGGTGACGCACGCATTGCGCTGCCGCCCAAATCATTCGAGTGCCTGGCTTACCTGATCGCACACCGCGATCGCGCGGTCGGCCGCGACGAATTGATATCGGCCGTCTGGGGGCGGGTCGACACCAGCGACACCGTGGTCGCGCAGACGCTGCTGCGCGCACGCAAGGCGCTGGACGATACCGGCGACAAGCAGGCGATGGTCCGCACCGTGCCGCGCTTCGGCTACCGCTGGGTCGCACCGGTCGCAGAGGAGGTGGCCGACACACCGAAGGCCGGAAGGTTGCCGGCCTCCGAATTGCCGCTGCCGCCGAGCGATACCATCGCATTGCCGCAGGATGACGCGGCGCCATCGGCGCAGTCGCAGGCACCGCTACCATCGCCTCCACCGCGTCGCGCCTGGGTCTGGATCGCGCTGGCGGTGCTGCTGACGGTCGTGGCGGCAGGTGCGGGCTGGCATGCCTGGCAGAGCCCGCGTGAATCGACGCCGACGCAGCAGGACATCGTGCTGGTGTTGCCGGTCGCGGTTACGCCGGTCGATGCCGAATCGGCCTGGGTGCGACTGGGGGCGATGGATTACATCGCCAGCCGGCTGCGCCGCAGCGGACTGAAAGTCCTGCCCAGCGACCAGACCCTGCACCTGAGTGCGCAGCTCGGATCCGATGGTGCCCCCGGAGAGGCGGCACTGCGGCAACTGCAGGCGACCAGCGGTGCGCGTTGGGTGCTGGCACCCGAGGCCAGCCGCGATGCGCGCGGCTGGCGGCTGCGCGTGTTGCTGCAGGAAGGCAAGCAACCACACCTGATCGAAGCGCGCGGGGCCACGCCGCTGGCGGCGGCAGCCGCTGCCAGCGATTCCTGGCTGCGCCGGCTGGGACGCAAGAGTGGAGATCCCGAGGCAGCACCGAGTCCTTTGACTGAACGAGTCCAGCAGATCGATGCCGAACTCAAGACCGGTCAATTGGCGGTGGCGCGTCGCCTGATCGAATCCGCGCCGTCAGATCAACGCGTCGACCCCCGATTGCAGGTGCGTGCGGGGCAGCTGGAGTACCGTTCCGGTCGCATCGATGAAGCTGCGCGCATTTTCCAGGCAGTGTTGGAAGAAACCACGCAGCCCGGCGCAGAAGTCCGCGCCAGAGCCCTGATGGGCCTGGGCGCCGTCGAGATCCGTCGCCGCAACTTCGCCGAGGCCGAAAAACGCTACACCGGAGCCTTGGCCGTGATCGAGGCTAATCCAGCCGCACTGGACGATCCTTCATTGCCCGGCAATGCCTACAACGGTCGCGGCGTGGCCCAGGTCGAACAGCAGAAGATGGAAGCAGCCGTGCGCGACATGGGCCACGCACGCATCGCCATGCAGCGCGCGGGCGACCTGGTCGAAGCGGCGATGGTCGACAGCAACCTGGGGATCATCGAAACCCGGCGCGGCCACTACCCGCAGGCGCTGCAGGAGTTCGATCGCGCCATTGCGGTGTACGAGCGCTTCGACGTGCGCGACTACCTGGCGGCCACCCTGAGCTCCAAGGCCGCCACCCAGCTCAAGCTGGCGCAACCGGCGGCTGCGTTGGCGACGATCGAGCGCGCCCAGGCGCAGGCTGAGGCGGCCGAGGATGCCGACCTGGGGCTCGCCGTCGGCGTGGTCCAGGTGCAGGCGTTGCTGGCCAACGGCCGCCTTCGCGCAGCCGCGCAAGGTCTTGATCGGCTCAAGGCACTGGGCCTGGACGACAGCCATCCCGCACTGCGGGAGCTGACGTTGCGGCTGCGCCTGACGCAAGGCGCGACCGCACAGGCCGGGGCCCTGGCCCGGCAATATCCGGAGACCGACACCAACGTGCGCGGCTCCTGGGCGTTGGCGGCCGTGCAGGCGGCGTTGCGCAACAATGACGAGGCCAGCGCGCGTCATTGGCTGTCGCGAGCCCCGCAATCCGGAAGCCCCGGTGCCGATGATGCCGTCAGCCCCTGGGATGTAGCCCGTGCCCTGGTGGCCAACAGCGCCGGCGACAGCGCCGCCGCGATGCAGTCGGTGCAGCGGGCCGCGAACCGGGCCGAGCAGGATGGCAATCCCGACGAGCGCGTACGCGCTGGCGTAGTGCAGGCGATGTTGCTGTTGGAGCAAGGTCAGTCCGAAGCCGCGGCTTCGGTGCTGGGCGACCTGGATACCTTTGCCGGCAGCGACTACCGAGTGGCCTGGGCGATGCTGGCCCTGTACCGCGCCCTCGGCGACCCGACGATGACAGCAGAGGCCGAGTCGCGCGCGCAGGCACTGCGCGGCGAGCGTGATCCATCGCTCAAACCGGTGCTGTAGCCATCGCGACCGCAGCCCCCGAGTCGGGGCGTGCGGTACTCACGGCTTCGTCGTTTTCGCTTTCAGCGGTTTTGTCGCGGCGGCGACGGGGCGATCGTGCGCCGTCGCCAGGTCGTCCAGGATCGGGCAATCCGGACGGTTGTCGCCGTGGCAACGGTGTGCCAGATCCTGCAGCGTGCGCTGCATGGCCTGCATCTCGCTGATCTTCTCGGCGAGTTCGTCGGCATGGGACTGTGCCAGCTTCTTCACTTCGGCGCTGGCACGCGAGCGGTCGTCCCACAGGCCGAGCAGGGCTTCGATCTGCTTGATCGAGAACCCCAGGTTGCGCGAGCGCCGGATGAAGCGCAGGCGGTGCACGTCGGTATCGCTGTAGATGCGGTAGCCGGCAAAGGTGCGGCCGGCCTGCGGGATCAGGCTGATGCTCTCGTAGTGGCGGATCATCTTGGCGCTGACGCCACTCAGGTCGGCCGCTTCGCCGATGTTGTGCAGGCCTTGCAGGCGCGCATCAGCCAGTTCCGGGCGTGGGGTGCGGGGCATGGACGATGACTCCTCAGTGACCGGTATCTGCGCGCCAGCGGCGCAGCAACAGGGTATTGGACACCACGCTGACCGACGAGAGCGCCATCGCCGCACCGGCGACCACCGGATCGAGCAGGCCGAAGGCAGCCAGTGGAATGCCCACCAGGTTGTAGATGAATGCCCAGAACAGGTTCTGGTGGATCTTGCGCGTGGTCCGGCGCGAGATGTCGATGGCGGCGGCGATCAATCCCGGTTCCGGCCGCATCAGGGTGATGCCGGCGGCGTGCATGGCGACATCGGTGCCGCTGCCCATGGCGATGCCGACGTCGGCGGCAGCCAGGGCAGGGGCGTCGTTGATGCCGTCGCCGACCATCGCCACGCGGCCGTGCGTGCGCAGTTCGGCGATGGCGGCGGCCTTGTCGCCTGGGAGTACGTTGGCGCGTACCTCGTCGATGTCGATGGCCTGGGCGACCGCCGCGGCTGCTCCGGCGTTGTCGCCGGAAATCATCACAGTGCGCAGGCCGAGCTCGTGCAGGCGGGCGATCGCACGGCCGGCACCGGCACGCGCCTGGTCACGGAAGGCCAGCAGGCCGAGCAGCCGCGCACCGTCCGGACCGGCTTCGCCCAGCCACGACACGGTGTGTCCCGAGTCGGCCAATGCCTCGGCGCGGGCGGCCAGCGCGCCCAGGTCGATGCCCGCTTCGAGCATCATCCGGTTGCTGCCGAGCAGCAGCGGGCGGCCGGCGATCATGCCGCGCAAGCCGCGTCCAGGCACGGCCTCGATGTCGGCCGCCGCGATGCCGTGCGCAGTGTCGCCCGCAGCCTCGATCACCGCCTTGGCCAGCGGGTGCTCGCTGCCGTTTTGCAACGCAGCGGCCAGCGCCAACAGCGCCGGTGCATCACCGTCGACCGCCACTGTTTCGGTCAACACCGGGCGCCCTTCGGTGAGCGTGCCGGTCTTGTCGAAGGCGATGACTGCGACCTTGTGCGCGGTTTCCAGTGCCTCCGCATCCTTGATCAGGATGCCGGCGCGTGCCGCCACGCCGGTGCCGGCCATGACTGCCGTCGGCGTGGCCAGGCCCAGCGCGCACGGGCAGGCGATCACCAGCACGGCGACCGCGTTGAGGATGGCCTGACTCCAGTCACCGGTGCCCAGGCCCCAGCCGAGCAGCGTCAGCAGGGCGATACCCACGACCACCGGCACGAAGATCGCGCTGACCCGGTCGACCACGCGCTGGATCGGCGCCTTCTTGGCCTGCGCGTCCTCGACCAGGCGGATGATCCGCGCCAACGCGGTTTCCGCACCGATCGCGACGGTCTCGACCTCGATGCGTCCTTCGCCGTTGACGGCGCCGCCGGTCACGCGATCGCCTTCGCCCTTGGCCACCGGCAACGACTCACCGGTGATCAGCGATTCGTCGGCGTGGGTGCGACCGGCGGTGATGCGGCCATCGACCGGATAGCGTTCGCCCGGCAGCACGACGACGACTTCGCCGACTCGTACTTCGGCGACGGGCACCTCGACCTCGGCGCCGTCGCGGCGTACCCGCGCCGTGGTCGGGCGCAGCGCTTGCAGGGCGCGGATCGCGGCGGTGGTCTGCCGCTTGGCGCGCGCCTCCAGCCACTTGCCGAGCAGGATCAAGGTGATGACGACCGCTGAGGCCTCGAAATACAGCGGCGCCGTGCCGTGGCCGTGCGAATCAGCGAACAGGTGGTAGAGGCTCAAGCCGTAGCCGGCGCTGGTGCCGAGCGCAACCAGCAGGTCCATGTTGCCGGTGCCGGCCTTCAACGCGCTCCAGCCGGCCTTGTAGAAGCGCGCGCCCAGCCAGAACTGCACCGGTGTCGCCAGTGCCAACTGCCACCAGCCCGGCAGCATCCAGTGCCGGCCGAACAGCATGCCGACCATGGGCAGCACCAGCGGCAACGACAACGCGGCGGCGATCAGCAGATGACGCGATTCGCGCGACACGGCGGGTTTGGCGGCATCGTCGCTGGCACGCGCTTGTGTGGCGACCTGCGCGGTATAGCCGGCCTCGCGCACGGCGGCGATCACGTCGGCATCGGACACCGCGTCGGTGATGCGTACCTGGGCGCGCTCGGTCGCGAGGTTGACGCTGGCCTCGAGCACGCCGGCCAGCTTGCGCAGCGCCTTTTCGATACGGGCCACGCAGGAGGCGCAGGTCATTCCACCGATCGCGAAGTCGACGGTACGTGCGGGCACCTCGTAGCCGCTCTTGACCACGGCGGCGGTGAGTGCGTGCAGCGCGACGGAGCCATCGGTGACGACTTCGGCGGTTTCGGTGGCCAGGTTGACGTTGGCCTGCTGCACGCCGGGCACGGCAAGCAGGCCGCGCTCGACGCGACCGACGCAGGAGGCGCAGGTCATGCCGGCGATGCCGAAACGCAGGTGTGCGGCCTGGTCGGCAGCGGCTTGTAAAAGCGGGGTGTTCATTGGCTCAGCTCCATGCCTTGGCGATGTGCTGGCGAAGATGGGGCTTCCCATGATGGGAAGGTCAACCATCGCACTTCCCGATCCGGCTCGCTTGACCTTGCCACGGTGGTAATCCGCAACCTTCCGTTGCCGGCACTGGGCCGGCCAAACGGAGAACCCACATGCAATTCACGGTACAGGGCATGACCTGCGATCACTGCATCCGCGCGATCACGGCGGCTGTCCTGCGACGCGACCTGGGTGCGCGGGTCAATGTCGACCTGGCTGCCGGCGAGGTACGTGTCGAAGGCCGGCTGTCGCAGGCCGAAGCGGTCGCGGCGATCGAGGAGGAGGGCTATGCCGTCGTCAATGCCCCGATGCCCGCGGCGCCGGCGATCGCCTCCGCCAGTTGCTGCGGCTCCTGTCACAGCTGAGGCGTGCTTGGTCTCCAAGGGCGACGTTGCCACCCAGGCAACGTCGCCGGGCACGTGCTCAGCGGAAATGCGCCTCGATCTGCTCCAGCGACTTGCCGCGGGTCTCGGGCAGGAAGAACGCCGCGACCAGGAAATAGACCACGGTGCAGCCGGCCCAGAAGAAGAACATGCTGGCGTAGCCGTAGTGGCCGACGGTGGGCAGGAAGATCGCGGCGATCACCGTGGAGACGAACTGGTTGATCAGCAGGGCGATGCTCATGCCGTTGGAACGGATGCGTGTGGGCATCAGTTCCGACAAGGCCAGCCATACGCACACGCCGGGGCCGACCGCGAAGAACGCGACGAACACCAGGATGCACACGGCCACCGCCCAGCCGTGCGCCGGCGACGGCACCGGGCCGAGGCTGGCGCGCTCGATCCGCAGCGGCGCCTGCGCGGCGGTGGCCGGGTCGGGGAAGGGGTTGAGGTGCAGGCGGCGGAAGAACGCGCCGATCACGCTGTCGGCCTGCACCGCGTCCTCGCGCCGGATCGACAGCTCGGCCGCGCCGGGTGCATCGCTGCGCAGCGAGCGCACGTTGCTGAAGCCGCCGTAGGCGTAGGACACGGTCAGCTGCTGCGGCTGGGTCGTGTCGGCGACGCCCAGGCGCTGCCACTGCGCCGCATCGAGCCGCAGCGCCAGCGCATCGCCGGTCACCTGCTGCTGCAGCGACTGCTGCACGTCGACACGGCCGCGTTCGGCCTGCAGGAACAGCAGACCCGCCGCCACTAGCGCCACGGTGATGCCACCGCTGCCGAGCATCAGCAGGAACTTGCGGCCCTTGCGGTCGACCAGCACCAGCGCCACCACCGTCATCACCGCGTTGAGCAGCTTGATCGCCACGTCCGCGCCGTTGGCGACCGCGCCGGGCAGGCCGGCCTGGTTGAGGATGTTGACCGCGTAGGCCAGCACCGAATTGATGCCGGTGGCCTGGGTGCAGGCCAGGATCACGCAGGCGAGCAGGAACGGCCACACGTGGCGGCGACTGAGCAGGCGGTCGCGCTCGTGCGCCGTGCCGGCATGGACGTCGGTCGCCTGCATCTGCTGCAGGGTGGCCTCGACCTGCGCCGCCGCCACGGTGCGTTGCAGGGTCGTGCGCGCCTGGGCAATGCGGCCGCGCCGCACCAGCCAGCGCGGCGATTCGCTCAGCGCCAGCACGCCGCCGGTGAACACCAGGCCCGGCAGCAGGCAGCTCCAGAAGATCGTGCGCCAGGCGTGGTCCTTGACGTCGAACAGCAGGCGTCCCTGTTCCTCGCCCGACAGGTGCTGCACCGCCGCGCTGGCGGCGTCGACCGCGTGCGCGTGGTACAGGCCGATCAACGCCGCCAGCAACAGCCCGACGGTGAGCAGCAGCTGGAACATCGCCGCACCGCGACCACGCCGCTCCGGGCTCAGCACTTCGGCCAGGTACAGCGGCACCACCACGCCGATCAGGCCGCCGCTGACGCCCTGCAGCAGCCGGCCTAGTAATAGCGGCAGGTAGCCGGCGGCCAGCGCCATGATCGGAATGCTCGCGGTGAACAGCACGCCGGCGAGCAGCATCGCGCCGCGGCGGCCGATCAGGTCCGCCACCACGCCGGCGAACAGCGACGACAGCACGCTGCCGAGCAGCACCGCCGCGACCACGAAGCCGAGCTGCTGGCTGGTCAGGTGCCAGCTGGCGGTGGCGGTGGCCTCCAGGTACGGCAGCGCGCCGGCGATGATGCCGATGTCGATGCCGTAGAGCAGGCCACCCATGCCGGCGATGAACAGCAGGTAGCGCACCCGCCACAACGGCGCTGCGGTGTGGATTTGCACGGGCGTTGCGGCGGAAACGTCGTTCATCGTGCGGTCCTGTCTGTGCTGGCCCTGTTGGGACGGGAAGCGCCGCGCGGCGCGGGAGTGCGGCGCTCAGCTGATTGCGATTTCGTCGCCTTCGACGAAGATCTGCTGCACCTGCAGTTGTGGGTCCAGCACCACGAGGTCGGCCCAGGCATCGGCCTGCAAGCGGCCGCGGTCGTGCAAGCCGAGGTAGTCGGCCGGGTAGCGCGACAGCCGGTTCGAGGCGTCGGCCAGCTCCAGGCCGATCGACACCAGATTGCGCAGCGCCTGGTCCATGGTCAGCGCGCTGCCGGCCAGCGAGGAACCGTCGGCCAGGCGCACGCAGCCCAGGCATTTGTGCACGCGCTGCGAACCCAGCGCGTATTCACCGTCGGGCATGCCGGTGGCGGCGGTGGCGTCGGTGACGCAGTACAGGCGCGGAATTGCACGCAGCGCCGCGCGGATCACGCCCGGATGCACATGCTGCAAGTCGGGGATGAGCTCGGCGTATTCGGCGTGCGCCAGGGCCGCCGTGGCGATGCCCGGGCGGTAGTGGTCGACGCCGGTCATGCCGTTGAACAGATGGGTGAAGCCGGCGGCACCGGCTTCGAGCGCGGCCACGCCGTCGTCGTAACTGCCGACGCTGTGGCCCAGCTGCACGCGAATACCGAGCGCGCTAAGCTGAGGAATCAGTTCGCGGTGGTGGCCGATCTCCGGTGCGATCGTCAGCACGCGGATCGGCGCAATCGCGTGCAAGCGCCTTACTTGCTCCAGCGTCGCCTCGACCACCAGCGGTGGCTGCGCACCGAGGCGCTCGCGGCTGATGTACGGGCCTTCCAGATGCACGCCGAGCACGCGTGCAGTGTCCTGCGTGCGGGTGGCGATCGCGTCGGCCAGGCCGTGCAGCGCGCGAACGATGTCGTCCTCGTGCGCGGTCATGGTGGTGCCGAGCAGGGCGGTGGTGCCGTGTCGCGCGTGGGTGCGTGCCACCGTCTGGATGGCATCGCCGCCCTGCATGATGTCGACGCCGGCGCCGCCGTGGACGTGCAGGTCGATGAAGCCGGGAAGGATCAGCAGCTCATGGTTCAGTAGATCATCGCCGCCGTCTGCGTCGTCCTGCGTGGCGCGAATGCGCCGCACACGCTGGTCAAACTCGATGTCGCCCCGCACCCAACCCGTTGCGGTGAGGATGCGGCCGTGCACGGTGCGCGTCGTGGTCAAGGCGGTGGCTCGGCGATGATCACCTCGATGCCCAGCCGCTGCAGTCCCTCGCGGTACTCGCTGTCGATGCTGGCGTCGGTGATGATGGTGTGGACCTGATCGAGGCGGGCGATGCGGTGCAGGCTGACCCGTCCGAACTTGGACGCATCGGTCAGCACCACGATCCGGCGCGCGCGTTCGACCATGCGGTGGTTGAGGCTGGCTTCGGCCTCGTGGTGCGTGGTCAGCCCGAACTGCAGGTCCAGTCCGTCCACGCCCAGGAACAGGGTGTCGAAGCTGTAAGTGTTGAGGCTGCTCTCGGCCTGGATGCCGTGCAGCGACAGCGACTGCTTGCGCAGCAGTCCGCCGGTCAGCAGCAGCTCCACGCCGGGCGCGTTGGCCAGCTCCCAGGCGATGTTGAGGCCGTTGGTCATCACCGTGACGTCGCGATGCCCGCGCAGGTGGCGCGCCAGCGTCATCGTGGTCGAGCCCGAATCGATGATGATGTTGTCGCCGGGCTTCACCAGCCGCGCCGCGTGCGCGCCGATCGATTCCTTCAGCGGCAGGTTGAGCGCGTCCTTCTCGTGGATGTCCTGCTCCGGCGGCGGGGTGCGCACCAGGCTGGCGCCGCCGTGGTTGCGCGTGGCCAATCCCTGCGACTCGATATGGCTCAGATCGGCGCGGATCGTCACCGAAGACACGCCAAAGCGCTCCACCAGGTCCGAGACCTGCACGCTGCCGTGCTGGACCAGCAGTTGCAGGATCTGTTGCCGGCGTTGGCGGGTGTTTCGCATGGCGGGCGTTCTCGATCGGGGTGAAAGCGGAAGCTTACCGGTCCGAAAACACGGCGGCTTTGGAGGTTTCGTTCTCGCTGTGCCGGCCGACCCGGTTGCGCGCGCAGGCGCGGGCGTATTCGGCCAGCCGGCCGAACACCTTGTGCTGGATCAGCGCGTGCGAGTCGGGTGCCAGCCGGCCGGCCACGACCTCGTCGTGCTGCTCGGGCATGTACTGGCTCAACAGGAGCAGCAGGTTCGGCGACGACGCATGCGGTTGCAGGTTGTCGATCAGCCGATCCACCGCCGCCCGCACTTCGGGCTCGCCCCAGTAGTAGCGGCAGCGGTCGCTGAGCGCATAGCGGCGCAGCAATTGCAATTGGTGCTCGTCGCCGCTGTAGTGACTGCGCCAGTGCGCCGGCTTTTCGACCATGCAGCGGTCCAACACCTCGAGCAGGTCCGAACACTGCGCTGCCGGCAGCAATTCGCGTTCGATCGCGGCCAGTGCGAACAGCGCCTCGCGCAGCGCGAAGGTCGCGGCCGGGCCGACCTTGAGGATGGCGAAGTGGTCGCGCACCAGCGCGTGCAGCGCGCCTTCCGTCTGGTAGTCGGTGGAGTGCGCCTCGAACACGATGCACGGCCGGGTCTCGACGAAGGCCGACAACGCAGTCGCTGCCTGCGGGTCGTAGTGCTGCACGGCGCTGTGGTCGAAATCCACGCCCGGCTGCACCACCATCGCGACCACGCGCTCCCAGGCTGCGGCCAGGTCCGGCGCCGAAAACGCCTGGCGATGGATCTCCAGCGTCTTGGCGGCGGCCGCCGGTGTGGTTACCGCCAGGCCGCCGGCCAGCGAGGCTTCGCCGCCCGGCACCGGCACCTCGGTGCCGATCACGTACACCGGCGGCGGCAGCCCGGCCTCGGCGGCAGTGCGCTCGGCGATCCGCGCCAGTTCGGCCGAGCGTGCGGCCACGGTCTCGTCGAGCAGTGGCGTGGGGTCGTCGGCGCAGGACATGCTGCAGTCGAGGTGGATCTTGTGGAAGCCGGCGGCGACGTAGGCTTTGATCAGCTCGCGTGCATTGGCCATGGCTTCGGCGGCGGGGTGCTTCTGCCAGGCGTTCGGGCCGAGGTGGTCGCCGCCGAGGATCAGGCGCTGCGCCGGGAAATCCTGGGTGCGCGCCAACTGCAGCACGTACTCGCGGAACTGCACCGGGTTCATGCCGGTGTAGCCGCCGAACTGGTCGACCTGGTTCGAGGTGGCCTCGATCAGCAGCACCGTGTCGTAGTGCCGCGCCACCTGCATCGCCGCCAGCAGCACCTGCTCGTGGCTGCAGCAGACGCTGTACAGGCCGACATTCTCGCCACGGCGGTGGGCGGCGATGAGGGATTGGACAGCGGACATGGATGCGGTCTCCGGTGACGGGGGATCAGACGGGGGGTCAGGACGCCGCGCTGCGCTGGCGCGCCAGCAACGCTGCGCCGCGTGCGCCGCCGGCATCGCCGAACTTTGGCGGCACGATCGGCGGTACGCGCATGCCCTTGAACAGGTGCGCGGCCACTGCGGAGGGCAGGTCCCGGTAGAGCTGTTCGAGCTTGGACAAACCGCCGCCGAGCACGATGACGTGCGGGTCCAGCGCCATGATCAGGCTGGCAAAACTGTGGCCGAGCAGGTCGCGGTGGATGTCCAGCGCCTGCGCGGCGATGGCATCGCCCTGGTGGGAGAGCGTGACGACCGCGCTGGCGTCGATGGGCGCGCCGCCGCGGCGGTGATGGATCATCGCCAGGCCACTGCCGGAGACGTAACGCTCCAGGCATCCGCGCAGCCCGCAGGGGCAGTCGAGCAGCGGCAGCGCATGCTGGGCCAGCAGCGTGGCCGGCACGGTCCAGTGGCCCCATTCGCCAGCGATGCCGTTGTAACCGGCGACCAGGCGGCCTTCGAGGCAGTAGCCGCCACCGGCACCGGTGCCGAGGATGGCGCCGAACATGCTGGGATAGCCCTCGGCAGCACCGCCGTGGGCTTCCGACAGGGCAAAACAATGCAGGTCGTTGCCCAGCTGCAGCGGACGCTGCAAACGCGCCTGCAGGTCCGCGCCGACCGTGCGGCCGGTCAGTGCCGGCACGTTGGAGCTGAGCTGGCGCCCGCTGGCGCGGTCGAGCACGCCCGGCAGGGCCACGCCCACCGTCGTGCAGACGCCGCCGAGTTCGGCATCGGTGTCTTCCACCAGCCCGGCCACGGCCTCGATGAAGGCCACGTAGCCGTCCTGCGGGGTGGCGACGCGGCGCCGATAGCCGACCTCCAGGTCGTCACCACAGGCGACCAGTTCGATCTTGGTGCCGCCAATGTCGATGCCGTAGGTCTGCATGGCGCTGCGCTCTCAGCCGTGGCGATGGATGGTCACGCCCTGGACGACGCGGTTGACCGTGCCGTCCGGGAAGGGATTGTCGGGCGTCAGGCCCAGCGCCGCCGAACGGTGCAGCGCGTAGCGCTGGGCCACGGTCAACCACAGCGGCGCGAGCCAAGGGTCGGGCAGGGCGGGCACGGCCAGGGTGAAATCGGTCGGCTCGCTGTCGCCGGCCTGCGGACCGACCGACAGCACGCGCCCGGCGACGCCGTCGCGGCGCAGCTCGTCGAGCAGGTCCTGCTCGTAGCGGCGCGCGAGCGGTTCGGCGCTGCGCAGCATCACCACCAGGGTGTAGGCATCGAGCGTGGACTTGGGACCATGACGGAAGCCCAGCGGCGTGTTGGCCAGTGCCAGCACACGGCCGGCGCTGAGTTCGAGCAGCTTCAGTGCGGACTCGCGTGCAAGCGCTTCCAGCGGGCCGCTGCCCAGGTAGATCACTCGTGCATAGGCAGTGCGCGCGAGCGTCGCCACGGCATCGTCCCATTGCGTCAGCGCCCGCTGGCCATGCGTCACGAGCGTGCGCAGGCGGTCCAGTCGTTGTGGCCACGGCGCCGCGTCGAAAGCGATCAGTGCCGCCAGCAGCATGCAGGTCAGGCTGCTGGTCATGGCAAACGCGCGGTCGCAGCTGGCGGCGGGCATCAGCAGGGTCAACGTATCGGCACGGCCCTGGCCGCGACGCGCCAGTTCGCCTTCGGGGTTGCAGGTGATGTCGAGGAAGCGCGCCTGCGCCACGTTCTCGCGCACCAGTTCGACCGCGGCCACGCTTTCCGGGCTGGAGCCGCTGCGGCCGAACGACACCAGCAGGGTCGGGCGCTCGCGCTGCAGGTACAGCGCCGGGTGGGTCAGCAGGCTGGTGGTGTGGATCGCCCGCACCTCGGCCGGCCACTGCGCATTGATCTGGTCGGCCACCATCTCGGCGATGAAACCGGAGCTGCCGGCGCCGGTGAAGATCACCCGGTGCCCGGGCTGACGCAGCCAGTCGCCGAGAAAGCGCTCGATGCGCTCGCGCGCCAGCTCGAGTGAATCCGCCAGCTCGTCCCAGAGCGCAGGTTGCTGGGCGATCTCTTCGGCGGTGTGCTGCCCGCCGAGGCGCTGCCAGGCGGGCAAGTCAGGGAGCAGGGAAGCGTCCATTCGTGATTCCAGTTGGGCGTGCGCACGATCCGTGTTTTCTTTCGAAATGTCAATTATTGAAAGATAACGGAAAGTTTTGGCTGTTCATGTCGCCAAGGCAGGGTCAAGGAGAATAAGCGCACGTCCCACACCAATACGCTCGACAAATCCAATCTCTGCTGCTGGCCATAAAGATGCAACAGCGCGTTTGGAAAGTTGTGCTTTGCACAATGTTTCGTTTTATGGAAAATATCCTTCTTTTGTCTTTCAATTTGTTGACATATTTCGACAGGCTGCCCTAGAGTCGGTTGCAACGGTTTCGGATTCCCGTTTTGGCGGGGCTTGGGGGCAAGGTGGCAACTCGCGGACGACGTAGCGCAGGCCTGCTGATCACGCTGTTGGCTTCGCTACTGGCTGGGCCGGCACCGGCCTGGGCCGAGTCCCTGAGCAACCTGCGAGAGATCGCTCCGGTCGCGGCGGGTGAGGGCACCACCAGCTGGAACCTGACCACCGACGACGGCACCCGCGTGCGTATCGACCTGCTGCGCCCGGACGTTTTGCGCGTGCAGGCCGGCCGCCACGGCAAGTTGCTGCCGGCCGGTGACAAGGCCGCCCCCATCGTAGTGCCCGCCGTACTGCCGCAACTGGCGGCCACGGTGCCTCATACCTATGAGGAAGACGCCAGCGAAGTGCGCATCCGCACCGGTGCGCTGGTGCTGCATGTCCAGCGCCAGCCGCTGCGTTTTGCCCTCGACCGGCTCGACGCTGGCAAGGTGATCCCGCTGTGGCAGGAGCTGCAGCCGTTGGACCTGGCCAAAGAGCAGAGCGTGCAGACGCTGTCGAGCGAGGCCGGTGAACACTTCTACGGTGGCGGCCAGCAGAACGGGCGCTTCGAGTTCAAGGGCCGCGAGCTGGAAGTGTCGTACTCCGGCGGCTGGGAGGAGGGCGATCGGCCCAATCCGGCGCCGATGCTGCTCAGCTCGCGCGGCTGGGGCATGTTGCGCAACACCTGGAGCGACGGTGTGTACGACCTGCGCCAGAGCGACCAGGCCACGCTGCTGCACCGCGAGGACCGCTTCGACGCGTATTACTTCGTCGGCGCCGGCCTGCACCAGTTGCTCGACCGCTACACCGCGCTGACCGGACGCGCCGGCCTGCTGCCGCGCTGGGCGCTGTCCTACGGCGACGCCGACTGCTACAACGACGGCGACAACAAGAAGAAGCCCGGCACCGTGCCCGAAGGTTGGAGCGACGGCCCCACCGGCACCACCCCGGACGTGGTCGACTCCGTCGCCAAGCAGTACCGCGAGCACGACATGCCCGGTGGCTGGATCCTGCCCAACGACGGCTATGGCTGCGGCTACACCGACCTGCCCAAGACCGTGCAGGGGTTGGCGAAGTACGGCTTCCAGACCGGGCTGTGGACCGAGAACGGGGTCGACCAGATCGCCTGGGAAGTCGGCACCGCCGGCAGCCGCGTGCAGAAGCTGGACGTGGCCTGGACCGGCAAGGGCTACCAGTTCGCGATGGACGCCAACCAGTCGGCGTTCAACGGCATCCTCAACAACTCCGACTCGCGCCCGTTCCTGTGGACGGTGATGGGCTGGGCCGGCATCCAGCGCTACGCGGTGGCCTGGACCGGCGACCAGAGTGGCAGCTGGGACTACATCCGCTGGCACATCCCGACCCTGATCGGCTCGGGCCTGTCCGGCTACGCCTACGCCACCGGCGACGTCGACGGCATCTTCGGCGGCAGCGCCGAGACCTTCACCCGCGACCTGCAGTGGAAGAGCTTCACGCCGGTGCTGATGGGCATGTCGGGTTGGTCGGCCAATTCGCGCAAGCACCCGTGGGCATTCGACGAACCCTACCGCAGCATCAACCGCGATTACCTGAAGCTGAAAATGCGCCTGACCCCGTACATGTACGGGCTGGCGCGCGAGGCGGAAAACACTGGCGCACCGATCGTGCGCGGCCTGATGTGGGATTACCCGCAGGACCCGCAGGCCTATACCGAGGCGCACAAGTACCAGTTCCTGCTCGGCCGCGAGTTGCTGGTCGCGCCGGTCTACCGCAGCCAGGCCGCCAGCCGCGGCTGGCGCCGCGACATCCACCTGCCGCCCGGCCGCTGGATCGACTATTGGGATGGCCGCCAGGTGACGGCCGATGCGCAGGGCCGTCAGCTCGACCGCGCGGTGGAGCTGGCGACGCTGCCGGTGTTCGTGCGTGCCGGCGCGATCGTGCCGATGTACCCGACCATGCTCTACGACGGCGAGAAGCCGCTCGACGAACTCACCCTGGATTTGTACCCGCAGGGCGAGTCGCACTACACCCTGTACGAGGATGACGGCGGCACGCGCCGCTACGCGCAGGGCGAGTTCAGCGAACAAGCGATCACGATGCAGGCGCCGGACATGCCGTCAAAGGCGGGGGGCAGTGGCGAGGTGCGCGTGCGCATCGACCCGGTCAAGGGCAGTTACGCCGGCCAGCTGCCGCAGCGCCGTTACGGCCTGCGCGTGCTCAGCCGCCAGGCGCCGAAGGCGGTGGAACTCGATGGCCGTGCGCTGCCGAAGCTGGCCGATCGCGCCGCTTTTCAGGCGGCCGCCGAAGGCTGGTACTTCGATCCGGCCGAGCGTCGTGGCACGCTGCACGTGCGTACCGCCAAGCTCGACATCCGCCGTGCGCTCGAGGTCCGCCTCGACCTCCCGGTCGCCAAGACATTGCCCGACGACGCCTTCCCGGCCGCGCCGGCACTCGGCCGCGCCTTGCCGTCCGACAGCCTGCTGGTGGTCAACCGCCCGGCGGAGGAGCCCGGCCACCCGCTTGAGAACGCCTTCGACGACGACCCCGCCACCTGGTTCCGCAGCGTGCGCAACCAGGCCGTGCGCACCGGCGCGCACGAATGGACGATCGGCTTCGGCGAACGCCGCCTGATCGACGGCATCGAGCTGGCGCCGCGCAACGACCAGCACTGGAAGCATGGCCAGATCCGCGATTACGAGCTCTACCTGGCCGACAGCAACGGCGAGTGGGGCGAGCCGATCAAACGCGGGCACCTGACGCTGCAGCAGGGCCTACAGCGCATCGAGTTCCCGGCCCGCGCCGGCCGCCTGCTGCGCTTGCGCGTGCTGAGCACGCAGAACCCCGACGGCGCCACCGCCGATGGCAGTGACCCGATGGTGTCGGCGGCGCAGAACGGCGATGCGCGCGCGTTCGACGCGTTGCAGCCGCGCGATGTTGGGCCGATCACGCTGTCAACGTTCCGCGTGCTCGAACATCAACCGGCCGAGCGCCCGGCGCAGCAGCGCTATGTCTCCGAACTGACGCTGCCGCCGACACTGGCGAACGCCGTGGCGCGCGACCGCGCCCACGGTGGCGCGAGCGAGATGCGCATGAACGGTCTGCACTTCCGCCGCGGCCTCGGCGTCGGCGCGTCCAGTCGCATCGATCTGCAACTGCAGGGCGACTGGCGCCTGCTGCGCGCCGATCTCGGCATCGACGATACCTGCCGCGACGCCGGCGGCCTGCAGTTCCAGGTCTGGGGCGACGACCGCCTGCTCTACGACAGCGGCCTGGTGCGTGCGCCGGGCGTGGTCAAACCCGAACTCGACATCCGCGGCCTGCAGCGCCTGAGCCTGCGCACGCTCGGTGCACAGGGCAAGCAGCCGGCACAGGTCTGCGGCAACTGGGCCAATGCGGTCCTGATCGGACAGGAGGGCGACGCCGCCACCATCGCCTCGCCCTAGCCAGCCTCACCCCATCCCCCTCGACATCCGACTGCGGCCCACGGCCGCGGCCCGGGACCGCTGTTGCCTCACGCAAGCCCAACCACTGCGCAGCGCACCGCGCTGCAGACCGAAACGAGGAGAGAGAGATGTTGCCAGCAAGCCGCCGTCATCGCTGCATACCCGCCACCGCCTTGTCCATCGCCCTCAGTGCAGCCTTGGCCGCGACGGGCCCAGTCTCGGCACAGACGTCCGCGGTGGACCCGGTCCCCGCACAGCCCACCGATGCCTCCGCTCCACAGCCGGAGGCCGGGCGCGGTAACGGCGACATGCCCACCGATCTGGAGCGGATCGAAGTCACCGGTTCAAGCATCAAGCGCATCGATGGCGAGACCGCCTCGCCGGTGCAGATCATCAGCAAGCAGGACATCGAGAACATGGGCGCCCGGACCTTGCTCCAGGTGCTCGACAACCTGCCTGCGAACCGGCCCGCGCAGGTGGATTCCAAGTCGTTGTTCACCGGCTCCGACGGCGCTTCGCAGGCCAACCTGCGCGGCTTGGGCGCGCAGGGCACGCTGGTGCTGTTGAACGGCCGCCGCCTGTCGTACTACGGCGCGCCGGCGGGCTTCCAGACCCAGTTCGTCAACGTCGACTCCATCCCCGCCGCGGCGATCGAACGCATGGAGGTGCTGACCGACGGCGCCTCGGCCGTGTACGGCACCGACGCGGTGGCCGGCGTGATCAACGTGATCACCCGGCGTGAGTACCAGGGGCTCGAGGTCACTGCGACCACCGACATGTCGTCGCGCTTCGACAGCTACGGCGAGCACCAGGCCAGCATCACCGGCGGCTTCGGCGACCTCGACGAGGACCGCTACAACGTCTACGGCACCGTCAATATGTACAAGCGCGAGGGGATCCCGCTGAGCGAGTGGTACGACAAGAAGCCGGCCCAGTACTACGTCAACAACCCGAACTACATCAGGAACCTGCGCCTCGACACCGGCAGTGCGCCGGGCGTGTTCAACCCCGGCAGCTATTTCGCCTTCGATCCAGTAACCAAGGCGCGCAAGCAGGAGCCGGCGCCGGGCTGCCAGAACGTGACGATCGAAGCCGCCGGTGCGCGCTGCATCTGGCAGACCTGGCTGAACAACGAGATCGACGGCGGCGCCGAGTCGGAGCGCATCACCGCCTACGTCAACGGCCATTTCCTGATCGGCGACACCACCGAGGCCTTCGCCGAGGCGACCTACACCGACATCGACCTGCGCGCCAACGGCGGCACGCCGCGCTCCTACGGCACCACCACCGGCAACCCGAGCAGTTGGTTCTCGCGCAACACCGGCACCAACGTCAACCAGTTCTTCTACCCGTACCTGGGCCCGAACAACGTCTACAACAAGGCAAGCCCCGAGCTGAAGGCGCTGATGGGCGGCGTGGTCGGCCTGCAGTACCTGCTGCAGGACGCGGGCGACAACTACTTCGGGCAGCGCAACACCGACGAAAGCTATCGCGCCCTGGCCGGACTGCGTGGCAGCTTCGGCGACTGGAGCTGGGAAACCGCGTTCGCCACCGCCGGCACGCATTCGACCACCTACCAGACCGTCAACGTCAACCTGGAAGGCTTCGAGAGGGCATTCGGCCCGTTCACCACCGACCCGGGTACGGGCCGCGTGATCATCTCCGACAACCCGGCGTACCAGTTCGGCGTGATCAGCGAAGCCAACGCGGCGCTGCTGCGCGAGGCCTACCCGACCTTCGACATCCAGTCCTGGACCCGGCTGCACACCTTGGATGGCACGGTCGAAGGACCGGTCTACACCTTGCCGGCCGGCGACGTGCGCGCGGCCTTCGGCTTCAACGTGAGCCGCGAGACCTTCTACACCCCGGGCAACGAGGACGCGGCCAACGGCCTGATCACCCAGCAGGGTGGTTCGTGGTTCGACGGCGCGCGCAACACCTACGCGCTGTTCGCCGAGGCCGTCGCCCCGATCACCGAGAAGCTGGAGCTGGAAGCGGCGCTGCGCCTGGACAAGTACCCGGACTTCGATGCCAACATTGCCCCGAAGATCGGCCTCAAGTACCAGGCGCTGTCGCAGCTGCTACTGCGCGGTACCTATTCGCAAGGATTCCGCGCGCCCAGCCTGGCCGAGTCCGGCAGCGGCGGCGTGTTCGCCCAGATCGGCGGTTACCGCGACGAAACCCGCTGCGACGAAACCAATGCGATGGCCGACCTGCTGCTGCAGTCCAGCCGCCCGGGCGACGTGGATCTGGGCAGGACGGTGCTCAACTCCGATTGCGCCCGCACCGTGGCACGCATGACCGAGCCCAACCCGGACCTGGAGCCGGAGAAGGCCAAGATCGCCACGTTGGGCATCGTGTACGAACCGACCAACTGGCTGTCGGTGTCGGCCGACTATTGGTTCATCTATCGGCGCAACGAGATCGTCGCGCCGGACTACAGCAAGCCGGAAGACATCATCTCGATGACGCGCTTTCCGATCACCGATACTGACCGCGCCAACGAGGCCGTGGTGGCGGCGATGTGCGCCGACCCGGCCAGCGGCGTGGCCTGTCCGAACCCGTTGCCGACCTACACCGTGGGCAACGTGGCCAGCGTCGTCGGCCAGTACAAGAACCGGGGGCGTACCCTGGTGGATGGCTTCGATATCGATGCCCGCAGCCGTTTCGACCTGGGCGAATGGGGCAGCCTGAACATCGGCCTGGCCGCGACCATCGCGCGTCGCAACATGTACAACTCCGACGATGGCAGCGGCTGGTACTACGGCAACACGGTTGGTTACTACAACAACCCGCGCCTGCGCGCCACCTTCAACACGGACTGGAACTACCAGAACTGGACCACCAGCTTCTACGTCAACTACGTCGGCAAGACCAAGTGGGCCTGGGAGCAGGTCGATGCGCTCGACAACAATGCGGAAACCTGTACCGGAAGTCTTGTGAATGTGTCCCCAAGCCAGTGCGACGGCGCGC
Source organism: Lysobacter cavernae (assembly GCF_042648505.1). Classification (NCBI taxonomy): domain Bacteria; kingdom Pseudomonadati; phylum Pseudomonadota; class Gammaproteobacteria; order Lysobacterales; family Lysobacteraceae; genus Lysobacter; species Lysobacter cavernae. Next base: position 94,918 of record NZ_JBHRXK010000001.1, read on the forward strand.
CGTCGTGGTGGACGGCCAACCTGGGCGTGAGCTGGAGGCCGACGGAGAAGCTGACCGTGGGCGTCACGGCGAAGAACGTGTTCAATCGCCTTCCGTTCTACGATCCGAACGACTGGATGAGCTTCTCCGGCTACGCGAACAATTTCGGACGTATCTACAGTTTTACCGTCGGCTACAAGTTCTGATGGTTCCATCGCGCCGGTACTTGCCGGCGCGATCTCAAGAGGAGGTGCTTTTTCCATGCAACGTAGGGAATTCATTCTGGCCAGCGCCGCCGTGGCGGCCACCACGCTGCTGCCGCAGACCCCGGCCTGGGCGCGCGAGCGCAAGGTGCGGCTGGGCATGATCGGCACCGGCATGCGCGGCCAGGTGCTGCTGAAGGAGCTGCTGCGCCGCGACGACGTCGAGGTCGTCGCGCTGTGCGATATCGAGCCGATCATGCTCAAGCGCGGCATGGACATGGCGGCCAAGGCCGGCAAGTCCGCGCCCAAGGCCTACGGCCAGGATGGCGACGTGCATGCCTACCGCCGCCTGCTGTCGCAGCGCGGCCTGGACGGCGTGATCATCGCCACGCCGTGGGAATGGCACGCACCGATGGCGATCGAGGCGATGCAGGCCAAGGTCGCGGTGGGCTGCGAAGTGGTGGCCGGCATCACCCTGCAGGACCATTGGGACGTGCTGAACACCCAGCTGCGCACCGGCACGCCGTACATGCTGCTGGAAAATGTCTGCTACCGGCGCGACGTGATGGCGGCGCTGCAGATGGTGCGTGCCGGCCTGTTCGGCGAGCTGGTGCACTTGCAGGGCGGCTACCAGCACGACCTGCGCGCGGTGAAGTTCAACTCCGGCGACTCGGCGCAGCCCTACGGCAGCGGCGTCGAGTTCGGCGCCAAGGGCTGGTCGGAAGCGCGCTGGCGCACCGAGCATTCGGTCGAGCGCAACGGTGAGCTGTACCCCAGCCACGGCATCGGCCCGTGCGCGATGTACACCGGTATCAACCGCGGCAACCGCTTCACCCACATCAACAGCTTCGCCAGCAAGGCGCGCGGCCTGCACGAATACACCGTGGCCAAGAGCGGCGGCACCAGCCATCCCAGCACGCAGGTGAAGTTCAGGCTGGGCGACATTGTCACCACCACGTTGGCCTGCGAGAACGGTGAGACCATCCTGCTGCAGCACGACACCTCGTTGCCGCGGCCGTACTCGCTGGGCTTCCGCGTGCAGGGCACCCACGGCCTGTGGATGGACCTCAACCAGTCCATTCACATCGAAGGCCGCAGCCCGCCGCACAAGTGGGAGCCGTTCCAGGGTTACCAGGATGAGTTCGATCATCCGCTGTGGAAGAAGTACGAGAAGGACGCCGCCGGCGCCGGCCACGGCGGCATGGACTACTTCGTCATCCATGCCTTCGTCGAGGCCGTGAAAGCCGAGGCGCCGATGCCGATCGACATCTTCGATGCGGTGACCTGGAGCGCGCTCACCCCGCTGTCCGAGCAATCCATCGCCGAAGGCTTCAAGACGCTGGAGTTCCCGGATTTCACCAAGGGCCTGTGGCAGTCGCGCAAACCGATCTTCGCGTTCGACGCGAAATACTGAGTTCTGCTGACGTCGCCGGCAAAGCCGGCGACGTTGCACGAGCCCGACAACCAGCCTTGCCAACGGACGCCATTCGACCGTGTTCGCGGGATACGGAGGGTACTTGCGCGGCGAGCAGGCTCGCCACGCTTGGAATCACCAACATCGGATCAGTGCGGGTGATGGCCGTGTTCTTCGGCCGGCACAGCACCAGTAGGCGACGTTGCGTCGGGTTTGGTCACCGGTTTCGGTGCACCCTCATGCACATGCTCCTTCCCATCGGCATGGTGGTGCGTGGAGGTGTCGGCCTGAGGTGCTGGCTCTGGGTGACCGGGTGATGCTGCCGCATCGTGTCCATGCGCCATCGTTTCACCCCTGCCATGGGAATGACCGTCGCTGCTGGTCACCAACGCCCGGTACTCGTCGGCATCGAGCGAAGGCAGTTGTTGCAGGAAGGCGACCATGTTCCAGAGGTAGTCGTCGCCCATGCTCTTGCCCCAGGCCGGCATGCCCGATGCCTTGATCCCGTGCTTGATCACCCAGAAAGCCTCGGCTGCATCGACCGTGGCGCGTGTGAGATCCGGCGGGGCAGGGTAGAGGCCCCGGCTGAGCTCGGTGCTCTCCACACCCGGGGCCAGGTGGCACCCCGCGCACATGGCGTCGTAGTTGCCCGCGCCTTGGCGGATGTGGGTGGGGTCGGTGAGGTCCGGTGCCGTCAATCCACGCGCGCGCACGGCGATGGAGCGTTCGCGCACGACTTGCAACAGTGCATTCACCGGTGCGCTATGACGGTCATCCGCGGCAACGTTGTAGGCCCCTGACCAGATGACGCCGGTCGCGATGGCGATGCCGCCGGTCAGGACGGCCAGACCGATCAGCAGGGGGCGACGCAATTCGATTGTCATGGTCGCCCCCTCAGAACCAGATGCGCAGACCGGCCACCAGGCTCGTGTCCCGGATGGCTTCGCCTTCGTCGCGGCGGAAGTCTGCGGTCTTGCCAAAAGCGCGCTCGTGGACGACGCCGATGTACGGTGCGAAGCGACGAGTGAATTCGTAGCGCAGGCGCAGCCCAACCTCGGCCGTGCTGAGGCCGGAGCCGATACCGCGACCGGGATCGTCCTTGCCGTTGAGTTCGACCTCGACCAGCGGCTGCAGGATCAAACGGTTGGTGAGCAGCAATTCGTATTCGGCTTCGAGGTTGGCGCTGGTGCGGCCGCTTTCACCGATGTACGCCGTCGCGGCGACCTCGAACTTGTATGGCGACAGGCCTTGCACGCCAAAGGCTGCCCAGGTCTGCGATTGTCCCGGCTTGAAGTCGTGCTTCACGCCTGCCACCACGTCCCACCATGGTGTGATGCTGCGGCCGTAGAGCGCTTCCAGGTTGGCGCTTTCGGTATGGCCGTGCTCGCGCTCGCCTTCGCTGCGCACCCACAGGCGGTCGAGGTCGGTGCCGACCCAGCTTTGCAGTTCCCAGGCCTGGCCGGTGCCGTCGTCGAGATCGATCGCTTCGAGGCGATCGAACAGCAGGTAATGGTTGATCTCGGGCGCGTGCTGCATACCGTGTCCGAGCTCGGGAAACGCGGCCGCGCGGTCGGCGTCGCTCACTTCGGGAATAGGCACGATGGGTTCGACGCGAGCAGGTGGTCTGCCATGTCCCATGGCCGCGTGATCGACTTCGGCTGCCGGCGTCGATTCGGCGGGCAGGGCATGGCCCATGTCGGAATGGTCATGGGCTGATCTGGGCTTGGCCTTCGGCGGATCTGTCGGAGTGGAATGCCCATCGTGCTTGGAGTGATCCATGCCAGACACAGGAGCCGCGGGCTCGCTTTCGACCTTGCGCTCCTGGGGCGGTGCAGCGGCAGGGGCGTGCTGATGCTGCGAGTGGTCCTGTGCCATGACCGGCGCGCCGAACAACAGCGACAGCGAGAGGGCGAGGGCGAGGGCAGTGTGCTGGAGAGGACGGTTCATGTTCATTCCTCCACCCGCACTTCGCGCATCATTCCCGCTTCCATGTGGTAGAGCAGATGGCAGTGATAGGCCCAACGGCCGAGCGCATCGGCGCGGACGCGGTAGCTGCGCCTGGTACCGGGCGGCATGTCGACGGTGTGCTTGCGCAGGTGGAAGTTGCCGTGCTCGTCCTCGACGTCGCTCCACAATCCGTGCAGGTGGATCGGGTGGGTCATCATCGTGTCGTTGACCAGGACGATGCGCATGCGCTCGCCGTAGTTGAGGCGCACCGGCTCTGCGTCCATGAACTTCTTGCCGTCGAACGACCAGGCGAACTTCTCCATGTGACCGGTCAGGTGCAGCTCGATCGTGCGGCTGGGTTCGCGTCCATCGGGGTCGTCGAACAGGCTCTTCATCGCCCCGTAGGTCAGCACCGTGCGGCCGTTGTCGCGCAGGCCGATGCCAGGGTCGTCCAGCTTCGGCGCGAGCATCATGCCCTGCATGTCGACCAGCGGATTGCCGGTCTCGCTGGCTGGATGCGTCTGCATACCGTCGCCGCTGCCGTGATCCATGGTCGGCATGGCGTGCCCGGTTTGCTTGTCGTGGCCCATGCTGGCGCCGCAGCCGCCTTCCATGCCTTTCATCCCCATGTTGGCGCCACAACCACCTTCCATTCCCTTGGCGCCGTGACTGCCGTGGTCCATGCCGCCATGCCCCATGTCATTCATGGTCAGGATCGGGCGTGGGTCGAGCGGGGGCAGGGGGGCTTCCAGGCCCTGGCGCACCGCCAGCGTGCCGCGCGCATAGCCGGTGCGGCCCATGTCCTGGGCGAAGATGCTGAAAGCATCCTGGCCGCTGGGCTCGACGATCACATCGAAGGTTTCCGCCACGGCGATGCGGAACTCGTCGACCGTGACCGGGTGGATGTACTGGCCATCGGCGGCGACCACGGTCATCTTCAGGCCGGGGATGCGCACGTCGAAGTAGGTCATCGCCGAACCGTTGATGAAGCGCAGCAACACCTTCTCGCCACTGCGAAACAGCCCGGTCCAGTTGCCGGCCGGTGCGTTGCCGTTGAGCAGGTAGGTGTAGGTATGGGCATTGATGTCGGAGATGTCAGTGGGCGTCATGCGCATCTCGCCCCACATCTTGCGGTCCTGCAGCGTCGCCGACAGGCCGTCGCGCCCCACGTCGCGAACAAAATCGCCCACCGTGCGCTTATAGAAGTTGTCGTGCTCGGCCATCTTCTTCATGCGGCGGAAGAGGGCGGCGGGATCCAGGTCGGTCCAGTCCGACAACAGCACGACGTGCTCGCGGTCGTAGTGGTACGGCGCCGGCTCGCGTGGATCGATCACGATCGCGCCGTACAACCCGGCCTGCTCCTGGAACAGCGAATGGCTGTGGTACCAGTACGTGCCGGACTGCTTGATGTCGAACTTGTAGACGAAAGTCTCACCGGGGTGGATGCCGTCGTAACTCAGGCCCGGCACGCCGTCCATGTTGGCCGGCAGCAGGATGCCGTGCCAATGCACGGAGCTGGGTACGTCCAGGCGATTGGCCACGCGCAGCGTCACCGTATCGCCTTCGCGCCAACGCAGGATCGGTGCCGGCAGCGAGCCGTTGACGGTAACCGCGGGCCGGGTGTGACCGGTGAAATTCACCGGCGAACTGCCGATCGACAGATCGAAGTCGGTGCCCGACAGCACCGGCGCCTGTCCGGCGTGTTGAGGGGCGGCCGCGAAGGCCGGCACACGCCACAGACCTGCGCCGGCCGCGACACCGCCGAGGGCCAGGCCAGTAACGAAACGACGCCGGGAGAATTGAATGCCCGAGTTCGACCCTGGGCCGAATGGATGATGAGACATGGAAGCTCCGAATAAGACGGATGAGCGCGAGCATCAGCTCGCTTGCTTGCGTAGTCGCCAGATACGACACCTGTCGCCGCAGCAGAGCGGCACGTTCGATGCGTGACAACACGCTGGATCGTGCCGGCATGCGGCACGGCAGACTCAACCGATGGGAGGTCGGATCAGGTTCGGTAACACGGGCGAGGCATGGCCTGTGGGCATCGGGCGCAAGCTCGGCGCCCGGATGATCAACGAATCGGCTACCTGCACGGCCATGGCGGCCGAGACATGCTGCAGGCAGTCACAAGCACACTGGGACGACTGGCAGCAGTCCGGCGCCGGGTCGTGCTTGGAGCTTGCGCTCGATGCTTGCGCATGCGCGGTCGCAGTCACGTCATGGCATGCCTGCGAGGCGTCTTCATCGCCAGCCTTCGCCTGTACCGGCATCATCACGACTGCCGAAGCCATGTGCGCCATCTGCATCTGCGTGACAGCCACGGCAAAGCCCGATCCATTGAGGACCAGGCCGATGCACAGCAACACGCGGAGCAGGAAAGCGAAGGGAGTCATGCCGAGCGCACTCTATCATGCTGCCGTATAATTTTACATAATATTCATTATGCGAAAAAGTGGTACTTATTGAGGTGTTGCGTTGAGAAGGCCCTCTAGCCTTATTTGACCGCAACAGTGACGTGATAAATGGTACAAATCATGTTGCTCTCTCCAAGAGTTCCTTGTGCTTAGACTGCTGAACGATCCTCAGGTCCCGAGCTCACTCCGAGGCGCATTAATTGTCGATCGCTGCAAGTTGCCTCGCTACTGGGCCAACGTCTGGGCATCGATGTCGAGTTCTGAGCTTGCCGCGTCGACTCAGATCAAGCGGCTACGCTACGTGGAGAACCTATACGTCCACGCAGACAGCCTATTTGGAACCAGTTCTCTAGACGATGCGTTGGGCGATCTGGACGACGTTCGGCTTGCCGAGATTCTTGAGTCCTGGTTCATATCCATCCGAAACCAAGCCTACGTAGGATCCGCCGACGAGACACGTTGGAGAACCGGGTTGTCCTTCGTCACGGCCATAGTCACTTGGCTGTCGAAGACAACCCTGCCGACGGATCGATTACGGCACATCGAGGGTCGGCTGCATCGCCTATCCAATCTCTATGGGCAGCTACATGTGCGAAAGAGCAAGCACGCGAGCCAGATCCGTTCACTGCCGGCCAACGTGGTTGAAGTTTTATACGAAATGCTGGACCCAGCATCCGCCATCAACCCATTCCCAAGAACGCATACCAGGTGGCTTACCTTCTTGGCGTTCCTGTTGATGCTCCACCAGGGCCTCCGGCGCGGTGAGCTGATGCTTCTCACGGTGGATGTTGTCAAAAGCGGATTCGATGATCGTCAACAGCGACCCCGGCACTGGCTGAACGTCTCGGAAAGCAAGTATTCCGATGACGAGGTTGATCCACGATACTCACGGCCCGGCATTAAATCTGCGGACTCCGTTCGTCAACTGCCGGTCAGCAACACGATTGCTGCGTTGGTGCAAACCTACGTCGAGAACTATCGAGGAAAGCCAAGTCACGCATTCCTGCTGAACACCCAGCAGAACAGGCCGTTGTCAACGGAGTCTTTGACGAAGATGTTCGCAAAGATATCCGCGAACCTCCCACGCGCTGCCCTTAAAGAGCTGGCGGACAGAAATCAGAAGACGGCCATAACGCCGCACGATCTGCGTCATACATGCGCCGTGGTAAGACTGAATCAGCTGCTGCAGCAAGGTGATCCGATGGAAGAAGCGCTCCAGAAGCTCAGGGCCTTTTTTGGTTGGTCCAGAGAGTCACAGATGCCGGTTCGCTATGCTCGGGCAGTGTTTGAAGATCGCCTCTCGTCAGTCTGGAACGACGCGCTAGATGAGAGAGTTGCCGTTCTAAGAGCGATCCCGTCCTAGACCTCGCTTGGAGCGCGACATGGCTAGAAGTGAACATATTCAATGGCAACTGGAAGCTGAGGCTTGCGAAATAGTTGCTCAACTACCGTCGTTGCCTCCGGTGATTCGGTACTACGACGATTTCGACGGAAAGCAACGATCAATTCGAGATCCAACCACTGCCAATTGCTTTGCGGTCCATATCGATGGTCGCGTTGTGAAAGTCGGTTTTGATCATCTGCCAGAACAACTCGCCCTGTTGATAAAGCACGTCTTCTTGTACCTCCTTGGCGAATGGCTGGCTCCATCGTCGGCAAGCAAATACGCCCTTGGCAGCAAGGCAGTCGGCGAGGCAGAAATCGTCAAGTTGTTGGGGGTGGCACCAACAGAAATAGGATCATTCTGGGCGACATTTTTTGCACGCGACCTGCCGGCGGAAGCGTATGCGTGCGCGAAATCGATCCTGCGACTGCTATGCAAATATCGACTCAACCGATGGACTGACTCCTACCACGGGGTGATATCCGCCCTACCTCTCCCCTTCAAAGACAAATACGCCGTCGTTCGGTCCGGTGAAGCCTTTATTTCGGTGGACGATGAAGCTGCAGTAGTTCGGTTTTTGGATGAAGCGGCGATCCAGGTCAAAAAGTCGTCGCTGGCTCTCGAAGATGTGCAAGACGCTGCGATGTTGCTTTGTGCGTACCAGTTCGCAATGCGGCCGGTTCAGATTGCAATGCTCACGTTTCGTGACCTAAAAGTTCGTCGAGAAGGCGTCGACATGCTCGCGTCCGTCCACATCACATTCCGCATGGCAAAACAGCGGAGTTCCAGTGCCGCCAAGCCGCTGCTTAGGCGAGTGAAACGCGAGTGGACCCCTCTCTTCGTCGAGATCGACCGGCGCTTTCAGGTTGATGGCGATGACTCGGGCGCTAGGGTGTTCGGCGCCACATCCGCTAATGAAGCAAGTCGTCGCATCAGCGCCCTACTCCGTGATCTGCTCGATCTCGGCGCGACTGCCGTCAATCTGCGGCATACAGCCGCCCAGCGCCTCGTAGACGCAGGCGCAAGCCAAGAGGAACTGGCCGAGTTCCTCGGGCACTCCGATACAACTACCGCGCTCGTGTACTACGAAACATCGACGAATCAGGCTGAGCGGGTGAACAAGGCGCTCGGAATCTCTGAGATCTATCAGCGCGTAGCTCGCATTGCCCACGACCGGTTTATTGGCCCCGAAGAGCTCGCGCAGCTGAAGGAATCCCAGCAGATCGGCGGAGCGCCACATGGTGTGCCGATCGCGGGGATCGGTGGATGCACCTCCGGGCAGGCTGCGTGTCCCTATAACCCGATCTTGTCCTGCTATGGCTGCAGGAAGTTCATGCCGATTCACGACGTTCAGATGCACTCGAAAGTTCTAGCGGACTTTCGGGGCGTGGCGCGGTTCTTCCATGACTCATCTCGTGGCGACGCGGTTTCGCCCGCCTATCTTCAGCTTGAGCGGACCATCGCTGAAGTTCAGGCAGTAGTGGCCGAGCTCGAAGGTTCGCCCTCTTGAACCCCCACTTCTCCGCATTTATCCAGCTCGGAAAGGAGTTGGCCGCCACTCGTGGGGTTGTCTGGGAAATTCCGCTGGACCAGAACGGCATGGCGGTCAAAGGGCATGACTGGGATCTCACGGCGCTAGCGGGAGGCGTCGCTCCCAAGCATCGCTTGCGCCACTTCAGTTCGGAGCGTTCGGTTCTCGATGCGCTCAACGCAGCCCGCTCATCTAGCGGGCTGCCGCTTCTGTCCCACAGCACTCTGTCGCCCGCATGGCAGGACCTCATCAAAGCTGCCGTCATGGAACAGCTGTTTGTTCGCCGGAACTCGTTTGGTCACATTGCCAACAATGTGGCGCGCCCCTTGCGAGTGATCGCTACGTGTGCGGCAGGCACCGAGCCATGGAGTGTCACCGTCGATGAGATGGCTCTCGCGGTTCGTACCGGCAACAGCATCCAAGCATCGGGCAAGCTTGGCGATCTGATCGCGGGGTTGACCAAGGTGTTGTTTGATACCAACCACTTGGCCGATGTGGGGCCGCTCTACCCTGCCCTGGCCACCACCCGCCTTCAGCCCAGGCTGGAGCGACGATCCAAATTCCTGAAATCGCATTCGGAGATTCGGCACAACCTGGAAGATCGCAAGCGCGCTGAGCGTCTGCCCGAACGTCGCGCATTCTGGGAGCTGGTCCGGATCATCATGACCGAGCAGCCCCTGACCTTCATGGACGAACTGCGCTTTGCGGCCATTCGCATCATGATCTTGACGGGCTTCCGAATTGGCGAGGCCACGCTCCTCCCCGCTGAGTGGCGTACAGACCGGCACTACTACGACTCGAAGCAGCGGCCAGCAGGGGAGCTAGGTGGGTATTCCCAATCGCTCATGATCCGGCACTTCGCCGAAAAGCAGCAGGCAAAGAACGCAGACAGCAAGGTGCTCATCGACAAGACGCACTACGTTCCCCAAATGTTCGAGGAGATTGTGAGCGAGACCCTGACCCGTGCTGCGGCAATCACCAGTCCGCTACGGCACACGCTGAGGAAGCAGACGGAATCAGGGCGTTTCATTCCAGAGTTTGGAGTCAGTGATCTCGTCCCGGCTACACAAATCTACACTCGCCTTACCGGGAACGCCTTTTGGCTGGAGTTGAGCGAGGAGCAGAAGCGGCCGTGGATACAGAAGTGCCGTCAACACTATGCGGCCGAATGCTTCGATGAGCTTCAGCAGATGCAGGGCGAGTTGCATTCCAGTGGCAACGGCACGATGAGCGCGACGGCCCGGATGTTTTACCGTCGCATGGCCAAGTATGAAAGGAAGGATGGCGCATCTATAGCGTCTATAGCGTCTATAGCGCTATTGGACGCTGATGGAAACGCGACATCGCTCCAGCGTGACATGAGCCAAGTCTTTGTGAGAATTGGCGAGCTCGAAACCTACCTTCGCGCCGCTTCTGCTTCGAAGTTGCCTGACACCGATCCATTCCGGTTGCCTGATCGTGACTTTGATTCCTGGGAGTTTCTTTTCCTACACCCAAAGCGCTCCTTAGCTGAGGAGCGAAACGATGGCATTTGCGATGTCACCCGGTACATTGCTGTCGGTCGACCCGATACGAGTTTGGTTAGCCTTTCCCTTGGCGAGCAGAAGTCCTGCGATACGCTGTTCAAACGTTATGGGCAGTCTGACGGCGACAAAGCGTTGGTGCTCACTTCCCACACCCTGCGCCACCTCCAGAACACCGAGCTTTTCCGCCTCGGCGTGGCCGATACCATCATCTCCAAACGCTTCAATCGCCGCAGCGTGGCCCAAAGCTACGAATACGATCATCGCAGCCTGGCGGAAGAGCTGGATCAACTCGAACTACCTGTCGACGTGGAAATGGCGCTCGGCGAGAAGGCCAGCACTGTCGCCAAGATGATCCAATCCGGCAAAGCCAGCGGCCCGATCGTGGATGCGTTCAAACGAATCCAGAGCAGCGAGGGCGACGCCGCAGCATTCGAGTTCCTGAAGGTCGAAGCCGACGGCTTTCACGCGACTCCCTACGGGCATTGCTTGAACAGCTTCACGGTCGATCCGTGCCCGAAACATCTGGAGTGCTTTTCCGGCTGCCGCCATCTTTCGGCGACCAATTTGCCTGAGAATCGTGGCCATCTGCGCACCCTTGAACTCAAGCTGGCCGCGGCTGTCGAGACCGCGGAGGCCAAGCCATCAAAGAGCATCGGCCGCACCAACCAGATTCAGCACGCGAAGGTCAGGCTTGAGGGCGTGCGTACGCTCTTGGCGACCAAACCGGGCGAAAAGCCATTTCCAGATGGTCCCGACCTCTCTATTCCGCGAAGCGCGGGAGTAATGGATGGATAATGCCTTGGACAAATCGACTGCCGAGCCGGAACTCGAAATGCGTCAGGTGCTCGAAGACCTGCTCGCACGGGATGAGGACATCACCGCACGGGCAGTTGCACGATTGCATCCGCGAATCAATGCGGCGTCGTCGATCACCCGGAGCGCCGAACGCAGCCACATGCTTGCGCAGTATCAGGAGCGGCAAGCCGAGTTCCGTCGTTGGCGTGGCAGGCCGGGCAAGCTCTCCGGTGTCGCCGCGGCTAGCGCACTGGCAGATCGCGACGTGCGCATCGCCGAGCTCGAATCGCAGGTCGCCCTGCTAACGGCATCCCACGTCGCGATGATCCGCGCCGTCGGCGAACTGGGCGGCTTCAGCAAGTGGGCGCAGTTCTATGAGTCGTACCGCGGCTCAAGGGATCAGCTGGCGCGGTTGGGCGCGCTGCCGGAAGCGACGGTGGAGTCGCTTCCACCGCGCAGGCCAAAGTAGCCGGCCTACCCTGCCCCGCTTTTCCGCGCTCTGCTTTTTGATGCGCCGGTGGCCAGAGCTTTGAACACGGGCGCATGTTCTTTCAGAAAATCAGTCATCACGCAGCGAAATCTGAACACTTCGGCCGATGCAGGTACGCCGAGTCTCTTGGTTATCGCAATCGCGTAAGCCGTTTGCGCTGCGGTGGGTGGCTTCAGATCGTTGTCCAAACAGTCGATCAACGAGGACTCAAGAAGAGCACCAAGCTTCTGCGCGAAGGCGTCTTTGGTCTGGTCATCGGCTAAGCGGCCCCATTGCACCCTTACCGTCTCGGGCACGAGCGCTGAGCCTGGAATTTCGACCAGGAGGTCGGATTCGGTGTCGATGAGGAGCCAAGCCATCGCCATTGGTCCGTCTGGTATATATATGTAGACTACATATGAAGGAGTAGCTGTAGAAGTATCACATCCATAGCGTGTGCTGATGGATGAGACATCGCTTCAACGAAAGTTTGGGGCCGCAGTGCGGAAGCGTCGCCTGGCCTCTGGCCACAGCCAGGACACTTTCGCAGACGCTATCGAGATGCATAGGGCTTACTTCAGCTCCATCGAGCGAGGCGAGCGGAATGTCACATTGCAGACGATGCGGCGAGTGGCTGAAGGCTTGGGAACCTCGGTTGCTAGCCTGATCAGCGACGCAGGGATATAAGACTGGTCCGCCGCCCTCATAGCGGCGGACCGTAGTACTCAGTCGAGATCGGGATCCTTGAGCCCCAGCGCCTTGCTGTTCTCCCGGGCAGCTCGAACGGTGCCTTCACCAAAGCCTCGCTGATCTTCTGCCTCGATATCCACCTGGATACGGACCTTGGTTCTCGGCATAGCTGAGAACAGCTCGACCAGCTCAGAAAAAACCTCGCTGAACCTCAGCGTCGCAGTGACAGGATCAAGCTCCAGCGTGCCGTAGAAGCGTGTTGGCCGCACCCTACCCTCGCTTCTGGTGCTTGAGGCGCAACTCCCTGATATCGGCCCTCGATGCCTCGCCACGCAAGTAATGCCCTGGCGGTGTCTTTCAGGTGCATGACACTGGTCGGCATCCGAGCCTAGCCCGAGTGGTAAGGGAAACCGATGGCGCATTTGTGTAGTATCTACATCACTAGTGTAGGATACTCTACCGATGAGCTGGCTGGTCCTAATTCTTTCCCTGCCCACCGAGAACGCCACGGTGCGCCAGCGGGCATGGCGCTCGCTGAAGGCGGCGGGTGCTGCGGCCTTGCGGGACGGCGTTTACGTGTTGCCGGTCGCGGCAGAACGCCGTGCCGTGTTTGAAGCGGTGGCCGCCGATGTGACCGGCAGTGGCGGCGTCGCTTATCTGCAGACCGCACAGCCCGCGGACGAGGCTCCCTATGTGGCCCTGTTCGAGCGCAGCCGGGACTACACCGAACTGCTGGCCGAAGCCACCCGGCTCCGTGAAAGCCTGCCCGGTACCACTTCGTCAGAGGCGTTGAAGCGCACGCGCAAGTTGCGCAGGGCCTTCGAGGCGATCAGCGCGATCGACTTTTTCCCGGGCGAGGCGCGGCGTCAGGTCGAGGACACGCTGGCCGAACTGGAAACGGCCTGCGCCTGCCTGCAGGCGCCGGACGAGCCGCACTTCGCGGCAGGCGCGATTCATCGGCTGCGCACCGCCGACTACCAGGGTCGCCTGTGGGCGACGCGACGGCGCCCGTGGGTGGACCGGCTGGCGAGCGCGTGGTTGATCCGCCGCTTCATCGATGCCGAGGCTCGCATTCTGTGGCTCGCCGATCCGGCCGACTGCCCGCCAGAGGTGCTGGGGTTCGATTTCGATGGCGCGACCTTTAGCCACGTCGGCCACCGCGTCACCTTCGAGACCCTCGCCGCTAGCTTCGGCTTGGAACAGGGACCGGTCGCGCGCATAGGCCTGCTGGTGCACTACCTCGACGTGGGCGGCGCGCCGCCACCCGAAGCTGCCGGTGTGGAAAGCGTGCTGGCGGGGTTGCGCGCCGACACGACCGACGACGACCTGTTGCTGGAACGCGCCTGCGCCGTGTTCGACGGTCTGTTGACCAGTTTCCGCAACAACGCGAGCGCATCGTGATCGCCCCGTGCCCGGTCGCCTTGCACTCGCAATGCCGGACGTATCGTGTGCGCCGGTCGCGCACTCGCCCCCAGCCACAACCCGTGACCACGAGGTAACCATGAACCGATCGATCGACACGCAACGCCGTCACGTTCTGAGCCTGGCCGCGGCGGCACCCCTCATGTTGGGGGCTGCCAAAGTCGCCCATGCCGTTCCGACTTCGGAGACAACCGCCATGACCAACCCTACTCCTGCGCCCGATAGCGCTTCCACGCCCAAGCCTCTTTCATTCAATCCGGCCAAACTGAAAGGGTTGTCCGAACGCCTGATCCGCTCGCATTGGGAAAACAACTACGCCGGCTCGGTCAAGGCGCTGGCCGTGACCAAGAAGCACCTTGCCGAGGCGCTCGCTGCCCCGGATATGCCGCCGTACCTCTACAACGAACTGAAGCGGGAGCACCTGTTGCGCACCGGCTCGGTGGTGCTGCACGAGTACTACTTCGACAATCTCGGCGGCAGTGGCCAGGCCGATGCCGCCAGTCGCAAGGCCCTTGCTGATGCTTTCGGCAGTTTCGATGCGTGGGAAACCGAGTTCCGCCGCATCGGCTTGGGATTGGGCGGTGGCGCGGGCTGGGTGATGCTCGGCTTCAACACCCACCTGCACCGGCTTGAGAACTACTGGATGGCGGATCACGCCCACGGCCCGGCGGCCACGTTGCCGATTCTGGTGATGGACATGTACGAGCACTCCTACCAGATGGACTACGGCGCCGCAGCGGCGAAGTACGTGGACGCCTTCTTCCAGAACATCCAATGGGACGAGGTGGCGCGTCGACTTGAGGCGCATCGAGGCGCGGCGTAATTCGCCGGGCAAGATCAACCAGCCGATGACCGCACCACCTGCTGAGGAATCGATGAGCCCCGTCCACGATCCAGCGCAATCGACCCAGGCGCCCGAGGCAGGACCATACGCCGTGCCTCGCGAGCCGTGGCTGCGGCTGTTCCTGCGCTTCCTGCATTTCGGTGCCCTGGCCTGGGGCGGACCAGTCGCGCAGATCGCCATGATCCGGCACGAGCTGGTGGACCAGGATCGCTGGGTCAGCAGCGCTCAGTTCAACCGGGCGCTAGCGGTCTACCAAGTCCTGCCAGGCCCCGAGGCGCACGAGTTGTGCGTGTATTTCGGGATGCTGTCGCGCGGGCGCTGGGGCGGCATTCTTGCCGGTCTTGGTTTCATGCTGCCAGGATTCGTGCTGATGCTGGCGTTGTCGTGGGCGTATGTGCGCTTCGGGCTGAAGACCGACGGCGTGCAAGCTGTGTTCGCGGCGGTGCAGGTGGCGGTGGCGGCGCTGATCGTGCGGGCCGTGTTTCGCATTGGCGCGCATGTGGTCACCGACCGCTGGCTGTGGGCGCTCGCGCTCCTTGCGGCGGGCGCGCAATTGGCCGGCGTGCACTTCGCGCTGATCCTGACGGTTTCAGGAGGCATCTATCTGATCGCGCGTCACCGCCTTGGCAGTGCCGCGCTGGCCGTGATCGGACTGGCGACGGCCGGGACCGTGGGCTTTGCCGTGCTCAACGGTGGCTTGGTTGGACTGGACACCTTGAGTCAGGTAGGCATTGCCAGCGCGGCCGTCACCCACGCGGCAGTACCGCTGCTGGCGTTGTTCTGGTCCGGATTGAAGGCTGGCCTGTTGACGTTTGGCGGCGCCTATACCGTCATTCCGTTCCTGCAACGCGATGCGGTGACCCAAGGCGCGTGGATGAGCAACGCCCAGTTCCTAGACGGACTTGCGCTGTCGGGATTGCTGCCGGCGCCGCTGATCATCTTCTCGACCTTCGTAGGCTACCTCGGCGGCGGACCGTGGGGCGCCGTGGCGATGACCGTGGGTATCTTCCTGCCGGCCTTTTCCTTCACCCTGCTGGGCCACGACGCGCTGGAACATCTGGTCCATCAACCGCGCATCCGGCTGTTCCTCGAGGGCGTGACAGCAGGCGTCGTCGGCCTGATTGCGGGGACGACCGTGGCCATTCTTCGAGTGAGCCTGACCGGGCTGGAAGCCCTGACCCTGTTCGCGATCGTCCTGGGCATCCTGTTCGCTTCCAAGGCGCGGCTGCTGATTCCGGTCGTGATAGCGGGGGCCGCCCTGTGGGGCTGGCTGTCGCAGGCACTTGGCCACTGAGTTGGTTGGTCCGGTGACGGCAAGGCAAGGCAAGTATTCTCGCGACGGCAGTTTCCCCGGCCCTAGCCTTGAGGAGAACGTGCGGTGGTAGATATTGACGATCGATTTGGAATGCCGGAAAGCGCGTTTCGTGCGGCACGGGAATCCCATGGCGTCAACAACCCTACGATCCGATTGGGAATGTACGTGCCAACCCGGCGAGAAGTTGCGGAATCGCCTGCAGACAACCTCTACGAAGTTCTCATCGATTGGATGTGGGAGTCGCCATCAGAGCTTATCCCTAGCAACGAACAGATAGCTGAGTTGAAATCGATCTTATTGGCACGACCGGATGCTCAGGATAACGCGGTGCTGAAGCTGGTCGCGGAGTGTGATGACTACCTTTCTGTCTAGCGATCGAAACGGATAACGATTCGTACCGGTTCAGCGCGAAAACTTCCGATATCGACCGCCCTATCGGGCACCGCACCTCAGCCCCAATAGCGCGCTTTCTGTCGTTCCAGCTCGACCTGACTATGTTCGATCCAGGCGGCGACCGCCGCATCATCAGTCAGGCGTACTGCGTTTCTTTCCAAGCTGATGGCGAACAAGTCTTGACGTACTTGTTCAATCAACGCCACGTCGGGAACGGCTTTAGCTTCTTCCTCCCCGATCCGCGCCGAGCACTGTGCAATGCGGGTATTGCACAGTTCACACGCAACTTCGAAATTCAGAACCTGTTCGTTGGTGTAGATTTCTGACATGTAATGCCTCCCAAGGATCGCGTCGCTCACAATTGCGTGCGGATTCTCAACGACCCGTACCGACACGCACAGGAAGCGTAATTTGCGGTTGAATTGGGATGAGAATTTGAGGGTACGCCCGCAAAATTTCGTTGTAGAGATCCGGATGTCGTTTGGCTTCGACGGTGATCACAAGGGCGTATGGGATCTTGTCCGGTCGATGGGGCTTTCCTGCACCTTCGCGGGCGTTGTAATGCACATCAAATACAGGCGCGGATAAAGACGATCCGAGCATCCCCTTATCGCCATGAAGCACAGTCTCCCACTTGCCCATGTCCTGTCGTCGGTCCTGCTCGGTAGCGTAAGTCTTCATGTCGAAAAATCCACGGGTGTCGGCGTTTTGCTTCCCGGCCTTTTGACGAGATGAGTTCGGGCGGAAGACTACTTCGAGACCTGCGCGCGTGTAAGCAGCAGCATCTTGTGGATCGACCGGGCAGGCATAACAAAATGTCGCCTTGATTCGCACCTTCCCTTTCAGCCCTGCCCCTGGCAAGGGCAATTCGGCCCGAAGAAACTTTCCGGGCTTCAACTCGCCTTGGTACACGACACGAGCAACACCCTCCGGGCATGTGATCAGTTCCATTACGTCTTCTGGCACCTTGCCCCAACCAACATCGAACTTGCCGTAGGTCTTCGCTTGCGCGCCGTGCACTAGCAGTGCCTTGATCGCCAAGGGTGATAGCTCGCTTCCCAAGATAGCCCGAACCCCCACAGCAGACCTCAAGGCATACGGAGCGGCGAAGCTCGTACCGCGCTCTGGAATAAGCGATGGCTTGAGCCCGGGTGCCAAGGCGTGAAAGTACTCGCTGGGATCACCGCCGAAGGCGACGAGATCGGGCTTCACAACGCCAGGACTCCGACCCGGACCGATCGCACTGTAAGGAGCCCTGCACCATGTATCCCCTACTGAACTGGTGGCACCGATCGCCAAGGCATTCACGCAATCAGATGGCACTTGGACGCGGGAATTTCCGCTTGCCGCGTCGCGTTCTCCGTTGTTGCCAGCGGCAACCGTCATGAACGTGTTCCCGTCGCTCAACAGTTCGTCGATGACCGAAGTCCATGCGTGCACGTCGTTGTCTTCGATCGGCAGGTCTGGCCCGAGGCTCAGGTTTACGAAGTTGTACTGCCGAGAAAGGAGAACCTGCTCAACGAAGCCAAGCGTGCGGTACAACTCAAGTGGATGCTCGGTGGCGCTATCGCTGTCCAGGACCCTCAGATGATCTACAAAGGAAAAGGGCCGAGGTGCTTCGTCATTTGGCGAGATTGGCCCAAACAGGAAAGCTGAGGTCACAGCGAGTCCATGTCCAATTCCATCTGCGTCATCTGCAGCCGAATCATCCAGTTTTTTGTAAGCCCGCAGCCAAGGCCCGATGGTGTGCTCGTCAGGCAGGCCACCATCTAGGATTGCCACCTTCGGCTCGGAAGAGAGTGGCTGTGCGTTTGGCAGCCGGCATCCAATGGCTAAACCTGTGGCGCGCACGACGGGGCGCAAACCGCGCAGCTTCGGCATGGGTCTTACGACGCGAACCAAGCTGAATTCTGCAAGTTGATGCACGTTGTCACGTGCTCCTTCAACAGGGACAAACCATAGATTTCCCGCCAAAAAGCTCAAATCTCCATGCACTTTGACCTTGCGCGAGCCCGCAAATTTTTTGAAAGCGTTCTGCACGAACGCTGCGTCTTCATCGCCAAAAAGGTGAACGCCAACCTCGAAAAACCTTGTGGCCGCAGTCTCGTCCTGCCGACGAATCCGGTCGTCCGGCGTCAGCGGACTAAAGATTTCGACATGGGCGAGGTCTAACGCCTCCCTTGTGTTGACCTCTACCGAAGCAGCCCAATCCGGCAAGTGCTTGAAAACGTCCCGCCGGCCAGCGACAAAGAGTTCCAACGTTGATGCAGATTCCGGCGCGCCCTTCCTCGTCCAACGCTCGGGCGTGATGGTTACGTTCCGGCTACCCACTGATTCCAAGCCCGATGCTCGTAGCATCGCCGCAGGGAAGTAGGATTTTGCGATGTAACCCGGATTCATCGTGAGCTTTGCAACCGCGATATCACCCGGGAACGCGGTCTCCGGCAATCGATCGATTGCATCTGCAACTAGCTTGAACTGAGGCGCCAGTCGTCCTCGTGCTTGCTCTAGCGTGTACAACTCAACCTTTTCTCCACCCCGCTTCGGCCCTTTGATGTCATAGGTAAGAAGCTCGCCCCGGCCGATCAAGAAGTTGGTTTCGCTCATGGCAGCTTCCTTTAGCTAGGAGATCCGGTGGTGTGCTTTCGAATGGTGTCTCGACTAACACCCGTGATATCGGATATTGCGTGTTGAGAAAGACCCGAATCCTTGGAAAGCTGCACAGCGAGTGGTATGCGCTTGGAGCGTTCGATGGAAGTCATGCGCCCTCTCAAAAAATCCTCAACAAGGGTCTTGTCGTCAGAAGCGCCCAGAGCTAGAGCACGACGAAAACGATGGGCTTCGCGTTCTATGTCGCTGAACGATTCCCCGGCAAATGCCTGAGTCAAGACTTCGGCCCAGCGACCAAAAACCGCGTAGTCCGGGCCCAGATAGAGACGAAGCGCTTCGCGCACAGCGTCCTGCTCAGGCATACCGAACTTGACGATCAGGTCGAAACGACGCCATAGGGCCGGATCAATGAGTTCAGGATGATTGGTTGCGCCGAGCAGCAGGCCATCAGGTGGCCACTCATCGACTTCCTGCAAGATCACTGTGACCAATCGCTTCAACTCACCAATATCCGCGTCATCACTTCTACGTTTGGCAACCGCATCGATTTCATCGAGGAGAAGGACACAGGGAGTACTCTTCGCAAAGTCGAGTGCCGCCCGCAAATTGGTGCCGCTGCGGCCCAAAAGGCTACTCATTACCGCCGTGAGATCGAGCACGAACAGCGGTACGTTGAGTTGGGATGCGAGCCATCGCGCGGTCAGCGTTTTACCCACCCCGGGCTCACCGACGAACATTGCCGATCGAGTCGGGCGCAGACCAAGTGCAATTAACTTGCCAGCCTGCTTCCGTTCTTGAACGAGCTGGCCGAGTAGCTCCTCAAGATCCGAGGACAGCAGTGGTTGCACCCTACCCGGCTCGTCTCGGAACGCCTTCAATAGGGATAAGCGAGATTCGTCATCGACGGGCACAGCATGCGAACTATCCTTAGGTGCGGCAGACTTGCGCAGCACGCTATTCGATCTGGAAGGCCTTGATCTGAGGTACATATCAAGCTGCTCAGCCAGCTCCGGATTTGTCACCCTGTACTTGCGAACCAAGCGCGCCACATAGAGGCGTACGTCGTCGATCTGCTCGGCTATAGCCAACCGCACGATCTGGACTAAATTTTGCTCTAGCTCGTTCATTTCGCCCGCAATTATTTTAACTTATTGATTTATATGTATAATTTATCCAGTCATGCTGGACTAGTTTAGTCTCGCATGTTCGCGCCTGGGAAGGAAGGGGTTTTTGAATGCAGTGATAGACGGTGGCGATTGCGTCCGGAATGGGGCCGGGAGAGCAAGTACGAGATGCCCAGCGTGCGTAGGTCAGCCCGCGTCACGGGAGCGGCTTTGCGCCCGTTCCTAATCTAGAGTTTGGCGCCACAGCCAGCAGCGGCTTTAGAGCCGGTCGCTCGCTCGCGTTTCAGCTGAACAAACGCAACACCACTGAATCCCAAGTGCGGTCGTTCTCAATCTGCTTGTTGCGCCGCCTCTCTGAAACGTCGCAACACAAACGAATAGTTCGTAAACGCAACACGTCTTACGCAAGCGCGAGCTGTGCAGCCTCCATCCAAGGCTTAAATACTACGCAACACAATAAATAACTACCAAGATGCGAAAAAAATGGTACTTATTGAGGTGTTGCGTTGGGGTGACCGCCTAGCTGGTCAGGCAGCTAATTCCCCCCCCCCTAGTCCACCGCCTGATTTCTGGTTTGCCATGAATCAGTCTCCAAAGTCCGTTTTATGAGAGATCACAGAAGTTGTCTTCCTCACGGCTCCACACTCGCAGGATGCGCTGGAACCGTGGCGCCGCATTTCGTTCGAGCTTTTCCTTTGGGGCTGTCCTAGATAAGCATTAGAAGTCAGGAAGAAGTGTTTGCGCGGTACGCCGTTGTACTTGCGCAGCACGCGCTTGGATTGGTTCCAGAAGTTCTCGATCCCGTTGATGTGGTTGCCACGTGTATTCACGAACGTCTTGCTGTGATTGACGCGCCGATGCTTGAAGCCCGACACGTCCAGGATGTTGTAGCTGGCCAGGCTGTCGGTATAGATCACGGAATCGGCCTGCACACGCGTTTTCAGGGCGGTCAGCAGGGTTTGGCTGGTGGCGTCAGCCACCGGCAGGGCGCTCATCGTTCCAGAAGCGATTCAACGGTGGCTTCGACTTCCAGCTCTTCCTCGCTAGTCACTACGGCGACCTGCTCGCGGGAATCCATTGGCGATGCGGCGCGTGATCCATCCGCTCAGCGGATAACGACCTGCCGCTCCCAGGCTTCCGCCCACCATGACCAGTAACAGCTGTTGCCACCACAAATTCATGCCGTGCGATTCTTTGCCCTCTTCAAACGCCCCCTAAAACGCGCAAGGCCAGCAAGACGTGCTTGCTGGCCCTGAGACGTGTGCAGCCGAGCGTTACTTCGCCGGCGCACTGCCCGGCGGGAAGCTGGCGAACATCTTGTCGATGCCGGCCTGTACGGAGGCGTTGACCTTTTCCGGCGAGCTCGGGACGGTGCCGGATGCGGTGCCGCGCCAGACGGCCTGCTTGGTCTTGCTGTCGAACATGTCGACGACCAGGGTGCCGACATCGTAGGTACGCACGGTCGTGGTCGCGCTGCCCATGCCCATGCCGCCGCGCCAACCCCAGCCGCCCCAGGCACCGCCGCTGTAGAAGGTATCCAGCGACTGTTTCTGGCTGGTCGCGACGTGGGCGGCCAGTGAAACGTCACCGTCAGCGGCCTGGGTCCAGCCCTTGGCGCGCAGCTGAGCGTCGATGCCATCGACGATGCGCTGCTGTACCAGAGGCGAGGTGCCTTCCGGCTTGGCCAGCCAGGTGTAGGTGTGGTAGCTGGCGAACTGCGCGGACGGATCAGAATCGGTATGGACGGTGGGCGTGCTGGCGCACGCCACCAACATCGTTGCCATGACGGCTGCCAATGCAAACTGTTTCATTTGCGTATCTCCTTGACGTGCTGCAGTGGGTGCATATAGCGGTGGATATAAGCATGAACCGCGCCGCGCGGGAATGGAATGCCCTTATTCAACCCGCGGCAGTGCAGCCTTCTCACGCTGACGGACTTCTTCGACGTCGCGCTCCAGAAAGTAGTTCAGGAAGGTGCGGATCAAGGCGACTGCCGCAAGTCGCCCGATGCCGTCCCAATCAGGCGTGATCGAAGACTCGACGACGTCGGCCGCCAGTTGGAATGTCAGGCCAGCCACCAGCCAATGCGAGTAGCGCATCCAGACAGCGCGCCGGTCATCGTTGCTGGCATCGCGGTTTACGAGGAGGCGGACAATACCGACCAGCGCCTGCAGCGTTCCGATCACGACCACCAGCAGGGCGATCGCGTCGATGACCACGACGACTGGCTCGGTAATGGCAATCAACCACTGGTTCATCGTGCCCTCCCCCATCGGCTATCCATCAAAGAATGCGGCGCTCAGCCCCGCACGACACACCTGAAACCCAGGTGGCAGGTGGACGTGTCGATGGGTTGCGCCATGCGCGCCGCCGGACGGTACCGCCGGCAATAGTTCGGTGCGCACACGTGCGAGCCCCCTTTCATGACCCGCCGCGGGATGTTCGCCTGCGGGTTGCGTGGATCGAGGCTGTCCTCGCGCGCGCCACCACGGGGATTCTCCAAAGTGCAGCAGGCATGCTGGATGCGGTTGTGCTCCTGGTACCAGTCCGTGGTCCATTCCCAGACGTTGCCGATCATGTCGTACAGGCCGTAGCCGTTCTCGGGAAACGTCCCCACCGGTGCCGTCCAGCGATGGCCGTCCAGGACCTGGTTGTCCCATGGGAATTCGCCTTGCCAGGTATTGGCCATGTAGCGTCCGTCCGGTTCCAGCTCATCGCCCCAGGCGAATTCGCTGCCGTCCGCCCCGCCCTTCGCGGCGAACTCCCATTCGGCTTCGGTCGGCAGTTCCTTGCCTAGCCACTGCGCATACGCCAGCGCGTCCTCGTAGGCGACATGCACGACGGGGTGCTCGTCCATGCCGTCGATCGAGGTATCCAGACCGCGTGGATGGCGCCAGTCGGCGCCGGGGATGTACTGCCACCAGTTGAAGTGGTTACTCAGATCAACCCGACCCGGCGGCGGCACGAACACCACCGATGCCGGCGCCAGCATCGCCGGGTCGGCCCCGGGATAGTCCTCGGGATTGGCCGGCCTTTCGGCCATGGTCACATAGCCCGTCGCCTCGACAAACCTGGCGAAATCGCGGTTGGTCACGGCGTGGCGGTCGATCCAGAACGGGGCGACACTGACCTTGTGCGCCGGCTTCTCTTCCGGGTAGTGGTCGTCCGACCCCATCGTGAAAGTGCCGCCGGGAATACGCATCATGTTGTCCAGCGTCGCGCTCAATGCATCCATCCTGTTGGTGTATTCGCCCATGGTCACACGCGCCGGTCAATCCGGAAACACGCGGTTCCAATCGTTCTTCATGCTGACGATGCGGATGCCGTATTCGTCCGCATGGTCCAAACCATCCTTGAACGGACTCGGCTTGAAGTCGCGATCGTAGGCGAATTCGTGCTCGGCATCGTCGTGGTGCAGCAGCAGCCCCATGCGTGCGCCCGGCCCGGTCAGCGTGTAACGCAGCATCGCCAGGTCGCCGTCGGAATTGCCGAAAGCGAAGATCGGGCGGCGGCCGATGTGCAGGTCGATGTTGACCGGTTTTTCGTCGCGATCGTCGAAGCTGCCCAGGTCCGGCATCTTGCGAATCGCGGATTGGCCGTCGGCGATCTCGAATTTGGCCTTGGTGCTGGAACCGACCACCTGTTCCGGCGGAATCCCGTACAGCTGTTCCGACACCTCGCGCACGAACTCGATGCCGCCGCCGGTGACGATGAAGGTCTTGAAGCCGTTGTCGCGCAGGTACTGCAGCAGCTCGACCTGCGGTTGGTAGGTGTTGCTGGCGAACAGCCGGCCGAGCTTGGGGTGCTTCGCCTGCTGCAACCAGTGGCCGACGGTGGCCTTGAACTCGTCGACGGTCATGCCCGCGTGCACCGCGAACGCCGGCTCGAAGATTTCACGCTTGGAAAGCGTCATCAGCGTCTTCAGGTCGCCGGCCAGCAGCGCCTTGAAGGCCGGTTTGGCCAGCAGCGCCGGGGCGGTGACCGTCAGCCGCTTCAGCTCGTCCAGGGTGAAGAACACCTGCACCTGCAACGGAAATTCACACCACAGCGTGCCGTCGTTGTCGAAGGTGGCGATCCGCTCTGGCGGGGCCACGTAGTCGCTGCCACCGACGTGGGTGACCCGGGTCACGAAGTCGACGATCGCCGCCTTGGTCGCCGTGTTGTTCCAGGAGGGCAGTACTTCAGTCATTGCCATCTTGCTTCCATGGTTTCGTTGCCACGACACGAAAAGCGATGCCGGCGCACATGGCGCCGGCATCGTCGTCCTGACTCAGTCCTTGACCGACATCGCGCTCATCTTCTCCAGCGCGTCATCGATGGTGAAGCTGCCCGGCTTCTGCACGCGCGGGAACTCCACCAGCGTCGCAGCGAACTTGTCGGCCAGGCCGTAGGCCGCGAGCAGGAGGTAGTCGTGGTACAGGAACCACTCGTAGTAGCTGTTCGAGGTGATGTCCGCGTACTCGTACGGATCGGTCCGTAGATTGAACAGCTTCGGCAATCGCAGCGTGGTGAACGGCTCGGCCCAGATCTGCATGGTGCCCCGGCAGCGCTGCTCCATGAAGGTGACCTTCCAGTTGTCGTAGCGCATCGCCAGCACGTCACCGTCATCGCTGAAGTACATGAACAGATTTCGCGGGCTCTCCTTCTGCTTGCCGGTCAGGTAAGGCAGCAGGCTCATGCCATCGATGTGGTTCTTGAAGGTCTTGCCGTTGGCCTTGTAGCCCTTCTTCAGCTTCTCGACGACGTCCGGTGCGCCGGCCATTTCCAGGAAGGTCGGCAGCCAGTCGTGGTGTTGGGTGATGCCGTTGGCGACCGAGCCAGCCGCGATCTTGCCCGGCCAGCGCACCAGCTGCGGAATGCGGAATGCGCCTTCCCAGTTGGTGTCCTTTTCGCTGCGGAACGGCGTGGTGCCGGCATCCGGCCACGAGTTGCGGTGCGGACCGTTGTCGGTGGCGTAGACCACCATCGTGTCCTCGGTGATGCCGAGCTCATCCAGGTAATCGAGCATGTCGCCGACGTTCTTGTCGTGGTCGATCATGGTGTCGTGGTAGGGCGACTGCCAGCGACCGGCCTGGCCGAGGCTCTTCTTCTTGGTGTGGGTGAACATGTGCATGTGGGTGGTGTTCAGCCACACGAAGAACGGCTTGTCGGCCTTGTGCTGGCGACCGATGAAATCCTTGGCCGCTTCGACGAATTCATCGTCGCAGGTCTCCATACGCGCCTTGGTCAGCGGGCCGGTGTCCTTGATCTTCTGCTTGCCGACCTTGCCCCAGCGCTCTTCAACAGTCGGGTCGTCCTTGTCAGTGGCCCAGCAATGCAACACGCCGCGCGGACCGTTGTTCTTGCGGAAGTTGGGGAAGTCCTTCTCCGGGAAGTAGTCGTACATCTCCGGCTCTTCTTCGGCATTGAGGTGGTAGAGATTGCCGAAGAACTCATCGAAGCCGTGCACGGTGGGCAGGTACTTGTTGAGGTCGCCCAGGTGGTTCTTGCCGAACTGGCCGGTGGCGTAGCCCTGCTCTTTCAGCAGCTCGGCGATGGTCACGGTCTCCGCCTGTAGGCCTTCCTTGCCGCCGGGACGGCCGACCTTGGACAGGCCGGTGCGGTAGACGCTCTGGCCGGAAATGAACGACGAACGGCCGGCGGTGCACGATTGCTCACCATAGGAATCGGTGAACAACATGCCTTCCTTGGCGATGCGGTCGATGTTGGGCGTGTGGTAGCCCATCAGGCCCTGGCTGTAACAGCTCAGGTTGCTGATACCGATATCGTCGCCCCAGATCACCAGGATGTTGGGCTGTTTGGCCTTGCCGGTCTTGCCAGCAGCTGCGGGTGAAGCCTTCTTTGCTGTCGCCATTGTGAAACTCCTTTCTCCGTCCAGACTCTTTCAGGGAAATCCGCCACTGCCGCTACACTGCGGGGAAGGGGTGGAACCGGTCATCCGATTACGCAATCAGATGTGATTGTTGCGGCGCCCCTAGCCCAGGGTGCCCAGGTTGAACGCCATGCTGGCGATCGCCAGCAGGCCCAGCAGCCACAGCAGCGTGGCCGTGATCAGCGTCAGCGATACCGGATAGGGGCTTTCGCCGTGAATCAGGCCATCGAGCTTCATCGCCGAGCGTTCGGCGCGCAGGCTCTTCATGAAGCTGAGGTGGTAACCGATGCCGAGTGTCAGCATGACGACGCCAAGCGCCACTAGCGCGATACCGAAATTGCGCGGCGCATGGCTGGTCTCGGCCAGAAGCTTGGAGCTCTGCAGGTGGCCGAAGAACTGGAAGATGGTGAAGCCGAAGCCGATCAGCGACAGCGCCGTGCGCAGGATCGACATCAGCGTGCGGTCGGCGCTCATGCGTGTGCGCTGGAACGACATGCCGGTGCGGCGCATCGCCATCTCGGTGCGCTCGTTCGACAGCGCGGTGCGGTTTTCTGAAAGGCTGGTGCGATGTTCGGACAGATCGGTCCGGTGCGTCGACAAGTCGGTGCGGTACTCCGAAAGCGAGGTCCGGTGTTCGGACAGCCCGGTCCGGTGGTTCGATAGCCCGGTGCGATAGGCCGAGTACTCGGTGGAGGCCTGATCCGCAGCCACGTTTCCGGGATCTGGAATCGGCGGTACCGGCGTGACTTCCAGCCGTGGTGGTCTGGTCGGAAGCGGCGCGGGGGGCTCTTTCAAACGTTCGGGGTGTTCGGGCATCTGCTCGCTTTCCTGCATCACCAACTGGGCTCCTCAACCCGCCTTTTGCTTCCGGCCGAACCACCATGTCGCAATGCGCTTGATCGGACCGCGCAACAGCAAGTACGGCACGAACGCCAGAAGCACCACGATCACCAGCGCTTCGGTTGGATAGAACAGGAAATCCTGTTTTCCTTGCGAATACATCTTGTACTGATAGATCACGTCCATCCCGACCCCGAGCAGCAAGACCCGGGTCACGGCGGTGAACCCCTCGCGGAACGCGGTCAATCGGGCCGTCTTGTCACCATGGACGAGGCGTTGAAAATAGGGCGCGCGCCCGGCCTTCGCATCCTTGATGCCGTCATGCAGGGCCGCGATGAAGGCCATCGTCGGTTGCAAAAAGAAACGGAAAGTCATCGGGCCGTCCGACCGGGCAACGAGGTCAGTCCAGAACCGCTGAAGAATGTCCAGCTCAGTGTCCATGCATCTCCAATGTAAGCGCGTTGGTGCCTTTACACGGCTGGATTACGGTCGATATGGCCCGGAAAACGATGACTTTGCGGTCGCAAGATTACTGGCAAGCGTCAGTCTTCCGGGCATATTTCGCCTTCGTGCAATCGCCGATTTGCGCTTCATCCAACCTGCCGCATGCTGGTGAAGATCATGTGATGGACGCGTGAAATCAACACCGAAATACATACCAATGCAGCGTGCGCGAAAGAGCGGATTCGGCAAAACAAATGCAGCCGTTCGCTTCCGGAACTAGTGATGACGGCTGCGCGTTTCGCCTGTACATTTCCAGCGGCTGCAATCCCTGCATGCGCAGCATTCCATTGCTGCCCCAACGCCTTATGGTTGCCGGCAGGTCTTTGCCAAGGATGATCAAGGAGCTCCATGTGAATCGAATGATTCGCTGCCTGCTGGCAGCGCTGCTGGTGTTTTGTTCGCTGCCGGTATTGGCCGCCGACCCCCTGCCCTCGTGGAAATCCGGTCCCTCGAAAAAGGCCATCGTCGCCTTCATGGACAAGGTGACCACCACCGGGTCGCCCGACTTCGTCGCGGTCAACGAGCGCATCGCCACCTTCGACAACGATGGCACGCTCTGGGCCGAGCAGCCTTTGTACTTTCAGGGCTTCTTTGTCTTCGACCGGATCCGGGTGTTGGCGCCGCAGCACCCGGAATGGCAGACCACCGAGCCGTACAAGTCCGCTCTCACGGGGGACATGAAGGACCTGGCCGCGGCCGGCGAAAAGGGCCTGGCGGAACTCATTGCCGCCACGCACAGCGGCATGACCACGGACGAATTCAACTCGGTCGTGACGCAGTGGGCTGCGACGGCGCGTCACCCCAAGACCAAGAAGCTCTACACCGAGATGGTCTACCAGCCGATGCTGGAACTGCTGGCCTATCTGCGGGCGAACGGTTTCAAGACCTATATCGTCTCCGGCGGCGGCCAGGAGTTCATGCGGCCCTGGACCGAGCGCGTCTACGGCATTCCGCCGGAACAGGTGATCGGCAGCGGCGGTGAGCTCAAGTACGAGCTGCGCGATGGCGTGCCGGTTCTGGTCAAACTGCCGAAGGTGGCACTGGTTGATGACAGTGTTGGCAAGCCGGTAGGCATCCAGCGCTTCATCGGGCGTCGCCCCATCTTCGCGTTCGGTAATTCCGATGGCGACCAGCAGATGCTGGAGTGGACGACGGGCGGCGATGGCCCGCGTTTCGCTGGCCTCGTCCACCACACCGATGGCAAGCGCGAGTGGGCCTACGACCGCAAGTCCAGGATCGGCAAGCTCGACAAGGCCTGGGACGAGGCCACGCAGAAGGGCTGGACGGTGGTCGACATGCGCAAGGAATGGAAGACGATCTACCCACCCGCACGCTGATGCGCAGCCGCGACGTGCCGTTCTTCAGAACGAGATCGGCACCCGCGCGGTGAGCGTCACGTCCGGCGTGTCGCGTGTCACACCGACGCCGAGCGCGACGTTGAGCGATACGCGCTCGTTGAAGCGGTAAGTACCGCCCAGCAGCAAGGTGCCCAGCACCACCCGCACCGATCCGGGCGCGTCTTCACCGTTCTGCTTGGTCTTGCCGACGATGTTCTGGTCGTAGCCCAGGCTGATCGAGGCTTTTTCGTTGAGCGCCAGGCCCATGCCGAGGTTGAAGCCGAGGATGTCGCCGATCTTGACGTCGCCCAGTTCCTCGGTGACACCGCCGAGCACGGTGCGCGAGACGTTGTCGCGCTCGAAATTGTAGACGTAGCTGAAACTGCCGAAGAACACCACCGGGTCGGACGGATACAACCAGGTCACGCCGGGTTGCAGGGCCTCGAAGCCGGTGCCGGTCGGCAACTCCAGCGGCAGGCCGGTGCCGGTGGTGTTGGCCACGCAGCGCGTCACGCAATCGGTCACCACTTCAAACAGGTCCTTGCCGGTGCGGCTCTTGTAACGCAACCAGCCGATCCAGAACGCCTTGTCGGGCCCGCCCTTGTTGATCTGGTAACGCGCGGTCATTTCGACGTCGCCGATGCCATTGCCGTTGGCGTTGAAGACGTTGTCGACGGCGCTGCCGGTGAAGATCTCGCGGCTGACGGTGTCGCCGTTGATGTAGACGTACGGCACCTTGGCTTCCAGCTCGAAACGGTCGCCGAGGCCGTAGCGGCCGGTCAGGGTCGCGATGCCGGTGGTGGTCTTGACCTCGCGCACGTCGATCAGGCCGATCAGGATCGCCGGAATGATGGTGAAACCGACCAGGGCGACGCGGTCGTTGGACAGGTAGCCGAACTGCAGCGACGGCTCGAGGATGAACTGGCCGCGCGGGGTCAGCACGCCGGGCTGGTCGAAGATCTGCGCGACCTCAGGTGGGCGGGAATCCGAAGCCGGCGCCTGCCCCACTGGTTGCTGTTGGGGCTGTGCCTGCTGCGCAAGGTTCTGCACGACCGGCGCGGTGGTCTGCTGTGCCAGCGACGGGATCACGACGCCCGGTGGTGCGCCGGTACCGCGGGTCGCACCCAGGCGCTCTTCGTTCAACACCCGCTGCAGCTCCGCGACATTGCGCTCCTGCTGCGCCAGCGACTGGCGCAGTTCGTCCAGCCGCTGGGTCTGCTGGTTGATTTCCTGCTGCAACGCATCCAGCCGTGGCACGTCGGCGGCGCTGGTTGACTCCTGGGCGCGGGCGATGCCGGCCATGGCCAGCCACAAGCAGGGAACAAGGACCAGGTGGCGGGGCATCGACGGCGTCCTTTTCATGCAGTGTCCTTGGTTGCAAACGCAGACCGGTCGCTTTTCAGGGCGCCCCGATGGCCTGGATCTGTGCGCTGTGCAGGGCCGCCTGCGTGTTCATGTCCTGGAAGGCCCCCAGCGTGTCCACCCCCACGTTCACGGTGGTCAGTGCACGCAGGTCCTGGCCATCGCTGCTGTTCTGGATCACCACGCCGTTGAAGTTGCCGGAAGATTCCACATGGTTGTTGGCACCGACCTGCACGATCAGGCCCTCGTTGAAGCGGGCCAGCTGCTGCGCCTGCTCGCCGGTCATGCGGGCCACATCGGGGATATGCACCCGCGTGGTGGCGACCAGTGCGCCGTTGACGAAGATGGCGCGCTCGATGCCGAACGACAACGCCATGCCCGTGCTGGTCACGAAGCCGCCGCGCAGTTCGTCCAGGCGCGCCGGGTCGATCGCGACCCACTCCGGGCCGAGCTTCGCGCCGGGCCGTTCATCGCCCTGCCCTGCAGCGCCAGACGACCAGATCGAGGCAAGGACCAGCAGCGCACAGGCACTCATCGACGTGGACGTGGACGTAGTCATGGCATCACCTCACTCAGATGTCGCCCGGGCCACGCCGGGGCGTCACGGTGTAGTACAGGCCATCGCGGGCGATTCCCGCATCCAGCGGCGCCGGTGGCGCGGTGCGCCAGTCGCGCGCGAGGTTGAAGTGCGCTTCCTCGCGGCGGTTGTGCACCACGAACAGGACACGGTTGTCCCACAACTTCTCGAAGCGCGAACGTGGCATCGCGCGCGTGCCGCGTGCCGGATCGCCGATCAGCACGCGTCCGTTGTGCAATCCCTTGATGACGACGAAATGGCGGTAACCTCGGTCGTTGAGCAGCACGATCGCCGGCAGTTGCTCCTCGAACAGCTTGTCCAGGGGCAATTCAAAGCCGTCGGCCTCGAACCCACGGGATTCCAGGTAGCCGCGGATGTCGAGCAGCGAGAAGCCTTCCTGGCGGATCTTGCCCTGGTCGCCGTGGGTGTACATCTGCATGAACACTTCGGCCTCGGTGACCGGGATCCCGTACTGATAGGTCAGCAAGGTCGCCGTTGCCGCCGAGCCGCAACTGAAATCGTATTGCTGGGGAACCGTGGTCCGGAACCGCGCTTCTTTCAGGCTGGTCACGCGCACGCCATAGCTGGCGCCGTGCGGTATACGCACGTCGAGCGAAGCCGCCGATGCCAGACCGCCTGCCAACAGCCAAACCAGTGCCAGCAACCATGCCCGGCGACGGGCTCCATCCAGGCTCATGGCACCGGCGGTGCGAACTGCACGTTGACGATCATCGCGTTCTGGATCAGCACGTTCGCCCCGGTGTTCTGGATCGTGGTGACGATGCCGTTGCTGTTGGCAAACGACCCGGCGTTGATCGAGTTGTGGCCGGTGACGACGCGGTCGGCACTGGTGTTGTCGACCTTGCCGTCGACCAGGATGTCGTTGTCGATATCCGTACCGCCGCGCAATCCGGCAAGCCGATCGGAATTGATCGTTTGGCCCATGCCGATGACCTGCACGGGCACGGACGGCGCCGATGCGAGTACGGGTGGTTCCGTGCACTCGGCCAGCCCGGGTACGGGGCCAAAGTCCGAGGCCAGTGCGCTGCCAGTGATCAGCATCCACAGCGCAGTTGAAACAGGCATCACGATGGAACGGTACGGTCGCATGGTCATGCTCCTTCGCCTGCATTCCCGACCGCGCGTGCGGGTCCCCTCACCCTCAGGCGCTCCGCCGAAGCGTGCGGGTCGGCGGAGCGCCTGCTCGCGCGTGACGCGCCGGGAGGTGCCCGACGCGCCATGGGGAGCGCTTATGGACCTACGGTCAGGTTGGCCTGCACGGTGACACCCTGCTGGATCAGCGAGGCGAAACCGCTGTTCTGCGCGGCGACCATGATGCCGGCGGCCGACTGTCCGACACTGGACATGGTGCTGGACATGTTGAAGGTGCCTGCATCATTGGTCACCGAGCCACCGGCACCACCGGCACCGCCGGTACCACCGCTGCCGGCGCCGCCGGTTGCCGCACCGCCCGTGCCGCCCGATCCGGCACCACCGGCACCGGCGTTGGACGCGACCGAGCCGCCGGAGCCTGCCGTCGATGCACTGGAGCCACCGGTTCCGGTTGCAGCGCCGGCCGTCGAGGTGCCACCGGCACCCGCACCGCCTGCACCACCGGTACCGCCCGTGGCATTGCCAGCACCGCGTTCGCGGGCATTGGCGCGGCCGCCGTCGCCGCCGTCGCCGCCGCCTGCTGCGGATGCGCTGGCTGCAACCGCCCAGCCGCCGTCACCGCTGGCGTCGCCGCCATTGGCACCGCGTGCGCGGGCATCGCCGCCGTCGCCGCCGTCGCCGCCATAGCCCTTGCCGCCATAGGCCTTGCCGCCGTCGCCGCCGTAACCCTTGCCGCCGTCGCCACCGTTGGCATCGCCCCAGTTCTTGGCGACATTGCCAATGTCATGGATGCGGATGTCGCTGACGGTGCCATTGAGCTCGGTCTTGGCGACGATATAGCTCGAGGTCTTGCTGAAGCTGCTGGAGTCGGTGTAGGTATTGGTGGCGGTGCCACCGTTGTTCGCTGCGGCGGAACCGTCATCAGCGCGAGCGCGGCCGCGGTTGTCGCGGTTGTCGCCGGTGCTGTTGTCGGAGTTGTCGAGGGCGACCAGGACGTCGTCCCCGGCATTGCCGTCACCGTTGGTCTGTTGTGCCCAAGCCTGGCTACCGAATCCGAGGCCGATGAGCACTGCCGTTGCCATCAAGCTGGTACGAATGCGCATTGTGGTTCTCCTTTACGTCGGTTTGACACCTAGGGAGGAAGGCATCGGATAACGACGCATAGAGCTACACGCATGGCCGGTGCCAGCCCTGGTTCATCTGCGCTAATGCCTTGATCGGCGACGGGATTCTTGCTGAACGTAAACGCGGCGCTGAACGGCCAGCGGATATCGCCGCCGGTCGGCCGCCTCGATGTTTCAAGTACGCAACGTGGTGGTGTCGTTCGCTTGCCAGGTCGATGCTCGTGCTGCATGGCAAGCCATTGATCCACCTACCCGATCAGGTCGGGCCGGGCAGTTCAGATCAATGTTGCACAAAAGATACGTCCGCTATTGCAGCGCGCTTGCAGCGACGGCAATCCTGATTTACGCCAAGCAGTTGGGCGAATCACATGAAGTGACTCTGGCGTTGCGTCAAGGCAACGGCTGTTCAGCCGTCCTTGCCGTCGGTGGTGCGGCGCGCGGCGTCCCGGGCTGCACGCAGACGATCAAGCTTCTCCTTCAGCTTGATTTCCAGGCCCCGCTCCACCGGCTGGTAGTACACGCGCTCGCCCATCGCGTCGGGGAACCCGGTCTGGTCAAGCGCGATCCCTCCTTCGGCATCGTGGTCGTACTGATAGCCCTTGGAGTAGCCGAGCTGCTTCATCAGTTTGGTCGGCGCATTGCGCAGGTGCAGCGGCACCTCCTGCGTACCGTGCTCGCGCACGTCCTGCCTGGCGGTGTTATAGGCGACGTAGGCGGCATTCGATTTGGCGGTGCTGGCCAGGTAGATCACCAACTGCGCGAATGCGAGTTCGCCTTCCGGGCTGCCGAGCCGGTCGTACGTGCCCCAGGCCTCCAGCGCCATCTGCAGCGCACGCGGGTCGGCCAGGCCGATGTCCTCGACCGCCATGCGCGTCAATCGCCGCGCCAGGTAGGCCGGATCACAACCGCCGTCGAGCATCCTCGTCAGCCAGTAGAGCGCGGCATCCGGATTGGAGCTGCGCACGGATTTGTGCAGCGCCGAGATCTGGTCGTAGAACTGCTCGCCGCCCTTGTCGAAACGGCGGGTGCGGTCGGCCAGCACCTGCGCCAGCGTCGCAGCCGTGATCTGTCCGCCCTCGCCTTCGGCCAGTTCGGCAGCGATTTCGAGCAGGGTCAGGCCACGGCGCACATCACCGTCGGCGGCGCGGGAGATCTGCTCCAGTGCTTCGTCGCCGACCTGCAAGCCGCGACCACCGAGGCCGCGCTCCTCGTCCCCGAGCGCATGCAACAAGGCCAGGCGGATATCCTCGGCCGAGACCGCCTCCATCACGTGCACGCGGCAGCGCGACAGCAGCGCCGAGTTCAGTTCAAAGGACGGGTTCTCGGTGGTGGCGCCGACAAACACGATGGTGCCGCGCTCGATGTGCGGCAGGAACGCGTCCTGCTGCGTCTTGTTGAAGCGATGCACCTCGTCGACGAACAGCACGGTGCGCCGGCCCTCGGCGAAACGGTGCGCCGCCTCGGCCAGCACCTGCCGCACCTCCGGCAAACCGGAGAGCACCGCCGAGATGGCGCGGAATTCCGCCTGGGAGTAATGCGCCAGCAGCAGGGCCAACGTGGTCTTGCCGCACCCGGGCGGGCCCCACAGGATCATCGAATGAACCCGGCCGGATTCGACCGCGCGACGCAGCGCCGACCCCGGCGCGAGCAGGCGGCGTTGCCCGACCATCTCGTCCAGCGTGCGTGGCCGAATGCGCTCGGCCAATGGCCGCAACGGGTCGCGGTCCACGCTGAGCAGGTCGTTCTCGGGCACGGCGTTGCGGGATTTGCTCACGGGCCGATTCTAACGTGCAGCCCGTCGCAGTCGCTGCGACCTCAGAACGCCGATCATCGAAGCGGGTCAGCGTACTACCGCGTGTGCGGTTCAGCCCTCGCCAATGACATCCACGCCCTTGGGCGCAGCGTATTTGAAGGTGCCCGCCGGGAAAGCCGGGTTGCGCTTCCAGCCGCTGAAGATGATCTCGGTGCGCTGGCCCAGTGCGTCGACGACCTGCATCCGTGCCAGCCCGCTCGCGTCGAAACCGAGCCGGGCGGACTGGAAGTTCGCCTCGGCGTCGTTCTTCGGCGCCATGGCCAACCATTGCAGACCGTCGGCGGCACCGGCGTCCTTGACCACGAATTGCGCGTCAAGCTTGCCCGGATCGATCAACGCCGCGAGCGGGCTGTTCTGCTCCTCGACGCCCTGCGGCCGCACCGTGACCTGCTGCAGGTCGGGGTCGTACACCCAGACCTTCTTGCCATCGGCGACGATCAGTTGCGGGTACGGCTTGAGGTACTCCCAGCGGAACAGGCGTGGCGCCGACAGGGCGACGTTGCCGTTCGAGCTTTCCTTCAACTTGCCGCTGGGGTCGAACACCTTCTGCGTGAACTGGCCGTCGAGCCCTTTCAGACCCCGGGTGAAGGCGTTGAGTTCGTCGCGTGCACCGGCATAAGCCGTCGTCGCAAACAGCACAGCCAGCAAGCCGATCGATCGAATGACACGCATTGAAGAACTCCGGAAAACCGTTGGCGGCGAGTGTGCCGCGTCTTTGCTGAATACGTACGAAGCGCCCCGCTCGCCCGCGCGACTGACGGATCGATCGGGCCGTTACTTACTTGGGCGGCGGCGGTGCCAGCACGCTGCGGTCGCCGTTGTGCTCCGGCGGCGTGACGATGCCGGCCGCCTCCATTGCTTCGATCAGGCGCGCGGCGCGGTTGTAGCCGATCTTGAGGCGACGCTGCACGCCGGAGATCGAGGCACGGCGGGTCTCGGTGACGATGCGCACGGCCTCGTCGTACAGCGGGTCGGACTCGTCGCCTCCCCCGCCGCCGCTTTCCGGCAGGCCGGTCGCGCCGACCACGGTGCCGTCGCCCATGGTCTGCACTTCGTCCAGTACGCCCTCGACGTAGTCCGGGCCGCCACCGACCTGCTTGAGGTGTTCGACCACGCGATGCACTTCCTCGTCGGAGACGAAGGCGCCGTGCACGCGCTCGGGCATCGCGGTGCCCGGTGGTAGGTACAGCATGTCACCGTGGCCGAGCAGCGTTTCCGCACCGGATTGATCAAGAATCGTGCGCGAGTCGATCTTGCTCGACACCTGGAACGCGATGCGGGTCGGGATATTGGCCTTGATCAAACCGGTGATCACGTCCACCGACGGCCGCTGGGTGGCGAGGATCAGGTGGATGCCGGCGGCGCGTGCCTTCTGCGCCAGGCGCGCAATGAGTTCCTCGACCTTCTTGCCGACGATCATCATCATGTCGGCGAATTCGTCGATGAAGATGACGATGAAGGGCAGCGTTTCCAGCGGCCGCGGCGCCTCACCCAGCTCGCCGTTGGGCTTGAACAGCGGGTCCATCATCGGCTGGCCAGCCTCGATGGCGTCCTTCACTTTCTTGTTGAAGCCGGCGAGGTTGCGCACGCCCACCGCCGACATCACCTTGTAGCGCCGCTCCATCTCGGCCACGCACCAACGCAGGCCGTTAGCGGCCTCCTTCATGTCGGTGACGACCGGCGCCAGCAGGTGCGGGATGCCCTGATAGACCGAGAGCTCCAGCATCTTCGGATCGATCATCAGCATCCGCAGGTCCTTGGCGGAGGCCTTGTACAGCAGCGACAGCACCATCGCGTTGACCGCGACCGACTTGCCCGAACCGGTGGTGCCGGCGACCAGCAGGTGCGGCATGCGCGCAAGATCGGCCACGGTCGGTCGGCCGGCGATGTCCTTGCCCAAGGCCAGCGTCAGCGGGCTGGTGGACTTGTCGTACTCCTTCGAACGCAGCAGCTCGGACAGGAAGATCATCTCGCGGCTGGTGTTCGGGGTTTCCAGGCCGATCACCGACTTGCCCGGGATCACGTCGACCACGCGCACCGACTTGACCGACAGGCCGCGGGCGATGTCCTTGTCGAGCGAGCTGATCTGGCTGACCTTGACGCCCGGCGCCGGCTGCACCTCGAAGCGGGTGATGACCGGTCCCGGATAGGCGCCGACGACTTCGGCGTCGATGCGGAAATCCTTGAGCTTGAACTCGATCTGCCGCGACAGCGTCTCCAGCGTCTCCTCGCTGTAGCCCTTGGGCTGCGGCTTGGGGTCGTCGAGCAGCGCCAGCGGCGGGATGCCGCTGCCGTCGCTGGTGTGGAACAGCGGGATCTGCGTTTCGCGCTTGGCGCGGTCGCTCTTCTCCACCACCGGTGCCGGCGGCGGTTCGATCTTGACTGGCGCACGCTTGGCGCGCAGCTCGCTGTCGAACTTGCGCGCTTCCTCGCGCTCCTCACGGAACGCGCGGGTCTGCTGCCATTCGGTGGCCTGCTGGCTGCCGCGGCGGAACAGCTGGCTCAGCGTCGGCCCGAGCGAGAGCACCCATTGCCCGATCCGGTCCATGACCGAGAACCAGGACAGGCCCGTGGCCAGCGTCACCGACACCAGCAGCAAGGCGAGCAGGAACAGGTTGCCGCCAACCGGACCGAAGCCGCTGTAGAGCGATTTGCCGACCAGCTGGCCGAGAATGCCGCCGCTGCGTGCCGAGAAATCGGCGGCCGGGCCGATGCGCAGCTCCAGCAGGCCCGTGGCCGAGACCAGGAAGCCGACGATGCCGACCAGGCGCAAGGCCGGCCCCAGATCGGCGGCGCCATCGCCGTCCACGTCCATGCCGAACAAGGCGATCCAGGCGACCGCACCGAGCATGATCGGCAGCAGGAACGCCACGTAGCCGCACAGGTACAAGAGCACGTCGGCCGTCCAGGCGCCGACGCGCCCGCCGACGTTGTGCAGCGGCGCGGTGACACTGCCCGAGTGCGACCAGCCCGGATCGGTCGGTGAGAACGTGATCAGGCTGGCCAGCAGATAAAGCAACAGGGGCGCGATCAGGATCAGCGCGATGTCGCGCATGAGGCGCTGTCGCCGCGGCGACGGCGGGAGCTTCTCGGCTTTCGCCTTCCTGCGGCTGGCTGTGGACACTTGCGCCACCGTGATGTTCTGCCTCAGCTAGGCTGCGTTAGTTGTTGAATATACGACAAAAGAGGCCGAAGCGGGCCTCTGGACACCGTCATTCCGCGAAGGCCGGGATCCAGGGACTTTGCTTTCAACGGGTTACCGCCCGAGGACTCCTGCCTTCGTGGGAAGGACGAAGAAAACCCATGGCCATCAGGTTACGGCACTTCAGCAACGAAACGGGGAGCGCCGGTTCCCCGACCCTCCCCGTTTCTTGACCCGGTTCGCGCCTTCGCTGTTACAGCTTCATGTCCTGCAGCGCGGGATGCACCAGTTTGCCGCCCTCGACGTTGATGCCGCGCACCAGCGCCTGGTTGTCGCGCCAGCTGTTGCCCGGCGTGTCGCCCGAGGCCAGCTTGTTGACCCACGGCAGGATCGCCGCGCAGATCGCCTGCGAGCTGGTCTGCGGCACGGCGCCGGGCATGTTGGTCACGCAGAAGTGGGTCACGCCCTCTTCAACGTAGGTCGGTTCCTTCCAGGTGGTCGGGCGCGAAGTCTCGAAGCAGCCGCCCTGGTCGATCGAGATATCAACCACCACGCTGCCGTCCTGCATGCCCTTGAGCATCTCGCGGGTCAGCACGTGCGGCGCACGCGCGCCGGTCACCAGCACCGCGCCGACCACCAGGTCGGCCGAGGCGACTTCACGGGCGACCACGTCGGCATACGGGTACAGCGCGGTCACGTTGTTGCCCAGGCGCATCATTTCTTCCATGCGGTCCTGGCGCATTTCGAACACCACGACATTCGAGCCGCCGGCCGCGGCCAGCTGTGCCGAGGCACTGCCGGCCTTGCCCGCGCCGAACACCACCACCTTGCCGCGCTCGGTCGACGGCAGGCCGCCGAGCAGCTTGCCCTTGCCGCCTTCCGGCTGGTGCAGCAGATGGGTGCCGACCTGCACCGCGATCTTGCCGGCGATGACCGACATCGGCGCCAGCAGCGGCAGGTCGCCGTTGGGCAGCTCGACGGTCTCGAAGGCAACACCGGTCAGGCCGATGTCGAGCAGTTGCTTGGTCAGTTCCGGCTCGGCCGCCAGGTGCAGGTAGCAGAACAGCAGGTGGTCCTTGCGCAGCAGCGCCAGGTCGCCGGCGATCGGCTCCTTGACCTTCACGATCAACTCGCCCTTCTCGTACAACGCCGCCGCATCCGGCGCGATCTTCACGCCGAGCTGGGCGTACTGCTCGTCCTTGAAGCCCGACTTGATGCCGGCATCCTTCTCGATCCAGACCTCATGGCCGCGCTTGACCAGGTCGCCGGCCGCGGCCGGAACGAGCGCGACGCGCCCTTCGAGAGTCTTGGTTTCCTTGGGAACGCCGATCCGCATGTCTCTACCTTTGCTCGTTGAAAAACCGCGCGGGCTTGCGCGGCTCGTATGGGGGAAGTCCTGACGAAAAAAACGCCGCATCCGCGGCGCGTCCTGCCTATTGTCGTCCGTCGCGATGGATGCCTCACGGCGCAGTGCAACATTGCGTCGCGGGACGCGCCTTGTTTTGGCGGGATCGCGCCTCCAAGCTATGGCTCAACGTTCCATCGACACGCCCGCGTACGGATTCAGCACGCCTGCGTATGGCGGAACACTTCGCGCAAGAGCGCATTCCTACAGCCCGCGATTATACCCATGACCCCATCGAAGCACTCCAAAGTCATCATCCTCGGCTCCGGCCCGGCCGGCTGGACCGCCGCCGTCTACGCGGCACGCGCGAACCTGAAGCCGCTGGTGATCACCGGCCTGCAGATGGGCGGTCAGCTGATGACCACGACCGAGGTCGACAACTGGCCCGGCGATGCCCACGGCCTGATGGGCCCGGACCTGATGACGCGCATGCAGGCACACGCCGAGCGCTTCGACACCGAAGTCGTGTTCGACCACATCCACACGGCCGACTTGGCAAACCGTCCGTTCAAGCTCATCGGCGACAGCGGCGAGTACACCGCCGACGCCTTGATCATCGCCACCGGCGCCACCGCCAAGTACCTGGGCCTGCCGTCGGAAGAACTGTTCAAGGGACGCGGCGTGTCCGCCTGCGCGACCTGCGACGGCTTCTTCTACAAGGACCAGGACGTGGCCGTGATCGGCGGCGGCAACACCGCGGTCGAGGAAGCGCTGTACCTGTCCAACATCGCCCGCAAAGTCTACCTGGTGCATCGCCGCGACACGCTGCGCGCCGAGAAGATCATGCAGGACAAGCTGCACGCCAAGATCCAGGCCGGCAAGATCGAGCCGATCTGGCATCACGAAGTCGACGAAGTGCTCGGCAACGACGCCGGTGTCACCGGCCTGCGCGTGAAGTCGGTGCAGGACGGCTCCAGCCGCGAGTTGTCGATCCACGGCCTGTTCGTGGCGATCGGCCACACCCCGAACAC
This sequence comes from Lysobacter cavernae, assembly GCF_042648505.1. Taxonomy (NCBI): domain Bacteria; kingdom Pseudomonadati; phylum Pseudomonadota; class Gammaproteobacteria; order Lysobacterales; family Lysobacteraceae; genus Lysobacter; species Lysobacter cavernae. The sequence goes on from NZ_JBHRXK010000001.1 coordinate 135,041, forward strand.
CAGCCTGTTCGAAGGCCAACTGGCGATGAAGAATGGCTACCTCACCATCCAGACCGGCCTCGACGGCAACGCCACCCAGACCTCGGTGCCGGGCGTGTTCGCCGCCGGCGACGTCGCCGATCAGGTCTATCGCCAGGCCATCACTTCGGCCGGCTTCGGCTGCATGGCCGCGCTCGACGCCGAGAAGTTCCTGGACAAAGAAGGCTGAGCGGTTCCCGACGCGAATTGACGCGGAGCGAATCCACGGGCATGTCATCCCGGGCGTAGCCAGGGATCTGCTTGAAGTTGTCACCTCGAACGCAGCAAGGGATCTGTTTTTTTCCGTGCGATCGCCGACGGAAAGCAGGTCCCTCGCTGCGTTCGGGACGACAGTTCAGGCTCAGGACGCGACATCCATGTTATTCCGTGTTCACGTTCCATGACCGCCACGCCTACCGCACGCATCCTCGACTCGCTCGCGCAGATTTCCGCCGCGCAATGGGACGCGCTGCACGACGGCCGCAACCCGTTCATTGCCCACGCCTTCCTTGCCGGGCTCGAACAGCACGGCTGCCTGCGCGCGCAATGGGGCTGGACGCCCCATCACCTCACGGTCTGGGAAGGTGAGGCGCTGGTCGCCGCCGCACCGGCCTATCTGAAGGACAACTCGCACGGCGAGTTCGTGTTCGATCACGTCTGGGCGCACGCCCATGCCCAGCAGGGCCTGGACTACTTTCCGAAATGGCTGTGCGCCGTGCCCTACTCGCCCGTGACCGGGCCACGGCTGCTGGCATGTGATGCCGCCCATCGACGCACGCTGACCGGGCTGTTGGCCGCGCTGGCGGAGCGCAATGGCCTGTCGTCGGCACACGTCAATTTCCACCGCGACGATGAGGAACCGGCCTTTGGCGACGACTGGCTGCCGCGCGTCGACGTGCAATACCACTGGCGCAACCCGGTCGATGCCGCCGACGAACCGTGGCGCGACTTCGATGCGTTCCTGGCCGCCTTCGACCACAAGCACCGCAAGAACATCCGCCAGGAGCGGGCCAAGGTGACGCGGGCCGGCATCACATTCCGTGTGGTCGAGGGACATCAGGCCAGCGAGGCCGACCTGGCCGCGATGCACGGCTTCTATCGGCAGACCTTTGCCGACTACGGCAACCATCCGGCGTTGACGCTGGAGTTCCTGCAGCACCTGGCCGCCACCCTGCCGGCATCGCTGGTGATCTTTCTCGCCCAGCGCGAGGGCCGGGCGATTGCCGGCGCGTTGTGCCTGCGCGGCGGCGACACGCTGTACGGTCGCTACTGGGGCGCCGCGGAGACCTGGCCGGGCCTGCATTTCGAGACCTGCTACTACCAGGGCATCGAATATTGCCTGCGCCATGGACTGACCCGTTTCGAGCCCGGCGCCCAGGGAGAGCACAAGCTCGCACGCGGTTTCCTGCCGAGCCTGGTGCACAGCCGGCACTGGATTGCGCACGAGGGCTTCCGCGAGCCCCTGCGCGACTGGTGCGCGCAGGAGGCCGCCTCGGTGCAGCGTTACGCGGCGACGCTGGCGGCGCACACGCCGTTCAAGTCGCCCGCAGGCACAACCATCGGCCATGATCGCATCGATGAGTTCACTGCCCGCCCTGCTGCCGGCCGATCCTGAGGCGCCGTTCCCGCCGGCGGAGCGGGCGTTGCGCCAACCCGACGGGCTGCTGGCGGTCGGCGGCGACCTGTCGCCGGCGCGCCTGCTCAATGCCTACCGGCACGGCATCTTCCCCTGGTACTCCGCGGGCCAGCCGATCCTGTGGTGGTGCCCGGACCCGCGCACGGTGTTCGCCACCGATCACGTGCGGCTGTCGTCGAAATTCCGCCGCAGTCTGCGTCGCTGCGATTGGACGGTCCGCGCCGACACCGCCTTCGCCGAGGTGATCGAGGCCTGTGCGAGGACTCCGCGTCCGGGTCAGCACGGCACCTGGATCATCGACGACATGCGCGTCGCCTACCAGCGCATGCACGCGCTTGGCTACGCTCATTCGTTCGAGGTATTCGACGGCGAGCGCCTGGTCGGCGGCATCTACGGCATCGCCGTCGGCCGGATGTTCTTCGGCGAGAGCATGTTCAGTGCGCAGCCCGGCGGCTCCAAGGTCGCCCTGGCTGCCCTCGCCCACCACCTCGACCACTGGGGCTGGCCGCTGATCGATGCCCAGGTCGAGAACGACCACCTGCTGAGCCTGGGCGCACAACGCTGGCCACGGCGTCGCTTTCTGGAAACTGTGGCCGACCTGCGCGACCAGCCCGAACTCCGCGGCCCCTGGACCGCGCGCGTGGGCGACTGGCCGGCCCGGCGCTTGGGCATCACGGGCGATCAGGCCCCGGCAGCCGATTAACATATTTTTTGCGCCCTCGCCGATGGCGTGGCAGAATGCCCGGCTTCGTTCCTCGCTTTATTCCAAGGCGACCCCTTCACAACCCAGGAACCACATGGCAAAAGACGACGTGATCGAATTCGAGGGCACGGTGGCGGAAACCCTTCCGAACACCATGTTTCGTGTGCGCCTCGAAAACGGGCACGAGATCATTGCCCACATCTCCGGCCGCATGCGCAAGAACTACATCCGCATCCTGACCGGCGACAAGGTGAAGGTCGAAATGACCCCTTACGACCTGACCAAGGGTCGTATCACCTACCGCATGAAGTAATTGCGGTAACCCATTGAAAAAAGGCGGCCAGTGGCCGCCTTTTTTGTTTTCCTGCGGACCGTTCACACCGTGACCGGCAGCAGCTTCTCCGGCTCGGCCTGCGCCTCGACCACCAGCTCGTCGTCGCGTACGTCGATGGTGACCCGACCGCCGCCGACCAGCTTGCCGAACAACAGCTCGTCGGCCAGCGGGCGCTTGACCTTGTCCTGGATCACCCGCGCCATCGGCCGCGCGCCCATCAGCGGGTCGAAACCGTGCTGGGCCAGCCAGTCGCGCGCGGTCGGGGTCGCGGTCAGCGTGACGTTCTTCTCGTGCAGCTGGGCTTCCAGCTCGATCAGGAACTTGTCGACCACGCGCAGGATGTGGTCGAAGCCCAGCGCCTGGAACTGCACCACCGCGTCGAGGCGATTGCGGAATTCCGGGGTGAAGCTGCGCCGGATCACTTCCATTGCATCGGTCGAATGGTCCTGCTGGGTGAAGCCGATCGTGCGCCGCGCCGCCTGCGCCGCGCCGGCGTTGGTGGTCATCACCAGGATCACGTTCTTGAAGTTGGCCTCGCGGCCGTTGGTGTCGGTCAGCACGCCGCGGTCCATGACCTGCAGCAGGATGTTGAAGATGTCCGGGTGGGCCTTCTCGACCTCGTCCAGCAGCAGCACGCAGTGCGGGGTCTTGACGATCTTCTCGGTCAGCAGGCCGCCCTGGTCGAAGCCGACGTAGCCCGGGGGCGCGCCGATCAGGCGGCTCACCGAATGCGGCTCCATGTACTCGGACATGTCGAAGCGCACCAGTTCGATGCCCAGTTGCAGCGCCAGCTGCTTGGTGACCTCGGTCTTGCCGACGCCGGTCGGGCCGGCGAACAGGAAGTTGCCGATCGGCTTGTCCGGGTTGCCCAGACCCGAGCGCGCCAGCTTGATCGCCGAGGTCAGCGTGTCGATGGCCGGGTCCTGGCCGAAGATCACCATCTTCAGGTTGCGCTCGAGGTTCTTCAGCACGTCCTTGTCGGAGGCGCTGACCTGCTTGGTCGGGATCCGCGCCATCTTGGCGACGATGGTCTCGATCTCCTCGACGTCGATCAGGCTCTTGCGGATGCCTTCGGCCAACAATCGCTGCCGTGCGCCGGCCTCGTCGATCACGTCGATGGCCTTGTCCGGCAGCAGGCGGTCGCCGATGTGCTTGACCGACAGGTCGACCGCCGCGTGCAGCGCCTCGTCGGCGTAGGTCACGCCGTGATGCGCTTCGTACTTCGGCTTGAGGCCGACCAGGATTTCATAGGTCTCGCCCACGGTCGGCTCGACGATGTCGATTTTCTGGAAGCGCCGCGCCAGGGCCCGGTCCTTCTCGAAGATGCCGCGGTACTCCTGGAACGTGGTCGAACCGATGCAACGCAGCTCGCCCGAGGCCAGCGCCGGTTTGATCAGGTTGCTGGCGTCCATGGTGCCGCCACTGGCGCTGCCGGCGCCGATGATGGTGTGGATCTCGTCGATGAACAGCACCGCTTCCGGCAGCTTCTTCAACTGGGTCAGCACGGCTTTCAGGCGCTTCTCGAAATCGCCGCGGTACTTGGTGCCGGCGACCAGCGCGCCCAGGTCGAGGGCATAGATCACCGCGTCGGCCAGCACTTCGGGCACGTCGCCGTCGACGATGCGCTTGGCCAGGCCCTCGGCGATCGCGGTCTTGCCGACGCCGGCCTCGCCGACATACAGCGGGTTGTTCTTGCGGCGGCGGCACAGCACCTGGATGGTGCGCTCGACCTCGTCGGCGCGACCGACCAACGGGTCGATCTTGCCGTCGCGGGCGAGCTGGTTGAGGTTGACCGCGAATTCGGCCAAGGCGTCGGCCTTGCCCTCGCCCTCGCCGCCTTCGCTGGCGCGGGCCTCGCCGTCCTCGGGCGGGCTGCCGGGTTCTTCGGAGCCGTGCTTGGCGATGCCGTGGGAGAGGTAATTGACCACGTCCAGGCGCGCCACGTCCTGCTGGTTGAGGAAATAGACCGCGTGCGAGTCCTTCTCGCCGAAGATCGCCACCAGCACGTTGGCGCCGGTGACCTCCTTCTTGCCCGAGGACTGGACGTGGTAGACGGCGCGCTGCAACACGCGCTGGAAGCCCAGCGTCGGCTGGGTGTCGCGATCGACGTCTTCGGGCAACACCGACACCGAGGTGGCGATGGCCTGCTCGAGGTCGCCGCGCAGGCGCGCGAAGTCGGCGCCGCAGGCCTTGAGCACGCTTTCGGCCGAGGGGTTGTCGAGCAGTGCCAACAGCAGGTGTTCGACCGTCATGTACTCGTGGCGCGCCTCGCGGGCGCGCTTGTAGCACTGGCCGATGCTGTATTCGAGATCCTTGCTGAACATGGGGCGAAAGCCTCCGGAAGCTACTGCTGTCCTAGATGGGGGCTGGTGCAATGATTTCCATGCCGGCCCCTTGCTGGCTTGGACCCGCATCGGCCCCTCGGGTTGCGCCCTTCATCCATGGGGACGTCGTAAGCAGAACTTTTAGGCCTTTTCCATCGTGCACAGCAAGGGGTGCTGGTGCAGCCTTGAGAATTCGTTCACCTGCGCCACCTTGGACTCTGCGACCTCGCGGGTGAAAACCCCGCATACGCCCCGGCCGCGGGTATGCACGTGCAGCATGATCTGGGTCGCCTTCTCGACGTTCATCGGGAAAAAACGCATCAGTACCTCGACCACGAAGTCCATCGGGGTGTAGTCGTCGTTCAGCAGCAGCACCGAATACAGCGGTGGCCGTGCGATTTCCGGCTTCCCGGTTTCCACCAGTACGCCGTGGCTGTGTTCGTGTTCGGTCTGTTTTGCCATGCGCGAATTATAGGGGGGGCGCGGCGACGGTCGTGGACGCCCGCGTGGCGCGCCGGCAAAATAACCTCGGGAAATACCTCTCATGGCCCGCAAGGACCGATATGCACCTGGCTTCGCTTCCGCTCGCACTGCTCCTGTCGACGCCGGCCCTGGCCGCGACCGAGGCGGCCAAGCCCCTCGCCGATGAAACGAAGCGTTCCACGACTGCCGACGTGGCCGTCCGCAATCAGCTCGATGCCCTCGACTACCAGTACGAGGTCGATGCCGACGGCGACTACAAGCTGACCTTCGACCTGGACAACGAGCGCAGCCAGCTCGCGTTCGTGATCTCCGGTGTCGAGGACTACGGCACGTTCCGCATCCGCGAGGTCTGGGCCCCGGCCTACCGGTCGCCCGGTGAGCAGCTCCCGGTTGAGGTCGCCAACCGGCTGCTCGAGGACAGCCAGTCCAGCAAGATGGGCGGCTGGGTCAAGCAGGGCAACCTGGCCGTGTTCGTGGTCAAGATCGCCGCCGACGCATCGAGCAGGGCGCTCGACGACGCGATCGACTACGTCGTGCGCGCCGCCGACCAGATGGAAGCCGAGCTGACCCCGGGCAAGGACGAATTCTGATGACCTACCGCGAAGGCCGTTTCTGGCAGCCGGACGTGACCGTGGCGACGGTGGTGGTCGACGCCGGCCGCCTGCTGATGGTCGAGGAGTCGGTCGGTGGCAAGCTGGTGCTGAACCAGCCCGCCGGTCACCTTGAACCCGACGAGAGCCTGATCGAGGCCGCCCTGCGCGAGACCCGCGAGGAAACCGGCTGGGACGTGCGCCTGACCGCCTTCGTCGGCGCCTACCAGTGGACGGCGCCGATCAACGGCGACGGCAGCGGCGGCCGCCATTACCTGCGCTTCGCCTTTGCCGCCGAGCCACTCGCGCACGACCCCGCCCGTCCGCTCGACGAAGGCATCGTCCGGGCGCTGTGGATGACCCCGGGCGAACTCGAAGCCGCCCAGGCCCGCCACCGCAGTCCGCTGGTCTGGCGCACCGCCGCCGATTTCCTGGCCGGCCGCCGCCACCCGCTGGAGCTGATGCAGCAGTTGGCATGAGCACGACAGGTTCCATGCAGGCCCGCACCATCGTCGGCATGTCCGGCGGCGTTGACTCCTCGGTCGCGGCGCTGCGCCTGCGCGACGCCGGCGAGCCGATCGCCGGCTTGTTCATGCAGAACTGGGCCGACGACGACGCGCAGGACAGCGCGAGTGCCGCTGCAGGCAGGACGCCGAAAGCGGCCGGCAGTGGTGGAGACTGCCGCGTCGAGGACGACCGCCGCGACGCGGTCGCGGTCAGCGGCCGGCTCGGCATCCCGATCCACTTCCGCGATTTCTCCGGTGAATACTGGGCCGGCGTGTTCGAGCACTTCCTGGCCGAGTACGCGGCCGGGCGTACGCCCAACCCGGACGTGCTGTGCAACCGCGAGATCAAGTTCAAGCATTTCCTCGATGCCGCCCGCGAACTGGGGGCACAGTTCATCGCCACCGGCCACTACGCCCGGGTCGAACAGGTCGGTGGCCATCACCGGCTGCTGCGCGCGGTGGACCGCAGCAAGGACCAGAGCTACTTCCTGCACCAGCTGGGCCAAGCGCAACTGGCGGCAACGAAGTTCCCGCTGGGCGAGCTGCTCAAGCGCGACGTGCGGCAGATGGCGCTCGATGCCGGCCTGCCGACCGCGACCAAGAAGGATTCGACCGGCATCTGCTTCATCGGCGAGCGCGACTTCCGCGAGTTCCTCGGCCGTTACCTGCCGGCACGCGAAGGCGAGATGCGCACCCCCGACGGCCAGGTGATCGGCCTGCATCCAGGCGTGTTCTATTTCACCCTCGGCCAGCGCGAAGGCCTCAACATCGGCGGCGTGCGCGGCTTCGAGCCGGCGCCGTGGTACGTGGTCGGCAAGGATGTCGCCGGCAACGTCCTGTACGTCGACCAAGGCGCGGCCAGCCCATGGCTGATGTCGCAGGCGTTGTGGTCGGAACCGGCGCACTGGATCGCCGGCGCCGCCCCCGCGGAACGCTTCACCTGCACCGCCCAGACCCGCTACCGCCAGGCCGACGAAGCCTGTGAGGTGACGGTATGTGACGACGGCACTCTGGAAGTACGCTTCCCCCGCCCCCAACGTGCAGTGACGCCGGGGCAATCCCTGGTGCTCTACGACGGCGAGGTCTGCCTTGGCGGCGCGGTGATCGCCGCCACCGACGCGCCACTCGAACTACGACTGAAGGCCCAAGCTGCATGAGTCAAAGCAATTCGATCTCCGAGCGCGTCCTGGCACTGGCCGGGCTGGTGCAGGCGCTGGCGCAGGTGCGCCGGGTCGCCGACACCGGCCAGGCCAACGCCGCGATCCTCGGCACCGCATTGGATTCGGTGTTCCGCATCGATGCGGTCTCGCCGGCCGCGGTCTACGGCGGCACCGAGCCCCTGCGCCCGGGCCTGACCCTGCTGCGCGACTACTTCTCCAGCCAGTCCAAGGACGAGCAACTGCCGCGACTGGCGCTGGCAGTGGTGCAACTGGAGCGGCGTTTCGTCCGCGATGCGGCCATGGCCACGCGTGTGCAGGCCGGCATCCGCGCCCATGCGGCGACGGCGGAACGGCTCGGCAGCAGCCACCCCGAGGTGCTGGCCGCATTGGGCGGCCTGTATGCGGAGACGCTCAGCCACCTGCGTCCGCGCGTCCTGGTTCAGGGCAACCCGCACTACCTGGGCCAGGCCCCGGTGGTGGCCGAGGTGCGCGCGGTGCTGCTGGCGGCAGTGCGCTCGGCGGTGCTGTGGCGGCAGCTCGGCGGCAGTTTGTGGGACCTGTTGTTGCGTCGCCGCGACATGCTCGCCGCGATCAACACCCACCTGCGCTGAGGTCAGCCGGCGAAGGGGTCGGTCAGCCCGATGCCTGCTCCGCCCTGGGCCCAGGCCCAGGCCACGGCTGCAATCAACGCAAACGCCAACATCCAGCGGAGCACCTGCTCGACCCGGTCCGCCCGGGTGGATTTCTGCATCTTCATGTTGTCCCCCCTGCCCTGCGTGTAATGAGACGGCAGCACGCAATGCAAGTCCTTGACTAAGGTCACGCACCGCACGCACGACAGCGGCCACCTTTCAAGACGATGACAGCGGACACAAAAAACCCCGGCGATGCCGGGGTTTTTCGTTCGACCGATATCGGGCTCATGCGGCGACGGTGTCGGCGACCTGCTTGTACTCCTCGATCTGGTCGAAGTTCATGTAGCGGTAGATCTCCGCGCCCTTGGCGTTGATCACGCCGATGTCGGCCATGTACTCCTCGCGCGTCGGGATGCGGCCCAGTCGCGAGCAGATCGCGGCCAGCTCGGCCGAACCCAGGTACACGTTGGTGTTGCGGCCCAGGCGGTTCGGGAAGTTACGGGTCGAGGTGGAGAACACCGTCGCGCCCTCGCGCGCCTGTGCCTGGTTGCCCATGCACAGCGAGCAGCCCGGCATTTCCATGCGCGCACCGGCGGTGCCAAAGGTGCCGTAGTGGCCTTCCTTGGTCAGCTCGGAGGCGTCCATCTTGGTCGGCGGTGCGACCCACAGGCGGGTCGGGATGTCGCGCTTGCCTTCCAGCAGCTTGGCGGCGGCGCGGAAGTGGCCGATGTTGGTCATGCACGAGCCAATGAACACTTCATCGATGTGCGCGCCAGCGACTTCGAACAGTGTCTTCACGTCGTCCGGATCGTTCGGGCAGGCGACGATCGGTTCCACTATTTCGTTGAGGTCGATCTCGATGACCGCAGCGTACTCGGCATCGGCATCGCCTTCCAGCAGCTGCGGGTTGGCCAGCCAGGCTTCCATCGCCTTGATGCGGCGGGCGAGCGAGCGCGGGTCGGCGTAGCCCTCGGCGATCATCCACTTCAGCAGCGTGATGTTGCTGTTGATGTATTCGATGATCGGCGCCTTGTCGAGGTGCACGGTGCAACCGGCGGCCGAACGCTCGGCCGAGGCGTCGGACAGCTCGAACGCCTGCTCGACCTTGAGCTGCGGCAGTCCTTCGATCTCGAGGATGCGGCCGGAGAAGATGTTCTTCTTGCCCTGCTTGGCGACGGTCATCAGGCCCGACTTGATCGCGGCCAGCGGGATCGCGTTTACCAGGTCACGCAGCGTCACGCCCGGCTGCATCTCGCCCTTGAAGCGGACCAGCACCGACTCGGGCATGTCCAGCGGCATCACGCCGGTGGCGGCGGCGAACGCGACCAGACCCGAGCCGGCCGGGAACGAGATGCCGACCGGGAAACGCGTGTGCGAGTCGCCGCCGGTGCCGACGGTGTCGGGCAGCAGCATGCGGTTGAGCCAGGAGTGGATGACGCCGTCGCCCGGACGCAGCGAGATGCCGCCGCGGTTGGAGATGAATTCCGGCAGCGTGTGGTGGGTTTTGACGTCGACCGGCTTCGGGTATGCCGCGGTGTGGCAGAACGACTGCATCACCAGGTCGGCCGAGAAGCCCAGGCAGGCCAGATCCTTCAGCTCGTCGCGGGTCATCGGGCCGGTGGTGTCCTGCGAACCCACCGAGGTCATCTTCGGCTCGCAGTAGGTGCCCGGGCGCACGCCTTCACCTTCGGGCAAGCCACAGGCGCGCCCCACCATTTTTTGCGCCAGCGAGTAACCCTTGCCGGTGTCGGCCGGGTTCTGCGGCAGGCGGAACAGCGTCGAGGTCGGCAAGCCCAGCGCCTCACGCGCCTTGGCGGTCAGGCCGCGACCGACGATCAGCGGGATGCGGCCGCCGGCACGGACTTCGTCCAGCAGCACGTCGGACTTCAGCGCGAACTCGGCGATCACCTCACCGTTCTTCAGTGCCTTGCCTTCGTACGGGCGCAGCTCGACGACGTCGCCCATGTTCATCTGCGAGACGTCGAGTTCGATCGGCAGCGCGCCGGCATCTTCCATGGTGTTGTAGAAGATCGGGGCGATCTTGCTGCCCAGGCACACGCCGCCGAAGCGCTTGTTCGGGATGAAGGGGATGTCCTGCCCGGTGAACCACAGCACCGAGTTGGTGGCGGACTTGCGCGAGGAACCGGTGCCGACGACGTCGCCGACGTAGGCGACCAGGTGGCCGTTGTCCTTGAGCGATTCGACGAAGGCGATTGGGCCGCGCTTGCCGTCTTCTTCCGGCTCGAACGGCGCGCCTTCGCGCTTGTTCTTCAGCATCGCCAGCGCGTGCAGCGGGATGTCCGGGCGCGTGGTCGCGTCGGGCGCCGGCGACAGGTCGTCGGTGTTGGTTTCGCCCGGCACCTTGAACACGGTGATGGTCAGCGATTCCGGCACTTCCGGCTTGCTGGTGAACCACTCGGCGTCAGCCCAGCTCTGCAGCACGGCTTTGGCATTCGAGTTGCCCTGCTCCGCCTTCTCCTGCACGTCGTGGAAGGCATCGAACATCAGCAGCGTGTGCTTGAGCGCATTGGCGGCGACGGTGCCGACCTGTGCGTCGTCGAGCAGCTCGATCAGCGGATGGATGTTGTAGCCGCCGAGCATGGTGCCCAGCAGTTCGGTGGCGCGCTCGCGGCTGATCAGCGCGTTGTGCTCGGTGCCGAAGGCGACCGCGGCCAAATACGAGGCCTTGACCTTGGCGGCGTCGTCGACGCCGGCCGGAACGCGGTTCGTGATCAGATCGAGCAGGAAGCTCTCTTCGCCGGCCGGCGCTTGCCCCTTAGAAGCGAGCTTCAACAGCTCGATGACCTCGGCGGTCTGCTGGGCGGTCAACGGCAACGGCGGGATGCCCAGCGCGGCGCGCTCGGCAACGTGTTGGCGGTAGTCGGAGAGCGTGCTGCTGGAGAGCATGAAGAGTCCCGTCGTATGGTGCGAAGTGACACTGACCGACGCTGCGAAACCTGCCCGGAAGCGGGCGTGCAGAGGGTCGGCGTGGGATCGGAGCGGCCCTTGGAAAGGCTGGCCCCTCGACCGCGTATTTTGCCTGCAATGGCCTTTCACGGCAATGCGCGAAAAGTCGGACAGCCATGTCCTGCAAGGCTTTGCGCGGCCTGATGGAACGCAGTGGCGCGGCTTGGACCATTGTCTGCACGCTACCTGAATCCAATATGGTGATAATCCAAGGCCTGTGTGTCGCCACCGGTCGCGACATGAGCCAGCCAACGTGCCGTCGCCCGCACAGCGAACGGCCACAGCCAGTCGTACGTACAGGAGCCCCACCGACATGCTCGACTCCTTCTCCACCCGCCGCCAGCTGACCGTCAACGGCCGCACCCTCAGCTATTACAGCCTCCCGGCCCTGGGCGAGCGCTTCGACATCGGCAAGCTGCCCTATTCGATGAAGATCCTGCTGGAGAACCTGCTGCGCCACGAGGACGGCGGCATCACGGTCGGCAAGGACCACATCGAGGCGGTGGCGAAGTGGGATGCCGGGGCCGAACCGGATATCGAGATCGCCTTCATGCCGGCGCGCGTGGTGCTACAGGACTTCACTGGCGTGCCCTGCGTGGTCGACCTGGCGGCGATGCGCGACGCGGTCGGCAAGCTGGGCGGCTCGGCCTCGCAGATCAATCCGCTGATTCCGTCCGAGCTGGTCATCGATCACTCGGTGCAGGTCGACGTGTTCGGCACGGCCCAGGCGCTGGACCTCAACGGCAAGATCGAGTTCGAGCGCAACAAGGAGCGTTACAGCTTCCTGCGCTGGGGCCAGAAGGCATTCCACAACTTCAAGGTGGTGCCGCCCAACACCGGCATCGTCCACCAGGTCAACCTGGAGCACCTGGCGCGGGTGGTGGTCGAGCGCGAGGTGGGTGGTGAGCACCTGGCCTTCCCCGACACCGTGTTCGGCACCGACAGCCACACCACGATGATCAACGGCATCGGCGTGCTGGGCTGGGGCGTGGGCGGCATCGAGGCCGAGGCCGCGATGCTGGGTCAACCCTCGTCGATGCTGATCCCGCAGGTGGTCGGCTTCAAGCTCACCGGCCAGCTGCCCGAGGGCGCGACCGCGACCGACCTGGTGCTGACCGTCACCCAGATGCTGCGCAAGCTCGGCGTGGTCGGCAAGTTCGTCGAGTTCTACGGCGACGGCCTGCAGCACCTGCCGCTGGCCGACCGCGCCACCATCGCCAACATGGCGCCGGAATACGGCGCGACCTGCGGCATCTTCCCGATCGACGCCGAGGCGCTGAACTACCTGCACCTGTCCGGCCGCAGCGCCGAGCAGATCGCATTGGTAGAGGCCTATGCCAAGGCGCAAGGCCTGTGGCACGAACCCGGCGCACCGGAGGCCACCTACTCCGCCACGCTCGAACTCGACCTCGCCGACGTCAAGCCGTCGCTGGCCGGCCCCAAGCGCCCACAGGACCGCGTGCTGCTGGTGGACCTGAAGCAGAACTACCGCGACAACCTCGGCCCGATGACCGCCACCCGCGACAAGCGCTCGCCGGAAGTGGCCAATTTCGTCTCCGAAGGCGGTGGCGCGGCGGTCGGCAACGAGGCGCTGCACAAGGGGGTCGCCGACATCACCATCAACGCGCAGAACGTGCGCCTGAAGGATGGCGCCGTGGTGATCGCCGCGATCACCTCCTGCACCAACACCTCCAACCCGGCGGTGATGCTTGGCGCCGGTCTGCTCGCGCGCAACGCCGCCAAGCTCGGCCTGAAGGCCAAGCCGTGGGTGAAGACCTCGCTCGGACCGGGCTCGCTGGTGGTCACCGATTACCTGCGCAAGGCTGGCGTCCTCGATGACCTGGAGAAGCTCGGCTTCTTCGTGGTCGGCTACGGCTGCACCACCTGCATCGGCAACTCCGGCCCGCTGCCGACCGAGGTCAGCGCTGGCATCGCCGCTGGTGACCTGGTCGTGGCCTCGGTGCTGTCGGGCAACCGCAACTTCGAAGGGCGTGTGCATCCCGAGGTGAAGATGAACTACCTCGCCTCGCCGCCGCTGGTGGTGGCCTACGCGATCGCCGGCACGGTCGACATCGACCTGAGCACGCAGCCGCTGGGCCAGGACGCCAGCGGCAAGGACGTGTTCCTGCGCGACATCTGGCCTACCAACAAGGAAATCGGCGACGTCATTGCCGCCACCGTCGGCCCTGAGCTGTTCGCGCAGAACTATGCCGACGTGTTCAAGGGCGACACGCGCTGGAACCAGATCGCCTCGCCGGACGGCGAAGCCTTCCTGTGGGAAGACAGCTCGACCTACATCAAGAACCCGCCCTACTTCGACGGCATGACCATGGCCGTGGGCTCGATCGATGACCTGCATGGCGCGCGCGTCATGGGGCTGTTCGGCGACTCGATCACCACCGACCACATCTCGCCGGCCGGCAACATCAAGAAGGATTCGCCGGCGGGCCGCTTCCTGATCTCGCGCGGCGTGCAGCCGGCCGACTTCAACAGCTACGGCAGCCGCCGCGGCAACGACGACGTGATGGTGCGCGGCACCTTCGCCAACATCCGCATCAAGAACCTGATGTTTGGTGGCGAGGAAGGCGGCAACACGCTGTATTTCGGCAGCAACCCTGCGGAGAAGATGTCGATCTACGATGCCGCGATGAAATACAAGGCCGACGGGGTGCCGCTGGTGGTGCTGGCCGGCAAGGAATACGGCACCGGCTCCTCGCGCGACTGGGCCGCCAAGGGCACCAACCTGCTGGGCGTGAAGGCGGTGATCGCAGAAAGCTTCGAGCGCATCCACCGCTCCAACCTGGTCGGCATGGGCGTGCTACCACTGCAGTTCCTCGACGGCGAGAACGCGCAAAGCCACGGCCTCGATGGTTCGGAAACGATCGACGTGGTGGGCCTGGCCGACGGCACCGCCAAGCGTGCCACCGTGACCGCCCGCAAGGCCGACGGCAGCGAGAAGCGCTTCGAGGTCAAGGTGCTGCTGTTGACGCCGAAGGAAGTCGAGTACTTCCGTCATGGCGGCATCCTGCACTACGTGCTGCGTCAGCTGGCCGCGAAGAAAACCGGGTAACACTCCGGAAGACGGAAACCCGGCCCGCCGCGAGAGTGGCGGGCCGACGCAATCGCCATGGAAGCTCGTCATCCCCGCGAAGGCGGGGATCCACGGACGTTGTTTGGTCTGCCATCAGAAGAGCGAAAGTCCCTGGGTTCCCGCCTACGCGGGAATGCAGGCTGGATGGATTCCCGCCATGCGGAGTGACGGGCTGGAGATATACCGCTCCTACAGTTTTGACGTCCAGCGTGCACTGGTAAGTCGCCACTCGCCGTCGTCTTCGCGCCAACCGGTCTCGACGTCGTAAAGCCGGGCCGCGTCCGGCAGGCCCTGCCCTGTTCCCACCGCCACCGCCACCGTGAGGCGGGCGGTCGCATGCCCGGGCTGCAACTGCACGTCGACCGGCCCCAAGGTCACGCCGATCTCACGGTGGCGCAGGAACAACAGCTGCGCCAGACGCCGGGCGCCATCGCGGTCGAGCGATTCCGGGCCGACGAAGTCGGTGGCCAGCATTTCCTGCAGGGCGGAAGCGTCACGCTGCTCGATGGCGGCCTCGACACTGGCGACCGTCTCGCGCAGGCGTTGCTCCGGCGGCGTGCGTGCACAGCCGATGGCGAGCAGCGTCAACAACAGCCAGACGGCCGCTGGACGCCAGCGATGGTTGCGCATGTCACCCCTCGAGTGCCCCGATGCGCACATCCTGACATGCCGCCAATGCAGCCGGCAGCTCCCGAGCACCTCGCTGCAGCCCGCGCCTTGCCAGCCCCTAGAGCCTATGCTCCAATCCCTGAAAGACCGTACGCCAGCGCATTTGACCGCAACCGGCGAAACGGTGTCACCGGCGATTTAAGAGGGGATCGCGATGAGTTTTGAACGTCCGTGGTTGGCGCAGTACCCGCAAGGCGTCCCGGCACAGATCGATGTCGACGAGTACCCGTCGGTCGTCTCCGTGCTGGAAGGGGCGATCGACAAGTACCGCGACCGGCCGGCGTTCGCCAATCTCGGCAAGACCCTGACCTACGCCGAGATCGACACGCTCAGCGCCCAGTTCGCGGCCTACCTGCTCGGCGAACTCAAACTCAAGAAGGGCGATCGCGTCGCGATCATGATGCCCAACTGCCTGCAGTACCCGATCGCGACGTTTGGCGTTCTGCGCGCCGGCCTGACCGTGGTCAACACCAATCCGATGTACACGGCGCGCGAGCTCAAGCACCAGCTTGTCGACTCCGGCGCCAGCGTGATCCTGGTGCTCGACAATTTCGGCCACACCGTGCAGGAGGTGATCGCCGACACCCAGGTCAAGCAGGTCATCACCACCGGTCTGGGCGACATGCTGGCCTTCCCGAAGGGCGCGATCGTCAATTTCGTGCTCAAGTACGTCAAGAAGATGGTCCCCGACTACGATCTTCCGGGTGCGATCCGCTTCAAGGATGCGTTGACGCTGGGGCAGATGCACAAGCTGCCGTCGATCGAGATCGGCCCCGACGACATCGCCTTCCTGCAGTACACCGGCGGCACCACCGGCGTCGCCAAGGGTGCGATGCTCACCCATCGCAACCTGGTCGCCAACATGCAGCAGGCGGCGGCCTGGGTCGGCGTCAACGTCAAGCCCGGCGAAGAAATCATCATCACCGCGCTGCCGCTGTACCACATCTTTGCCCTGACGGCGAACGGCATGGTCTTCATGAAGTTCGGCGGTCTGAACTACATGATCACCAACCCGCGTGACATGAAGGGCTTCGTCAAGGAGCTCAAGGGCGTCCCCTTCACCGCCATCACCGGCGTCAACACGCTGTTCAACGGCCTGCTCAACACGCCCGGTTTCGATCAGGTCGATTTCTCGCGCCTGCACCTGACCCTAGGCGGCGGCATGGCCGTGCAACGCTCGGTTGCCGAGCGCTGGAAGAAGGTCACCGGCGTGACCTTGATCGAGGCCTATGGCCTGACCGAGACCTCGCCCGCGGCCTGCATCAACCCGATGGACCTGAAGGACTACAACGGTGCGATCGGCCTGCCGATCCCGTCCACCGACGCGTGCGTCAAGGACGAGGACGGCAACATGCTGCCCATGGGCGAGGTCGGCGAGTTGTGCATCAAGGGCCCGCAGGTGATGAAGGGCTACTGGCAGCGGCCGGAGGAAACCGACAACGTCATCGATGCCGACGGCTGGCTGCATACCGGCGACATGGCGCGCATGGACGAGCAGGGTTTCTTCTACATCGTCGACCGCAAGAAGGACATGATTCTGGTGTCGGGTTTCAACGTGTACCCGAACGAGGTCGAGGACGTGATCGCGATGATGCCGGGCGTGCTCGAGGTCGCCGCGGTTGGCGTCGCCGACGAGAAGTCCGGCGAGGCGGTCAAGGTCGTGATCGTCAAGAAGGATCCCGCGCTGACCGCCGAGCAGGTCAAGGCGCACGCGCGCGAACACCTCACCGGCTACAAGCACCCCCGGCTCGTCGAGTTCCGCACCGAGCTGCCCAAGACCAACGTCGGCAAGATCCTGCGCCGCGAGCTGCGCGACCCGCCCAGCGGCCACTGACGCTTCCTGCCACCGCCGCGCGTACCTGCGCCCGCAAGGCCGACCGGCCTTGCGGGCGTTTCACTTTGCGGGCATAGAATCGACCGGTCGGACGCACCTTTCTGTTGCCACTGCCGTCCCGTACAGCGACCGGCCGGACGGTTTACCCACGGAGGATTCGCAATGTCAGCAGTCACGCCCTTCCATCGCATCGATTCGGGCCGCACCCTGCGCGTGATCGAGGAGGCCGATCGCGGCGTCTACTGGTGCCACATGCATGCCGGTGCCGCCCCGGGCCGGCGCGCCTGCTTCTCGACGGCCCTGGTCGACGACATCATCGAGTACCAGCGCAACCTGGGCGATCGGCTGCGGCTTGGCAGCCGCATGGCCGCGTCGTCCCTGCCGCACGTGGTACTGGCCTCCGACAGCGATGCGTTCAACCTGGGCGGTGATCTCGAACTGTTCTGTCGCTTGATCCGCAGCGGCGACCGCGATGGCCTGCTGACCTACGCGCGCCAGTGCGTGCGCGGTGTGCACGCCTTCCATGCCGGGCTCGATGCCGGCGTGCACAGCATCGCCCTGGTGCAGGGCGACGCCCTGGGCGGCGGTTTCGAGGCCGCGCTGAGTTGCCACACCATCGTGGCCGAGGAAGGTGCGTTGATGGGCCTGCCGGAGGTGCTGTTCGACCTGTTCCCGGGCATGGGTGCCTATTCGTTCCTGTGCAAGCGCATCACCCCGCACCAGGCCGAGAAGCTGATGCTCGAAGGCAATGTCTACACCAGCGAGGAAATGCACCGCATGGGGCTGGTCGACGTACTGGTGCCGAAGGGGCATGGCGTCGAGGCGGTCGAGGACGTCATCCGTGCCAATCGCCGTATTCCACACGCACGTGCCGCGATGCACCAGGTGCGTGCGCTGGCGCAGGCGGTCACGCTGGACGAGATGATGCGGATCACCGAAATCTGGGTGGATACCGCCCTGCAGTTGGGGGAAAAGTCGTTGCGCACCATGGACCGTCTGGTCCGCGCGCAATCGCGGCGCGCAAACAGCGAGGCGGCGTGAAGCGCCTTGCCGTGATTGCGCTCAGGGGGAGCGCTCGCCTTCGCCGCGCGTAGCGCGCTGCCGTTCGCGGGCATCGAGCGCCACCCTGCCCTGGGCCAGGCGCTCGCCCAACCCTTCCCAGCGGGATCGCCATTCGCGCGCCAGCTGCCAGTCGGGAATCCGCATCAGCTCGCCGCTGACTGCGGCCAGCTTGATCAGGCCCAGGTTGCTGGCGACGCCCTTGAGGGCGTGCGCCTGTTCGCGCACCCGCTCCCAGTCCTGGTGCGCGCCGGCTTCGGACAAGGCGCCGATGCAGGTGTCGGCGTCACGCAGGCATTGCGCGACGAACTCGCGTTCAAAACCTGCGCCCATGCCGAGGGCATCCAGCTCGTCCAGAACCGTGTTGTCGAAGATGCCGTCGCTGAACGGCAGCTCCGTGCGCAGCGCCACGACCGGTGCACCAAAGCGGCCGTGCGAGGCGATTTCGGCCAGAGTGTCGAGCAGACGCACGGTCGACACCGGCTTGGCGAGGAACGCGCGCGCGCCGGCCTGCTGGCAGGCCTGGATCGACTCCGGCGTGACATCAGCGCTGAGGATCAACACCGGCGTGCGGCGCCCGCCGCCGGCTTCCATCACCCGCAATTGCTTGAGCAGGTCGAGGCCGCTGACGTCGGGCATGTGCAGGTCGGCGATCACCGCGTCGTAGTCGGTCGCCGCCAGCGCATTGAGCACGTCCTCCCCGCCGTCGACGCAGACCACGCGGTGGCCGGCCTTCTGCAGCAGGCGCTGCAGGACCATGCGGTTGGCGGCGTGGTCGTCGGCCACCAGGATCGACAGGCTGCGCACGCGCGCGCGGTGGCGCAGGAAAGGATCGGAGAAGGCGATGACGTTGGGCGAGACATCGGCTTCGTCCGTTGCCGGCGTCGCTCCTGCCTCGTCGGATGGCATCGTGGCGATGCGATCGAACGGTAGCTCCACCCAGAAGCGGCTGCCGTGCTGTTCCGCGCTCTCGAAACCGATGCTGCCGCCCATCGCCTCGGTCAGTCCCTTGGCGATGGTGGTACCCAGCCCAGTGCCGCCGTAGCGACGCGCCAAACCGACGTCGGCCTGCTCGAAGGCCTCGAACAGGCGCTGCCGCACTGCCACCGGGATGCCGATGCCGGTATCGGTCACGGTGAAACGCAGGCGCACGCGTTCGGCGGTCTGGCTGGACACGGCCACCTCGAAACGCACCGAGCCCTGGTCGGTGAACTTGACCGCGTTGCCGGCCAGGTTGATCAGCACCTGGCGCAGATGCACCAGGTCGCCGCGCAGGTTCTGCGGCACATCATCGGCGATCGCCGCCTCGTAACGCAGTTGCTTGGCGCGCGCCTGCGGTTGCAGGATCAGGCCGATGCTGCCGACCAGTTCGCGCGGGGAAAACTCCACCAGGTCGAGCTTGAGCTTGCCGGCCTCGATCGCCGAGATGTCGAGCACGTCCTCGACCAGGGCCAGCAGGCTGCGTGCGGAGGCCTGGATGGTGTTCAGGCATTCGCGCTGCTCGGCGTCCAGGCGGGTGGTCGCCAGCAGCTCGGACATGCCCGCCAGCCCGTTCAACGGCGTGCGGAACTCGTGGCTCATGTTGGCCAGGAAGCGGCTCTTGGCCTCGTTGGCACGGCGCGCATCGTCGATTGCGCGGGTCAGGGCATTGAGCAGCGAATCGAAGTACAGCGGCACCGCGCCCAGACCGAGCAGCAGGCCCCACGACAGGTAGGGGTTGGTCTTCCAGTACGGCGACAGCAGGGTCACCAGCAGGAAAGATACAGTTGCCAGCGCGGTGGCGATGCGCAGGTAGCGACTGCCGTAACGCATGCCGTTGCCGATCGTCACCCACAGGTACACGGCGTACAGGGGCGCGGCCGGCTCGCCCTCGATGCACATGATCGCGCCCATCGCCGAGTAATCGGTGAGCATGCCGATCCAGCGCCGCGGGTGCGACACGCCCGGTCGACGCAGGATGGCGACCAGCAGGCCGACGGCGACCAGCAGCTCGCCCACCAGGATCAGCCAGGTGACCGGCAGGGTGTGGTTACCGTCTTCCAGGTGCAGGTAACGCCAGCCCAGATAGGAAATGAACAGGGCCGTGATGGCGATGCGGACCAGGTCCTGCGTGTGCTCGCTGTCGGGTCGCCCCGCCAACCGCGCCTTGAAGCCGTGCAGGACCGAAACCATTGGCTACTCCATGCCCGGGCGTGCGGTGACCGCCGAGTAGCGGTCGCAGATGTCCTCCAGCCGTTCGCGGCTGCGGATCAGTGCATCCACGCAGCGGGGATCGAACAGGCGCCCACGCTGCGCATACAGGTAGCCAAGCGCCGCATCCACGTCCCAGGCCTTCTTGTACGGGCGCGGCGATACCAGCGCATCAAATACGTCGGCAACCGCCACGATCCTGGCTTCCAACGGGATTTCCTCGCCGACCAGGCCATCCGGATAACCGCTACCGTCGAAGCGCTCGTGATGGCGCAGGGCGATCAGCGCACCGGCCTGGATGAAGCGGTTCTGGCTGCCGCTGAGCAATTCGTAGCCGATGCGCGGGTGGCGCCGCATCACCGCGGTCTCGTCCTCGGTCAGTGGACCGGTCTTCATCAGCACCGCATCGGGGATCGCGATCTTGCCGATGTCGTGCAACGGCGCGGCCATCTCGATCACCCTCACCTCGTCCTCGAACATGCCCAGTTGTTCGGCGATCAGGCCGGCGACGTGGGCCATGCGCTCGAGGTAGGCGCTGGTGCCGGCATCGCGGTACTCGATCGCCCGCGCCAGGCGCGACAGGGTCTCGCGTTCGCGCTCCTCGACCTCGTGCATCGACGACAACAGCCGCTGCTCCAGCGACAGCGCCCGTTGCTTGACGTTCTCCGACTGCTGGCGCAGCTGCAGCAGGTTGCGGCAGCGCGCACGCAACTCGCGCGGGCGCACCGGCTTGACCAGGAAGTCGATCACGCCCGCTTCGAGCGCTGCCTGGCGCACCGGCTCGTCGCCGACCACGGTGACCAGGATGATCGGGATGTCGCGGTGCAGCGGCAGGCGACGGAACCGGCGGGCGAACTCCAGGCCGTCGATGACGGGCATGCGGTAGTCCAGCAGCAACAGGTCCGGCTGATGCGCCTCGCACCAAGCCAGCGCCGCTTCCGGGTCACCGAAGTCGTGCACATGCAGCTCGGACGCTATGTCCTCAATGATATGGCGCAGCATCGTGCGCGCGGAGGTTTGATCATCGACGATGACGACATTCACACCCGGCATCCACTAAGAGCCGCCACCCCCTGTGGCGGCTGTACGGACGAGGATACCCCCGCAGCGGCGCCACTGGCAGCGATTTGTGCCAGTAGGCGGCAACGGGAAACCGGTCAGGCACCGGCCTCGGGGCGCATGTAGGGGAACAGCAGCACGTCGCGGATCGAAGCTGAACCGGTCATCAGCATCACCAGCCGGTCGATGCCGATGCCGAGCCCGCCGGTCGGTGGCAGACCGACCTCAAGCGCGCGGATGTAGTCGGCATCGAAGTGCATGGCCTCATCGTCGCCGCCCTCCTTGGCCTCGACCTGGGCCTGGAAACGCGCGGCCTGGTCCTCGGGGTCGTTCAGCTCGGAGAAGCCGTTGGCGATCTCCTTGCCGTTGATGAACAACTCGAATCGGTCGGTCAGCTGTGGATCGCGGTCGCTGGCGCGCGCCAGCGGACTGACCTCAACCGGATGGTCGGTGATGAAGGTCGGCTGGATCAGCGTGTGCTCGACGGTCTTCTCGAAGATCTCCAGCAGCAGCTTGCCCCAACCGTAGCCCGGCTTGACCGCGCACTTCAGGCGCGCGCAGTGGGCGCGCATCTTGTCGAGGTCACGCAGGTCCTCACGCTGGATCTCCGGGTTGTGCTCGAGCACGGCGTCGGTCATCGACCAGCGGCGGAACGCCGGGCCGACGTCGATGTCGTTGCCTTCCCAATGCAGCCGGGTCGTACCGAGAACACCCTGCGCCACGTCGCGGATCACGCCCTCGGTGAGGTCCATGATTTCGGTGTAGGTGGCGTAGGCCTCGTACAGCTCGAGCATGGTGAATTCGGGGTTGTGCCGGGTCGACACGCCCTCGTTGCGGAAGTTGCGGTTGATCTCGTAGACGCGCTCCAGGCCGCCGACGACCAGGCGCTTGAGGTACAACTCCGGCGCCACGCGCAGGTACAGGTCCAGGCCGAGCGCGTTGTGGTGCGTCTCGAACGGCTTGGCCGCGGCGCCACCGGGGATGTAATGCATCATCGGCGTCTCGACCTCAAGGAAACGCCGCGTGTCGAGCCAGGCGCGCATCGCGCGGATGATCTTGGAACGCTTGACGAAGACCTCGCGCGCCTCCGGCGTGACGATCAGGTCGACATAGCGCTGGCGGTAGCGCTGCTCGACATCGGCCAGGCCGTGGAACTTGTCCGGCAGCGGCCGCAGCGACTTGGTCAGCAGGCGCAGCGACTCGGCCTTGATCGACAGCTCACCGGTCTTGGTACGCGTCAGCACACCTTCGGCCGCGACGATATCGCCCACGTCCCAGCTCTTGAAGGCGTCGTAGGTCTCGCCGAGCACGTTGGCCTGCAGGAACAACTGGATGCGGCCGGACTCGTCCTGGATCTGCACGAAGCTGGCCTTGCCCATGACCCGCTTGAGCAGGATGCGACCGGCCACGGCGACACGGTGGCCCTTGGCCTCCAGTGCCTCGGCGGTCCACTGCTCGGCGTCGGCGTAAGCCGCCTGCAGATCGCCGGCGTAGTCGGCACGGCGGAAATCGTTGGGGAATGCGATCCCCTGCCCGCGCAACGCCGTGAGTTTGGCGCGACGCTCGGCGATCAGGAAATTCTCGTCGGCGTGCGTCTGCGGTTCGGGCGTGTGGTCGGTCATGGTCGGATGCGGGTCGATAGGAGTGGGGTTGTTGCTCGTCATCCCTGCCCTTCGACCTGCTCAGGGCAGGCTCCAGCGGGGATCCAGTGTCTTGGCTCGGGCGGGCAAATGCAAAATCGCCGGTTCCCCGCCTGCGCGGGGACGACGGATACGGTTACACGGCGTCGGCGCGTTTCGAACCGACTTCCAGGCCCGACTTGAGGCTGGCCTCGACGAACTCGTCGAGGTCGCCGTCGAGGACCTTCTGCGTGTCGCTGCGCTCGATGCCGGTGCGCAGGTCCTTGATGCGGCTCTGGTCGAGCACGTAGTTGCGGATCTGGCTGCCCCAGCCGATATCGGATTTGGTCGCCTCGACCGCATCGCGCTCGGCGTTGCGCTTCTGGATCTCCAGCTCGTAGAGCTTGGCGGCCAGCATCTTCATCGCGTTGTCGCGGTTCTGGTGCTGGCTGCGGCCGGTCTGGCACGCCACGACAATGCCGGTCGGCACGTGGGTGATACGCACCGCCGACTCGGTCTTGTTGACGTGCTGGCCACCGGCGCCGGAGGAGCGGTACACGTCGGTGCGCAGGTCGGCCGGATTGATGTCGATGTCGATGTTGTCGTCGACTTCCGGCGACACGAACACCGAGGTGAAGCTGGTGTGGCGGCGGTTGTCGGAGTCGAACG
The DNA here is from genome assembly GCF_042648505.1 of Lysobacter cavernae. Lineage (NCBI taxonomy): Bacteria > Pseudomonadati > Pseudomonadota > Gammaproteobacteria > Lysobacterales > Lysobacteraceae > Lysobacter > Lysobacter cavernae. Next base: position 158,587 of record NZ_JBHRXK010000001.1, read on the forward strand.
GCGACTTGCGCACCAGCCGGTGCACGCCGGTCTCGGTCTTGAGCCAGCCGTAGGCGAAATCGCCCTCGACCCGCAGGGTGGCCGACTTGATGCCGGCGACGTCACCGCCGCTGACTTCCATCAGCTCGGTCTTCCAGCCGCGCGACTCGCACCAGCGCAGGTACATGCGCAGCAGGATCTCGGCCCAGTCCTGCGCCTCGGTGCCACCGGCGCCGGCCTGGATGTCGACGAAGGCGTTGGCCGCGTCCATCTTGCCGGAGAACATGCGGCGGAACTCGAGCTTCTCGACTTCCTTGGCGTAGCGTTCGACGTCGTCGACCACGGCCAGTGCCGTGCCTTCGTCGTTCTCCATCTCGGCCAGTTCGAGCAGCTCGTCGCCGCCAACCAGGCCTTCGGTCAGCGTGCGAATGCCGACGACGACCTTCTCCAGCGAGGAGCGCTCGCGGCCCAGTGTCTGGGCGCGCTCGGCGTCGTTCCAGACGTCCGGGCTTTCGAGTTCGCGGTTTACTTCTTCGAGGCGTTCGACTTTGCTGTCGTAGTCAAAGATACCCCCTGAGCGAATCCAGCCGACCCTTGAGGTCGGCGATGCGCTGGCGGACGGGATTGAGTTCGATCATGTCCGGTGTGATGAGGCCAAAGGAACCGGAGATTCTAACAAACGCCGCACTAACAAACACCGCCGGTGTCCGGCAAGGAAAGCCGCGGCGGCCTTGAGTGGCCGGACTCAGCGGAACTTGAACAGTCCCGGGCGCCAGCCACCGTCGGAGTAGCGGCGGATGGGCCCGTAACTGCTGCTGCCACCGTAGCCGCTGCCGAAGCCCTGACCCGCATCAAAATCGCGACTGCGGCGGAGATGCATGCGCTCCTGCAACTCCTCGCGGCGGCTGCCCAGCCAGTCGGCGCGCCCCACCGTTTCCGGCTTCAGGCCACGACGTTCGGACTCGCGCTGCCGGAAATCGCAGAAGTCCTCGTAAGCCTCGATTTCATGGTGCAGTTCACGCGCGCACAGCTCGATCATGATGGCGTCGTCAAGGAAACCCAGCACCGGCACGGAGTCGGGAATCGCATCGGAGGGTGTGGCGAAATAGACCAGGGCCGAGCGCACGTGGGTCGCGTCCTCCTCGGCCAAGGCCCAGCCTTCGTCGCGGATCATCGCAATCAGGGTGTCGAGCAACTGCAACCGGTCCTTGACGAACTCGGGGGAATGGTTGTGCTGGGCCTTGTCCAGCAACTGCGTGGCGGCCTGCACGATCTCGTCGGTGCTCTTGTTGCCGGCTGCCTTGCGGGCCGTCTCGATCATGCCCGTGAAATGCTGCAGGTCCCGATCAGACAGCTCGATGTTGAGCGTCAATGACATGGCGTGCTCCACGATGGGGAATCGGGGAAGCCTAGGGGCGTCGCCGTTGAGCTGGTGTCAATGCGCTTGACTGTGGGGTGCCCCGGCCGGAGTCCGACGACTCAGGCCGGCTCGCGGTGCACCACGACCAGCTGCACGGCCTGGCCGCCGCGGTAGTCGTCGGCCTCCAGACGGTAGGCGATGCGCACGCGCTCGGCCGGAGCCTGGCCGTCCCAGCCACCGAATTCGATCGCATTGAGCCGCAGTCCAGCATGGCCGAGCTCGAGCTTGAGGTGGCGCTCACCGACCACCCGCCAGGCCAGCACGGCGAACTCGCCGTCAAACTGCGGTTCGGGAAAGCCCTGCCCCCATGGCCCACCGTCGCGCAGTGCTTCGGCACTGTGGCGGCAGAACTCGTCGGCAGCCAGTTCGCCGTCGCTGAGGACGTCGGCCTGCAGTAGTTCCGGCGTCAACGCCGACGTCGCGCAGGCCTCGAACGCCTGCCGGAACCCGGCCAGGGCCTCGGCTTGCAGGGACAATCCCGCTGCCATCGCATGGCCGCCGAAGCGCTCGATCAGCTGCGGATGGCGCGCGGCGACATCGGCAAGCGCGTCGCGGATGTGAAACCCCGGGATCGACCGCGCCGAGCCGCGCAGGGTGTTGCTGCCCGGCTCGGCCGGCGCGAACGCGATCACCGGGCGGTGCAGGCGCTCCTTCATCTTCGACGCCACCAGCCCGACCACGCCCGGGTGCCATTGCGCATCGAACAGGCACACCGCGGCCGGCAGGCTGTCCTCGCCCAGCGCGACGCGTGACAAGGCGGCTTCGGCCTCGTCGGTCATCTGCTGCTGCACTGCGCGGCGTTCGCCGTTGATCTCGTTGAGCATTGCGGCGATGTCGCGGGCCTGACTGGCGTCATCGGTGAGCAGGCATTCGATGCCCAGTGCCATGTCCTCGAGGCGACCGGCCGCGTTCAGCCGCGGACCGACCGCATAGCCGATGTCGGCCGCGGTCAGCCGACTCGCTTCGCGCTGCGAGACCTCGATCAACGCGCGCAGGCCGGCACAGCCCTGCCCGGCCCGCAGCCGGCGCAGCCCGGCGCCGACCAGGGCGCGGTTGTTGGCGTCGAGCGGGACCAGGTCCGCCACCGTGCCGACTGCGACCAGGTCCAGCAGCACCGACAGATCGGGGCCCTGGTCCGGGAATATGCCCTGCTCGCGCAGGCGGCGCCGCAGTGCCAGCAGCACATAGAACATGACCCCGACCCCGGCCAGGGCTTTGCTCGGGAAGGCGTCACCGCGCAGGTTGGGGTCAACGATCGCATCGGCCGGCGGCAGCTGCTCGCCGGGCAGGTGATGGTCGGTGACCAGTACCTGCCAGCCGCGCGCCTTGGCCGCGGTGATGCCGGCATGGCAGGCAATGCCGTGATCGACGGTGACCAGCAATTGCGGCTGCAGCGCGGCCAGTTCCTCGACCAACGCCGGTGACAGACCGTAGCCGTGCACCATGCGGTTGGGCACCGCATGCGACACGCGCTTCGCGCCGAGCATGCGCAGGCCGCGCACGCCGACCGCACAGGCGGTAGCGCCGTCGCAGTCGAAGTCGCCGACCACGACGATGTGGCGGTCCAGTGCGATGGCCTCGGCCAGCAGCGCGGTGGCGGCATCGAGGCCGCCCAGCGTGTCCGGCGGCAGCAGATGCGCAAGCCGTGGCTGGGCCTGGTCGAGAGCCAGCGCGCCGCGTGCCGCATACAGGCGCTGCAGCAGCGGCGACACGGTGTCGGGCCACTGCCCGCCATCATCGGCCACGCGGCGGCGCAGTCTCGGCGTGGGTTTCATGGCGAGCCGGCCTGGGCTTGTCCGACAAACGAACGCAGCGGCTTGCGCCAGAAGCGCCAACGTTGGCGGGGTGTCAACTCGTAACGGCAACCGTCGGCAAAATCGAGGTGCACGCGCTCTAGATGTCCATCGGCGAGCGCCGCCAACAGCGGCGCGAACCAGTCGCGTTCGAGCAGCGCCAGGTCACGGGCATGGCGCAGATCGAACAACCGCTCCCCGGTCCCACCCGGCCACGCCGATGGCAAAGCGCCGGTCGCGACCTTGGCCAGTCCGGCAAGTGCGCTCAGCGATTCGTCGTCGCTGGCGACCGCGTCGAAGGCGCAACGCACCTGGTCCGGCAAGGCGCCGGCGCCCCAGAACCACAGCGAATTGACCGGGGCCAGCCCGGCCGCGGCACGCTGCGCATTGAGCGGATGGTTGTGCAGCACGACCTGCGCTTCGCTCAGCAAGGCACGCCAGCGGCGGCCTTGCACTCCCTCGGGCAACTGTTCGAACAGATCCGCCCCCAGCGCCTGCTCCGGCGCCGCGAAGGTCGGCAGCGGCGTCCCGGGCGGCAGGCGCAGGTACCAGCGCGACGGATGCGGCGCATCGATCGGAAACCCGGCATCGCCAAACAGAGGTTTCAGCGGCCGCAGCAAGGCGGCACTGTCCTCGGTGCCAAGTCCGAGCGCTTCGCCGTAGGCGAGCAACCGCGCGCCGTTGATGTCGGGGCGGATGTAGGCGGGATCGGCACGAAGCCAGGCCGCACTCGCGGCGTCGCCGGCATCGCGTTGGCGCGCAGCGGCGGCCACCGGCCAGCCGCGCGGCAACACGTCGAGCACGCGCGTCAGCTGCTCGCCTTCGCGCATGCTGCAGTCACCGCGGGCGAACCAACGCCCGGTGGCGTCGGACAGGCGTTGCCCGCCGAAGCGGGCACGGTCGGGCAACAACAAGGTGGCTGTGGCCATCGCCTCAGCCGGCGTAACTGACGCCGACGATTTCGTACTCGCGGATGCCCCCGGGCGCTTCGATGGTGACGCTGTCGCCTTCGTGCTTGCCAATCAGCGCACGTGCCACCGGCGACGAGATCGCGATCAGCCCCTGTTTGATGTCGGCTTCCAGGTCGCCGACGATCTGGTAGGTTTTTTCTTCGTCGGTTTCGGCATCTGCCAGTTCGACGGTGGCGCCGAAGACGACGCGCGAGCCGGCATTGAGCGCGGCCACGTCGATCACCTGCGCGTGCGACAGCTCGGATTCGAGCTGCTGGATGCGGCCTTCTATGAAACCCTGCTGCTCACGTGCGGCGTGGTATTCGGCGTTCTCCTTGAGGTCGCCGTGCGCGCGGGCCTCGGCGATCGCATGGATCACCGCGGGGCGCTTGACCGACTTCAGCTCTTCCAGTTCGGCGCGCAGACGCTGCGCACCCTTCACCGTGATCGGTGCTCTCATGTCCAAATCCTTGTGCCGGCGAGTTCCGGCCGATCCAATTACTGATGTGGATTGTGCCCGGAACCCAGCGCCTCGTCATTCCCGCGAAAGCGGGAACCCAGGGCCTTTGCCGGGAGGGGCTAGCAGTGCGAAGCTCAAAGCCGCTGGATCTGCGATCCCGGCCATCGCGCATGGCGCAATGGCGTTCAGTACCGCGCGAACCAGTGGTTCGCAAACGCGGCCCTTCACCCCCGCCTTCGCGGGGATGACAGCCTTGAAGTCACGCCGCGCCGCTGATCTCGGCGTGCAGTTCCTGCAGCGACCACACCGGGCCGGTGCCGCGGTAGTCGAGCGAGTTCACCAGCGCCCGCGCCCCCGACACCGTGGTCGAGTACGTGACGCGGTGCTGCAGCGCCTCGCGACGGATCGAGAACGAGTCGGTGATCGCCTGACGGCCTTCGGTGGTGTTGACGATGTACGCAATCTCGCCGTTCTTGATCAGATCGACGACGTGCGGACGGCCTTCAGTGACCTTGTTGATCGGCTCACAGGCCACGCCCTGTGCGCTGAGGAAAGCATGGGTGCCGCTGGTCGCGACCAGCAGGTAGCCGCGCTTGATCAGGTCCTGGGCCACCGACAGCACGCGCTGCTTGTCCGGATCGCGCACCGAGATGAACACCTTGCCCGATGCCGGCAGCGCCCGGATACCGCCAGCTTCCTGCGCGCGCGCCATCGCCGCGCCGAAGTTGCGGCCGACGCCCATGACCTCGCCGGTCGAACGCATCTCCGGCCCGAGGATCGGGTCGACGCCCTGGAACTTGGCGAACGGGAAGATCGCTTCCTTGACCGAGTAGTAGTCCGGCACGATTTCCTTGGTCGCGCCCTGCGCCGCCAACGTCTGGCCAACCATGCAGCGCGCCGCGATCTTGGCCAGCGGCATGCCGGTGGCCTTGGACACGAAGGGCACGGTGCGCGAGGCGCGCGGGTTCACTTCGATCAGATAGACCGTGTCGTTGCCGTTCTCGTCGAATGTGACCGCGAACTGTGTGTTCATCAGGCCGACCACCTTCAACGACGTGGCCAGCGCCCGCACCTGCTCGCGCAGCTTGTCCTGCACTGCCGGCGTCAGCGAATACGGCGGCAGCGAGCACGAGGAGTCGCCCGAGTGCACGCCAGCCTCCTCGATGTGCTCCATCACACCGCCCACCAGGACGTTGCCATCCTTGTCGGCGATGATGTCGACGTCGACTTCGACCGCGTTGTCCAGGAAGCGGTCCAGGAGGACCGGCGAGTCGTTCGACACCTTCACCGCATCACGGATGTAGCGCGACAGGTCGGCATCGGAGTAGACGATTTCCATCGCGCGGCCACCGAGCACGTAGCTCGGACGCACCACCAGCGGGTAGCCGATCTGCGAGGCCAGCAGCAGTGCTTCCTCCGGATTGCGCGCGGTACGGTTGAGCGGCTGGGCCAAGCCCAGCTCCTGCACCAGTTTCTGGAAGCGCTCGCGGTCCTCGGCCAGGTCGATGCTGTCGGGCGAGGTGCCGATCACCGGGACGCCGTTGGCTTCCAGCGCCTGCGCCAGTTTCAGCGGAGTCTGGCCGCCGTACTGCACGATCACGCCCTTGGGCTTTTCGAGGTCGCAGATCTCGAGCACGTCTTCGAGCGTCAGCGGCTCGAAGTACAGGCGGTCGGAGGTGTCGTAGTCGGTCGACACGGTCTCCGGGTTGCAGTTGACCATGATGGTTTCATAGCCGTCCTCGCGCAGGGCGAGCGCGGCATGCACGCAGCAGTAGTCGAACTCGATGCCCTGACCGATGCGGTTGGGGCCGCCGCCGAGCACGATGATCTTGTCGCGGTTGCCCGGGTTGGCTTCGCACTCGTCCTCGTAGGTCGAGTACAGGTAGGCGGTATCGGTGGCGAACTCGGCCGCGCAGGAGTCCACGCGCTTGTACACCGGGCGCACACCGAAGGCGCGACGCAGGGTCCGCACAGCAGTTTCGTCGGTACCGGTCAGCTGGGCCAGGCGAGCGTCGGAGAAACCCATGCGCTTGAGCTCGCGCATGCGTGTCTTGTCGAGCGCGGACAGGCCGGCGTCGGCGACGTCCTTTTCAGCCGTGATGATCTCCTCGATCTGGTCGAGGAACCACGGATCGACGAACGACAGCGTGTGCACGTCCTCGACGGTCAGGCCGGCGCGGAACGCGTCGCCGATGTAGAACATGCGCTCCGGACCCGGTTCCTTGAGCTCGCGCTTGAGCTTGACCAGGTCCGCGTCGCTGGACAGGTCCAGGCCGGTCGGGTCGAGACCGACCTTGCCGGTCTCCAGGCCGCGCAAGGCCTTCTGCAGCGACTCATGGAAGGTGCGGCCCATCGCCATCACCTCGCCCACCGACTTCATCTGCGTAGTCAGGCGGGCGTCGGCCTGCGGGAACTTCTCGAAGGCGAAGCGCGGAATCTTGGTGACGACGTAATCGATGCTCGGCTCGAACGAGGCCGGCGTGGCGCCGCCGGTGATCTCGTTGCGCAGTTCGTCCAGCGTGTAACCGACGGCGAGCTTGGCGGCGATCTTGGCGATCGGGAAGCCGGTGGCCTTCGAGGCCAGCGCCGAGGAACGCGACACGCGCGGGTTCATCTCGATGACGACGACGCGGCCGTCCTGGGCATTGATGCCGAACTGCACGTTGGAGCCGCCGGTATCCACGCCAATCTTGCGCAGCACCGCGATCGAGGCATCGCGCAGGCGCTGGTATTCCTTGTCGGTCAGGGTCTGCGCCGGGGCGACGGTGATCGAGTCGCCGGTGTGCACGCCCATCGCGTCGAAGTTCTCGATCGAGCAGACGATGATGCAGTTGTCCGCGGTGTCGCGGACCACTTCCATCTCGAACTCCTTCCAGCCCAGCACTGACTCCTCGACCAGCACTTCGGTGGTCGGCGACAGTTCGAGGCCGCGCTTGACGATTTCAATCAGCTCTTCGCGGTTGTACGCGATGCCGCCACCGCTACCGCCGAGGGTGAACGACGGTCGGATGATGGTCGGATAACCCACGCGGGTCTGGATATCGAGCGCTTCTTCCAGCGTGTGCGCGACTTCGGCCTTCGGGCATTCCAGGCCGATTTCCTTCATCGCGACGCGGAACAGCTCGCGGTCCTCGGCCATGCGGATGGCATCACGCGAGGCACCGATCAGCTCGACGTTGTACTTCTCCAGCACGCCGTTGTCGGCCAGGTCGAGCGCACAGTTGAGCGCGGTCTGGCCGCCCATGGTCGGCAGCAGCGCGTCGGGGTTTTCCTTGGCGATGATCTTCTCGACCGTCTGCCAGTTGATCGGCTCGATGTACACGGCGTCGGCCATGTTCGGGTCGGTCATGATCGTGGCCGGGTTGCTGTTGACCAGCACCACGCGATAGCCCTCGTCACGCAACGCCTTGCACGCCTGCGCGCCGGAGTAGTCGAACTCGCAGGCCTGGCCGATCACGATCGGGCCGGCGCCGATGATCAGGACGGTCTTGATGTCGGTGCGCTTTGGCATGTCAGTTGGCCTCCATCAGCGCAACGAAGCGGTCGAAAAGTGGGGAAACATCGTGCGGGCCGGGGCTCGCTTCCGGATGCCCCTGGAAGCTGAAGGCGGGCGCGTTGGCCAGCTCGATGCCCTGATTGGTGCCGTCGAACAGCGAACGGTGGGTCACGCGGACATTGGCCGGCAGCGTCGGCTCGTCGATGGCGAAGCCGTGGTTCTGCGAGGTGATCATCACGCGGCCACTGTCGAGGTCCTGCACCGGGTGGTTGGCGCCGTGGTGGCCGTGGCCCATCTTCATGGTCCGCGCGCCGACGGCCAGTCCCAGCAGCTGGTGGCCCAGGCAGATGCCGAAGGTCGGGATCTTGGCGGCGATGAATTCCTTGATCGCGGCGATGGCGTAGTCGCAGGGCTCCGGGTCGCCCGGGCCGTTGGACAGGAACACGCCGTCGGGCTTGAGCGCGAACACTTCCGACGCCGGCGTCTGTGCCGGCACCACCGTCAGGCGGCAGCCGCGCTCGGCGAGCATGCGCAGGATGTTGTGCTTGACGCCGTAGTCGTAGGCGACGACATGGAAGCGCGGCGCGGCCTTCACGAACTCGTTGCGGTCCAGGTCAAGCTGGCCGTCGCGCCATTCGTAGCGCTCGCGCGTGGTCACTTCCTTGGCCAGGTCCATGCCCTTCAGGCCCGGGAACTTGCGCGCGGCTTCGAGTGCCTGGTCGACATTGAGTCGCTCTCCAGGAGCCGCACCGGCCATCAGCGCGCCGTTCTGCGCACCCTTGTCGCGCAGGATGCGGGTCAGCTTGCGGGTGTCGATGTCGGCGATGGCGACGATGCCGCGGGCATGGAGCCATTCCGGCAGCGACACCTGGCTGCGCCAGCTGCTCGGGCGGCGCGGCACGTTGCGCACGATCAGGCCGGCAGCCCAGGCCTTATCAGACTCGTCGTCCTGGTCGGTGCAGCCGGTATTGCCGATATGCGGATAGGTCAGCGTCACCAGCTGGCGTGCATACGAGGGGTCGGTGAGGATTTCCTGGTAGCCGGTGATCGCGGTGTTGAACACCACTTCGCCGACGCTGAGGCCGGGCGCGCCTACGGAAACGCCCTCGAAGATGGTGCCGTCTTCGAGTGCGAGGATTGCGGATTGGGTCACGGGGGTCGCCTTCGCTGCCGGGGAGTGCTGACACCCCGCTGCGCAGCGCCGGCAAAACCGACTTGCAGCAAAGCGCGGACGCGGTGCGGGACCGGTCCGACGGGCGGGGTTCAGGCGAGCGAGAATTCTAGCGGGCCGACGCCGGCAACGCCAGCGTCATGTTCATCCAATCGGCCCACCAGGCGGCGGATCGTTCAGGCCAGCAGGTCGCGCAAACGGTAGTGCCCCGGTGGGCGGGCAGCCAGCCTGGCCGCGGCATGCAATGCACCACGGGCGAAGATGTCGCGATTGGTGGCGCGGTGGTTCAGCTCGATGCGTTCGCCCAGCGTCGTGAACTGGACGAAGTGCTCGCCAACGATGTCGCCGGCACGCAGCGAGGCATAGCGCGGATGCGCCCCGCCCTGCTCCGCACTCGCCCCGAGCGCCAGCGCGGTGCCCGAGGGTGCGTCCTGCTTGTGCACATGGTGCGACTCGACGATGTCGCAGTCCCAGCCCGGCAGCGCCGCGGCGGCACGCTCTACCAGCTCGCTGAGCACGGCCACGCCGAGGCTGAAATTCGCCGCCCACAGCAGCGGAATCCGCGTCGAGGCCGCCTGCAGGGCCTCGCGCTGCACCGCCTCGAGCCCGGTCGTGCCCGATACCAGTGCGGCCCCACGCTCCTCGCACAAGGCAAGAATGCCGTCAAACCCCTGCGGCAGGCTGAAGTCGATCGCCACATCGAACGCCGGCACGCCGGTCAGTTCACTGGCTGCGAAATGCGCCACGCCATCGATCACGCGCTGTGCCGGCTGCGCACGCGCCACCGCGGCGGTCACGACGAGGTCGTCGCGCTCGCCGGCCAGGCGCAGCAGGGCCTGGCCCATGCGGCCGGAAGCGCCATGGATCAGCACGCGGATGGGATTGGGCAGTTCGCTCATGCGCGCAGGCTAATGGCCCGCACGCCATGCGACAAGAGGCGGTCCGGCATCGCTGCCGCGCCGTCACCGATGCGAGGACGCATACTCGGCCCGAGTCGGAACACACACTTGGCGTGGTGCGCGATGCCCCCTACCGTTTCCTGCACGTTGATCGGCGAGTCCTTCTCGCCCTGGACCCAGAAGGCACGTTGGGCGATCGAGTACTGCGGCATCGACTATCGCTACATCGAATACACGCCCACGCTCAGCGAACCGGCGTTGCGCTGGCGCATGCGGCAATGGTCGGGACGCGTCTCGGTCCCGGTGCTGCTGGACCGGCAGGTCGTGCGCGGCTCGTGGGAGATCGCGCGCTACGCGGCCGCACGGGCCAGCGACGACCGGCTCGGCGACTTCGCTGAAGCCGCAGCATGGAATGAGTTGAGCGAAGCCGCGCTGGCTCAGGCGCGAATCCGCGTCGTGCGCTGCGTCCACGACGACCCGCAAGCCCTTGACGAAGCCCTGGCTGGCATCGTGCCACGCGTGCTGCGCAAGCCACTGCGCTTCGTTGCCCGCGATGCCACCAGGTGCCTGGACCGCAAGTACGCCCATCTGGTGGTGCCCGGTGCCTTGCGCCGCGCGCTCGAAGCCACCCGCAATGGCCTGCAAGCGGCAGGCGGCGATTACCTGCTCGGACGCTTCAGCTACGCCGACATGGCGATGGCGGTGGTACTGGAAACGATTGCGCCGAATGCGCGCACCGAACCACCGCTCGGTCCGGCTACGCGGTGTTGCTGGAGCGATCCGGCGCTGGCTGCGGAATTCGCCGATCTGCTGTCCTGGCGTGCCCGCCTGGCGGCCTCGCACCCGTATTCGCAGTACGACAGCCGCACCGGCGCCTGAGCGCGTCAGGACGTCATCCGGTCCCAGAACCCCTTCACGCCATCGAGGAACGTCGACGCGCGCGGCGAATGACGGCGCGCGCCGTCGCCGACGAAGGTGGCCTCGAACTTCTCCAGCAGCTCGCGCTGCTCGGTAGTGAGGTTGATCGGGGTCTCGACCACGGCGCGGCAGTACAGGTCGCCGGGCTTGCGACTGCGCACCGACTTGACGCCCTTGTCGCGCAGGCGGAACAGCTTGCCGGTCTGGGTCTCGGCCGGGATGCGCAGCTCGACCTCGCCGCCCAGCGTCGGCACGCGGATGGTGTCGCCGAGCGCGGCCTGGGAGATGCGGATCGGCACCTCGCAGTGCAGGTCGTCACCGTCGCGCTGGAAGATCTCGTGCTCGCGCACGCGCACTTCCACGTACAGGTCACCGGGCGGCGAACCGGCCGGGCCGGCCTCGCCTTCGCCGGCCAGGCGGATGCGGTCGCCGTTGTCGACGCCGGCCGGAATCTTGACCTGCAAGGTCTTGGTGCGCTCGATGCGGCCCTGGCCGTGGCAGTCGCCACAGGGGTTGGCGACGGTCTTGCCGCGTCCGCCGCAATGCGGGCAGGCCTGCTGCATCGAGAAGATGCCGCGCTGGAAGCGCACCTGGCCACGGCCCTGGCAGGTCTCGCAGGTGTCGAGCTTGCCGTCGGCCGAGCCGCTGCCGTGGCAGGTGTCGCACTCGTCGAGCGTGGGGATCTCGATCTGCCGCTCGACGCCGCCAACGGCTTCCTCCAGCGACAGCTCCATCACGTAGCCGACATCGGCGCCGCGGCGCGGGCCGCGCTGGGCGCCGCCACCGAAGATGTTGCCGAAGATGTCGCCGAAGATGTCGCCCATGTCGGCGTAGCCCGGGCCGGGACCAGCGCCGCCCATGCCGTGCTCGAACGCGGCATGGCCGTGCTGGTCGTAGGCGCGACGGCGGTTGCCGTCGGAGAGGACCTCGTAGGCCTCCTTGCACTCCTTGAACGCGGCTTCGGCAGCGTGGTCGCCGGGGTTGCGGTCCGGGTGGTGCTTCATCGCGCAGCGACGGTAGGCCTTCTTCAGGTCCTCGTCGGAGGCGTCACGGGCCACGCCCAGGACTTCGTAGTAATCGCGTTTGCTCATGGGGCGGTGATTCGTGATTCGTGATTCGTTATTGGTGATTCGATAGAGCAAAGGTCTGCCAGTGATCCAGAGGAAAAAGCGGGGCCGAAGCCCCGCCTCTTCCAATCACGAATCACCAACCGCCAATCACGGCTTCTGATCGTCCTTGACTTCGGTGAACTCGGCGTCCACCACGTCGTCCGACTTCGGCGCGGCGCCGCCGGCGGCCGCGTCCGGGCCGGGTTGCTGGGCCTGAGCGGCAGCAAACAGCGCCTGCGCAGCCTCTTCCAGCGCCTTCGACTTGGCCTCGATCTGGGCCTTGTCATCGCCCTTCATCGCGGCCTCGAGTTCGGCGATCGCACCTTCGGCGCGACCAATCGCCTCACCCGGCAGCTTCTCGCCGTGTTCCTTGATGGTGCTGCGGGCCATGTGGATCAGGCCGTCGGCCTGGTTGCGGGCCTGCACCAGCTCGTGGAACTTCTGGTCCTCCTCGCGGTGGGCCTCGGCGTCGGCGACCATCTTGGCGATCTCGTCCTCGGACAGGCCCGAGCCGGCCTTGATCTCGACCTTCTGCTCCTTGCCGGTCTTCTTGTCCTTGGCGGTCACGTGGACGATGCCGTTGGCGTCGATGTCGAACGACACCTCCACCTGTGGCATGCCGCGCGGCGCCGGCTCGATGCCGGACAGGTCGAAGCGGGCCAGCGACTTGTTGTAACGAGCCTGCTCGCGCTCGCCCTGCAGCACGTGCACGGTCACCGCGGACTGGTTGTCCTCGGCAGTGGAGAATGTCTGCGAGGCCTTGGTCGGCACCGTGGTGTTCTTCTCGATGATCTTGGTCATCACGCCGCCCAGGGTCTCGATGCCCAGGCTCAGCGGGGTGACGTCGAGCAGCAGCACGTCCTTGACGTCGCCCTGCAGCACGCCGCCCTGGATGGCGGCGCCGACGGCGACGGCCTCGTCCGGGTTGACGTCCTTGCGCGGCTCCTTGCCGAAGAAATCGGCCACGGCCTGGCCGACCTTGGGCATGCGGGTCTGGCCGCCGACCAGGATCACTTCGCTGATGTCGCTGGCACGCAGGCCGGCATCATTGAGCGCGATGCGACACGGCTCGATGGTCCTCTTGACCAGGTCCTCGACCAGCGACTCCAGCTTGGCGCGGGTCAGCTTGATGTTGAGGTGCTTCGGGCCCGAGGCGTCGGCGGTCACGTACGGCAGGTTGACCTCGGTCTGCTGCGCGCTGGACAGCTCGATCTTGGCGCGTTCGGCCGCGTCCTTCAGGCGCTGCAGGGCCAGCGGATCCTTGCGCAGGTCGATGCCCTGGTCCTTGAGGAACTCCTCGACCAGATAATCGATGACGCGCTTGTCGAAGTCTTCGCCGCCGAGGAAGGTGTCGCCGTTGGTGGCCAGCACCTCGACCTGCATCTCGCCGTCGACCGAGGCGATCTCGATGATCGACACGTCGAAGGTGCCGCCGCCGAGGTCGTAGACCGCGATCTTGCGGTCGCCGCCCTTCTTGTCCATGCCGTAGGCCAGCGCGGCCGCGGTCGGCTCGTTGATGATGCGCTTGACCTCAAGCCCGGCGATCTTGCCGGCGTCCTTGGTGGCCTGGCGCTGGCTGTCGTTGAAGTAGGCCGGGACGGTGATGACGGCTTCGGTGACCGGCTCGCCCAGGTAGGCTTCGGCGGTCTTCTTCATCTTCGCCAGGACTTCAGCGGACACCTGCTGCGGCGCCATGTTCTTGCCGTCGGCGGTCTGCACCCAGGCATCGCCGTTCTCGTGGGCCACGATGCCGTACGGGACCAGGTCGAGGTCCTTCTTCACTTCGGCGTCGGTGAACTTGCGGCCGATCAGGCGCTTCACCGCGTAGAAGGTGTTCTTTGGGTTGGTGACGGCCTGGCGCTTGGCCGAGGCGCCGACCAGGACTTCGCCGTCCTTGGTGAACGCGACGATCGACGGCGTGGTGCGGTCGCCTTCGGCGTTCTCGATGACCTTGGCCTTGCCGCCTTCCATGATCGCCACGCACGAGTTGGTCGTGCCCAGGTCGATACCGATGATTTTGCCCATGGTTGTTGCTCCCTCTCGAATGCTTTGAATTTGGGGCGGCCGTGCCGCCGATGAGCGCTATTTGGGGGGCTCTGCGCCCCGGTTCAAGGCGTCAGTCGTGCTTGGCGACCACGACCAGCGCCGGGCGCAGCAGGCGTTCGTTCAGCAGCCAGCCCTTCTGGTAGACCTGCACGACCTGCCCCGGCGCGTGCTGTGCGCTGTCGACCATGCTCATGGCCTGGTGGTGCTCCGGGTTGAACGACTGGCCGGCCGGGTCGACCTCCACCAGGCCGTTGTCGTTGGCCACCTTGAGCAGCTGCTTCAGGGTCAGCTCCATGCCTTCGCGCAGGTGCTGGGCGGTGTCGCTGGGCACGGCCAGGCCGGCCTCGAGGCTGTCGATCACCGGCAGCAGGTCGCCGAGCAGGCGCTCGTTGGCGAACTTGCGCGCCATCTCGATATCGCGGGCCATGCGCTTTCGCTGGTTCTCAAGGTCGGCACGCTCGCGCAATGCGTCCTCGCGCAACTGGGCCAGTTCGGCCTGGGCCGTGGCGAGCTGGGCGGCCAGGGCGCCGTTGGCATCGTTTTCGGTGGCCACGTCGGGCGTGCCGTTAGGATCGTTCTGGGTCATGCGTGCTCCATCCCTGCGCCAGCGGCGCCAAGCCTGTGGAAATCTGCGCAACCAATGCGCAACAGGGCAGCAATGGGGCCGCCCCGCGGGGTTTCAAGACAAAGGGCTGACGGCGCGACGGCTCAGCTCTCGGGGTGGATCGCCGCGCCGAGCGCGTCGGCCGCGGCCTGGACCACCGGGATCACCCGCTCGTAGGCCATCCGGGTCGGCCCGATCACGCCGAGCACGCCCAGCACCTGGCTGCCGGCCGCGCCGCCGGCCACGTAGGGCGCCGTCACCAGCGACAGGCCCTCCAGCGGCGCCAGCCCGGTTTCCTCGCCGATGAAGATGCGCACCCCGGGCGCCCGCACGGTGCGTTCGAGCAGCTGCAGGATCTCGCGCTTGCGGGCGAAGGCGTCGAACAGCTCGCGCAGGCGGTCGAGGTCGGCCAGCTCCTGCACGCCCATCAGCCGGGTTTGCCCGGCCAGCACCATGTCGTCGTGCTCGGGCACCAGCACCTGCTCGGCCAGCTCGACCGACTGCGACAGCAGCAGTTGCATCTCGGCTTGCGCCGAGCGCAGTTCACGCAACAGGGTCGCGCGGATGTCGGCGACCGTGCGGCCGGCAAAGTGGGCGTTGAGGTAATTGGCCACCCGCTCCAGTTCACCGCCATCGAACGGGCGACGGGTCTGGATGATCCGGTTCTGCACCTCGTTATCGGCGAACACCACGATCGCCAGCACGCGCGCGCCGTCCAGCGGGACGAAGTCGATGCGGCGGAACGCGAACTGCTCGCGCCGCGGCACGCTGACCACGCCGACGAAGTGGGTCATCGCCGACAGCAGCTCCGAAGCACTGCCGAGCAGCGCCTGGGTGCCCGACCCGGCCGGCAGCTCGCTGCGCAGCCGGACCACGTCGCTGTCCGGCAACGGCCGCACCTGCAGCAACGAGTCGACGAACAGGCGGTAGCCCTGCGCCGTGGGGACCCGCCCAGCCGAACTGTGTGGCGCACTGAGCAGGCCGGCGTCCTCCAGGTCGGCGAGGATGTTGCGGATCGTCGCCGCACTCACGTCCAGACCGGCGTGCCGCGCCAGCGTCTGCGAGCCGACCGGCTCGCCGCTGTGGATGTAGCGGCCGATCAGCGTGCGCAGCAACTGGCGCGCGCGCGGGTCAAGGCTGGGGTCGGCGGGTTTGCGGCTCATCGGCCCGGTATAAGCCCCTGCCCCCGGCGCACGCAAGCGGCACCCGGCGACCGTCGTACCCGAGCGTCCCAGCCGGTGAGACGGTGGACGACTATCAAGCGGCCTCCTTCACAAGGCACAATCGCGCCCCGATGCTCGCGCACCTTTCCCTCAAGCACTTTGCCGTGGTCAGCGCGGCCGAACTCAGCTTCGGCCCAGGCCTGACCGTGATCTCGGGCGAAACCGGCGCCGGCAAGTCGCTGCTGGTCGACGCGCTCGGCCTGATCTGCGGCCTGCGCGCCGACAGCGGCGTGGTCCGCCACGGCGCCGACCGCGCCGAACTGGTCGCCGACTTCGTTCTCGACGATGTGCCGTCCGCACGCGACTGGCTGCGCGAGAACGAGCTGGACGAGGACGAGTCCTGCCAGGTGCGACGGGTGATCCGCGCCGACGGCGGCTCCAAGGCCTGGGTCAACGGCCGCCCGGTGACCCTGAGCCAGCTGGGCGAACTGACCGCACAACTGGTCGAAATCCACGGCCAGCACGAGCACCAGGCCCTGCTGTCCAGGCCGAGCCAGCTCGCCCTGCTCGACGCCTTCGGCCGCACCGAGACCGAGCGCGGCGCAGTCGGAACGGCTACGGCGCACTGGAGCGCGCTGCTGCGCGAACGCGACGAGCTGTCGGCGCAGGGAGACGTCTCCGACCGGATCGCCTGGCTGGAGCACCAGCACGCCGAACTCGACCGCGAAACCCTGGAGCCCGAGGCGATCGCCAAGCTGCAGGGCGACCACCGCCGCCAGGCCCATGCCGCCGGCCTGATCGCCGCCTGCGAGAGCGCTTTCGCCCGCCTCGGCGGTGACGAAGGCCCATCGCTGTCGCGCAGCCTGCAACAGGTGCGCGGCGAGCTGCAGCGCGTCGCCGAGCACGAATCGCGCCTCGATGAGGTCGATGCCATGCTCGACAACGCCGCCATCCAGGTCGACGAGGCCCTGGCCCTGCTCGACCGCGTGCGCAGCGATCTCGACCTCGACCCGGCCGCCTTCGAGACCATCGAACGCCAGCTGGGCCGCCTGCACGAGCTCGCGCGCAAGCACCGCGTGCCGCCCGAGCAGCTCGCCGCGCAGCGCGATGCGATTGCCGAGGAACTCGACACCCTGCGCGGTGCCGGCGAGCGCCTGTCTGGGCTCGATGCCGAGATCGCCGTCGCCCACGCGGCCTGGCGCCAGGCCGCCGATGCGCTGGGACTGGCCCGCCGTGAAGCCGGCGTACGCCTGGCCGCGAGCACGACGGCGCTGATCGCCGAACTGGGCATGGGCGGCGGCCGCTTCGACATCGCGTTCGAGCCGATCGAAGCCGATCGCCCCGACCCACAGGGCGGTGAGCGCGTCGAGTTCCTGGTCGCCGCCAACCCCGGTCAACCGGCGCGGGCGCTGCGCAAGGTCGCCTCAGGCGGTGAGCTGTCGCGCATCTCGCTGGCGATCGAAGTCGCTGCGCTCGGCCTGGACGCGGTGCCGACGATGGTGTTCGACGAGGTCGACTCCGGCATCGGCGGCGCCGTCGCCGAGATCGTCGGACAGAAGTTGCGCGCCCTCGGCGCCAGCCGCCAGGTGCTGTGCGTGACCCATCTGCCACAGGTCGCCGCACAGGGCCATGCCCACTACCGCGTCAGCAAGGCCGCCAGCGAGGGCGTCACCCAGAGCGCCGTGCAGTCACTGAATGCCAAGCAGCGCGAGGAGGAACTGGCGCGGATGCTGGGTGGCGTCGAACTGACCCGCGAGGCGCGCGCGGCCGCGAAACGGTTGCTGGCCGACGTGGGGTGAGGTCGTGATTGGTGATTGGTGATTGGTGATTGGTGATTGGTGATTGGTGATTGGTGATTGGTGATTGGTGAAAAGCATAAAGCCGCTACTTGCGGGCTTTTGCGTGAGGGGGCCCAGCTTTTTCGAATCACCAATCACCAATCACGGCCTCACCGCTTCTTGCGCACGTACAGCACCAGCGCGTGTTCGTCGATCTCGTAGCCGTGCTTGGCCGCGATCTTGCGCTGCAGCTCCTCGATTTCCGGGCTCTCGAACTCGATGATCTTGCCGGTCTCGATGTCGACCATGTGGTCGTGGTGGTGGCCGCGGTCGAGCTCGTACACCGATTGGCCGGCCTCGAAGTTGTGCTTGAGCACCAGGCCGGCGGACTCGAACTGGGTCAGCACCCGGTACACCGTGGCCAGGCCGATGTCCTCGCCATGCTCGAGCAACTTGCGATAGATGTCCTCGGCGGTCATGTGCCGCGGCTTGGCCTGCTCGAGCAGTTCCAGGATCCGCAGGCGCGGGTGGGTGACCTTGAGTCCGGCGTTGCGCAAGTCTTGCGATTCCATACGGGTTCCCTCAAGCAGGCGCGGTCTCGCGGCGTCCCTCGCTGCCGAACGGCGGATGAACATGGCGTCGGTGTCGCCGTCCGCGTCCGCGCTTCGTGGATGCGGGCTTCAGTGTATCATCGGTGCGTTATCCGCCTGTCGCAGACACCGATGCCCAAGCACACGATGCACAAGCTCCTGCTGGTCCTTTCGATCGCCCTGGTCACCAGCGGCTGCGGCATCCTGTACAAGCAACCGATCTACCAGGGCAACCTGCTCGAGAAGGCCAACGTCGATCAGCTGCAGACCGGCATGAGCAAGCAGCAGGTGAACTTGTTGCTGGGTTCGCCGTCGGTCGAGGACCCGTTCCACCACAACCGTTGGGACTACACCTCGACCCAGCGCACCAACCGCCGCGGCAACACCGAAATCAAGAACCTGACGCTGTGGTTCGAGAACGACAGCCTCGCCAAGTGGGAAGGCGATTACTTCCCCGAGCAGGACGAGGCCATCGCCAAGTCCGCGCCGAAGCAGTTCGGTCGCAACCTGGCCAAGGACAAGAGCAAGCGCCGCGGGCGGTAAACCCGGGCATCGCTTCGTCCAGACTACAGTCGGGGTTTCGTCTTCAGATCCGCGCGACGCCGCCGCGCCTCTTTCGGATCGGCCTGTAACGGCCGCAGCAGCTCGACCCGGTCGCCGTCGTGCAACGGCGCCTGCAGCGTCGCGCGCACGCCGAACACCGCGTAGGCCACTGCCTCGGCATCGTGCTCGAAACCGGCCGCGTTGAGCGCATCGGCCACGCAGGTGCCCTCCGCCAGCTCCAGTTCCACGGCCTCGAAACGCCGCGGCCAGGCGCGGACGACCTCGATCTTCACGCCTCTTCCCCGCTGTCGGCGACGCGGACGAAGTCGTCAACCATGCGGTCGGCCAGGCTCTGGAAGCCGATCGCCAGTGCCGGCCCGAGCAGCTTCACCGCCGGCTCGAAGCTGAGCGTCAGCGTGACCTTGCAGGCGGACTCGTCGAGGGCGTGGAACTCCCAGCGCCCACTGAGGCTGCGGAACGGACCATCGATCAGCTTGAGTTCGATGTGGTGCGGCGGCGACAGAGTGTTCTCGGTGGTGAACCAGGTGCGCAGGGCGCCCAGGCCAAGATCGAGCCGCGCCACCATGCGACCGGGGTCGGATTCAAGCACCTGCACGCCATCGCACCAGTCAAATCGGCGCGGATAGGCGGCCACATCATTGACCAGCGCGAACATGCGCGCGGTGGAATGCTCGACGAGGGCGGAACGGCGGATGGTCTGCATGTCGGTATCACCTGTCGGCCCCGCTTTCGAGGACAATAGGCCAGATGGCTAAGAATTCTGTGATCAGAGCGGCAAGCAAGGCCGGCAAGGATAAAGGAAAGGGCGGCGGTGGCGGCACCATCGCGCTGAACAAGCGCGCGCGCCACGACTACCACCTGGAGGAGCGCTTCGAAGCCGGCCTGGAGCTGCAGGGCTGGGAGCTGAAGTCGATCCGCGCCGGCCGCGCCAACATCGCCGACGCCTACGCGGTGGTGCTGCACAGCGAGCTGTTCCTGATCGGCTCGCAGTTCACCCCACTGATTTCGGCCTCGACCCACGTCGTCGCCAACGACCGTCGCACGCGCAAGCTGCTGCTGCACCGCCGCGAGATCGACAACCTGATCGGCCTCATCCAACGTGATGGCTACACCGTGGTGCCCACCGCGCTGTACTGGAAGGGCAACAAGGTCAAGGCCGAGCTGGCGCTGGCCAAGGGCAAGCAGAACCACGACAAGCGCCAGTCCGACAAGGACCGCGACTGGGCGCGCGAGAAGCAGCGCGTGATGCGCCATCGCAACAAGGATGCGTAGTTTCCAGGCTGCGCCCGGAAACCCCAGGATTTGCTGCGCAAACCCCGGGCCCCACGCTGCGCTTCCATCCCCCATTCGCGCCTAAAGCGCGAATCGCCCTCAACCTGGGGGCTGGATAAACCGGGACCGAAATATGCAGGTGCACTGCAGGATGGCCCTCAGTCGCCAAGCTTCTCGCGCGGCAGCGTGAACCAGAACGTCGCGCCCTCGCCTTCCGTGCCCTCGGCGCGGATGACGCCACCATGGCGCTCGACAATGCGCTTGACCGAGGCCAGGCCGATGCCGTGACCGGCAAACTCGTCGTTGTTGTGCAGGCGCTGGAACGGGCGGAACAGCTTGTCGACATACTGCTGGGCAAAGCCGGCGCCGTTGTCGCGGACGAAATACTCCGGGCCCTGCTCCCTGGCTACCGCGCCGAACTCGATGCACGCGTCAGCGCGATCGCGGGTGAACTTCCAGGCATTGCCGAGCAGGTTGCCCAGCAGGTTGCGCAACAACGCCGCGTCGCCGATCACGTACAACTCCGGCTCGATACGCACTTCGGTCGAACGCCTGCCGTTGCCGATGCTCAGTTCGTCGATGATCTCGCTGGCGATGCGGCTGAGATCCACTCGCTCGAGCTTGAGCTCGCTGCGGGTCAGGCGCGACATCTTCAGCAGTGCATCGATCAGTTCGCCCATGCGCGCCGCGGCCTTGCGCACACGCGCCAGGTAGCTCCGCCCGGCCTCGTCCAGACCGGCGCTGTGACGCTCGATCAGGATGCGGCTGAAACCATCGATCGCCCGCAGCGGCGCGCGCAGGTCGTGCGACACGCTGTAGGCGAACGCCTCCAGTTCCTGGTTGGCTTGACTCAACTCGCGCGTGCGCAGGGCCACGCGGGCTTCCAGCGTGCGGTTGAGCGCATGCACCCGCGCTTCGGCCCGCAGGCGCTCGGTGACGTCCTCGACCTGCACCAGGCCGCTCACGTCCTGGCCAACGTGGCCCGGTACCGGCGAATAAGTCAGCTGCGCCTGGCGTGGCTCGCCACCCTCACGGTGCAGGCGGCGGGTAGCCCGATGCACACCGAGCGCATCGGTCGTGCCGGTGGCGCGGGCAATCATCTCCGGCTCATCGCTCTCGAACAGGGCGTCGAAGCGCGTGCCCACCAGATCCGCCGCAGGAATGCCCACGATCGTCGCCAACGACGGATTGGCCTCGACGATGCACCCCTCGCTGTCGAGCAGCGCCTTGCCGATCGCCGAGTACTGCATCGCGCTGCGGAAGCGCTGCTCGCTGCGCCGGTAGTCCTCGGTCATCCGCACTGCGATCTTGTAGGCCTGGGCCTCGGTGCGCGCCAGCATCCACGCGATCGCGTACAACAGCAGCGACGAGAACAGGCCCAGCGCCAGCATGTTCTGCAGACTCTGCAGGCGCGGCGCCGCACCGGCCAAAGGCGGCGACTGGAAATCGACCCGCCAGCGGCGGCCGTACTGCATGAATTCCGTACTCTGACGGAACGCGGGCGACTGCTCCAGCCTCTCGCCTGGCGTGATGTACAGCAGTTGCTCGTGCGCACCGCTGACGTCATAGATCTGGAAACGCATGCCCTGGTGCGCAGCACCGAGCGTATTGCGGACAAAGCCCTCCATCCGCAATGGCACATAGACCCAGCCGCGCATCGACTCGCGCCGCGCCGCGGCCGTGCGCGGGTGGTCTCCGCCCCGGTACACCGGCAGGTAAAGCAGCAGGCCCGTGGTTTTGAGCGGCGCATCCTGGATCAGGTGCACCGGTCCGGACAAGGTCGCCCGACCGGATTCGAGCGCCGCGGTCATGGTCGCCCTACGGACCGGTTCGGAATACATGTCATAACCGATCGCGGCGACGTTGGCGGCCGTCTTCGGCTCAAGGTAGAGGACAGGCCCGTACTCCGGACGCGCACCATGCGGACGCACCTCCAGCAGGCCATAGCCGGAATCGCGCCATTCTGTCTGCAGGTCGTCGAGCATCGCGCTCGACACCTGTCCGCCATAACCGAGCCCCACCATTCCGGGGAAGCGGTTGCCCAGGTCCATGCCTTCGACATAGGCCTTCCACTGCGTCGGCGTCGGTCGCGCCACCGAGGCGAACAGCGACACGCCGCCACGCGCCACCAGCTCGTAATTGACCATGCCCTGGCGCAGCAGATCGGACACTTCATTGGTATTGCCGACAAAGCTGGCCTGGGCGGCACGCAACTCGCGATCACGCGCGACGCGCCAGGTCGCGAACACCAGCACCAGCGAGCCGACCAGCACGATCAGCGCCAGCAGGTAACCACGCCGTGGCGCCAGGTCGGCCAGATCCGGGTTGGGAGCGTCGGGGGCGGCGTCGACGGGCATGACCGGCAGGATACTAGGCGGCCGCGAGCGCGTCGCCGGGTGAACAAAGACCCTTACTTTGGACCGTGCGACTTGAGTCGGCGCCGTGTGCCCCTATACTGATCACGTCAGCGTGAGCTGTCCCCGGGGGTGCACTGGCTTCGACGGGGGTCGCGAAATCGCCTGGCGCATGCCGAGGGGGTAGCTTTCCTCGTAAATCCAGCTGCAAAACTCATAGTTGCCAACGACGACAACTACGCTCTGGCCGCTTAAGGCCTAGCCCCGAAACTGCTTATGTCCGTGTTCGCAGCGTAGGGTCATCATCACGGAATCGCTTGGGGCCGTTGTCTGTCAGCTCCCGGTTAACCCAAAACAGGCTGGTCCCCGGATGCGCTTTGCGCGCCGTGCTGTCCGGGGGCGAGATCTAACGGAGCGCTAAGCATGTAGTGCCGGGGATGGAGTGCCTTCGGACGGGGGTTCAATTCCCCCCACCTCCACCATTTACTAGTCCAGCGACGTCCAAAATAGGCCGAAATCCTCAATAAAATCAAGGGTTTCGGCCTTTTTTGTGTCCTATCACGTCCGATGACAACCCTTGCAATCCCGCGGTAATTGGCGGTAACAATGACGGTAACGGTGCACCCCACCCAGCCTGTTACCGCCATGCCTCTGAGTGACACCGCGATCCGCAAGGCCAAGCCTGCCGACAAACCGCAAAAGCTGCGCGACGGTGGTGGCCTCTATCTGCTGCTGCGCCCGGACAGCGCGCGCTGGTGGCGATGGGATTACCGCCGACCGATCACAGGCAAACGCAACACGTTGAGCTTGGGCACCTATCCCGATGTTGGACTGGCGGACGCGCGCGAACGCCATGCCGAGGTACGCAAGCTGTTGGCTGCAGGTGTCGATCCCGGCGAGCACCGCAAGGCCAGCAAAGCGGCCGGCGAGGAGCGAGCCGCGAACAGCTTTGAAGTAGTCGCCCGCGAATGGCTGGATAAGCGAGATTGGGTAGACGGTTACAAGGTCAAAGTCACGGCTTGGCTAGACAATGATGTGTTTCCGTGGATCGGTGCGCGCCCAGTGTCGGAACTCATCGCTCCTGAGTTTCTCAAGGTGGCCCGCCGCATAGAGGAACGCGGAGCCATCGAGTCGGCGTATCGAATCCTGCAAAACTGCGGGCAGGTCATGCGCTACGCCATCGCTACGGGACGCGCGGAGCGCAACCCTGTAGCCGACCTGAAAGGTGCACTCTCCCCTGCCCCCGAAAGACACCATGCGGCTATCACCGACACGGCAGCGATTGGCGGGCTGCTTCGCGCCTGCGATGGCTACACCGGCAGCTTCGTGACCCGTTGCGCCCTGCGATTGGCACCCTTGGTCTTCGTCCGTCCCGGCGAGTTGCGGCATGCCGAATGGTCGGAGATCGACTTGGATCGCGCCGAGTGGACCATCCCAGCGCACAAGATGAAGATGCGCGAACCGCATCTTGTCCCTCTGTCGGACCAGGCGCTAACTATCCTGCGTGAATTGCACGCACTGACGGGGCGCCGCCGCTATGTGTTCCCCGGTGGTCGCTCGCCAAAGCGGCCTATGAGTAACAACGCCGTGACCGCCGCCTTGCGCCGGATGGGCTACGCCAAGGACGAAATGAGCTGGCACGGCTTCCGCGCGATGGCGCGCACGGTGCTGGACGAAACGCTGGGGTTCCGCCCCGACTTCATCGAGCACCAGCTAGCGCACGCCGTGCGTGATCCGAATGGCCGCGCCTACAACCGCGCGACCCACCTCGCCGAGCGCCGCAAGATGATGCAAGCGTGGGCGGCCTATCTTGATCAACTGCGCGAGAACACCGAGAAAGTGGTTTCGCTCAAGCGGAAGGCCGGATGAGTGCGGTTGGTCACGTCCGTCTGGCCGATTGCCGGCTTCATTAAAGCGGCGGAACCGGGTGCTAGTAACACCCGGCCCGCCTTCCACAACCGCCTGACAAGGAGGCGATCATGGCAATCGAAAGTGTAGACCTGTACAGCAACATTATTCCCATCCACGCCATTTCTAGAGGATGCAGGCCAGAGAATTGCAGTACTGATCAGCAAGCCATTGCGGAAATCGACCGAGCTCAACCGATTCGACTAGGAAACGTCTGGGTGATGGCTGCCACAATTGCCAGCGATCTGTTAGCCGCTCAAGGGATGGCATTAGGCGGCCCGCATGTTGTGACCATCGATACTGGTGGGACAATCGAAGCGATTGGCCCTGATCATCCGGAATATGGAGCGAGGTTGTCAGCGCCAGGTTTTGTGGGCGCCGTCAGCGCGGCGACGACGATAGAACGGCTCGCAGGGAGAATGCGCCAAGCGGCATTGGCGAGCTGATAGCAAACAGCCGCACCCAGCCCGACTAGTAATCCGGCAAACCCTGCCGGTACGGGTGCGGCCCTTCCTCAGGGCACAGGGGGCGGCATGGAGAGCAGTGAAAGAAGGCGACGCGGGGCAATCTTACGGGCTGATCCCGAACTCAAGACCTTGCAAAAGTTGATCGGCGATATAGCGGCACACGCCAGCGACGAAATGCGCAGCACAGCACTGGCAGAGTTGCAGCGGGCCATCACCAGCTTCCGTCAGGGGTACCCGCATGCGGAAGTGAAACTAGAAGACCGGATGTTCGACAGCATTAGTGGAAAGGAGATAAAGGGGGGTCTATGCGGGCGTGGTGGTATCGCCATGAAGCGGGAAGCTTTGGCGGAGTTGAGCGAATCATTGCGGAGGAGCGTCGAGGTGTTGACGCACTTGCCGCCTGATGCACTATCGGCGCTGTGCGCGAAGTGTGGACCGATCGGGAGGCTGGCCCGCTGGGCAAATGCGGCGTTCGACGAGTACGAGAAGGCAAAGATGCAGCCTGATCACGAAGATGACCACTCGCGAGCGTACCTCGCTTATGAAGTTGCGCGTGTACTGCGGGACACGTTGCGGATGAGGCCCACGATGGGCAGCGATCGCAGATATGCGCAATCCCCGCGTGGTGGAGCAGCTTATGCCCGGCTGCTTCGCGGAGCACTGGAAGCAGCGGGAGCGAATGCCCCCGAAGATCTAATCCCTATCATGAAACAGGGAAAGGGGCTGCTCGAAGATCTGGAGGAGTGAAGACAGATGAGCGGATTTACCGGCTCGGTTCTCGAGTGGTGAATCTGTCCATTCGCGGGCGCACCGTGTCATAGCTTGCTTATCCCAAGCCGCCCATTCCGGGCCGGTAGAGGAGAAGGCAATGCAAGCGAGCAGTTCCGCCGCGCTACCCGAGACGGGGTTCCTGCGGCTCCCCGAAGTTCTGCGATTGATCCCGGTCTCCCGCTCCACCTGGTGGGCAGGAGTGCGCTCTGGCCGCTACCCGCAGCCCACACGCTCGCTGGGCTCGCGCATTACGGCATGGCGCGTCGAGGACATCAGGGCCTTGATCGAAGGCGCTGCCGGCGCAAAGGCGGCAGCATGAGCGACCTCGAGCCGATTCAAACCAAGCCGCGGCCGCCTCGCACGCTGCCCACAACCGCCAGCGGAACGTCCGGCGCGCATACCGCCGGCCGTGCCTTGAGCGCTGCACTGCAGACGACACCATTGATGGCTCCAACGCTTGCCGAAGCCACAGGCATCGCACCGGCCTACCGTCGCGCGCGAGGTTCCGTAACGGAAGGTGTGGCGAACTTTGCGCGCGGCCTGACCGGTAAGGATCCGCTTCCGATGCCAGCAACGGCACTCGCGGCGGCGCCTACTGCGCAAAAGTCCACCACGATCTCGCCAACGCCGGCGGCGCCCACCATCGTTGCGCCCAAGCTCGCCGGGGGCGCGGCGGCCAGCGCTTCTGGCACTCCCCCGAATGCGCCTGTTCTGCGCACGTTGACTGGCCACCCGGGCTCTGTGGCGGTCGGCCGGGGTGAGTTCGGCGAGAACGTCTACGACAACAGCAGCATCCAGAAGATGCAGGAGCGCAGCGGGCAAATACCGTCCGCTCCTGTGGGCCCGACGACCAGCGTCGCTACCGTGCCGACGACAGTACCGTCGCCGGTCGCAGTGCATCGTGGGCTAACCGACCGAGTGCACGGCGCTGTCATCGGTATTCTGGGCGAGGCGGAGCGGCGTGCAGAGATTCGCCGCGGTGAGATCCAAAGCGACATCGCGCGCCTAGGTCGCGGCAGCCCGACTATGCGCCGCGCACTCATGGACCAGCTTGCCCAGGAATCCGGCTTTGCGAACGAGGCCATTCGCGACGATGCGCGCGTGAGTGCAGAAATGGCGCTGCAGGGCCAACGGCTCAACGCGCAGACGGCCGAGGCAGTAGTGCAGCGGCAGCTCACCGCGGACCAAGCTAATCAGGACGCGCGATCGAGGAGCCAGGAGCAAACTTCGAAAGGACGGCAGGTTACACGCACCTTGACGGCACGAGACGGCTCCACCCACCTGCTCCGCAACGACGGCACCGTGATGCCAGTGCAAACCGTTGATGGCCAGCCGTTCCGAGAGCAGTTGCCGCCTGATGGACAGGTCACGCCCGCGCTCCGATTCAACGCCTTGAATCAGCAATTGCAGGCGATCAGCGAAAACGTGCTGCTGAAACCCGAGGAGCGCGAGGCAATGGCCGAGCCGATCCGGGAACAGGTGGCGGCCCTGATTGTGCAGGCGCCGCAAGGCAGACCTTCGCTGACCCAGTTCCTCGCGGCCGCACGACAAAAGGGCTCTCGAATGACGGCCCAGGATCTGACCGACTACTACAACAAGACCTATGGCGCCACGCGCTGATAGGAGGACATGTGAACGCTGAAAGCGAAGCGGCCCCGGTCTGCGAGGACCGGGGCCGGGAAAAGGATCGTGCGCTGGCGACGCACAATGATCATGACATCGGTCGTCCGCACGAAGCGGCGAATCTTCGACAGCCCCTTCAGAGTAGGACGACAATCGAAGATGGCGAATTGCTTGCGCCCCTTGTTCCCGCGGAAGTCGACCTGCGCGGGTTCAACTTTATGCCGTTGGATGTTCGGCGGCTGCTCACCTCCAGGACCTGGATCGAGGCCGCGGACAACCCACGCATCGCCCACGCCTCTATGTGCCTATGGGCTGAGTCTTGGCACCAGGTTCCCGCCGCGTCGCTCCCCGATAGTGACAAGGTGCTGGCACGCCTGACGATGGTCGATCTCAAGACCTGGAAGAAGATCAGGTCGCAGGTGTTGGCCGGCTGGATGAAGTGCAACGATGGTCTGCTGTACCACCCTGTGGTGGCTGAGAAGGCACGTGATGCATGGGAGCATAAGGTAAGGCAGCGCGCGCGCACTAAGGCGGCGACGGAAGCACGTCGGAACACGCGGCCAGAACGTTACGTTGAACGTGACGATGTTTGTCACGAGAAGCGCAACAGGCATCGTGACGTTCACCAAGAGACAGGACAGGGACAAGACAGAGACAAGACTAAAAATGCAATTGCTCCAGATGGTCTGCCGCTCGCTGAAAGAGCCCTAATGGCGAGCGCGCAACTGCCCACTGATGTCGATCCCGCTGCATGGGAACTGTTCGATCAACATCACTGCCAGCAAGGTAAGTGGACTACCGCCCGCCGGATGCTCGCATTGGGCCAGCTCCGCACCATCGCCAACAACGGCCACAACCCTAACGAAGTTCTCATCTGGGCCACGGCACGCGGTCTCGCTGACCTCGCCGACGCCGCCCGCCGAATGGTCGCTGATGCGGCCAAGGAGACCCCGAATGCAATCAGCAGCTTCCGTCGCAGCCTCAGTTCTGCCGAGCGTGTCGAGAAAAACGTCCTCGAAGCCCGACACCGTGACGCCAGGTTCATCCTCGACGAAGCCACCCGCCTCCCTCGCTGACTATATCTGGCTGCACATGACCGGGCTCTACGGCAACACCTGGACTAGCAACTACGGCGACCAGCCGCGCAGCCTTGTTGGCGCGGAATGGGCCCGTACGCTCGCCGGGCTGAACCGTGCTCAGATCGATGCAGGCTTTGATGCTTGTCGCACCGAAGGTGCCGAGTTCCCCCCGAGTGCGCCGCGCTTCCGCTCGGTGTGCCTGGGCATCCCTAGCTTCGCGGTAGTCAATGTCGAGTTGCTGACCCGCAGCAATGCGGAGCGTAGCCCCTTCTCGCGTCTGGTCTGGCAGCACATCGACGGCCATGCTCATCGGCATGCCAGCGCGAGCGACGCCAAGCGGACGCGTAAGGAGGCCTACGACGTAACTTGTGAGCTAGTTATGCGTGGTGAGCTGCTACCGGTGACGGTGGCTGGGGAGATCGAGCATGTCCAGCCTGTGGTGAATGTGGCCCGTCCTGAAGTAGCCCGACGCTACATTGCGGAGATCCAGACCTTACTCGCGGGTGCGGCTGGCGCTGGGCGCCGGCACACTCCCCCAGCGGTCATCGTAGGAGGTGACGCGTGAGCCTCCAATTGCCAAGCTCAGAGGAAAAGAAGCGTGCGCTGGAGACCTTCTGCGAGAAGGCTGGTGGCGTCGAAGGCTTGCGACGCCTAGCACAAAAGGAGCTGTCAAAAAAGGGCTGTATCGCGGCACAGAGGCGCGCTCAAGCAATGGCCCGGAGATTGGGCAGGCCCCAGTGCAACGCCAAGACCGAGGTGGGAATGCGTTGTACCCGCATCGCTGCCCCAAATCGTAGCCAGTGCGGCCAGCATCGCGGGGACGCGCCTCGCTTCAAGAAGAGTGATCGCCAGCGTTGCCGCACGCTAGGTCTCGGCTAGGTCGGGTTCCTGATGCGCGCGCGTAAGACTTAGGTGAGTTTATGAAACTGAAGCAGCTAACCGATTGCTTGTCGCTACCTCCCAGATCGGTGGTCACGCCGCGCGCTTCGAAGCCCGGAAGGGTCATCTGCAATGCTCGCCTGGCCAACGGCGGCACGTGCAGTCGCAAGAGCGAGCTGGGTCGCCGCCGTTGTCGGTATCACGGAGGCTGTTCGACGGGACCGCGCACTCGAGATGGCAAAGCACGCGTCACGTTGAACCTACCAAGATGCCGTTCAGTGGCATAGTCATGAAGTCCATGGACATATACCCGGGTGGAGTACGTTCGCCGCCCGGCTCCGGGCCAATGATGCAAGGTGGACCTATGGCTTCAGGGAAGCTCGGCGACCTTAAGACGCCCGCCGCGCGAAGGCCAGCCGAATTCACCCACGCTCTTACAGGCCCACGCACCTCCGGGTGCGCTGGGCATCACTCAAAGCTCTCTTCCTGATCGCGGTCCATGTCTCCAGCGCTGTCAATCCAGCGATTGAGGTCCGGCAGTCCTTGGTTAACCCAGTCGGCAACCTCCCCAGACATCTCCTTGGCCAACCGCACCAGTTCGGCCCGCCGGCTTTCGAGCATCGCCTTGAGCGAGCCACTCCACTGATTCGAATGCACCTGGTGATCGAAGCGGCCCAGGAACGCGGTCTTGTCGGGTGCAAGGCGCAGCAGATCTGCGAACAGCGGATCGAGCTGCGCGCTTTCCTCGAAATCACCGCGACTGAACAGCGACATCGCCGGGCCGAGAAGCGCATATCGCGCCTCCGGATCGACAGACGCCCACGCCTGAATCGCGGTCGCGCCAATCGACTTGTATGGCAGGCCCTTGCGACCGCCGATGTCCCATCGCCACATGACGTCGTCTTCGGGCGACGCGAGCACGAAAGTGTCCAGAACGACATGCGGCTGGGCCTCGCACAGAGAGTTGATGACCTCACGAGTTTCGTAGAAGTGGATATCGCCCGCTTCCAGGCCCGATCGGAGTGCGCTGGCGACCGCGATGGAAGTGGCCGTGCCGCTGCCCGAGCAACAGATCTTGATAACCTTGGCCAGGCCGTGCGCGCGGTGGCCGGAGGCTTGCGCCGGGTTCAGTTTGGCGAGCATCTGCCGCCCCACCTTGAGGAGCGGCTCGGGCGCTGTGGCAGCAGTGGCTTTGTTGACGAAGAAGTACATGTGCAGGATGTCGAGCGCAACCACATCCCCACCAGGAAGGCCGGCCACGTCGGTCAGCAGCCGCGCCAGCGGCTCGGGTGGCGAATGCTCGACGACCCCGTTGGCGAGGTTTACGAATCCCTGCGCCTCGACCGGTTTGGCAGTGATGGCTCGCCGCAGCCGTTCGATGCCTACATCGTCGATGCCCACGCGCGCCTGCAAGTAAGGCAAGGCTTGCACCATACTGCTGCGGTGCATGGTGTCCTCCAGGATGCGCTGTGCGAACGCAGGATCGAGATCGTGGCTGCGCCTGAGGAAGCCCCCGAGCACCGTCGTATTGCGGCGCGCGACGTCGGCCTTCTCGAATCCGACAGCAGAAGCGCCCAGGTCTCATTTAGATCGGTCGCGCCTTCGGCGAGACCCATTCCGCACTCGAAGGCACGCTGCTGGTCGCCTGCGACCATCAGTTCGGCCATGAACTCCTCGCGCACAGCGGGATCGTGCGCCAGCTCGCGGCCGACTTCCTGCGCCATGAGGGCTGCCTTTTCCCACGGGCGCATCCCCTCGTGGTCGTCAGTCTCCCCGTCGCTGATGTCCCAGCCGTCCGCACCCAGGCTCAGCACACCCGCACGAGCGCGGTGCAGTAGGTCGGTTGGCTTGAGGCGGTCGATCAACGCCTCGAGCCGCTCCCGGAATTCTGGCGGCATTTGCTCTCCATCGAAGCGCAGGGCCGCGCGCAGGGCGATCCAGCCTTCGATCCACGGCCTCTTTTGCAAGAGCGCACCCGCCACATCCTCCAGCGCATCATGGCAGGCCTGATAGCGCCAGAGTCCCCGCACGTTACCTGAAAGGATGCGGCGTGCTTCGTCAAACCGAACGGCCGCCATCGCGCAGAGGCGGATCGCCTGCACGTACCAGTCCCAGACGTCTCGATTGAGCTTGGGCTCCCAGCCCCAACTCCGCGACCGCGCGCCGAAGTCGAAACTTGTGATGGAAGAGAAATAGGAGGTTTTTAACAGCGCTTTGAGAGCCAGCAGTCCACACGTCTGGAATGCAGGGGTGCTCGAGTCGAGCAGTGCCTCGACCAGATCACGACGCATCTTGGGCGGCGCCTGGGTACCTGACAGATGCAGGTGGAACATCTCGGCAAACGCCTCGCGCGCCGAATTACTCTTGTTGCCTTCCGGCTCGGCCGCGATAAAGCGCACGAGCAGCGCTGCGGCGGCGGCGAAATGCTCCGAGTCGTAGCCCAGGGCCCTGATCAGTCGGATCCATTCCCAGCGGTGGCTCGAGTCCTTCGCGGTGATCTCGGGATGGGCGTCCACCTCGGCGCCGATTCGATTCAGGACATCCGCCGGGGCCAGGGGCGCGAGGTTGGTGACGATCTGCAGACCATCCCCGCTCAGATTGAACAGGTCACCCAGTGCCCCGCCCGGCACGAGCCATCGCGCGGCTGCAGCCCGAGCCTCGCGACTGTCATGCAAGTTGCCGAGCCGGCGCGCGATCGAAATGCACAGCCGCGGGCTCGCCGACCTCATGAGGTTGTCGAGCGCGTCGGGATGGATCCGTACGAGCGCGTTGGTAGCCAGCCCATTGGCGATGGCCTGTGGCAGGATCGCGCGCCAGCGACCTCGGGCCTGGGCGACGTCGCGGCGTCGAAGCTCGGCGATAGCTTCATAGAGCTGCCTTGCCTCGATTCCGCGAATTGCCGCGAGCTGGGCTAGCTCCCCTTCCGAGCTGATGTCCTCACCGTTCACTGAATACGCCAGCGCCAGGTCTTCTGCCGCCATCAGCAGTGACTTGTCCTCGAGGTTGCGCTGGCGAAAGATGCGCTCGAACAGATCGTGGCTCTTGACCTGACCCAGCGTCTCGCCGCGCTTGAGCGTCTCGGCGAGCGCGCGGGCGACGCGGAAGTTGCCGTGGCTGAACTCGGCGATCGTTCGCCGGTCGACCTGTGAGATGTAATCGAAGGTTTGCTCGAGCCACTTCTCCAGCAGGTCGCTGGAGGCGGCCTGAAGCCTAAAGACATCGGTGTGCTCGGGCTCGTCTTCCCGGACGTCGTACTCCACCGTCAGCGGGCTAATGGACGCCCCAGACTCCGAACACAGCTTCGCAAGCTCCGAGTGTGTCTCGGGGTTGCAGTTGTCGACGATCAGGATCGCTGGCTCCCCGCGACCGATCAGCTCGCGCGCCATGTCACGGGCAGAGGGACGGGTCTCGGTCGAATAGTCGGTATAGGCAGCTAGGCCCGGATCGAGCGGATCCCCGCCCACGTCTTTTTCGAACAGCGCTTGCACCAGCCGCGTTTTGCCCAGCCCCGACAAGCCGATGAGCCGGACGCAACGGCCCGGGCGCCGCAGCTCTGACCTCAAACGCTCGACGCCGTCCAAAACCTGCAGCGCTTCGCCGGGCTTGCGGCTCTCATCCACCAAACACGTGGAGGCGTCGGTGAGAAATGGCCCCTTGGCCTGTGCGCCTCCCCAGCGGTCGACCGAGCTCCAACCATCGAGCGGCCTGTTGGCGCATGCGCGCACCCATGCCGCGATCCCGGGATATTCATTCACCCAGGCCGCGAGGCGATCGCGGTCATAGAAATCGGTATGCAGATCGTCCGACGTCGCCAGATCGCTGAGCTGGTCACGCATGGCTTGGCGGCGCTCGCGCAGTGGCTTGTCGGCGACGGAGCCTTGGGCGCTGACGATTATGTAGGCACCCTGTTGCGCCGCCAGCTCGACGATCGCCGGGCGCAGCGCGCCCTTGGGTCGCATCTCCTCCCGGATCGCGCTGGCTGCCATGTCGGGCTTCTTGACCTGGAAACCCGTGCGCTGGCGCGGCACGAAGTCGGCCCGAGGCAGAGCGGCCGGACACTCCACGCGCACGTCGAGGCCACCGTCGGCAGCATCCTGATGGCCGCCGGCCGTGACTGAGGAGAGCGGCAGGCCCAGCTTACGCAGCTCGCTAGTGGCCAACCGGACGACCAGGGAACGCAGATCTGTGTCAGACAGGCGCTCGATATCCGAACCGACGACTTCAAACATCAGGGGACCTCAAGCCTCGATAACATCCATGTTAGCTAGGGGCGACAGGGCCGGACTCAAGTCCCGTGCACTGCCGAGCGGCGTCCGGACCTGCCTCGTCGCGGCCCCGAGCCTGCTGCGGTAGGTCCGCAAGGGTCACACTCAGCGATGCCGCGACCCGACGCAGTGGCCGTCCAGTGAGCAGCTCGGACAGGTCAGCGACTAGCTGATCCGGCTGGGACGGCGCTGCCCGAGTGGCGTCACCTTATGCATGCAGCAGCGGCGACGATTGGCCGAGCGGTCGCACCCGAATGTGGCCTGCGTGGCCTTGGCCAACAAGACTGCACGCATGCTGCTCAAGCATGAAGCCCAGCGCTGGAGCCGGCCGCGCAAACGCGTCAGCGGCTAAGCAAGAGCCCCGCACTGGGCGGGGCTCTTGCTTTCATTCTGCAATCGAAGGATCACTATTCGTCGGCTTTCTTTTTGTCGGGTTTGGGGCCCATCCTGCCGCCAAGATATGCGTTCGCCCCACCATGGCCGTCGTCACCGACAAGACCTACTACCGCGAACTCGGCCGCCGCATAGCCGAACGCCGCAAGGCGCTCGGCATCACCCAGGTACAACTCGCCGAACAACTCGGCATCGCCCAGCAGACGATGGCGCCCTACGAGGGCGGCACGCTCCGCGTCGCGGTGGCGCTGCTACCGCCCCTCGCGCGATCGCTCGACCTCTCGTTCGAAGAACTGGTCGACAGCGAAGACAAGCCGACGTTGGGCCGCGGCAAGCGCGGACCGGCGCCGAAGATTAAGCAGCAACTTGAACAGATCGAAGCGCTGCCAAAAGCCAAGCAGCGCGCCATCGCGCAGGTGCTCGATTCGATGCTCGGTCAGGATGGTGCTGATGGCCCGTGATCGCCAGTTCGAGATTCGTGACGGCGTGCTGTTCGATCGCCACAACGTGCTGGACACAGCCAAGCACTGCTGGGTGCGCAACCTCTATCTGCAGGCAAAGCTGACGGCGATGAGGCCGCTGCCGAACTGCTGATCACCGAAGTGCTGGAGCATATTCAGCGTGACGACTACAAGCCTGGCCAACTGTTCCCGGTCTTCAACGCCTGGGCCGTGGTGGATGCGTTTGCGCCCGGCAGCACCGGCATGCTCGGGGGTCAGGACATCCGCCATGCCAGCCTGCGTGCGAATTTCTTCGTGCGGCTCGGCCGTCAGCCCGAGCTACGCGAGGTCAACGAAGACGCTAGCGGCTGAAACAAGAAGCCCCGCCGGTGAGGACGGGGCTTCGGTCGTATCAGTCGATGCGGTTGTCATCGCATCCTACTGGACCTGTTCCTTGTGTGTTCCGCAGGAGGTTTCCTTCAGACCTAAGGAAGTACGAGGGATGAGCGCTATATCCGTGACCATGTAAACACTGTCAGATAGCAGCTCCCTCACTTCATAGCTACATTCCCGTGTTTCCGGTCCTAGCTGTACGGTCACAATCGTAAAGGACTGGTCGTAGATGCTTTCTTGTAGATCAGGAGAACATCGCTGCCTATGGGAAACCGAGCGCGCTTCAAATACCCAGGCCACTCGCTCCTCTGACTGAACCTCCGGCTTTCCAAAGGCAGTCAGAAGCGCAGACAGCCCTCCTTCTTTAAACTTTTCTTCAACAGCGGCTTGTTTGGGAGGTTCTTGGCCTATCGCCTCCCAAGTCCCATGAGAAATCCGCTCTACGCAACCACTTTTGGCACAACCTGCAACGCTTAGAAGCAGAGCCAAGAGAGCGAAAGAACTTAGCGGCTTCATAAGCACCTCAGTGATATGCGGTTGAGCAGTTAAAACAACGAAGCTGTATGTTTCTTGCTTGCCCCTCTGTCTTCGTGGAGAAGGGATCACCACTGACAAGATGCATGGCTTCGTGAGCTAAAACTGCGGCCATGGAGCAGCAGCGGCCCGAAAAAATTCCGCCACCTATGGTGATTGTGTTCGGACCTAGATTCGGTTCGGTTGCACCGCAATTGGTCTCTGTGTAGTCCAAAGCAATGTCAGCGCTTATCAGCTTATTTATGACCTTTGAGCGATCAATTTCGCTGACGGCATAAGGGTCGCTGCCCTCGCACTCCCCGCCCAAATTGCATTGCTGCATCTTGGCGATGGCTTCTGCGCGGGCCAGCTCTTTGTGGTTGTCGAAGCTGTACCCCGGCCCAGGCCGTGCCGAGTTGCCATGACTGTCGATCAGAGCGAGCGGGTTTTGCCTCACGTAACCGTATGTTGAAGGCCCGTCGACCAATCCTGACGGATCGCTCTCAACATACCGCCCACTTCCCGGCTCGTAGTCCCGGAAGTAGTTGTAATTCAGCCCGCTAGCGGCATCGTACCGTTGGCCCGGATACCGCATATCCAACAAAAACGCCGCGCTGTCCCCGTCCGGATCCTGGCTCGGCGCGCTGTTGCCGAATGCCTCACTGGTGATATCCCACGTCCACACCGCGACATCGCGCTGCGGTTCGATCACCGCACGCGGGGTGCCTAGGTGGTCGGCTTCGATGTAGCGGAGCTGGCCGTTAGCAATCAGGCCGATCGGCAAGCTATCTAGCCACACCACCTGCTGCGTCGGTGCACCGGTGCTGCCGTAGTCGCCGATCCACTGCCCTGACTCGTCGTACATCGTGTAGGTGTTGCCAGTGTCCAGGTGCTTGCGCACCTGTTCGCCGCGACCGTTGTAGGCGTACTGCATCGCCACGACGTTGTCGCGCTGCACCTCGCTCATGCGGCCGGCGGCGTTGTTGGCGAACTCGCGGGCGGTACCGCCAATGGAGGTGGTGTTGCCCATCGCGTCGTAGGTGCGCGCGGTGGCACCAACGGCGGTCAGGCGGTGGCTGTCGGCCGGATAGGTGTAAGCCTCGGTGCCGCCGGCGCTGGTGAAGCTGATGCGGTTGCCAGTGGCATCGTAGGCGTACTGCTCGATGGCTGCGCCGGCGGGGCCGTCGCGGAAGGCAGTCAGGCGGTTGAGGGCGTCGTAGTCGAAGCTGACGCGCGGCGGTTGCTCCAGCCCGCTGGTGTGCAGGCTGGCGACGTTGCCCACGGCGTCCCAGCCGAAGCCCAGATTCAGGCCGCCGGCACCGGTGCCCGTGCTCAGGATGGTCTTGGGCCGGTAGTCGAGATCGAGCGTGCGGCTGAGCGTGCGGCCGTTGCCGAACATCCAGCCAGCCACCGGGCCGAACGGATGGTAGCTGGCGCCGGTCAGCAGGACCTGGCGGCTGCCGCCGCTGGGCGTCACGCCGACCTCCGTGGCGCGACCGAGGCCGTCGCGCACGTAGTCGACCTGCGCACCATCGGGGTACTCGATGCCCGCCAGTTGGCCCGCCTTGGTGTAGGCGTAGCGCAGCGTGAAGCTCTGACCGTTAGTCGTCTGCACCTTACGGGTGAGATTGCCGAAGCGGTCGTAGCAGTAGCGGGTGGCGCCGCTGCCGTCGGTCATGCGCGTCAAGCGGCTCGCCGCGAACGTCTCGCCAGCGGTGCAATCGGGCTGCACGGCGTCGTAGGTGTAGCCGACGTTGAGCGCGGTGTCGCTGTAGCCGATGGCTGTGAGGCGGTTGAGCGCGTCATAGCTGTACGTCGTCGCCTCGCCGCGTGCGTCGAGTGCGCTGATGCGGTTGCCGGCGGCGTCGTAACCGTAGGTTGCGACCCCGGTGTCGGGGCTTTCCAGCCGCGTGAGGTCGCCGAAGGCATTGTAGTGGTACTTCGTGCTCAGGCCTTTGGGGTCGACGACTTCGGTCAGGTGATCCTGGGCGTCGTACTTGAACTGCGTGGTCGCGGCGATGCCGGCCACGTCCTGTATGGTCTTGCTGAGGCGGTTGAGCGGGTCGTAGTCGTTGTCGGTGACCCGGCCCAGCACATCGGTCACCGTGTCGGTGTTGCCGTTGGCGTCGTAGGCGAAGCCGGTGGGGTGGTTACTGGCGTCCTTAGCGGCCTGCAACTGGCCCAGTTGGTTGTAGACGCGCGACAGCGTGCGCTTGAGGCTGTCGTCGCTGCCTTTCACCTCTTCCCTGGTGCGGTTGCCGGCGCTGTCCAGCGTGTAATGGATGCGGTTGCCGTCGGCATCGACGATGTCGGTGAGCCGGTGCGCCGCGTCGTACACGTAGGAGGTGAAGCTGCCGTCCGGCAGCGTGGTGCTGCTGACCAGCCCGGTCGGGTAGTAGGCGATGCGGGTGATCTGGCCGTCGGCCTCACTAGCGCCATCGGCACCACGCACCTTGCGCGCCGTCATCCAGCCGCGCGGGTGGTATTCGAAATCAGTGACGACGCCGTTGGCGTCTTTCACCGACAGCACGCGGCCGGCGCCGTCGTAGCGCAGCGTCTCGGTCACCTGGCCAAGCGCGTTGGTAACCTTCCACAGGTCACCTTTGCGCCATGCGCAAGTGGTTGGCGAGACGGCGCAGTCGGCGTGGTCGGTAGCGTAGTACTGGTACTCGGTGACATCCGCTACATCTGTTCGCCGATCGTCTACGGACGTCTGAAGGCCGATCACAGGACACGCCCCACTATCCACGTCCGCTTGCTCGCAGTAACTGAAGGTCGTAGCCCTGATTTCGCCCGTCGCCATATCCTTGCTCGATAGGGAAATCAGTTGTCCGCGCGAGTTGCGAAGCCAGGTGCGCATGGCCACGGCCGCACCAGAGGAATCGTAGGTAGTCTCCTGGGATGGCTGCCCTGTACTCGCGTCGCGCGTGGTGTCGATCGTTCTCGTCTGAGCGGTCACAACCCCAGCAGTTGTGAGCGCATCCTTTCGCACCACGCGCAGAAGCGTCGGGTAGCTGGTATCCGTGCGATTACCGCGCCCATCCGTCGTGCTCCCCACCCATGCCGATGACGCGGAGGCGTAAGAGATCAGCGTGGGCACGGACTGGCCGTCCGCCATCTCCACCCTCGATGAGGGTTTACGGAAGATGCCGCTGCGTGGCGAAATCTCCAAGACCAGTTGCTTGCCCTCAGCGAAGGACAGCGTCGCGGATTCGGCACCCGTTCCAGTGGTGTCGTACTCAATCATCAAGCGGTCTACTCCACCCGCATGGGATGTCGATATCGCCCGCCCTTTATGGTCGAACTGGAACGTTGCGAAGCGGTTTACCACCCCAGTCGCCGACTTCTCGCTGATACCCGTCAACGCATGTGGAAATCCGCCTGCAGGAGGAGTAGCAGGGCAACCATTCGCCCCAACTGGGCAGATGTTCTCTGACTCGTTGTAGTGATAGTTGCGGGAGGTCCCATCGGGGTATTCAACGACCGTCGGCTCGCCGTTCAGCCCATAGCCATAAGTAATGACGCTTCCATCCGGCAGTTCCACGGCGAGCAGGCGGCGCCCACGGCAGGTCGCGAGATCGGCCGAATCCACGCAAGGGTCGAAGGAGACGGCACCCGAACCGACGACAGTGTTCATCACCCCGTAGTAGAACTTGAGAGAGCGCCCCATTGAGTCTGTCACGCGCTCCAGTACCCCGGCCGGGTTCCCCTGCAACGAGGTGTCCATTCCTTGCGATGCCGCAAATGACATCGTGAGGCGGCTGCTAGCATCGCCCAAGCGCTCTATGGCGGTGAGCTGACCCTGCGTATTGAACGATTTCAGCAGCCCATCGCCTGTCCTCAGTTCCCATCCGGTCGTCCCCACCTTACGTAGCACGGACCCGTATTCGTTGACGGAATAGTAGCCGCCCACCTCGGCACCCGCGTCAAACCGCTCCACATTGCCATCGTCCGCCACATGCAGGATATGGGAACTGTTAGGCGCATACACGCGCTCCGAGTACTGGTGGTTCCAGCTCGGCCCCATCATCAGATTTGAAAGCTTCAAGCGGATCGAGTTGTAGTAGCGTGAGAATTCCAGCAGGCCCTGCTTGAAGTCTTCTTCCCGCTGAATCTTGGCACCCGTCGCTGGTACGCATGGATTGTTGTACGGACACTCCCGCGTTGGAACGAGCCGTGTTTCGACGATGCCGGATTCGTTGCTGGCGCACACCGAATCCATGCTCCCGACCTGCGGCGCCGGGATATACCCGCCTTGCGCATTAAGCTTTATTGTTACCGGCACCAGGCCAGCTTCACACTCGAAAACCTGCTCGCGCCAGGCTACCGCCTTCTCGCGGTAGTTGCCGGTGCAAACACCTTGCGAATTGCGGGCGCCGAAGTTGCGCACGAAAGTCTTGTTGTAGACGCTCCGCGGGTCGAACCCAGCGAACACGCCGTCGTACCCACCGTAGCCGTTGCCGAACTCATAAGCACCGACGTTGCTTGCCGTAGGCCCCGAACCATCCGGGTATGTGCTCATGCGACCGGCGGACAACGGAGGAGACGGCCAACCCGATTCGCTCGTGAACGTGACATTGCACGCGCTTCCAGGTGCGCCGGTATCTCGCGAGAGCACCTCTTTGAGGATACTGAGGTCCCCGTTGTTGATTGGGCACCCTTGGCACTGACCCGGCCCACAGTCGCCGTACCCGCCACGGCACGTTGGTACGCCGTTGTCGCAATGGCACACCCAGTCGCTGTTCCCGCCAAAACTGGTGAACTCGTACAGCTTGGCGTACTCCTGACCCGTGAGCTTTCCAGGCCTCGATCGCACCCGATAGATGTATGACTTGGGACTGTTGTTGGTCCAGTTTGTCCCGCTGACCTCCACCTGCTCAAGAAACTTTCGGCCACGCGACGATGCAGCGTTGTCCTGGCGCATCCAACTCTCCGCTTCCTCTAGAGAGCCAAAACATGCCTTGATACCGGATACACCGTGGTTGGAGCAGAATTCCCATGCTTGGCCCGACTGCGCAGCAGCGTGCGACATGGCGAGCATCCACAACCCAATAACGAGAACCAGACGCAGCATGAGCAATCTCCCTATTGCATGAGCGAGTTCGATGAAGCGGACGGCGATCCTCTTCGCGCGGGACGAACCAGCAGCCTATCGCGCGATAGTTGGCATGGACAGACGGCGATCATGCCTATGCCCAAGCATTGGAAGAGTTGGGCAGGCCACACAGTCCCAGCAGGATATGTGCTGCACTTCCAAGTGCCTTACCCCTTCCGTAAGCGGAACCCCTGCGCCGCAGACGAAGTGTCCAATGCACCGCCCCCTTGAACTGAGACGCCAAGCACATAATGCCAATAGTCCAAAATGACACTGGCTTGGGCACGGCGTGTTGCCGTTTCACGAACACAGCAGACCCAAGAGCATTGCGCACCCGCGTGCGGTCCCCGATACAAGCGAAGGTGTCGCAGATCGCCCGTGACCTTGGGATCCGCGCCTACCAGATCCACCGTTGGCGACGCGAGTTGGAGGCATGCCTGGGCCTGTCGTCCTCCCAGTGCGCGTGCACAGGACAACGCCCGGCTGCTGGACAATATCGGTCAGCGTCATGACGACAGTGATGGCGTGATGGCGCGCCGTGCATGCACGAGGAGCTGAGTTATGAGTGCGAGAGGGCCAACCTGAATCGCGTGGTGCGCCTGATGGCCGTCACCTGCCTGTTCGGCGTGCCGCAGAAGCGGCGCTGGCGACACAAACCCAGCGGCGTGCGGCCGACGCACGTCCATAACCACGGCGAGGGTTGGTTGTACCTGTGCGCGGTACTGGACCTGTTCTCCCACAAGGTGGTGGGCTGGTCGATGGCGCCGGTGCAGGACCGTCACTTGGTGCTCAAAGCAGTGATGATGGCCGGTTGGCAGCGGCCGGATCGCGGCCCTGTGGTCCTGCACTCCGATCGCGGCACGCAGTTCACCAGTGCCGACTACCAGCAGTTCCTGAAGGACCACCACATCATCAGCAGCATAAGCACGGTCGACCACTGTGGCGACAACGCGGCCATGAAGGGCTTCTTCGGCTGCTCAAGCGCGAACGCGTGCAACGTCGCCGCTACCTGAGGTTGGCCGAAGCCAGGGCCGACGTGTTCGACTATATCGAACGCTTCCACAACCCGCGCATGCAGCGCCGGCCGGACGCCTAGGACCAGGCTTTTAGACTCTGGAAACGGGGTAGAACCCGGGAGTCCGCCCGGAAGCATCGGTAATCGGGCGGACCGACTCTCGGTCGAGCTCTCCCTAGAATCCAAAGCCCCGGCTTTGGTTAGGAGAGATGAGATGACCTACTACACAGGTTTGGATGCCTCGCTACGCTCGGTGTCGATCTGCATCATCGACGAACAAGGGCGTTATCCAGCACGAAGCAAAGGTCGCCGCTGACGTCGACCCGATCGTGCGCTGCCTTCACGACTTCAACCTTGACCTCAACGTCGTGACGTTCGAGGCCGGTGCGCTCACGCAATACCTGACATATGGCTTGCAGGCGGCCGGGTTCGACACGGTCTGCCTTGAAGCGCGCCAGGTCGCCGCGGCGCTGTCCGCGATGCGGAA
Organism: Lysobacter cavernae; assembly: GCF_042648505.1. Lineage (NCBI taxonomy): Bacteria > Pseudomonadati > Pseudomonadota > Gammaproteobacteria > Lysobacterales > Lysobacteraceae > Lysobacter > Lysobacter cavernae. The sequence goes on from NZ_JBHRXK010000001.1 coordinate 200,481, forward strand.
CAAGACAGATCGCAATGATGCGCGTGGCATCGCCCAGATCCTGCGCACTGGCTGGTACAGCCGGGTGCACGTGAAGAGCCTGGAAAGTCATCATCTTCGAATCCTGCTTTCGAGCCGTCGGATGGTCCTGGCCAAATGCGTGGATCTGGAGAACGAGTTGCGCGGCTTGCCCAAGGTCTTCGGCATCCGGCTTTCCAGCCACGTACCCCATGGCGCCTACGATGAGACGGTGCGGCCGTTGATCGAAGCCCAGCCGGCCTTTGTGCGAGCGCTGTTGCCGCTGCTTGAAGCCCGGCATGTGTTGTACCGGACCTTTTTGAAACTCGACAACGAGGTGGCGCGGTGCGCGCCGATCCGATCTGCCAGCGTCTGATGACGGTACCGGGCGTTGGTGCGATCGCGGCACTGACCTTCCGAGCGGCCGTGGACGACCCAACCCGATTCAAGTCATCGCGAACGGTCGCAGCGCATTTCGGATTGACGCCACGGCACTTTCAGTCGGGCGAGACCGACAACGTGGGCCATATTTCCAAGGCTGGCGACCCCGGCGTGCGCAGCGCCCTGTACGTGGCAGCACACGCGCTGGTGACGCGCAGCAACCAATGGTGCTCACTCAAGGCCTGGAGTGTCCGGCTCGCCAAGACGCGCGGCCGACGCCGGGCAGTGATAGCGGTGGCCCGAAAGTTGGTCGTCATCCTGCATCGCATGTGGATCGACGGCACCGAGTTCCGCTGGGGCTCTGAGGAGGCGGTGGCATGAGCTAGGCAAGTCACATCCCGGAACCCAGCCGGAGGCATCCCTGCGTGGACGATGGTCTGGATGAAGCCGCAAATGTCTGCTGCGCCCTCAAGCGCGCCCCAAAGCGAGGCTCTCCATTCCGTCCGACCAATGCCTGCAGCGTGCCGAGCTTCACCGAGCCGACTGCGAAAAGAAGCGTGACCCACGCGGCGACGATTCCGACCAACGGAGAAGCAAGACCTTGACACTACCGCCCGATTAAAGAAGCGGACATTAGCACCAGCAGACCATTCAGGGTCAACCGACACAGGTGTCCAGTTAGAGGCGTTCCGAACGTAGGGTAGTGTGCTACGTTTATCTATGTGCACCCTGTTTGGGGGTCAAAGCGCCGGCTTTGGGAGCCGGTGAGCGTGACGCCTAAGCAGGGTTTCGCTTTCCCGGCTTCCTTGCGTCGCCGGAGGTCGGGGCAGGTTTCCTGCCATGGCCTCCTTCTTGCTCTCGGCTGATTGTATGAGCGTTTCGTATAGCGCTAAGTCAGGGTGGGGGTTTCTCGGCCGACCTCTCCGCCTTGGTGAAGGTACTGGGGATGAGATGGCTTGTTTGACCACTCGTCTGGCAGTGGCTTGTTTTCTCCCTTCTTCTCGAACGTAGGCAATTAGATCTTCGCGCAGAAGGATTATGCGCTTTTGATTAAGGCGCAAAGCCGGCACGACGCCCGACTCAATCAGCTTCAGGATCGAGTCCACGCCGGTTCGTAGAAGCAATGCCGCTTCCCTAGCGCTGAGGATGTCGTTCTTCGGTTCTTGGAAGTATTTCATCGACTGCCTCATAAGCTCGGAGCGACTCCTGTACATCTGGGAGGTGCATTGGCAGCAGCGCTACCAAGAGACCCTCGTTGGGTACGGGGCCGTGGAGAGAGTGCAGCGCTGGTGGAGCATATCCCCGTGCCGGACGCAGAGTCACCGAGTTGGATCGGGATGGCAGCCCCGTTTGGATCTGCCGGTGCCGCTCCTCCGGCCCCACGGTAGCGGCTGCCTCGCCGCCCGCATCGCGCACGCGAGAGGGAGGCCAGTAGCGAACCAATTGACCCAAGCGAGCTGGGCTTGGCGGTAACTTTGGCGGTAACTCGTCATTGTGGATTGCGACGAACCGCGCAAAATTGGTATCACAGCGCATAATTCAATAGCCCCCACCTCCACCATTTGTCGGAAAGAGCCCGCCCTGCGCGGGCTCTTTCTTTTCTGGAATCAGGTAGCCAAGGCTCTGGCGAGGGCTCTGGCCGACGCAAGGTCGGACGAGGGGTTGGTGCAGGAATAGAATGCGACCATGCCGCTGCGCCAGCTGACCCGCATTGCGCTTCACCTGCTTCTAGCGGTCTCGCTGGCGTCGCCTGTTGCCGCTGCGCCCGCCCGAGGGATCAAGGACTCGCTGCAGGCTGCCACGGCGACTATGACCGATGCCCCCTGCGACGAGATGAGCAAAGCGTCGGCTGACTCTGGGTCACCGTGCGACTGCTGCGTGCCGCAACAGTGCGATTTCTCCGCGTGCCTTGGTGTCACCTGCCTGCCCGAGCTTGCGCGCGTGGTCGCGCACGTACCGGCAGCCAGGGCATTCGCGGCGTGGCGACATGCGTTCGTCCTCTCCAGGCTGATCGACACCCCGCTCAGGCCACCGATCGTCTGATTTCTCCGTAGCCACTCCGGGCGCATTGCGCCCTTACGCCGCTGCGCGCGGCGATCACGGAGAAGATCGATGAAACTCATATCACGCTGGACAGCGCTCGCGCTGTTCGGGCTGCTGCCTGTAATGGCGATGGCCAAGCCCATCGCGTTCGCCAAGGGCACCACGCTCATGGCCGAGTACGGCGCCGGCACCATGAACGAAGTGCAGGTGTTCTACGCCCCCAAATACTGGTGGTCCGCCGGTGGTGGCTGGCTGGAGTTGGCCAGCGAGGACGGCAACAAGCTGCGGCACATCGCCTATGCCCGCGGCAACCTGCTCGCCAAACGCTGGAACCTGCCAGCCGCCCAGGCCAATGTCTTTGTCTGGGGCGGCCTCGGGCGGGCCACCGGCAACGATTTCGATGGCAGCACCCTGGCCCGGAATGTCGGTTTCCAGACCGACTACGAGACCCGTCGCGTCTACGCCGCATTCCGCTCCGACTTGCAGGAAAGCGATCGCTTCTCGCACCGCATCGACACCCTGCAACTGGGGTGGGCGCCGTACGCACACGACTACGACACCTTGGCCACCTGGTTCGTCGTGCAGGGACGCCGCTACACCGGCGATCTGTTCGATGGCACCGAGATCACCTTGCTGGTCCGCTTCTTCAAGGGCGGCACCTGGATCGAGATCGGTGCCACGCGCGACGGCAAGGTCCAAGCCATGGCCATGTTCAACTTCTGACCGAGGTTACTTCCATGAACCGATACAACGTATTGCTGACCGCCCTGCTGATAGGCGTATCGGGCTTCGCTTCGGCCAAGACCATCGAAATGAGCGTCAACGGCCTGGTCTGCGCTTTTTGCGCGCAGGGCATCGAAAAGACCCTGAAGGCCTTCGCCGCCACCGAAGCCGTGTTTGTCAGCCTGGAAAACCGAATCGTCGCGGTGAAGCTCAAAGACGGCAGCGACATCGGCGACGACGTGCTGCGCAAGGCGATCAAGGACGCGGGCTATACCGTGGTGTCCATCCGCCGCACGGAGCACTCGCTCGATCAGATCCGTCAGCAGGTGAAGCATGAGAACTGATGCCGCCGGCGTGCAGGCCCCGTTGCAGCGCAATCTCGGAGTCGCCTTCATCGCGCTGCTGGCCAGCGGAGGCACGCTGGTGTGTTGCGTGTTGCCGGCGGTGATGGTGATGCTGGGCGCGGGCGCGGCACTGGCGGGACTGGTGATCGCAGTTCCGCAACTGGTATGGCTGTCCGAGCACAAGGCGCTGGTGTTCGGGGGCGCGGGTGCGCTGCTGATCCTCTCAGGCATCCTGCTGTGGCGGGCACGGTGGCTGCCGTGCCCCTCGGACCCGGCTCTGGGGCGTGCCTGCACGCGTCTGCGTCGGGCCAGCATCGCCCTCTGGTCGGCGGCCTTGGCCTGCACGGCTCTGGGGGCTGCATTTGCCTTCCTACTGCCGGCATGGGCATGACCTACCGGAGCCTGGTTTTTGTCGTGCACCGCCTCTTTCATGAGAGGTAACACATGCGAGAACTGCAACTTGAAAGCGTCTTGACCTGTCCGCACTGCAGCCATTCGAGCAGCGAGCTCATGCCCCGCAACGCATGCACGTTCTTCCATGCATGCAAGGAGTGCGGCGCCATCCTGAGCCCCAGGCCGGGCGACTGCTGTGTGTTCTGCTCCTACGGCAGCGTGTCCTGCCCATCGATGCAGGAGCAGCGCTCATGCTGCTCGGCACCAGACCGTCCCGAAGGCAGTGGTGTGTCCGCTTGAAGACTGTTCTGTACTGGGCCACGAAAAAAACGGGCCGCATATGCGGCCCGTTCTCGATAACGCGCCAGATCAGGCTTACGACTGGATCGGCACCAGGGTGATCTCGACGCGGCGGTTCTCGGCGCGGCCGGCATCCGTATCGTTGCTGGCGACCGGGCGCGATTCGCCGGCACCCACCACGATGAAACGCTCGCGGTTGAGGCCGCGGCTGCCCAGGTAACTGGCCACCGAATTGGCGCGCTGCTCGGACAGCTTCTGGTTGTAGGCATCGCTGCCGACGCTGTCGGTATGGCCGGCCACCTCGACGATGGTCTGGTTGTACTCCTGCAGCGTCTTGGCAACGTTGTCGAGCACCGGGTAGAACTCGGGCTTCAGATTCGACTTGTCGAAGTCGAAGGTGATGCCGCTGGGCATGTTGAGGGTGATGTTGTCGCCCTGGCGCACCACGTCGACGCCGGTGCCGGCCATCTGCTCGCGCAAGGCGCGTTCCTGGCGATCCTGGTAGTTGCCGATCGCAGCACCGGACAGCGCGCCGACGCCCGCACCGACCAGAGCGCGCTGGCGGCGTTCGGTGGCGTCATCGCCGCTGAGCAGGCCGGCGGCGACGCCGGCGAGTGCGCCGATGATCGCGCCCTTGCCGGTCTTGCTCATGCCCTGCTGCTCTCCCTGCGGCGGCGGAGTCTGCGAGGGATACGGTTGCTGCGGCTGGCCACCGTAATAACCGCCGCCACTGGTGGCGCAACCGGCAAGCATGGCCGCCATTGCTGCGGCGGCGAGCACAAACTTGATCTTGGTGTTCATGGCGAGATCCTTCTGATCTGGGCGGTGTAACAGACGGGCACAAGCTAATCACGCCAACGTCAGTGATGAGTGACGAGGCCTGATCCCTATTCAGTTTACGGCAGGAATCAACGCCTCGGCATCGAAAGCATTCAACGTGATGTCCCAATCCCCCATCAATGCCAGATACAGCAGCTTGTCGAACTCGGCACCAAAGCGCGAAATCACCGCGTCGGGATCGGGGATCAACTTGCCGTCGGCAATCAAGCCGAAATGCACGCGGCCGTTGTAGCTGAGGATGGAAATGCCGACGCCGATGGAACCGGTTTGCGGCACCCAGAACATCATCTCGCGCAGAGTGCAGCCGGCCAGGTACAGCGGCTGCTGCGGCCCCGGCACATTGGTCGCCACTGCGGTCGCTTTGCGGCTGAAGAGCTCCAAGGCCAACCCCTGCACAGCCGAGGGCACCATGCCAAGCGCGGCGAGAAGTCCAAACGCAACAATGGCTTGCCGTGAATTCTTGAGGCCATTCATGCATTCGGCAACGCGCTCCAGCCGGCGAATCGGGTTGCCCTCGCCGACCGGCAGCTCCAGGAATACCAGGCCGAAGTGATTGCCCAATTGCTTGGCGTGTTCGAGCGGGCGCAAGTTGACCGGCACCGTTGCCCGCAAGGTCACGCCGGCGATGTCGTCGCCGCGTTCGATCATGTAGTTGCGCAGCGCACCGGCCGCAGTCGCCATCAGCACATCGTTGACGGTGCAGTCGCAGGCACGGCCGACCGCCTTGACCTCTTCCAGATCGAGCGGCTCGGCCCAGGCCACCCGCTTGCTGACACCGAGCCGACCGCGCAGCAGCGACGGCGGGTCGTCGGACAGTGCCAATGCATGCAGCAGTTCGCGTGCGATCTCGCCGCCCTCCTTCGCCAGCACACCGGCCAGACCCGGGTCGCGGTACACCTCCATGCCTTTCTCGACGACCTTGCTGCCGAGTTTCATGTAGCGGTCGACGGCACCGACCCGGCGCGCGACGTCGGCATGATCCTTCTTCAGCCAAGCCTGCGGCAGCTCGCTGCCGCTGCGCGGTTCGGGCGTGGTGTCGGTCAGCGACAGCAGCACCTGCACCAGCGCGATGCCGTCGGCGTAGCTGTGATGGATGCGCGCGACCAGGGCCGAGCCACCGTCGTAACGTTCGACCAGATGAAACTGCCACAACGGCCGGCTGTGGCTGAGCGGGGTCGAGGCGAGCTGGCTGACGAAGCGCTCCAGGGCACGCTTGCCGCCCCGGCCGGGCAACGCCGCATGCTGCACATGCCAATCGAGGTCGAAATTCTCGTCGGTTTGCCACGAGGCACCGGCCGGTGTGTCGACCGCCTTCTGGCGGAAACGCCGGTAGGCGAGGAAGCGCTGCTTGACCACCTGCCGCAACCGCGCCAGCGACATCGGCTCGGCGAACATCAGCACGCCGGTGATCATCATCGGGTTGGTCGGACGCTCCATGCGCAACCAGGCCGTGTCCACGCGGGACATCGGCTCACGGCGCACGCGTTTACGCGCTGCCCCCATACGCGATCCTGCTGTGGCCATGCGCCCTCCCAAGCATCTGGGGCGAGTGAATCATGTGCGTTGGAACAACGTCAACGTCGCGGCGCATGCCCCGCCGTAGACGCAAGGTGTGGCAGAACCTGGACTTGCATGGCAGCGTATCGACGAGCGAAGCGTAACGGCCACGTTCGCATCGGGTGTGCAGTCACTACGAAGGCGAACCGCCGCGGTACTCACGCGGGATGCGGTCGTTGAGGCCCACCAGGATCTCGTAGGGGATCATGCCGGCCAGTTGCGCCAGTTGCTCGGCGGTGATGGCGTGGTCGCCCTGCGCGCCGATCAGCACCACCTCGTCCTCGTTCCAGACGCTGTCCTGACCGATGTCGACCATGAACTGGTCCATGCACACGCGCCCCACGATCGGATAGCGATTCCCGCGGATCAGCACATCCCCGCGCGAGGACAGCGCCCGCGGGTAGCCGTCGCCGTAACCGATGGGAACCGTCACCACGCGCGTGTCGCGCTCCGGCGCCCAGGTCGCACCATAGCTGACCGGGTTGCCCGCCTTGACGACCTTGAAGTACACCACCTGCGAGCCCAGCGACATCGCCGGCCGGACGTCGACGGTGCGTCGCGAGGCCGCATCGGGCAGCACGCCGTACATCAAGATGCCCGGCCGGACCATGTCCAGCCAGGTATCCGGGAAGTGCAGCACGCCGCCGGAGTTGGCCAAGTGACGCAACGGCATCGGCGCTCCCAGGCGTTCGATGTGCGCGCAGGCACCGAGGAAGCGCTCCAACTGCTGCATCGTCATCGGCGAATCCGGATCGTCCGCACACGCCAGATGCGAATAGATACCCTTGAGCACGCACCATCGCGATGCCACCGCCGCTTCGATGAACGCACGCGCGGAATAGCTGTGCACGCCGACGCGTTCCATGCCGGTGTCGATCTTGAGATGGATCACCGCTTTGCGCCCCAGCGCCTGCGCCGCGGCTTCCACCTGGCGAAGCTTGTCGAGTGAGGAAACGGTGATCTCCAGGTCGTGGGCGATGAACTGCGCCACCTGGCGACCGAAGATGCCGCCCAGCACCAATACCGGCACGGTGACGCCGGCCTGACGCAGCGCGACCCCCTCCTCGACGAAGGCCACGCCCAACTGCTCGATGCCCTGCGCCTGCAAGTGCAGCGCTACGGGCACCAGGCCGTGGCCGTAGGCATTGGCCTTGACGATGGCCATCACCGGGACACCCACGTGCGCGCGAATGCTGCGCAGATTGAATGCCAGATGGTCGAGATGGACGGTAATGCGAGTCGGACGCTCGCTGACGGCAGGGGGCATGCCTGGAGTCTGGTGCACTTCGTTCTCGGATGCGGCGCGATCTCGTGCCGCCCATTCTACCCATGCCGCGTACCGGAGCCTTCGATCGGACGCGATGCCTTCCCTCCACCCGCATCACAGCATCGTCGGCTCCAACTCGCCGAACGAAGGCTCCGCTATCGCAATGACCGGCCGCTTCAAGGGCTCAAAACGCCCGAATTGCGGCGCACGTGCATCAATCGCAGCGACGTTCGATCACGGTCTCGGTCTTGTTCTGCTGGTTTTCCTGGATCTTGCGGCCCGCGAAGGCGCCGCCGACCGCGCCGGCCGCCGTGGCGACCTTCTTGCCGCTGCCGCCGCCCACCTGGTTGCCGAGCAGGCCGCCGGCCAGCGCACCGAGCGCCGTGCCGGTAACCTTGTGCTCGTCCTTGACCTCCTTGGGGCGCTGCACCTCGACGTCGTAGCAACGCGGCTGCTTGTTCGGCGGTTGCTTGGCGGACACGCTCGATACTGCCCCCAGGCCCGCCAGGGCGATGGCGAATACCGATGTCAGGACGACGCGCATGGGGAAAACTCCGAGGTAGGCATGACGATCACGCTGCACTTCACCGCGTTACGGTCGCGTCAATCGTCATGACCCGGCGGCGGGGACACCTGGAGGTAGTCGAAACCGGCATTGCGGATGTAATCGCTGAAAAACTCGCCATGCGAGCGCGCCGTCATCAGCCCGGCGTACAGGCGCGCAGGTACGTCGAAATAGCGGTAAACGGTGCCACCGTCGAACTCCAGCTCCAGCACACCCGTATCAGGGTCGTAGCCGATGCTGCGCAGCACTTCCGAGTCGACCGGTTCGCGCTTCATGGCGCGAGTTTGCCCCGGCCTGCGTCGAGTCCGCGCCAAGGCCGGTCGAGGCGGTCCTCACCAGCCGCCGCATACCAGCCGATTACTCGAAGCTGCCCACCGAGTCGTGGGACAGGTTGTCGAACCGCGTGTACTCGCCGAAGAACTTGAGCTTGAGCGAACCGGTCGGGCCGCTACGCTGCTTGCCGATGATGACCTCGGCCAGGCCCTTGTCGGGCGAGTTTTCCTTGTTGTAGTAGTCGTCGCGGTAAATGAACATGATCATGTCGGCATCCTGCTCGATCGCGCCGGACTCGCGCAGGTCGGCCATCACCGGGCGCTTGTCGGCGCGCGTTTCCAGCGAGCGGTTGAGCTGCGACAGCGCGATGATCGGCACCTGCAGCTCCTTGGCCAGGCCCTTGAGCGAGCGCGAGATCTCGGAGATCTCGGTGGCACGGTTCTCGTTGTTGCCAGGCACCGACATCAGCTGCAGATAGTCGATCACGATCAGGCCCAGGCCATGCTCGCGCTTGAGCCGGCGCGCCTTGGCAGCGAGCTTGACCGGCGACAGGCCCGGCTCGTCGTCGATGAAGATCTTGGCTTCGCGCAGCTGGCGGATCGCACTGGTGACGCGGCTCCAGTCCTCGTCCTCGAGCTGGCCGGTGCGCAGGCGCTGCGCGTTGACGCGGCCGACCGACGAGATCAGGCGCAGCGCGAGCTGGCTGGCCGACATTTCCATCGAGAACACCGCGACCGGCAGCTTGCTGCGGAACGCGGCGTACTCGGCCATGTTCAGCGCCAGCGTGGTCTTGCCCATGGCTGGACGCGCGGCCAGGATGATCAGGTCGGTCTTCTGCAGGCCGGCGGTGAGTTCGTCGAGCTCGGTGTAGCCGGTCGGCAGGCCGGTGACGCTGCCGCCGCTGGCGAAGCGCGTCTGCAGGACATCGAAGGCCTCCGACAGGGCCTTGTTGACCGGAGTGAAGTCGGTCTTGCCGGAATTGTTGGCCTGCGCGATCGCCAGCACCTGACGCTCGGCCTCCTCGAGTATCTCGCTGCTCTCGCGGCCGTCGGGCTGGAAGCCGTCGTTGACGATACCGGTGCCGACGTCGATCAGCTGCCGCAGGATCGCCTTGTCGCGCACGATCTCGGCGTAGGCGGCGATGTTGGCCGCCGACGGCGTGGTGCTGGCCAGCTCGATCAGGTAGGCGCCGCCGGCCACCTGCTCGGCCAGGCCCATCGACTCGAACCACTCGCCCAGCGTCACCGCGTCGAACGGCCGGTTCTTCTCGGCCAGCTCGCAGATGGCGCGGAAGATCAGCTGGTGGTCGCGGCGGTAGAAATCGTGCTCGCTGAGCTGGTCGGCGATGCGGTCATAGGCCTCGGAGGTCAGCATCAAGCCGCCGAGCACGGCCTGCTCGGCTTCCACCGACTGCGGCGGTATGCGCAGGTGGTCGATGCGCTGCTCGGCGCGGGTCTCGAAACGTTTTTCGCCACGGAAACCGGCGCGCGTGCTCAACGATGCAGTCTCCGCTGTAAGGCCGAGCAAACGGCCGGATGGCTGGAACGGGTTGGGCATCGTAGTCATCGCCGCGCTCGGGGGCCACGGATAAGTCTGTGGATATCGCGTGGATACCTCTATTGCACGCCGGCATCTCACGGGCTGAGACAGGGAGATGCCGGTGGGTCATCCGTTCGTCGGAGATCTGACAACAGCCGATGGCTGCGCAGCCACTGCGATGTCCGGGAACAACAGGCCGTTGCCATCAAACCTTGAGGTCGCCTGCAAAAACGAAGGGCGCCTTGCGGCGCCCTTCGGGTGACTCGATTGCGTTGACTCGCCGGGATCAGGCGGTCTCGCCAACCACGATGACCTTGACGGTCGATTCGATGTCGGCGTGCAGACGCACGACCACTTCGTGCTCGCCGGTGCGGCGCAGCGGGCCTTCGCCCAGCACGACTTCCGACTTGTCGACCTTGTGGCCGATCTTGGTCAGCGCCTCGGCGATGTCGCGCGGGCTGACCGAGCCGTACAGCTTGCCTTCGGTCGAGGCATTGGCGGTGATGGTCACCTCGACGCCCTCGAGCGCCGCCTTGCGGCCTTCGGCGCCTTCCAGCTGGGCCTTGGCCTTGGCTTCGTACTCGGCGCGCTTGGCTTCGAAATCGGCCAGGTTGGTGGCGGTGGCCGGCACGGCCTTGCCCTGCGGCACCAGGTAGTTGCGGCCGTAGCCCGGCTTGACGTTGACCTTGTCGCCGAGCTTGCCGAGGTTGGTGACATTCTGCAGGAGAATCAGTTGCATGGTGTTGCTCCGTATTCGTTAGTGGCGTTGCCGCAGGTTATGCCGGCGATGCGCCGCAACTGGGGCTGTCCGAATGACAGGTAGATGTGCAGCGACGCTTGTCCTGGAGAAACCCGCGCGGGAATGCGCGGGTTTCTCACAGCGGACTCACATCACGCGTTGTGGTTGTCGGTGTACGGGATCAGCGCGAGGAAGCGAGCGCGCTTGACGCACGTCGCCAGCTGGCGCTGGTACTTCGACTTGGTGCCGGTCACGCGGCTCGGCACGATCTTGCCGGTCTCGGTGAGGTACTGGCGCAGGGTGTTGAGATCCTTGTAGTCGATCTCTTTCACGCCTTCGGCGGTGAACTTGCAGAACTTGCGGCGACGGAAGAACTTGGACATGGGTGTGCGCTCCTAAGAAAGCGTGATCAGGCGGCTTCGACGTTGTCGTCGGCGACGTCGGCAGTGCCGACCGCGGTTTCTTCCTCGTCACGACGGCGACGCTCGCCACGCTCCGGCTTGTCACCCTTCTCGTCCTTGAACTTCATGATCAGGGACTGCTCGGTGTCGGCCGCATCGCGCTTCATGACCAGGTGACGCAGCACGGCGTCGTTGAAGCGGAAACCGTCGACCAGCTCGTTGAGCACGCTCTGGTTGCACTCGATGTTGAGCAGGACGTAGTGGGCCTTGACCAGGTTCTCAATCGGGTAAGCCAGCTGACGGCGGCCCCAGTCTTCGAGACGGTGGATCTTGCCTTCGCCGCCTTCGATCAAGCTCTTGTAGCGCTCGACCATGGCCGGCACCTGCTCGCTCTGGTCCGGGTGGACCAGGAACACGACTTCGTAATGACGCATTGGTTGTTCCTTGTGGGTGTCGACGGGCTTTCGCCCGCCAGATCAGCCCCCCGCCACCCGTCGTCGAGACGCTGGCGCGGTAGGGCAAGGCCCGGCACGACCGGACGGCCGCGCTGGAGCCGGAAATTATGGCAGCATCAAGGGCTTAGGCGCAAATGGACGCCCTTGCCCTGCCCGATGGCCGGTTCAGCCCTGGGCCGGCTTGCGTTGCTGGGCTGCGATCCAGGCGTCGATGCGTGCCTCCAGTGCCTGCAAGGGCACCGAGCCGGTCGCCAGCACCGCGTCGTTGAATTCGCGCAGGTCGAAACGTGCCCCCAGCGCCTTCTCCGCTTTCTCACGCAACTCCGAGATCTTCAGCTGGCCGATCTTGTAGGCCAGCGCCTGACCGGGCCAGCCGATGTAGCGGTCGATCTCGTTGACCACGTCCTGGCGGGTCTTGGGCGAGTTGTCCATGAAGAACGCGATCGCCCTGTCGCGGCTCCAGCCCTTGCTGTGCATACCGGTGTCGACCACCAGTCGCACCGCCCGCCACATGTCGTAGGCCAGCTGGCCCATGCGGTCGTAGGGGTCGTCGTACAGGCCCATGTCGTAGCCCAGGCGCTCCGCATACAACCCCCAGCCTTCGCCATAGGCGACGAAGTAGCCGATGCGGCGGAACATCGGCACGTCCGGCAGTTCCATGCCGCGCGCGAACTGGAAGTGGTGGCCCGGCACCGCCTCGTGCAGGCTCAGCGCCATCATTTCCCACTTCGGTCGCACGTCCGGCTTGTACAGGTTGACGTAGTAGTAGCCGGCGCGGGTGCCGTCGACGGCGCCGGGCTGGTAGTAGGCGGTGGTGGTGTCCGGGGCGATGTTGTCCGGGATCGGGCGCACGCCGTAGGGCAGACGCGGGATGGTCTTGAACACCTTGACCAACTCCGGATCGATCCGCTTGGAGATGGCCTGGTAGGCAGTGAACAGCTCCTGCGGCGTCTTGTAGAAGAACTTCGGGTCGGTACGCAGGTACTGGAAAAACTCCGCCAGCGAACCCTTGAAGCCGACTTCGGCCTTGATCTTCTCCATCTCGGCACGGATCCGCGCGACTTCCTTCAGCCCGATCTGGTGGATCCGGTCGGCGCTCAGGTCGGTGGTGGTGAAGTAGCCGGCGAGGAAGTCGTAATAGGCCTGGCCGTCGGGCAGCTCGACCGCGGCGATGGATTCGCGGGTCTTGGGCAGGTAGTCGTTGGCGAAAAACGTAGCGAAGGCGCGGTAGGCCGGCACGATCTGCTCGGCGATGACCTGCTTCGCCTCGGCCTGCAACCCCGCACGCTCGCCTTCCGGCACGCTGTCGGGGAACCGGGCGAAGGGCTTGTAGAACGGGCTTTGGGTCGGATCGTCGACGATCTGCGCCTGAATCTGGCCGGTCACCCGCTCCATCAGCACCCGCGGTGGCGTGTTGCCAGCGGCTGCGCCCTCGCGCATCAACGCCTGGCTCTGCTCGATCACCGGCGGCAGGGCGCGCATGCGCGCCAGCCAGTCGCGGTAATCCTTCACGCTGGCAAACGGCAGCACCTCGGCGATTCCCTCGGCGGTCTGGATGCCGCCGCGCTGGCTGACCGGGCGCAGGTACTCGCGGTACTTCTGCCGCCCGACCGACCTTTCCAGGTCCCAGGCGAATACGTCGTAGTGCAGTTGATCGCTGTCCGACAGCGCCTTGCGGTCGATCGCACGCAGGCGTTCGAGTGTCTTGCGGTCGCCGTCCATGCGCGACTGGATCGCGGCCAGGCTCATGTCGGTCCAGCGGTCGTTGTAGCGCTTGTCACCGCGGTAGCTGGCTTCTTCCGGGTTTTCGCGCATGCCGCGCTCCCACTCGTCGTCGAACAGCACGTACAGCGCCTGGGTGGTGGCATTGCGCGCCGGCACGGTCTGCACGGCCGTCTGGGCGTGGGTGGGCGCCAGCGGCGCGACGAAACAGGCGGCGATCGCCGCAGCGAGCAACACGGGACGGAGCATGGCGGATTCCCCTCGGAGCATGGCCCGAGTCTAGCCCCACCGTTGCGCCGGGGGCTTATGACGAAAGTTGGCTGACCAGGCCGCGCGTCGCAGTTCGCGCGCGTTGCCGGATGCGGTCAAGGCACGGCCGCGTCCAGCCGGAGGCGCGGGCCGTCAGGCCGCGTCGGCCTCGGTGGTGAAACTCTCGCCGCAACCGCATTCGGCGCTGGCGTTGGGATTGCGGAACACGAACTGCTCGCCGAGGCGCTGCTTGACCAGGTCGATTTCGGTGCCGTCGACCAGCGGCAGGCTGACCGCATCGACGAAGATGCGCACCCCGTCCTGCTCGAACACGGTGTCGCCCTCACGCTGGTCGCGGGCCAGATCGGCCATGTGCTGCCAGCCCGAGCAGCCGGTGCGGGTCACGCCAAAACGCAGGCCAAGCGCATCCGGCGTGTCGACCAGGTAGCGCTGGACACGGGCGAGCGCAGCGGGGGCAAGGGTGACGGCCATGGTGACTCCAGTAATTGCGGCACATCTGATAGCGGCACATTATAAGCGTCAGGACGGGTGCCATCCTGGCGAAACCTGACAGGCTCCGCATGTCCTGTCCCGGCCTTCCGTGACCGGGTGTTTGCGTGGGCGCGGGGCAATGCCTCGCAAGTGCCTGCACTCACCCGGTAAACTCCGGCCTCTCCCATATCGGCCCGATGCGGCAAGGATTCAAGGCATGACGGTGGTCAGTGTCGATCATGCGCTTGCAGGCAAGTTGCCTGCCGGCGGCGAAGTCACGGTCCGCGGCTGGGTGCGCACCCGGCGCGACTCCAAGGCCGGGCTCAGCTTCGTCAATGTCAGCGACGGCTCCTGCTTCGCGCCGATCCAGGTGATCGCGCCCAATACGCTGGCCAACTACGAGTCCGAGGTGAAGCACCTCACCGCCGGCTGCGCGGTCATCGCCACCGGCACGCTGGTGGCCTCGCAGGGCCAGGGCCAGTCGTTCGAGATCCAGGCAAGCGCAATCGAGGTGGTCGGCTGGGTCGAAGACCCCGAGACCTACCCGATCCAGCCCAAGGCGCACTCGTTGGAGTTCCTGCGCGAGGTCGCGCACCTGCGCCCGCGCACCAACCTGTTCGGCGCCGTGACGCGCATCCGCGACTGCCTGGCTAAGGCCGCACACCGTTACTTCCACGAGAACGGCTTCTACTGGATCAGCACGCCGATCGTGACCACATCCGACGCCGAAGGCGCCGGGCAGATGTTCCGCGTATCCACCCTGGACCTGGCCAACCTGCCGCGCGACGGCAAGGGCGAGGTCGATTTCGGCCGCGACTTCTTCGGCAAGGAAACCTTCCTGACCGTGTCCGGCCAGCTCAACGTCGAGGCCTATGCGCTGGCGTTGAGCAAGGTCTACACCTTCGGCCCGACCTTCCGCGCCGAGAACAGCAACACCACCCGCCACCTGGCCGAGTTCTGGATGATCGAACCGGAGATCGCCTTCGCCGACCTGGCCGAGGACGCGCGCGTGGCCGAGGAGTTCCTCAAGTACATGTTCCGCGCCGTCCTCGATGAGCGCGCCGACGACCTGGCCTTCATCGCCGAACGCGTGCAGCCCGATGCGATCACGCGGCTGGAGTCGTTCGTCAACGCGCCGTTCGAGCGCATCGAGTACACCGACGCGATCAAGCTGCTGCAGAACGCCAAGAAGAAGTTCGAGTTCCCGGTCGAATGGGGCCTGGACCTGCAGACCGAGCACGAGCGCTGGCTGACCGAAGAGCACGTCGGCCGCCCGGTGGTGGTGACCAACTACCCCGAGCACATCAAGGCGTTCTACATGCGCCTCAACGACGACGGCAAGACGGTCGCGGCGATGGACGTGCTGGCGCCGGGCATCGGCGAGATCATCGGCGGCAGCCAGCGCGAGGAGCGTCTGGACATGCTCGACGCGCGCATGGCGCAGTTCGGCCTCGACCCGGCGCACTACGGCTGGTACCGCGACTTCCGCCGCTACGGCACGGTGCCGCACGCCGGCTTCGGCCTCGGCTTCGAGCGGCTGGTGGTGTACGTGTGTGGCCTGAGCAACATCCGCGACGCCATCCCCTACCCGCGTGCGCCGGGCCAGGCCGAGTTCTGACAAGCCGTGATTCGTGATTGGGGATTCGTGACTCGTAAAACCGATCACCCAATCACGAATCACAAATCATCCATCACGGCATCCCCATGATCCTGTTTTTCGCATTGCTGTTTGTCGCCGTGGCCATCGCCGGCTTCTGCGCGTTCGTGATCTTCTGGCCGCTGTCGCTGGTGCATATCCGCGATCGCCACCCCGCGCTGCAAGACCGGCTTGGTGAGGGCGCCTTCGCACGACCATCGGCCTGGGGCTGGCTGCTGCGCCGCGGCTACCTGAGCGTCGACGACCGCAATCTCAACGGCTTGGCCAACCCGGCGCGGATTTCCCTGCTCACGATCATTGCCGGGCTGGTCTGCGCCGGCCTGCTCTGGCTGCTGTCGACGGTGACTGGATGACAAACGACTATCAATGGTGGCTGGCGACGATCGGCCGCACGGTGATCTGGGCACGCCTGCACGTGCTCGAGGCCGGTACCGCCGAAGTGCTGGACAGCGATGGTAACACCCTGGCCTACGACAGCGAGGACAGCGCCCGTGCGGCGCTGATGGACGCCGAGTTCGTCTCGCTCGACGGCCTCGACGACGAGGACGCGCTCGCCCGTGGTTTCGCGCCTGGCGAGTTGACCCCTCCGCGTGGCGACGATGCCGACACGCTGCGCGGGCAGATGATCCAGAAGCTGCCGCCGCGGCACTGAACGGCCACGCCATGTACCTGCCGCGCTCGTTCGCCGAATCCGATCTGGGCGCGCTCGACCGGCTCGCGGCCCACGACAATTTCATCACCCTGATCACCGTGCGCGGTGACACGCCGACGGTGAGCCATTTGCCGGTGCTGTACCGCCGCGAGGGCGACAGCGTCGAACTGATCGGGCATTGGGCACGGCCGAATCCACAATCGCGCCACACCGGCCCCGCGCTGGCGATTTTCCACGGCCCGCATGCCTATGTCTCCCCGGCCTGGTACCTCGACAAGGAGGAGGCCGCACGCGTGCCGACCTGGAATTACGCGGTCGCGCACCTGCACGGCAGCCTGCAGATCTTCGACGACGAGGCCGCGCTGTCGGCGGTGGTTGATGGCCTCAGCGGCCAGCACGAGGCCACGGTCGGCAGCGACTGGCGCTTCGAGCCGGAGCGCGACGACCACCGCAGCCAACTGCGCGGTATCGTCGGCTTCCGCTTGCGTGCCGAACGCATCGAGCTGAAGTTCAAGCTCAGCCAGAACCACCCGCTTGCCAATCGCCATTCCGTCATCGAGCAGCTCGCGCAGCAACCGCGCGACGACAGCCGCGATACGGCGGTGCTGATGCGCGAGCGCATCACCGAATCGCAAGGAAACTGACATGGACCTTGACCTCACCGGCAAACACGCCCTCGTCTGCGGCGCCAGCCAGGGCATCGGCCTGGCCACCGCGCAGGCCCTGGCTGAACTCGGCGCCGACGTCACCCTGCTCGCCCGTCGCGAGGAGCGCCTGCGCGAACTGGCCACGCAGCTGCCAAGGCCGCAATCCGGCCAGGCCCACGGCTGGATCGCCGTCGACAGCAACGACACCGATACGCTGCGCAGCAAGGCTGATGCCCTGGTCGCCGCCAAACCGGTCCATATCCTGGTCAACAACAGCGGCGGCCCGCCGCCGGGCACCGTGCACGGCGCCGACATCGCCGCGTTCGAGGCCGCTTACCGCCAGCACCTGATCGCCAACCACGTGCTCGCCGAAGCGGTGATTCCAGGCATGGAGCGCGACGGCTACGGCCGCATCGTCAACGTGATCTCGACCTCGGTGAAGGAGCCGCTACAAGGGCTGGGCGTGTCCAACACCACGCGCTGGGCGGTGGCGAGTTGGGCCAAGACCCTGGCCACCGAGCTGGCGGCCAAGGGCATCACCGTCAACAACGTGTTGCCCGGTTCGACACAGACGCCGCGCATCGAGCAGATCATCGACAACACCGCGAGCAAGACCGGCCGCAGCCGCGAGGAAGTGTTCGACAAGATGGTCGCTGAGATCCCGATGCGGCGCTTCGCCCGCCCAGAGGAAACCGCGGCGGCGATCGCCTTCCTGTGCTCGTCGGCGGCGTCGTACATCACCGGCGTCAACCTGCCCGTCGATGGCGGGCGGACGCGGTCGCTGTAGTTCCCCTCCCCCTGGCCGCTGCGCGGCCTGTCCCGATCCCGGCCACCGCGCACAGCGCGGTGGCGTTCGGCGATGCGCGAGCCAAAGGCTCGCAAGCCGCATCGCCTCACCCCACCAGGGGAGAGGGAGTACGCACCTCTCTTCTCCCCTGGTGGGAGAAGGTGCCCGGAGGGCGGGTGAGGGGGTGTCCTTGCTTCTTGCGCGAAAAACATACGCACAGGCACGGCCAACCGGCACTGTTAAGCTAGCCCCATGCGCCTTCGCCACTTCATTGCCGGTGAGTCCCGCGAACCAGCATCGGGTCGCTGGCGTGATGTCTTCGACCCCGCCAGCGGCAAAGCTTTTGCGGAAGTCGCCGAAGGCAATGCCGATGACGTCGAGGCCGCCGTCGTCGCGGCCAATGAGGCGTTCCCCACCTGGTCCTCGCTCCCCAACAGCGAGCGTGCCCGCTGGCTGGAACGACTGGCCGACGCGCTGGAGGCTCGGCTCGATGACTTCGCCCACGCCGAGTCACGCGACGGCGGAAAACCCATTCGGCTGGCACGTGAAGTCGAGATCCCTCGCGCGATCAGCAACCTGCGTTTCTTCGCGCATGCGGCTACCCAGTTCGCCAGCGAGTCGCACCACGGCCAGGCCGGCCTGAACTACACCCTGCGGCAACCGCTCGGTGTGGTCGCGACGATCTCGCCGTGGAACCTGCCGCTGTACCTGTTCACCTGGAAGATCGCGCCGGCATTGGCCGCGGGCAACACGGTGGTCGCCAAACCGTCCGAGGTCACGCCGCTGACGGCGACGATGCTGGGCGAGTTGGCTACACAGATCGGCTTTCCCAAGGGCGTGCTCAACATCGTCCACGGCCTTGGTCCGGACGTTGGCGAACCGCTGGTCGTGCACCCGCAGGTCAAGGCGGTGTCGTTCACCGGCAGCACCGTGGTCGGCCGTCGTATCGCTGGCCTGGCGGCGCCGCAGTTGAAGAAGCTCTCGTTGGAATTGGGCGGCAAGAACCCTACCTTGGTGTTCGCTGACAGCGAGTGGCGCGCCCACCTGGACACACTGGTGCGCTCGGCGTTCCAGAACTCCGGACAGATCTGCCTGTGCGGCTCGCGCATGCTGGTCGAGCGACGCATCTACAACGAGTTCCGCGATGCCCTGGTCGAGCGCGCGCTGGCACTGCGCGTCGGCGACCCGATCGACGCGGACAACCAGTTGGGTCCGCTGGTATCGCAGACGCACTTCGACAAAGTGATGGCAGCCCTGCAGCGCGCCCGTGATGAAGGCGGTCGCGTGCTGTGCGGCGGGCAAGCGCTGGAACGACCGGGTTGGTTCGTGGCGCCGACCGTGATCGACGGACTCGGCCCGGACTGTGCGAGCAACCGCGAGGAGATCTTTGGCCCGGTGGTCACCCTGCAGGCGTTCGACAACGACGACGAAGCGCTGGCGCTGGCCAATGCTGGCGATTATGGCCTCGCCGCTTCGCTGTGGACACGAGATCTCAACCGCGCGCACCGCCTCGCTGCGCAGCTGCGCGCCGGCATGGTCTGGATCAACACCTGGCTGCAACGCGACCTGCGCACGCCGTTCGGCGGAAGCGGCGCGTCCGGCCTCGGCCGTGAAGGCGGTTTCGAGGCCATGCGTTTCTTCACCGATGCCAAGAACGTCGGGCTGCACCTGGAATAGACAATGACAACGAACCCGCTGGCCGAACTGCTGGAGAAAAACCGCGAGTGGTCTGAGCGCATCAACCGCGAGGACCCGACGTTCTTCGAGCGCCTGTCGCTGCAACAGGCGCCCGAGTACCTGTGGATCGGCTGCTCCGACTCGCGCGTGCCAGCCAACCAGATCATCGACATGGCACCGGGCGAGGTCTTCGTCCATCGCAACATCGCCAATGTCGTAGTGCACACCGATCTCAACTGCCTGTCGGTGATCCAGTTCGCGGTCGACGTGCTCAAGGTCAAACGCATCCTCGTCGTCGGCCACTACGGCTGCGGTGGCGTGCACGCGGCCCTGCACGGCAAGCGCGTGGGGCTGGCCGACAACTGGCTGCGTCACGTGTCCGACGTCGCCGACAAGCACGACGGCTGCATCCACCACGCGCACGAGAGCGAACGTCATGACCGCCTGTGCGAACTCAACGTCATCGAGCAGGTGCAGAACGTGTGCCTGACCACCATCGTCCGTGATGCCTGGTCGCGCGGCCAGGAGCTGTCGGTGCACGGCTGGGTTTACAGCCTGCGCAACGGCCTGGTGCACGACATGGGCATCAATGTCGACGCCTACGAAAAACTGGGCGACCTCTACGCAGCGGCGATCGCAAGGGTCAACAGCTACGGCGGGGACTCACCTCGATGAGTGCACCCCGATGAGCGACGCCATCCGCACCGACAGCGCGCCCAGGCCGGTCGGCCTGTATCCGCATGCGCGACGTGTCGGTCAGCTGCTGTTCCTGTCCGGCATCGGTCCACGCGATCCGGCCAGCAACGCCATCGCCGGCAACGTCCACGACGCCGACGGGCGCCTGATCAGCTACGACATCGACGCACAATGCCGGGCCGTGTTCGCCAACGTGCGCGCCGTACTCGAAGCCAGCGGTGCACGCTGGGCCGACCTGGTCGACGTCACCGTCTACCTCACCGACATGGCCCGCGACTTCAAGGCCTACAACGCGGTCTGGGCCGAGTACTTCCCCGACATCGACACCGCACCCTGCCGGACCACGCTCGGCATCACTGCGCTGCCGACACCGATCGCGATCGAATTCAAATGCGTTGCCGCCCTGAACGGCGACGCCAAGCCGGAGTAAGCCGTCATGCTGCCCGCCCCGATCAACCTGCAAGCCTGGATCGATGAACACCGCCACCTGCTCAAACCGCCGGTCGGCAACAAGGTGATCTACGCCGGCGACTTCATCGTGATGGTGGTCGGCGGCCCCAACCAGCGCACCGACTACCACTGGGACGAAGGCGCGGAGTGGTTCTATCAGCTTGAAGGCGAGATGGTGCTGCGTATCCAGGAGCATCCTGATGGAGGGCCGGGCGCAGTACGCGACATCCCGATCAAGGCCGGCGAGATATTCCTGCTGCCACCGCGGGTGCCGCATTCGCCACAGCGCATGCCAGACTCCATCGGGCTGGTGATCGAGCGCAGGCGCCTGCCACACGAAGAAGACGGCCTGATGTGGTTCTGCGAGCAGTGCAACCACAAGATCTACGAAGAGTTCTTCGTGCTGAAGAACATCGAGACCGATTTCCCGCCGGTGTTCGGGCGTTTCTACGCCTCGCGCGAGCACCGCACCTGCAAGCACTGCGGTCATCTCAACCCGGCGCCGTCCAAGTACGTGATGCCCGATACCTGACGCGCAACCGACATGCTCAAGATCGACATCCACGCCCATTACCTGCCGCGCGACTGGCCCGACCTGGCGCGCAAGTATGGCGATGACCGCTTCCCGGTGATCCACCACACCGAGGACGGTCGCCACCGCATCTACAAGGACGGCAAGTTCTTCCGCGAGGTATGGTCCAAGACTTGGGACCCACAGGAGCGCATCGACGATTACGCCCGCTTCGACGTGCAGGTGCAGGTGATCAGCACGGTGCCGGTGATGTTCAGCTACTGGGCCAGGCCGCACCATGCACTGGAGTTGCACCAGTCGCTCAACGAACACATGGCGCAGACCTGCCGCGATCATCCGCGCCACTACGCCGGCATCGGCACGGTTCCGCTGCAGTCGCCGCGACTGGCGATCCAGGAGTTGGAACGCTGCATGGACCAGCTTGGCCTGCAGGGCGTGCAGATCGGCAGCCACGTCAACGACTGGAACCTCGACGCCCCGGAGCTGTTCGACTTCTTCCAGGCCGCCAGCGAACTGGGGGCAGCAGTCCTCGTGCACCCATGGGACATGATGGGCGCGGCGTCGATGCCGAAGTACTGGCTGCCCTGGCTGGTCGGCATGCCCGCCGAGCAATCGCGCGCCGCCTGCTGCCTGGTGTTCGGCGGCGTGCTTGAGCGCCTGCCCAAGCTCAAGATCTGCCTGGCCCATGGCGGCGGCAGTTTTCCCTACACCATCGGTCGCATCGAACACGGCTTCAACATGCGCCCGGACCTGGTCGCCACCGACAACCCACGCAACCCGCGCGACTACCTCAACCAGCTGTATTTCGACTCCTGGGTGGCCGATGAGCGCGCCCTGCGTTACCTGCTCGACACCTGCGGCGTATCGCAGGTGATGCTTGGCACCGACTACCCGTTCCCGTTGGGCGAACAGAGCCCCGGCGCCGGCATCGCCTCGCTCGATCTGTCACTTCAAGACCAGGCCCGCCTCTACCACGGCACCGCGCTCGAATGGCTGGGTTTGCCCAAGTCGCGCTTTACCTGACCGCATTCCGGATTACCACGCACCGCACATGACCAATCTTTACTCCGACGACCACGCCCGCACCCTCGACGCGGCCGACTCCTTGCGCGATCTGCGCAGTGAATTCCTGATTCCACAACACGACGGCGCCGACCAGGCCTACTTCGTCGGCAACTCGCTGGGCCTGCAGCCGCGCGGTGCGCGTGCCCATGTCGAGGAGGTGCTCGACAAGTGGGCGATGGAAGGCGTCGAAGGCCACTTCACCGGTCAGGCGCAGTGGATGCCCTACCACGAACTGGTGCGCGAGCCGCTGGCGCGGCTGGTGGGCGCGCAACCTTCGGAAGTGGTGGCGATGAACACGCTGACCACCAACCTGCACCTGATGATGGTCAGCTTCTACCGGCCCACGCGCGAGCGCCCGGCAATCCTGATCGAGGCCGGCGCCTTTCCATCCGACCGTCACGCCGTGGCATCGCAGATCGCTTTTCATGGCTTCGACCCGGCTACCGATCTGATCGAACTGGAGGCCGATGAGCCCAACGGCACGATTTCGATGGCGGCGATCGAGCGGGCGATCGCCGAACACGGCCACCGGCTTGCCTTAGTGCTGTGGCCTGGCGTGCAGTACCGCACCGGACAGGCCTTCGATCTGCCTGCGATCGTCCACCTGACCCACGCGCAGGGTGCGGTATGCGGTTTCGATCTGGCGCACGCAATCGGCAACCTCGAACTGCAGCTGCACGACAGCGGTGTCGATTTCGCCGTGTGGTGCCACTACAAGTATCTGAACAGCGGTCCCGGTGCGATCGCCGGCTGCTTCGTGCACGAACGGCACGCGCACAGCGACCGTCCGCGTTTCGCCGGCTGGTGGGGACATGAGGCCACGACCCGCTTCCGCATGGGCCCGCAGTTCGTGCCCACGCCAGGCGCGGAAGGTTGGCAGCTCAGCAATCCGCCGATCCTCGGCCTCGCCCCGTTGCGCGCCTCGCTGGAATTGTTCGATCGCGCCGGCATGGCGGCGCTGCGCGGCAAGTCGCGCCGGCTCACCGGGTACCTCGAGGCGCTGATCGGCGATCGCCTGACCGACACCCTGCAGGTCGTTACTCCGACCGAACCGGAACGCCGCGGTTGCCAGCTGTCGCTGCGCGTGACCGGTGGCCGCGGCATGACCGGTAGAAGTGCAGGTCGCGCCCTGTTCGAGTACCTGGCCGCCAACGGTGTGCTCGGCGACTGGCGCGAACCAGACGTGATCCGTATCTCCCCCGCCCCGCTCTACAACACCCATGCCGACGTGCTGCGGTTCGCGCGTGCGGTGGAGACCTGGCGCAATGCCGCATAGCCCCAACGACCGCCACATCACCATCATCGGCGCCGGTCTGGCCGGCGCCGTGCTCGCGACCCTGCTGGTAAAGCGCGGCTGGAGCGTCGACGTCTACGAGAAACGCGGCGATCCGCGCCTGAAAGGTTACGAAGGTGGCCGCTCGATCAACCTCGCCCTGGCCGAGCGTGGCCGCCACGCGCTGCGCCTGGCCGGTGCCGACGACGCAGTGATGGCCCAGGCCGTGATGATGCGCGGTCGCATGGTGCACTTTCTCGACGGCCGCACCGACCTGCAACGCTATGGCCGCGACGACAGCGAGGTGATCTGGTCGGTGCACCGTGGCGAGCTCAACGTGATCCTGCTCGACATCGCCGAACGCGCCGGCGCGCGGCTGTATTTCAACCGCGGCCTGTCCGGCGTGGCGTTCGATACGCGCCTGGCCCGCTTCACCGACCCGCGCGATGGCAGTTCTCACGAGGCCGGCTTCGCTTCGCTGGTGGGTGCCGACGGCGCCGGCTCTGCGCTGCGTACGGCGATGGCCACGCAAGGCGAGCTGGGCGAACGCACCGAGTTCCTCGGCCATTCCTACAAGGAGCTGGAGATTCCGCCCAGCGCCGACGGCAGCTTCAGCATCGAACCCAACGCGCTGCATATCTGGCCACGCGGCCGTTACATGTGCATCGCCTTGCCCAACGACGAGCGCACGTTCACGGTGACTCTGTTTTTGCCCAACGATGATCTGCCGAACGAGGGCCAGCCTCAGAACCGCACGCCCAGTTTTGCCAGCGTGCGCACCGGTGTCGACGCCCGCGCGCTGTTCGAGCGTGACTTCGCCGATGCACTGCCGTTGATCCCGAAGCTGGAGCACGACTTCGAGCACAATCCGACCGGCCTGCTCGCCACGCTCTACCTCGACCGCTGGCACCTGGACGACCATGCGGTGCTGCTCGGCGACGCTGCGCACGCGATGGTGCCGTTCCACGGCCAGGGCATGAACTGCGCGTTCGAGGACTGCGTGGCGCTGGCCGAACATCTCGACGCACAGCATGACCGCGCCGCCGCCTTTGCCGCATTCCAGGCCGAGCGCCTGCCCAACGCCCGCGCGATCCAGGCGATGGCACTGGAGAACTACCTGGAGATGCGCGACCGCGTCGACGATGATGATTACCTGCTGCAGCGCGCCCTCGAACACAGCTTGGCCGAGCGCCATCCCGAACGCTTCATGCCGCGTTACGCGATGGTGACCTTCCACCGCATGCCGTACGCGCTGGCGTTCGAGCGTGGCCGCATCCAGCGCGAACTGCTGGTCGAACTGACCCGCGGCCACAGCTCACTCGACTCGCTCGACTGGGATGTCGTGGACGCCACAGTGCGGCAACGATTGTCGCCCCTGCCTGCGGACGATTGAACACGATGGCTGCGAGCTTCCTGTTCTACGATCTGGAAACCTTCGGCGCCGACCCGCGCACTTCGCGCATCGCCCAGTTCGCGGCGATCCGCACCGATACCGATCTCAACCCGATCGACGATCCGATCAACATCTTCGTCAAGCCGGCCGACGACCTGCTGCCCTCGCCGATCGCCACCCTGATCACGGGCATCGCACCCCAGCAGGCGCTGCGCGATGGCATGAACGAGGCCGACGCGTTTGCCTTGATCTTCGATGAGATGGCGCGGCCGGAGACCTGCAGCCTGGGCTACAACTCGCTGCGCTTCGACGACGAGTTCGTTCGCTACGGCCTGTTCCGTAACTTCTACGACGCCTACGAGCGTGAGTGGCGTGGCGGCAACTCGCGCTGGGACCTGCTCGACGTGTTGCGCCTGGCGCATGCGCTGCGTCCGGAGGGCTTGGCCTGGCCGAAACGCGAAGACGGCGCGACCTCGTTCAAGCTCGAGCATCTGGCCGAAGCCAACGGCGTGCGCGAAGGCGATGCCCACGAAGCCCTGTCCGACGTGCGGGCCCTGATTGGCCTGGCCCGCAAGCTCAAGGCGGCACAACCGAAGCTGTGGGACTACGCACTGCGCCTGCGCGACAAGCGCTACGCCGCCAGCCTGCTCGACATCGTCGCGATGACGCCGGTGCTGCACGTCTCGCAGCGGTTCCCGGCCAGCCGGCTGTGCTCAGCGGCGGTGCTGCCGATCGCGCGCAACCCACGTATCGACAGTCGGGTGATCGTGTTCGACCTCGACCAGGATCCGGAGGCGCTGCTGCGGCTGGAGGCCGACGAGATCGCTGACCGGCTCTATACGCCGACCGCTGACCTGCCCGAGGGCGAAGCACGCATTGCGCTCAAGGAAATCCACCTCAACCGGTGTCCGGCGCTGATCGTCTGGGATCACCTGCGAGCAGCGGACTTCGAGCGACTGCGCATCGACCCAAACGAAGTCGAGCGCCGTGCCGCACGCATCCGTGATGCGGGCCCGGCCCTGGTCGAAAAAGTGCGCCGTGTCTTTTCCGGGCAACGCGAACGCACACCTTCCGATGCGGATGCCTCGCTTTACGACGGCTTCATCGCTGACGGCGACATGCGCTTGTTCACGCAGGTGCGCACGACACCGCCGCAGGCGCTGGGCGAGCGCGCCTTCGGCTTCCGGGATGCGCGCATGCCCGAGCTGCTGTTCCGCTACCGGGCGCGCAACTGGCCACAGATGCTGTCGAGCGACGAACATTCGCGCTGGAACGACTACCGTCGCCAGCGTTTGTGCAGCGAGTCCGGCCTGTCCGAATACAGTTTCGAGCACTTCCATGGCGAGATCGCAGCGTTGCGCATGGCCCATGCCGAAGCCGGCGACAAGCAGGCGCTGCTCGATCAGTTGGAAGCCTGGGGCCGTGACCTCGACGCCAGCCTGACTTAACCAGAAGATGTCAAAAACAATAAAACTGACATTCATCATTTCCGCGTAGGCGGGCTTTTGGGCCGCCGCATGGCGCACTATCCAAAGCCAATGCTTTGTGAGGCAACGCCCATAGATTCGCACCCACGCGGGAATGACGAGGCAGACAGCAGTCCGGGACTCCCATGAGCAGCTATTTCAGCGACGCCAGCTTCAAGTTCCTGCGCGGCTTGGCGCGCAACAACAACCGCGAGTGGTTCCACGCGCACAAGGCCGACTACGACACGCACGTGCGCGAGCCGTTCCAGCGCCTGCTGACCGATCTGCAACCGGTGCTGGCCGGCGTCAGCGAACACTACCGCGCCGAACCGAAGACTGTCGGCGGTTCGTTGTTCCGCATCCACCGCGACACCCGCTTCGCCAACGACAAAACGCCGTACAAGAACTGGCAGGGCGCACGGTTGTTCCACGAGCGTGGACGCCAGGTCGAGGCACCGTCGTTCTATCTGCACCTGCAACCGGGCAACTGTTTTATCGGCGCGGGGCTGTGGCACCCGCAGGCTGACACGCTGCGGCGCGTGCGCCATTTCATCATCGACAATCCCGGCAGCTGGAAGGCCGCCGCGTACGACGGCAAGTTCCGTCGTCGCTTCGATCTCGACGACAGCGAGACGCTGACGCGCATGCCGCGCGGATTTCCGGACGACTTCGCGTTCGCCGACGACCTCAAGCGCAAGAACTTCGTCGCGCTGCGTGCGATCGACGACGACACGATGACCGGACCGCGTCTGCTCAAGACACTGGAAACCGATCTGAAGGGGCTGGCACGGTTTACCGATTACCTGTGTGCGGCGCTGGACCTGGAGTTCTGACCACCTGAGCTGTACTTCGCTCACCGGCCTCATAATCGGCGCTCCTCGCCCCGGGTCGTCCCACTTGTCCCCTGCCGACTTCCGTCGCTACGCGCTGTTCTACCTCGGCTACTACGGCGCGCTCGGCGCCTACACGCCTTACATCGGCCGCTGGGTGGTCGCCAACGGCCACGGCGGTTACGCGGTCGGGGCCATGCTGGCGCTGTGGTACGGCGGGCGCATCGTCGCACCACCGACCTGGGCGCGATTCAGTGCCCGCAGTGTGCGGCCCGGGCACTGGCTGGTGGCTGGCTGCTCCTTGGCGATGCTCGGCTTCGTCGCTTTCGCCGGGTTCGACACAGGCGTGATGCTGTTCGTCACCATGGCCTGGTTCGGCGTGTTCTTCAACGCGGTGATGCCGCAGTTCGAGGCGATGACGCTGTCGGCGTTGGGCCCTCGCAATCACTACTACGGCCGCATCCGCATGTGGGGCTCGGTCGGCTTCCTGGTCGTGGCCGGCAGCTACGGTTGGCTGCTCGATCGGCTCGGCAACGACGTCTTCGTCTGGCTGACACTGCCGTGGCTGCTGCTGACGGTAGTCGCAGCCTGGCTGCATCGCGGCGATCGCCCCACCGCACTGCCCACGGCCGGCACGCCGCGCGAAGTGCTGTGGCGCCGTCCCGGCGCGCGTCGCCTGTTGCTGGTGGCCTTGCTGGTGCAACTGGGCTTCGGCCCGTTCTATGTGTTCTTTACCCTGCACCTGCAGGCACAGGGGCACGACGGCTTCGCGGTTGGCGTGCTGTGGGCGATTGGCGTGCTGTGCGAGATCGTGATGTTCTGGCAGGCGCCGAGGCTGGTGCAGCGCTTTGGCGCGCAACGGCTGATGAGCGCCTGCATCGTTGCCACCGTGCTGCGCTGGACGCTGGTCGCCCTGCTGGGCGGATCGTTTGCCTGGATGGCGCTGGCCCAGACCGGCCATGCCCTGAGCTTTGCCGCATTTCATGCCGGCTGCATGCGACGCATGGCAGAACTGTTTCCGCAGCGACGCGACATGGCTGCTGCACAAGGCCTGCTGTATGGATTCAGCGGCGGCATCGGCGGCGTGGCCGGGGCCGGGCTGGCGGCGGTGGCCTGGCAGTACGGCGGTGGTCGGCTGGCGTTCCTGTGCGGCGCCGTTGTCGGGCTGGTCGCGCTGACGGCGCACCTGCTGCCAGTGCGCGTGCTGCGCCCGCAACCTGCCGCCTGACTGTCGGCGCCGCACCTGTGCCGTCCCCGTCTGCTCAGCCGGAGCGCGCACGCGAATCGTCAGCGACATCGCATCACCGCCTATGCTGTGCCGGGACCCCGGAGAATCACCGCATGAAAAAGTGGCTCGTGCTACCACTGATCGCCCTGCTGGCCTTGCTGGGCTGGGTCGCAGCCGGCCCGTTCCTCACCGTCAACGCGATCCGCAACGCGGTCAAGGCGCAGGACACGGCCGAGTTGTCCCGGCACGTCGACTTCCCGGCCGTGCGTGCCAGCCTCAAGGCCCAGTTCGACGATTACCTGATGCACCAGGCCGGCGCGCAGATGCAGGCCGACCCGCTTGGCGCCCTCGCCTTGCGCCTTGCCAGTGGCGTGAGCGGGAGTGCAGTGGATGCGATCGCGACACCGGCCGGCCTGGGCGCGGTGCTGGAAGGCCGCAACCTGATGCACCGGATCGGCGGCGGCGGTCGCAGCGACGATACCTACGCACCCTCAACACCGCCGGCCCCCTTGCAGGGCGCGAAATACGGCTTTGAATCGCCTTCGCGCTTCGTCGCCACCGTGCGCAACGACGACGGCGAGCCAGTGGCCTTCGTGTTGCACCGCGACGGCCTGCGCTGGCGACTCGGCGAGATCCGACTGCCCCTGGACCCCGCGACCTCCACGCCTGAATAGCGCCGAGCCTCCCTCGGGAGTGGCACGTTCGGTGTGCCGGATCGCGGCTTCACTCCTCGCTAACCGGTCCGGGCGCAGCGTGCCGCTCGGACGCGTCGAGCGTCCGTTCGCATCCACAGGTGATGACATGAAATGCACCGCCATGTTGGTCATGGCCGCGCTGCTCCCGCTCACCGCGGCACAGGCCGAGAACAAGGAGTTCAGGGCCGTGCTGGTCGGGGACCAGGAAGTACCGGCCGTATCGACCGTCGCCAGCGGCGGCTTCCGCGCCCGCCTTAGCAAGGACGGCGCCGCACTGCAATACGAGTTGGCCTATGCCGATCTCGAAGGCAGCGTGACCCAGGCGCACATCCACTTCGGACAGAAAGACGCCAACGGCGGCATCGCCGTGTGGCTGTGCTCCAACCTCGCCAGCCCGCCGACACCGCCTGGCGTACAGGCCTGCCCCGCGCCGCCAGCGCAGATCAGCGGCATGATCACCGCCGCCGACGTGGTCGGACCGGGTGGCCAGGGCATCGCCGCCGGCGAGTTCGCCGAGTTCATCGAGGCGCTGCGCTCGGGCCTGGCCTACGCCAACGTGCATTCGACCAAGTTCCCGCCGGGCGAGGTGCGCAGCCAGATCGGACGCGGCCGCGACGACTGAGCGGACTGCACGGCATCCGGACTCCGTTCGGGGCGTGCGAGATGAGTCAGCGGTTGGCGACGCCGTGCGGTACGTGGCCGGCGGCGACGTGATCGCGTGCCGAGACGATGTTGTGCTCGGAGTCGTCGAAGAAGATGTCGGCGCCGAACGCTTCCAGGAACGGACCTTTCGAGCGTCCGCCGAGGAACAACGCCTCATCCAGGCGGATGCCCCATTCGCGCAGGGTGCGGATCACGCGCTCGTGCGCCGGTACCGAGCGCGCGGTGACCAGCGCGGTGCGGATCGGCGCCGCCTGCCCGGTCGGGAATGCCTGCTGCAGGCGATGCAGCGCATCGAGGAAACCGCGGAACGGGCCGCCCGACAACGGTTCGCCGGCATGGCTGCGCTCGTGTTCGGCGAAGGCGGCCAGGCCGCCCTCGCGTGAGACCCGCTCGCCTTCGTCATCGAAGATCACCGCATCGCCGTCGAAGGCGATGCGCAACTGGTCGTGGCGTTGCAGCGCCGCCTTCGACGGCAACAGCGTGGCCGCGGCGATGCCGGCCGCCAAGGCGTTGCGCACGTCCTCGGCATTGGCCGACAGGAACAGGTCGGCACCGAATGGGCGGATGTACGGAAACGGCGGCGCGCCGTTGCTGAAAGCCGCGCGCTTGATCGCCAAACCATGGTGGGCGATCGAATTGAAGATGCGCAGTCCGCTGTCGGCCGAGTTGCGCGAGATCAGGATCACCTCGACCCGCGGCGCCTCCGGCGATGCGCCTTCGTTCAAGGCCAGCAGCTTGCGCACCAGCGGAAACGCGATGCCGGGCGTCAGCAGATCGTCCTCGTGCTCGCGCTGGAACGCGGCATAGGCGTCGATGCCGTCGCGCTCGAACAGCGCGTGGCTCTCTTCCATGTCGAACAAGGTGCGCGATGAGATCGCGACGATCAGGGGGTCGGCATCACGGTCGGGCATGGCGCTATTGTGCCCGTTCCGGCGGCAGGCCGGCAGGCGTCCCGCATCGCGCATGAGACTGTCCGGGATGGCGGCAGCCCACCGTTCACAAGCAGCATGTTCGCCCGGAACATCATGCGGCGAGCCTGCGGCGCCGACGCCACCCGCAGCATCCAGGAGGAACCATGCCTGCCACCCAGTCCGTCATGACCACGCGCCGCGGCCAGTTCCGCGACATCTATCGCAAGCTCAAGCGCAAGGGTTTTCTCGAACACACGCCAGTCATCTTCTGCGAAGGTGACTCCTGGTTCTCGACGCCATTGTCCATGAACCTGCTGGACTGGCTGGTCTTTCCGACGCCCGAGGACGAGGCGCGCGGCGTTCCACTCTTGGGTGCCGGTGGTTTGTTCTTCCGCGCCGAAGAAAGCGGCGACACGGCAAAGAATATCTTCACGACCGGCAACATCCGCGACCTGCGCGACTGGTACGACGGTTTCGAGTTCGACCTGGTGCTGTTGAGCGCCGGCGGCAACGATTTCGTCG
The DNA here is from genome assembly GCF_042648505.1 of Lysobacter cavernae. Classification (NCBI taxonomy): domain Bacteria; kingdom Pseudomonadati; phylum Pseudomonadota; class Gammaproteobacteria; order Lysobacterales; family Lysobacteraceae; genus Lysobacter; species Lysobacter cavernae. The sequence continues at coordinate 231,905 of NZ_JBHRXK010000001.1, forward strand.
GCGACTTCCTCAAGAGGCTGTTCGCCGGCAAGGGGCCGATGTCGGTCGCGCAGGCGTTCAGGCTGGTGAGCGATTCGGGCCGTTTCGAGCAGGTCGTGGCTGGGTATCGACGGTTCATCACCGCGTTCCGCAAGGTCCGTCCGCAGGTGCCGATCCTCGGCCACACCTACGACTATTCGGTGCTGATGGGACAACCGGCCAACCTCACGTTGGCCAACATCGGCGCGGTCGCGATCTTGAAGAAGGATGTGGGGCCGTGGATCGGGCCGCATATCCAGACGGCACTGCCCAGGCGTGAGGATCAGTGTGCGTTCGCACGCTTGCTGATCGACGGTTTCGAGGCGCGCGTGCTTCGCACCTTGAAGAACGACCCGGCGCTAGGCGGCGCTTTCGATTACGTCGACCTGCGCGGCACGCTGGCGGCGATGGACCAGTGGTTCGACGAAATGCACCCGACCGGTGCCAGCTTCCACACGCTTTCGGCCAGGTTCGGCGCCGCGATCCATGAGCGCCTGCCAGCCGCAAAGCGCAGACCACCACCCGGCTAGGCTTGCACAGCCAGCCAACGCGAGGACCGCGCGCTCAGCCGCTGATGAACTGCTCGGCGAGCATCCGCTCCTCGAGGTTGTGCTCGGGATCGAACAACAACGTGACAGTGCGGTCGTGCGACTCGCGGATCGTCACCTCGACCACGTCGCGGACCTCGTGCGAATCGGCGGTGGCGCTGACCGGGCGTTTGTACGGGTCGAGCACGCGGAAGCGCACCTCGGTGTCGGCCTTGAGCACGGCGCCGCGCCAACGACGCGGGCGGAAGGCGGCGATCGGGGTCAGCGCTATGACATTCGCGCCCAGCGGCAATATCGGGCCGTGCGCGGAGAAGTTGTAGGCGGTGCTGCCAGCCGGCGTGGCCACCAGCACACCGTCGCAGATCAGTTCGTCCAGGCGGGTCTGGCCGTTGAGGTCGATGCGCAGGTGCGCCGCCTGCCGGGTCTGGCGCAGCAACGAGACCTCGTTGTACGCCAGCGAGCCGACCGTGGCGCCGGACTCGGTCTGCACGACCATTTCCAGCGGTCGTAACACCGCCGGCTCGGCCGCGTGCAGGCGCTCGTGCAGGCCGTCGCCGCCGTGGTGGTTCATCAGGAATCCGACCGTGCCCAGCTTCATGCCGTACACCGGTTTGCCCAGGCCGCCATAGCGATGCAGGGTCTGCAGCATGAAGCCGTCACCGCCCAGTGCAACCAGCACGTCGGCGGACTCGGGCTCGTGCTGGCCGTGATGCGCGGACAGCTCGGCGAGCGCGCGTTGCGCTTCGTCCGAGGGATTGGCGAGGAAGGCGATGCGTGGCGTCACGGTCATCGGCAGCTCCGGTGGGGTGCGATCAGCATAACCCGGGGACCGTGCGGTTCCGTGGTGCGCAGGGCCGGAAACGACGAGCCCGGCGCGGGGCCGGGCTCGTGCATTGCCTCAGGCGATGCGCGTCATGCGCCAGCCGACGCGACCTGCGCCAGGCGACGCACCGCCACCGACAGGGTCGGATAGTCGAGCGTCTTCTGGTTGAGCAGGTCGGCCAGCATGGCCAGGGTGAAGCGCAGCGACGAATCGTCGCGCTTCAGCCAGGCGTCGACCTTGACCTCGGCCGGCTTCTTGCCGCCTTCGGCGAGTATCTGCGAAACCAGCGTGCGGGCCTGGGTGGCCAGTTCGTCGCGCAGTGCGCCGCGTGCCAGCGCCTGCCAGCGGCCGTCGACCGGCAACTGCTCGACCTGCTCGTACAGCCACGGCAAGTGCAGCGCCGCGCCGAGCGCGAAGTAGCCACGCGCCACCTCGACCGGCGACAGCTTGCGCGCCAGCGAAATCTCGACGATGTCGCAACCGAACTCGAGCAGCGGCAACGCGGCCAGTTGTTCAGCCAGCGTCGCCGGCAGGCCCTTGCCCTTCCACTCGGCCACGCGTGCGCCATAGGCTTCACGGCGCACGCCCGAGAGCACGTCGGGAAGCGCGTTGCGAACGGCGTTGAGGCCATCGCCGTAACGCGCCATGGCCGCGGTGATCTCCGGCATCTTGCCCGGACGCGACAGCAGCCAGCGCGACATCGAACGCAGCAGGTGCCAGATGACCTGCAACGCGTCGACCTGCACCGCCTCGGGCACCTTGCCGTCGAGCGCGTCGATCTGCGCCCACAGGCTGCGCGCATCGACCGCCTCGCGGGCGATGGTGTAGGCCTCGGCGACCTCGGCCGGGGTGCGGCCGGTGTCCTCGGTCATGCGCAGGGTGAAGGTCGCACCCATGCGGTTGACCATCGAGTTGGTCACCGCGGTGGCGATGATCTCGCGCTTCAGGCGGTGGTGCTCCATCGCCTTGGCGTACTTGGCCTGCAGCGGCTGCGGGAAGTAACGCACCAGTTCCTTGGACAGGTACGGGTCTTCCGGCACGTCAGAATCGAGCAACTGCTGGAACAGCACGATCTTGGAGTACGACAGCAGCACCGCCAGTTCCGGGCGGGTCAGGCCCTGGCCGCGCGACTTGCGCTCGGCGATATCGGCATCGGACGGCAGGAACTCGATCTGGCGATCGAGCAGGCCCTGCGACTCCAGCGTGCGGATGAAGTGCTGCTTGGAGCCGAGGCGATGCACGCTCATCCGCTCCATCAGGCTGATCGCCTGATTCTGGCGGTAGTTGTCGGTAAGCACCAGCTGGCCGACTTCATCGGTCATCGCCGCCAGCAGCTTGTTGCGCTCCGGCAGCGTCAGCTTCTTCTTCTGCACCTCGCCGTTGAGCAGGATCTTGATGTTGACCTCGTGGTCCGAGGTGTCCACGCCTGCCGAGTTGTCGATAAAGTCGGTATTGAGCAGCACGCCGTGGTGCGCGGCCTCGATGCGACCGAGCTGGGTCATGCCGAGGTTGCCGCCCTCGCCCACCACCTTGCAACGCAGCTCGCGGCCGTTGACGCGCAGGGCGTTGTTGGCGCGGTCGCCGACGTCGCCGTGGGTTTCGCTGCTGGCCTTGACGTAGGTACCGATGCCGCCGTTCCACAACAGGTCAACCGGTGCCTTGAGGATCGCGCTGAGCAGCTCGACCGGGCTCATCGCCGCGATGCCGCTGTCGATGCCGAGCGCGGCCTTGATTTCCGGTGACAGCGGGATCGACTTGGCCGAGCGCGGGTAGATGCCACCGCCCTTGCTGATCAGCTTGGCGTCGTAATCGGCCCAGCTCGAGCGTGGCAGCTTGAACATGCGCTGGCGCTCCTTGAACGTCACCGCGGCATCCGGGTTCGGGTCCAGGAAGATGTGGCGGTGGTCGAACGCGGCCAGCAGGCGGATGTGCTTGCTCAACAGCATGCCGTTGCCGAACACGTCGCCGGACATGTCGCCGACGCCGACCACGGTGAAGTCCTGCTTCTGGCTGTCGCGACCCATCGCGCGGAAGTGGCGCTTGACCGATTCCCAGGCGCCGCGCGCGGTGATGCCCATGCCCTTGTGGTCGTAACCGACCGAACCACCGGAGGCGAATGCGTCGTCGAGCCAGAAGCCATGCGCGCGGGCGATGCCGTTGGCGATGTCGGAGAAGGTCGCGGTGCCCTTGTCGGCGGCCACGACCAGGTACGGGTCGTCGCCGTCGTGGCGCACCACGTTGATCGGCGGCACGATCTTGCCGTCGACGATGTTGTCGGTGATGTCGAGCAGACCGTTGATGAAGCGCTGGTAGCAGGCCACGCCCTCGTTGAACCAGGCATCGCGATCAACCGTCGGGTCGGGCAGCTGCTTGGCGAAGAAGCCGCCCTTGGAGCCGACCGGCACGATCACCGTGTTCTTCACCATCTGCGCCTTGACCAGGCCCAGCACCTCGGTGCGGAAGTCCTCACGGCGGTCCGACCAGCGCAGGCCGCCGCGGGCGACCGGGCCGAAGCGCAGGTGCACGCCTTCGACACGCGGGCCGTAGACAAAGATCTCGCGGTACGGACGCGGCTTGGGCAGGTCCGGCACCTTGCTGGAGTCGAACTTGAAGCTGATGTAGTCGGCCGGGCCGCCGTCGGCGCGTACGCCGCCCTTGCGCTGCATGAAGTAGCTGGTGCGCAAGGTGGCGTCGATCACGCCGATGAAGCTGCGCAGGATGCGGTCCTCGTCGAGGCTGGCGACGCGATCGAGCAGGCCCTTGAGCGTGCTGCGCGCTGCATCGACCTGCTGCTCGCGCTTGTCGGCACGCGCATCGATCAACGGCTTCAGCGCAGCCAGTGCAGCTTCGTCACCGTTGGCCAGCGCCTGCAGCTGCTGGCTGAAGCGCTCCATGCCAGCCTTGATCTCGGCCTTGCTTTCCTTGCCGGTGACCGGATCGAACTTGGCCTCGAACAATTCGACCAGCAGGCGCGCCAGCAACGGGTAGCGATTGAAGGTCGCTTCGACATACGCCTGCGAAAACGGCACGCCAACCTGCAGCAGGTACTTGCAGTAGGCGCGCAGCATGGCGACCTGGCGCCAGGACAGGTTGGCGGCCAGAATCAAGCGGTTGAACCCGTCGTTCTCGGCATTGCCGCGCCAGATCTGGGCGAAGGCCTCCTCGAAATTCGCATCGAGGTTGGCGATGTCCAGGTTCTCGTCGGTCGTCTCGACCTCGAAGTCCTGGATGTACAGCGGCACCTCGTTGGTCACCAGACGGTACGGGTGCTCGGTGATCACCCGCAGGCCCATGTTCTCCATCATCGGCAAGGCGTCCGACAAGGCGATGTCGTTGTACTGGCGGTAGAACTTGAAGCGCAGGCCGCCTTCGCCGCGGTGGGTGCGGTACAGACTCAGGCGCAGGTCGTCGGCGCCGGTCAGCGCGGCCAGGTGCTCGACGTCATCGGCCGCGATACCGGCACTGACCTCTTCGATGTAGCCTGCCGGCAGTGCCCGGCCATAGCCGTTGACCAGGGCCAGGCCACGCTCTTCGCCATGGCGCGCAACGAGTTGCTCGCGCAGGTCGTCGGTCCAGTTGCGGACGATGCCGGCCAGCTCCGCCTCGATCCTGGTGCTGTCGACGTCGATGGTTTCGCCCGACGTCGGCCGCACGATCATGTGCAGTTGCGCCAGCGGCGATTCGCCCAGCATCACCGAGGAGTCGATGTGCTCGCCGTGCAGCTCGCGCTTGAGCATCGCCTCGATGCGCAGGCGCACATCGGTGTTGAAGCGCTCGCGCGGGATGTAGGCCAGCACCGAGAAGAAGCGCCCGTAACGGTCACGGCGCAGGAACAGCTTGCTGCGCACGCGCTCCTGCAAACCAAGGATCGCGGCACTGGCCTGCAGCAGTTCCTGCTCGCTCGACTGGAACAGCTCATCGCGCGGCAGGCTCTCGATGATGTGGCGCAGCGCCTTGCCGCTGTGGCTGTCCGCCGCCAGCCCCGACTTCTCCATCACGTAGTTGTGGCGCTGGCGCACCAGCGGGATGTCCCAGGGGCGACGGTTGTAGGCGCTGGAGGTGTACAGGCCGAGGAAGCGCTCCTCGCGCACCGGCTTGCCCTTGTCGTCGAAGCTGAGCACGCCGATGTAATCCATGTAACCCGGACGGTGCACGGTGGCGCGCGCATTGGTCTTGGTCAGGATCAGCGCGTCGACCGAACCGGACTGCGGCATGTAGTGCGCCGCCAGCGAGGTCAGCAGGCGCGGCTTGCCGACCTCCTGGTCGCGCAGCAGGCCCAGGCCGCTGGCCTTGTTGGCGCGCAACGCATCCTCGCCGCCCTGCTTGACGACGTCGTACTCGCGGTAGCCGAGGAAGGTGAAGTGGTTGTCGGCAGCCCAGCGCAGGAACTCCTGTGCCTCGTGCTTGCCCTCTTTGTTCACCGGCAACTTGCGAGAGGCCAGGTCGTCGGCGACCTCGAGCATCTTGGCGCGCATCTGCGGCCAGTCGCGCACGCTGGCGCGCACGTCGGCCAGAACGGCCTCCAGCGCCTTCTTGATCTTCGGCATCGCCTCGAGCGGCTGGCGGTCGATCTCCAGGTGCATCAGCGATTCAGCCACGCCACCGCCGACCGCCAGCAGTTTGCCAGCCTTGTCGCGCTGGAACGTCACCACCGGATGCCCCAGCACGTGCACGCCAATGCCCTGCTCGGCCAGTGCCATGGTCACCGAGTCGACCAGGAACGGCATGTCGTCGTTGGCGATCTGCACGACGGTGTGGGTCGACTCCCAGCCTTGGCTCTTGAAGGTCGGGTTGAACAGGCGCACCAGCGCGGCGCCCGGCTTGCGCGCGCGGGCGAAATCGAGGAAGTCGGTGGCCAGCTCGGCCCAGCCCTGCGCGTTGTGCTGCGGCAGCTCGTCGCTGCTCATGCGCTTGTAGAAGGCATTGATGAAGGCCTCGGCCTCGGCGTGGCGCGCCTTCGGCAGGTGCTTGCGCATCGCGGCGACGATCGGCTCGAGGGAGACAGTGTCGTTCTGGACGGCATTCTTTTCCGGCGCAGCTTTCTTCGACGTGGCCTTGGCGACGGGTTTGGCTGCAGCGTTACGTTTGGTGCTCATGGGAACGAGGGGTCCGATGGAATGAGGCCCGCGCTTTCGCGCGGGCCAGGGAGATACGATTCAGTACGGAGAACTTGCGGACACGATTGGATGCGGCCCCGCGAGCGATTGACGCACGGCGTCAGGGACCGCTTCGCGTGCGGCGATCTTGGGTGCGCGGGAGCTGGTCTGGAAGAGACAGCTACCGCGCTCCACAGGGCAGGCTGTGGGACGTGACGATCCGAAACGTTTCATGACGTACTCGTCGCGAGCCTGTGCTAGCGCAGGCCCGTCTCGTTGCGGGCGATCACCAGACGCTGGATCTCGCTGGTGCCCTCGTAGATTTCGGTGATCTTGGCGTCGCGGAAGTAACGCTCCAGCGGCATTTCCTTGGAATAGCCCATGCCGCCGTGGATCTGCACGGCTTGGTGGGTAATCCACATCGCCGCTTCGGAGGCGGTGAGCTTGGCGATCGCGGCCTCGTTGGTGAAACGCTGGTCCTGGCCCTTGACCCAAGCCGCGCGCAAGGTCAGCAGCAGCGCCGCGTCGAGCTTGCACTTCATGTCGGCAATCTTGGCCTGGGTCATCTGGAACGCGCCGATCGGCTGGCCAAAGGCCTTGCGCTCGCGCACGTAAGCCAGCGTCGCCTCGTAGGCCGCACGGGCGATGCCGATGGCCTGGCTGGCGATGCCGATGCGGCCGGCGTCGAGCACACCCATGGCGATCTTGAAGCCGTGGCCTTCATCGCCGAGCACTTCATCGGGCTGGGCAACGTAGTCGGCGAACTCGATCTCGCAGGTCGCCGAGGCGCGGATGCCGAGCTTGGGCTCGGTCTTGCCGCGGTGGAAGCCGGCACGGTCTCCGTCAACGAGGAACGCGGTGATGCCGCGTGCGCCCTTCTCCGGTTCGGTCATTGCGAACAGCACGAAGTACTTGGCAACGGGACCGGAGGTGATCCAGCTCTTCTTGCCGTTGATCAGGAACGTGCCGTCGGCCTGCTTGATCGCCTTGCAGCGCATCGCAGTGGCATCGGAGCCGGACTGCGGCTCGGTCAGTGCAAACGCACCGATCTCGCGCCCCTCGGCAATCGCACGCACGTACAACTGTTTCTGCGCCTCGGTGCCGAACTTGAGGATGCCGTTGCAGAACAGCGAATTATTGACCGACACGATGGTCGAATGCGCGGCATCGCCGGCAGCGATCTCCACCATCGCCAGCACGTAGCTGATCGGGTCCATGCCGGCGCCGCCATACTCGGCCGGCACCTCGATGCCCATCAGGCCGTTTTCGCCGAGGGTGCGGATATTGGCGAGCGGAAACTCGCCCGTCTGGTCGTGGTGCTCGGCGCTGGGAGCAATTTTTTCCTGGGCGATGCGGCGCGCCACATCCTGGATCATCAACTGCTCTTCAGTGAAGCGAAAATCCACGTCGGCACCTCGGGCTGCAAGTATTGGGTAATTTGACCGCTACAGACAGAGAATTGTAGCTGGCTCGTGCCGGATTCGCAGGCCCGAGGTATGTTGCGCAGCGCCATACCCGCCCTTTTCCGCCTGCGGCGGAAACCGCCCCTAACTAAGGGGCTAGGGTAAAGACTCACTACTACATCCCCACTACGCACTTCGATCTTCTGCCTTGACCCTCGCGCCCTTGCGCATCAAACTTATCGCTATATCGCGATAGGTTGATGAAGCATGGATCTGGAAGGCTGGTCGTCCCGACTCAAGGTGTTTGCCGACGCCACGCGCGTGCGGTTGCTGGCGCTGCTTGAGCGCGAGGAGCTCACCGTCGCCGAGCTCTCGGCCATCACCCGCCTCGCCCAGCCGCGCGTTTCGACGCATCTGGCAAAACTGAAGGAGGCCAGCCTGGTGCGCGACCGCCGCTCCGGCGTGTCGGCCTACTACCGCTTCGACGAGGCAGCGCTGGATTCGGCGCAACGCGCCCTGTGGCAGACCCTGCGCGAGGGCAGCGATGACCCGTTGCTGCGCCAGGATGGCGAACGTGTCGGCGCCGTGCTGGCCATGCGCGCGGCCGATCAGAACTGGGCCGACTCGGTCGCCGGCGACATGGAGCGGCACTACTCGCCCGGCCGCACCTGGGAGGCACTGGCGCGCTCGGCGTTGCCGCTGCTCGAGCCGGGCGACGTGCTCGATATCGCCTCCGGCGACGGCGTGCTGGCCGAATTGCTGGCCCCGCACTCGCATCGCTACGTCTGCCTCGACTCCAGCACCAAGGTGGTTCTGGCCGCCTCGGAGCGCCTGCGCCGGCTGAAGAACGTCGAGGTGCGCGAGGGCGACATGCACGCGCTGCCGTTCGCCGACGCGCACTTCGATCTGGTCGTGTTGATGCACGCGCTGACCTATGCCGACCATCCGGGCCAGGCCGTGACCGAGGCCGCACGCGTGCTGCGTCCAGGCGGCCGCCTGCTGCTGACCAGCCTGGCCCGGCACGAGCACCGCGGCGCGGTCGAGGCGTATGGCCACGTCAATCTCGGTTTCAGCGAGAAGGATCTGACGAAGTTCGTCGGCAAGGCCGGCTTCGACATCGTCAGCTGCGAAACCGTGACCCGCGAACGCCGCCCTCCGCATTTCGAAGTGATTGCCCTGATCGCTCGCAAGCCTGTCGATGACAGCGCGCCTGCCCGCAAGCCGTCCAAGAAGGCCTGACCATGCACACCCTGCCATGGCTCCACCCAGAACGCGCAAACGCCCTGCAGCAACGCCTGCGCGAGCGCATCCTGATCATCGACGGCGCAATGGGCACGATGATCCAGCGCCACGAGCTCGACGAAGCCGCTTACCGCGGCGAACGTTTTTCGCAGGGCTACGACCGCCTGTACGCGCCGGCCGAACACGCCCACGGCGATGGTTGCGGCTGCAGTCGCGACCAACGCGGCAACAACGACCTGCTCAGCCTGACCCAACCGGCGATCATCGGCGACATCCACGCGCAGTACCTCGATGCCGGCGCCGACCTGATCGAAACCAACACCTTCAATTCGACCACGATCTCGCTGTCCGATTACGGCCTGGCGCACCTCGCCCGCGAGCTCAACGAAACCGGCGCCCGTCTCGCCCGCGCCGCCTGCGACGCCGCCGAGGCCCGCGACCCGAGCCGGCCGCGTTTCGTCATCGGCGTGCTCGGCCCGACCAGTCGCACCGCTTCACTCAGCCCGGACGTCAACCGTCCCGGCTTCCGCGCAATCAGCTTCGACGAACTGCGTGTGGCCTACCGCGAGGCCACCGACGGCCTGATCGACGGCGGCGCCGATGTGCTGATGGTCGAGACCGTGTTCGACACGCTCAATGCCAAGGCCGCGCTGTTTGCGATCGAGGAGGCGTTCGAGGCGCGCGGCGCGCGCCTGCCGGTGATGATCTCGGGCACGATCACTGACGCTTCCGGCCGCACCCTCTCGGGCCAGACTGCCGAGGCGTTCTGGTACTCGCTGCGGCACTCGCAGCCAATGGCCATTGGCCTGAACTGCGCGCTCGGTGCCAAGGACCTGCGCGTGCACGTCGACGTACTGGCGCAGGTCGCCGACGCCTATGTCAGCACTCATCCGAATGCCGGCCTGCCGAATGCATTCGGCGGTTACGACGAGACCCCGGAGGACATGGCCGCGGTGCTGGGCGAGTTCGCCGAGGCGGGCCTGCTCAACCTGGTCGGGGGCTGTTGCGGCACCACGCCGGCGCATATCGCTGCGATTGCGCAGGCCGTGCAAGCGCATCCACCGCGCACGCTCCCGGCGCTTGAGCGCGCTGACCAGGACCTGGCCGCATGAGTGCACTGCCACGTCAGACCCGGCTGAGCGGCCTGGAGCCGCTGCAGATCACTCCGCAGAGCAACTTCGTCAACGTCGGCGAGCGCACCAACGTCACCGGTTCGGCCCAGTTCAAGAAGCTGATCCTCGAAGACCGTTATGACGAGGCCGTGGTGGTCGCTCGGCAGCAGGTGGAAAGCGGCGCCCAGGTCATCGACGTCAACATGGACGAGGGCCTGCTCGATTCCGAGCAGGCGATGGTCACCTACCTCAACCTGATCGCCGCCGAGCCCGACATCGCGCGCGTGCCGGTGATGGTCGACAGCTCCAAGTGGAGCGTGATCGAGGCCGGCCTGAAGTGCCTGCAAGGCAAGGGCATCGTCAACTCGATCTCGATGAAGGAAGGCGAGACCGAGTTCCTGCGCCAGGCACGGCTGGTGCGCCGCTATGGCGCCGCCGTGGTGGTCATGGCCTTCGACGAGGTCGGCCAGGCCGACAGCATCGAGCGCAAGGTCGAGATCTGCTCGCGTGCCTACCAGCTGCTCACGCAGCAGATCGGCTTCCCGCCCGAGGACATCATCTTCGACCCCAACGTGTTCGCGATCGCCACCGGCATCGAGGAGCACAACAACTACGCGGTCGATTTCATCGAAGCCACGCGCGAGCTCAAGCGCCGCTTCCCGTACAGCCACATCTCCGGCGGCGTGTCCAACGTCAGCTTCTCGTTCCGCGGCAACGAACCGGTGCGCCAGGCGATCCACGCGGTGTTCCTGTACCACGCGATCAAGGCCGGCATGGACATGGGCATCGTCAACGCCGGTGCGCTGCCGCTGTACGACGATCTCGACGCCGACCTGCGCGAGCGCGTCGAGGACGTGGTACTCAACCGTCGCCCCGACGGCACCGAGCGACTGCTCGAGATTGCGGACAGGTTCAAGGGCAAGAAGGGCGAGAAGAAGGTCGAGGACCTGGCTTGGCGCGAGAAGCCAGTGCGCGATCGTCTCTCGCATTCGCTGGTGCACGGCATCGACCAGTACATCGAGACCGACACCGAAGAAGCGCGCGCACAATCCACGCGCCCGCTCGACGTGATCGAAGGACCGCTGATGGACGGCATGAACGTGGTCGGCGACCTGTTCGGCGCCGGCAAGATGTTCCTGCCGCAGGTGGTGAAGTCGGCACGGGTGATGAAAAAAGCCGTGGCCTACCTGCTGCCCTACATCGAGGCGGAAAAGCTGCGTACCGGCGATGTCGGCAAGTCCAATGGCAAGATCGTCATGGCCACGGTCAAGGGCGACGTGCACGACATCGGCAAGAACATCGTCGGCGTGGTACTGGCCTGCAACAACTTCGACGTCATCGACCTGGGCGTGATGGTGCCGGCACAGACCATCCTCGACCGCGCACGCGCCGAGAACGCCGACCTGATCGGCCTGTCCGGCCTGATCACGCCGTCACTGGAAGAGATGAGCCACGTCGCCAAGGAGATGCAGCGCCAGGGCTTCACGATGCCGCTGCTGATCGGTGGCGCGACCACCTCGCGCGCGCACACGGCGCTCAAGATCGACCCGCACTACAAGTCGCCGACGGTGTGGGTGAAGGACGCCTCGCGTGCGGTCGGCGTGGCGCAGTCGCTGATCAGCATCGAGCTGCGTGAGCCGTTCGTCGCTGCCAATTCCGCCGATTACGCCGAAATCCGCGAGCGCCACAAGACCCGTGGCGATGGCAAGCGCCTGGTGCCACTGGCCAAGGCGCGTGGCCAGCGCTTCAACGGCAGCTGGGCCGATTACACCCCGCCAGCGCCGAAGCAGCCGGGACTGCACGTGCTCGACGATTACTCCTTGGCCGAGCTGGTCGAGTACATCGACTGGACGCCGTTCTTCAACACCTGGGAGCTGGCCGGTCGCTATCCGGCCATCCTCAGCGACGAGATTGTCGGTGCCCAAGCCAACGAGTTGTATCGCGACGCGCGCGCGATGCTGAAGCAGATCGTCGACGAGAAGTGGCTGACCGCGAAAGCCGTGTTCGCGCTGTGGTCGGCCAATGCAATCGGTGACGATGTGGTCGTGGAGACTGCTGCCCTTCTCCCCTCGGGAGAAGGTGTCCGAAGGGCGGATGAGGGTACGGCAAAGCAATCGACGACCGAGTCACCATCATCTCCCCGAACCCTCACCCCAACCCCTCTCCCGGAGGGAGAGGGGTTTCACACCACCCTGCACTTCCTGCGCCAGCAGGCCGACAAGCCCATCGATCGCCCCGACTTCTGCCTGGCCGACTTCATCGCGCCCAAGGACTCGGGCAAACAGGACTGGATCGGCGCGTTCGCCGTCACCGCCGGCATCGGCATCGAGGCGCACGTGGCCCGCTTCGAGGCCGCGTTCGACGACTACAACGCCATCATGCTCAAGGCACTGGCCGACCGCTTCGCCGAGGCGCTGGCCGAACGCCTGCATCAACGCGTGCGCAAGGAATTCTGGGGCTACGCGGCCGACGAAGCGCTCGACAACGACGCGTTGATCGGCGAAGGCTATCGCGGCATCCGCCCGGCCCCGGGCTACCCCGCCTGCCCCGAGCACAGCGAGAAAGCCACGCTGTTCCGCTTGCTCGATGCCGAGAGCAACGCCGGTATCCGCCTGACCGAAAGCTTCGCCATGTACCCGGCCGCGGCCGTGTCCGGCTATTACTTCAGCCACCCCGACAGCCAGTACTTCGTCGTCGGCCGCGTGTCGAAGGAGCAGGTCGAGGACTATGCCCGACGCAAGGGAGTGCCTGTTTTGCAGGCCGAGCGCTGGTTGGCCTCCAATCTCGACTATGACCCCGAGTAGCGGCAACGGCGCGCGGCGGCACGGATCCGTCTTCGCCACCGTATGCGGAGGCGGCGCGGCGTCAAACCTGGATTACACGCGGAACAATTCCCCGTCCCCCAGGAGCCCTGGGGGATGTAGGAGCGGCTTCAGCCGCGAGCTTTGGCTCTAGCTGGTCGGATAACGCAAACGGCACAAGCTCGCGGCTGAAGCCGCTCCTACAAAGCCGCGGTCACCAGACCAGGTCGTCGGGTACCTGGTACTTCGGGTCGGCGTAGGGATCGCCTTCGGCCGGCGCATCGGGGTCGATCTTGAGCGCGACGCTTGGGGCGAAGACGGCTTCGGCCTGCGCCAGCAGTTCCGCGCTGACCAGCAGGTAGCGACCGTCCATCTGCAACACGCCCAATTCGCCGGCGTTGAGCGCCTTGAGCTGCGCCTGCGTGACGTAGATGCGCTTGATCTTGCCGCCGTACGGGAAGTGTCGGGCGATCTCGGCATCGGCGGCATTCAATACCTTGTCCTTGACCAGTTCGGCGAGCTTGGCGCGCGCCTCACGGCGCAGGCGCGCCTCTTCCTGCTTGGCGGCCTCGGCGGCGATGCGCTCGTCCTTCTCGCGCTGGGCGCGAATCGCATAGGCCTTGGCGAGGTCGATGTCCTCACGCGTGCGCGGCTTGCCCTGCCCCGGCCGCTGCTGCGGTCCGGGTTTGCGCGAGTCGGATTTGCGCAGGTCGTGCTTGGCACCCGGCCGGTTGGCCGGCTTGCCGGCCACGTGGCCGCGACGATCTCCGCCGGGCTTTGGGCCGGACTTGGCGGGGGGCGTGCGCTCGGGCTTGGGAGCGGGCTTGAACCCCAGGCCCAGCAATTGGTCTCGAAGAGTGTCGCTCATGGCGTCGGATCAGTAGTGCGGCGGTGGCGGTTCTTGGGTGGGGTCGGCCGAGAACGGGCTGGCCGACAGCGCGGTGCGCAATTGCCGGAGCTCTTCGAGCGCGCGGTGCAGCAGCAAGGCGGTGCGCGCCTCTTCGTTGCGGGCCGCGGCCAGCGCATCGCTGAGCTCGGCCAGCGCGTGCTCCTGGAAGGCAAGCCGCGTCTCCAGGTCGATCAGGCGCTGTGCAATATCACTGCTCATCACTTAGTCCAGCAGGTCAGTTCAACAAAATCGAGCGACCGCGGCCGATGCCGTAATAAGCCAGCCCGGCGGCCTCGACCTCGTCGGGGTGATAGAGGTTGCGTCCGTCGAAGATCACGCCGTCGGCCAGCGACTGGCGCAAGCGCTGGAAATCGGGGCTGCGGAACTGCTTCCATTCGGTCACCACGACCAGCGCATCGGCGTCGACCAGGGCAGCGCGCGCGGAGTCGCACAGCACCAGGTCCTCGCGCTCGCCGAAGATGCGCTGCGCCTCGTGGCTGGCCTCGGGGTCGTAGGCGCGCACCTTGGCGCCGGCCTGCCACAGCAGTTCCAGCAAGCGTCGGCTCGAGGCCTCACGCATGTCATCGGTATTGGGCTTGAACGCCAGGCCCCACACGGCGAAGGTCTTGCCGGCGATGTCGGTACCGTAATGACGCTGGACCAGCTCGAACAGATGGCCCTTCTGGCTGTCGTTGACCGCCTCGACCGCATCGAGCAGGCGCGCGCCGTAGCCGTGCTGCTGGGCCGTCTTCGCCAGCGCCTGCACGTCCTTGGGAAAGCACGAGCCGCCGTAACCGGCACCCGGGTAGATGAAGTGCCAGCCGATGCGCGGGTCCGAACCGATGCCCTGGCGCACCATCTCGACGTCGGCACCGACCTTCTCGGCGATGTTGGCGATCTCGTTCATGAAGCTGATCTTGGTCGCCAGCATCGCGTTGGCGGCGTACTTGGTCAGCTCGGCCGAGCGCACGTCCATCACCACGATGCGCTCGTGATTGCGGTTGAACGGCGCGTACAGGCGCTTGAGTTTCTCGACCGCCGCCGGATTGCTGGCGCCGATCACGATGCGGTCCGGGCGCATGCAGTCGTTGACCGCATCGCCTTCCTTGAGGAATTCCGGGTTGGAGGCGACGTCGAACGCGACCCCGGCCCCGCGCGCCGACAACTCGGCCGCAATGGTCGAGCGCACCTTGTCGGCGGTGCCGACGGGTACGGTCGACTTGTTGACCACCACCACCGGCCGCTCGATGTGCTGGCCGATGGTCTGGGCCACCGCCAGCACGTACTTGAGGTCGGCGCTGCCGTCCTCGTCGGGCGGCGTGCCGACGGCAATGAAGATCACGTCGCCGTGGCCGACCGCCGTGGCGGCATCGGTGGTGAAATGCAGGCGGCCGGCGGCGTGGTTGGCCTTGACCATCGGCTCCAGGCCCGGCTCGTAGATCGGGATCACGCCGCGGTTGAGGCCATCGACCTTGGCCGCATCGATGTCGACGCAGACCACGTCATGGCCGACATCGGCCAGGCAGGTGCCGGTGACCAGGCCGACATAACCGGTACCGAAGATGGTGACGCGCATGCAGAGCCCTTCACTGTGAAGCAATCACACCGGCGGCACTCCCTGCCGCCGGTGTTCGGTGCGGACGGCGCTTACTTGGCGCCGGGTTTCACGATGTCGAGCAGTTCGACCTCGAACACCAGGGTCGAGTTCGGCCCGATCGGACCGGCGCCCTTCTCGCCGTAAGCCAGATTGGCCGGAATCCAGAAGCGGTACTTGCTGCCGGCCGGCATCAGCGCGATGCCCTCCTGCCAGCCCGGCACGAGCTGGTTCAGCACGAACGTCGCCGGCTGGCCACGGTCGTAGGAGCTGTCGAAGGTCTTGCCGTCGAGCAACGCGCCCTTGTAGTGCGCGCTGACCGCATCGGTCACCTTCGGCTTGGCGCCCTTGCCTTCGGTTAGCACCTGGTATTGCAGGCCCGAGGCGGTGGTGACCACACCCGGCTTCTTGCCGTTCTCCGCCAGGAATTTCTGGCCTTCTTCCAGGTTCTTCTTGGCGTCGGCCATCATCTTGGCGATCTGCTGGGCCTGCACCTTCTGCGCGAAGGCCTCGCGGATCTCACCGGCCTGCTTCTCGTCCAGCAGCGGCTTCTCGCCGGCCAGCGAGCTCTTGAGCGCCTTGTGCAGGGTGTCGAGATCGATCTCGTCCTTGACCTGCTCCAGCGAGCGGGCCATGTCCATGCCGATCATGTAGCTGACCTGCTCCTTCTCGGTCGCCAGGCCCGGGATCGCCTTGGCGCCGTCGGTCTTGGCCGCGTCCTTGGCGGTCTCGGCGGTGGTGGCGTCCGCCTTGTCGGCGGGCTTGTTGCAGGCGGCGGCGAGCACGGCCAGCGAGGCCACGGTCAGGGCAAGCGCGGTGTGGCGCAGGCGGGGCTTCATCGACATCGAATCGAACTCCTAGGGGGACGGGACCACCGGCGTCAAGCCGGCGGTCGGGGCAGACAAACTGCCTGCGGCGAGCTGAACAGTACGCGTATCTGCGGTCAGAGGATCGCCATCAGCTCGACGTCGAACACCAGCGTCGCGTTGGGACCGATCGGGCCGCCCGGGGTGCCCTTGCCGCCATAAGCCAGATCGCCGGGGATCCAGAAGCGGAACTTGCTGCCGACCGGCATCATCGCCACGCCCTCGGTCCAGCCCGCGATCACCTGGTTCAGGGCGAATTCGGCCGGCTGGCCACGCTCGTAGGAGCTGTCGAACACGGTGCCGTCGAGCAAGGTGCCGTGGTAATTGACGCGAACGCGGTCGGTCGTCGCCGGGCGCGCGCCCGCGCCCTGGCGCAGCACCATGTACTGCAGGCCCGAGCCGGTGGTGAACACGCCCTTGACGGCCTTGTTCTCGGTCAGGAACTTGGCGCCGTCGGCCTTGTTCTTGTCGCCGACGGCGGAGGCCTGGGCCTGCATCTTGGTCTGGATCTTCTGCTGGAAAGCCTCGCGGACCGGGCCGACCTCGGCCTCGCTCAGCAACGGCTTGCCCTTGGCGAACGAGGTGCGGATCGCCTGCACCAGCACCGGCAACTCCAGCTCGTCCTTGATCGGTGCCAGTGAGCGGCCGACGTCGGCGCCGACCAGGTAGGCGACCTTGTCCTTGGCCACGTCCGGCACCTTGCCACCGGCCGGGGCCTGGCCGGAACGCGAGGCGATGCGCTGCATCAGCGCCGGGCCGACAGCCTGCGCCTCGGTCTCGCTGAGCAGCGGCTTGCCGCCGTCGAAGGCATTCTTGATGGCGCGCTCAAAGGCAGCCAGATCGATGTCCGGCGCCACCGGGGCGATGGATTGGGCGATGTCGCTACCGACCATGTAACTGGCCTTCTCGCGTTCGGTGTTCAGCACGGTCTTGTCCTGGGCAAATGCTGCCGCGCTGATCAGCGTGGCCGCGGTGGTGAGCAACACGGCGGCGCCGCGCACAAAAGCCTTCATCGAGTCCCTACTCCGTTGTTTGAGACGCCCGGACACGCAGGACCGGGCTGGCAGAAGGATCTGCCTGACGCCGCGCAGGGCGACGCAAGCCGTTCATTGTCGCGGGCCGCGCGCGCAACGGCAATCGCCGGCAATCAATGCGTCCCCGCCGCCGGGGCCTGCAATGCCTTTTCGATCGCGGCGACCACGGTGGGATCGTCCGGCGTGACCTTGCTGCCGTAGCTGGCGATGAGGCGGCCGTCGCGGCCGATCAGGTACTTGTGGAAGTTCCACTTCGGCGCCTCGCCGGCCGACTTGGCCAGATCCTTGTACAGCGGCGTGGCCTGGTCGCCGATCACATGAACCTTCTCGAACATCGGGAACTTGACGCCGTAGGTGAGCGTGCAGAACTGCTGGATCTGCGCTTCGTCCTCGAACTCCTGCGCCTTGAAATCGCCGGACGGGAAGCCGAGTACGGCAAATCCCCTGCCCTTGTACTTGGCGTGCAAGGCCTCGAGCGCTTCGAACTGTGGAGTGAAGCCGCACTTGCTGGCGGTGTTGACCACCAGCAGCACATCGCCGCCGTAAGTGGTCGTGAGGTTGACCGGTGTCTTGCCGGCCAGCGGCCGGTAACTGCGGTCGAGCAGACCGCCGGTGGCCGCGGCCAAAGTCGACACCAGCAGCAAAGACAGGACGGGAACGCCGGCGAGATGCTTGCGGAGGCTCGGGGACAGGCGCATGGCGGGCTCAGGAGTCAGGAATAAGGGGCTGGGCCGATTATGACTTTAGTTGGGTAGAACGGGCTTGACGGGACATATTTAGGTGTTATAGTTGACTACAACACCGGTTGACCAACGAGCAGGACGTTCATCATGAACCGCAAGCTCCACAACGCGTTTACCGCCCTGATGGTCTCCGGCGCCGCACTGGCGCTGGGCCTGACCTTCGCGCTTCCCGTTCCGCAACCCGTCCAGCCCGAGGCCATCGCGTTGCAACTGGGGGCACTCGATGCCAGCTTCACACCGACCGACCCGGCTTCGGATAACACCGTCCAGGGGCACGCCGCCCAGGCCGAGGCGCTGGCCCGCAGCATCGGGCGCCGCAGCGCCAAGGTCGAAACCCTGGCCGACGCCGCCGCCCTGACGGCCGAGATCGCCACCATCGTCGCCCTCGCCGGTCGCCTCGAAGCCTCCGAGCAGGCCGCCATCGAAATCGAAAAGAAGCAGGCACGGACAGCCTCCCGGCGCAGCCGGCAAACCCTCGTCATGCCTTATTTCTCATTCGCACCGCGGGGCTGAACCCATGACCGCAATCCAATGGAGCGATGGCGCTCCGATCTATCGCCAGCTGAAGGAGCGCGTCGTCGCGATGATGCTCGACGGGGTCCTCAAGCCCGGTGATGCCCTGCCCTCCGTCCGGCAGGTCGCCGCCGAGTATCAGCTCAATCCAATCACTGTCTCGCGCGCCTACCAGGAGTTGGCGGACGAGGCACTCGTCGAGAAGCGCAGGGGGCTGGGCATGTACGTGACCGAAGAGGCCGCAAAAAAACTGCTCGTCAACGAGCGCGAACGCTTCCTGCGCGAGGAGTGGCCGCTGGTGCTCGAGCGCATCCAGCGCCTGGGCCTGAGCACGCAGGAACTGCTCGCCGCCGGCACGACCGGCAAGGCAGGTACTGTATGAACGCCGCTGCCATCCGCCCCGCCACCGACAGCGTCGTCAGCGCCCATGGCCTGCGCAAGGCCTACAAGAACAAGCTGGCACTGGACGACACCGCGTTCGAGATCCCGGCCGGCCGCATCGTCGGCCTGATAGGCCCCAACGGCGCCGGCAAGACCACCGCGCTCAAGGCCATCCTCGGCCTGATCCCGTTCGAAGGCACGCTGCGCGTGCTCGGCCGCGACCCGCGCACGCAGCGCGACGAGTTGATGCGCGACGTCTGCTTCATCGCCGACGTGGCCGTGCTGCCGCGCTGGATCAAGGTCCGCGAGGCCATCGAGTTCGTCGCCGGCGTGCACCCGCGTTTCGATCGCGCCCGCTGTGAACGCTTCCTCGCCCACACCCAGCTCAAGCCGCAGATGCGCGTGCGCGAGCTGTCCAAGGGCATGATCGTGCAGTTGCACCTGGCCCTGGTGATGGCCATCGACGCCAAGCTGCTGGTGCTGGACGAGCCCACCCTGGGGCTCGACATCCTCTACCGCAAGCAGTTCTACCAGCGCCTGCTCGAAGACTATTTCGACGAGGAAAAGACCATCCTCGTCACCACCCACCAGGTCGAGGAGATCGAACACATCCTCACCGACGTGATGTTCATCCGCGACGGCAAAGTCGTGCTCGACAACGACATGGAGACGCTTGGCGAACGCTTCGTCGAAGTGCTGGTCGATGCCGGCAAGGCCGAGCAGGCCCGCAGCCTCAAGCCGCTGGACGAGCGCGCCCTGCCGTTCGGCAAGACCGTGATGCTGTTCGACGGCGTGCCGCAGGAGCGTCTGGCCGCCTTCGGCGAGACCCGCACGCCGGGCCTGGCCGACCTGTTCGTCGCCACCATGAAGGGGACCTACGCATGAACACGACCCTTGGCGCCACCGTCGCCGACAGCCGCACGCCTGTCGCCGCCCCCCACCCCACCCACACCTTCAAGATGCTGCTCAAGCGCGAGTTCTGGGAGCACCGTGGCGGCTTCCTGTGGGCGCCGCTGGTCGCCGGCGGCATCTTCCTGCTGCTGAGCGTGATGGGCATCGGCCTGGGCGAAATCACCGCGCGCCGCGCCGTCGGTGACGGCAAGATCGAGATCGACGGCGGCAGCTTCGAGATCAACGGCCTCAACCTGGGCCGCCTGACCGAGAAGATGTCACCCGAGGACATGCGCCAGCTCGGTGGCGCGATCGACCTGAGCCTGTACATGGCGGCGAGCTGGCCCTTCATCGTGCTCGCCTTCGTGGTGTTCTTCTACTGCCTGGGCAGCCTCTACGACGAGCGCAAGGATCGCAGCGTGCTGTTCTGGAAATCGCTGCCGGTGTCCGATGGCCAGACCGTGCTGTCCAAGGTCGCCAGCGCCGCGGTGATTGCGCCGGTGCTGGCCGTGGTCGCCTCGATCGTCACCATGTTCGCCTTTCTGGTCATCTCCAGCGGCGTGGTGATGCTGCACGGCGGCAACCCGTACGAACTGCTGTGGGGCCCGGGCAGTCCGCTCACGGTCGCCACGCACTTGGCCGCCAGCCTCCCGATATACGCCTTGTGGGCGCTGCCGACGATCGGCTGGCTGATGCTGTGCTCGGCCTGGGCCAGGAGCAAGCCGTTCCTGTGGGCGATCATGATCCCGCTGTTCGCCGGCATCTTCGTCAGCTGGTTCGACCTGATGAAGCTGTTCGATCTGGAGGCGCTCTGGTTCTGGAAGAACGTCGTCGCCCGCGCCCTGGTCAGCGTCGCCCCGGCCAGCTGGATGGACGCCGCCAGCATCCAGGTCGGTGACGTCGACGGCCCGGCCGCGGTCAGCCAGCTGGTGAACCTGCGCACGATGTACTCGGTGCTGCTGAGCCCGCAGCTGTGGGCTGGCGCGGTCGCAGGCGCCGCCATGATCTTCGGCGCGGTGCGCCTGCGCCGCTGGCGCGACGAGGGGTGAGCCGCGCTGCTTGCGGACCACTGGTTCGCAGCGCGGCGAACGCCCGGCCATGGATGACCGGGCCGGACCATCCGAAGCCCGCAGGGCCACGCCATGGACGGCAGCCGGCGTGCGCCCGTCAGTCGACCTGACACCAAGCAACCGCCGACGCCGCACACGTATCCAGTAGGGCCCGATCACGGAGAGATTCACCCATGCGCATCTTGCTTCCCGCTCTCGCCTTCGCTTCCCTCACCCTGTTCTCCGGACACGCACTCGCCGACGAGTGCCGGCATTCCCAACCGCACAACCTGCAGTTGGATCTCACCGGCGTGAAGGCCGTGATGTTCGAGATCGGCCCGCACGAGCTCATCGTCAACGCCGCTCGGGGTGCCAAGGCCTCCCTGCAGGGCAAGGCCTGTGCGTCCAAGCCCGAACGCCTCAAGGAACTCTCGCTGACGCAGAAGCGCGTGGGCGACAAACTCGTCGTCACCGCCGACCGCGAGGACACTATCAACTTCAGTTTCGGCAGCGCGAACTACGCCTACCTCGTGCTCAACGCGACCCTGCCGGACAACATCCTCGTGCAGCTGGATGTCGGCTCGGGTGACGCCCGCGTCACCGGCGCGGCCGCACTCAGCGCCGATGTCGGCTCCGGCGATGTCGAGGCCCGCAACATCCGTGGCCAGGTCACCGCCGATCTCAACTCCGGCGACATCGCGCTGGACACCATCGGTTCACTGCACGTGCTCTCGGTCGGCTCCGGCGACCTCAAGGCACGCCGCATCGCTGGCGGTGCCGTGATCGGCAGCATCGGCTCGGGCGACGTCGAATTGCGTGGCGTCGGCGGCGATGTCAGCGCCGACAAGATCGGCTCCGGCGATCTGGACGTGCACGACGTCCGCGGCGGACTCAGCGTGCGCCGCGTCGGCAGCGGATCGGTCGACCACAGCGGCGTGAGCGGCCGGATCGATGTCCCGCGCGAAGACTGATGCCCCGTTTTTCCAAGGACCCCGCACCATGATCGCCACCACGCGCACCCTCGCCCTCCTCGCCAGCCTGTCCGGCCTCGCGCTACTCGCGGGCTGCGGCGGACATGATTCTGCAGGCGGCACCGCCGCCAAGCAGGAGATGCCCACGATTTCGGCGACGGTGCAGAAGGCCATCGCCGAGGCGAAGCAGAAAATCGCCGAAGGCAACATCAACATCCAGGACGGCAAGAGCAGCCCGCAGGTCGAGCTGTCACCGAAGGGCGACCTGATCATCGACGGCAAGCCGGTGCCGGTCACGGCCGAGCAGCGTGCGTTGCTGGTCGACTACCGCGGCCGCATCGCCGCCGTCGCCAGCGCCGGTGTGGATATCGGTCTGCAGGGGGCCGACCTGGCGACCAGGGCCGTGACGCAGTCGCTCAAAGGCGTGTTCACCGGCAACACCGACGAGATCGATAAGCAGGTAGAGGCCGAGGCGGACAAGGTGCGCGTGGCCGCGATAAAGCTGTGCGACCTGCTGCCGGCGATGAAGGTGTCGCAGGACAAGGTCGCCGCGTCGGTACCCGAGTTCAGGCCCTACGCCAACCTCGACCAGTCCGACATCGACGAATGCCGCGATGACGTGAACGCAAACGCGAAGGGCAAGAAGAACACGGCCACGGCGGCAGCCGAGGCGGTCGAAGCCGCTGCGGCGGCGGCGGAAGCCGTGAAGCAATAACGCGATCGGCACGGGCGTTGCGGGCAACGAGCCCACGCGCCCGCACTACGCCTGGCGGAAACGACGGGCCTCAGCCGCCCCCGCCTGCCCCTTCGTGGATCCCGCCGCGCGTCAGTGCGGTCGGGTCGAGCAGGCGGCGCAGTTCTTTCTCACCCATGCCCGTCACGGCGATCGCGACCTCCAGCACCGGGCGGCTTTCCTTGTAGGCCTGCTTGGCGATCGCTGCGGCCTTCTCGTAACCGATGATCGGGTTGAGCGCGGTGACCAGGATCGGGTTGCGATCCAGCGCTTCGCGTACATGGTCGGGCCGCGCCTGGATGCCGGCGACCGCGTCATCGGCCAGCAGGCGCATCACGTTGCCGAGCAGGCCGATCGAATCGAGCAGGTCGTAGGCGATCAGCGGCAGCATCACGTTGAGCTGGAAGTTGCCGCTCTGCCCGGCCACGGTAATCGCGGTGTGGTGGCCGATCACCTGCGCGCAGACCATGCAGGTCGCTTCCGGGATCACCGGATTGACCTTGCCCGGCATGATCGAGCTGCCCGGCTGCAGCGCCGGCAGTTCGATCTCGCCCAAACCGGCTAAAGGCCCGGAGTTCATCCAGCGCAGGTCGTTGGCGATCTTCATCAGCGTCACGGCAAGCGCATTGAGCTGGCCGGACAGCTCGACCGCGTCGTCCTGCGAGGCGATGCCCTCGAACTTGTCGGCAGCCGATCCAAACCGGGTGCCGGTCAGCGCCGACAGTGACCTCGCCACGGCCTTGCCAAAACGCGGATCGGCATTGATGCCGGTGCCGATCGCGGTACCGCCGATCGGCAGCCGTCGCAACCGCTTGAGCGCATCCTCGATCCGCGCCTGCGCCGACGCGAGCTGCGCCGACCACGCGCCGAACTCCTGGGCGAAGGTCAGCGGCATCGCGTCCATCAGATGGGTGCGGCCGGTCTTGGTGAGCTTGCCCAGCGCCTTGCCACGGCGATCGATGGTCTTGCGCAGGTGCTTGAGCGCCGGCAGCAGCGTTTCGACCGTGGCCAGCTGCGCCGAGACCCGGATCGCGGTCGGGATCACGTCATTGGAGCTCTGGCCGAGGTTGACGTGGTCGTTGGGGTGCACGGCACGCTTGCCCTTGGCGCCGGTCTTGCCTGCGCGCGAAGCCAGCGTGGCGATGACCTCGTTGGCGTTCATGTTGCTGGAGGTACCCGAGCCGGTCTGGAACACATCGATCGGGAACTGCGCATCAAAGCCGCCCTCGGCCACCGCCAGCGCGGCACTGCGGATAGCCTGCGCCGCGCCCTTGCCAAGCAGGCCGAAGCCGCCGTTGACCTGAGCCGCGGCGGCCTTGATCAGGCCGAGCGCACGGATGAACTCGCGCGGCATCGGCCGGCCCGAGATCGGGAAGTTCTGCACCGCACGTTGGGTCTGCGCGCCCCACAACGCTTCAGCCGGCACCCGCAACTCGCCCATGCTGTCGCGTTCGATGCGGAAATCGGTCTGGATCGACGTGGGCGCCTTCTGCTTGCCCCGGTTTGCCACGGTGTTTGCCACGGTCCACTCCTGTGATCGCTGTGCCCGAGGATACGCCCGGCCGCCGTGCGGACCGGTGACGGCGGGCTTCACAGCGGGCTTCACGGCGGTCTTCATGATCGGGGGGTATGGCGCTGCCCTGTAGAATGTCGGGCTCGCTTCCCTGCCCCTGCGTGCCATGTCCGCCAACGTCGAATCCCAGCTGCTCGCCCTGTCCCCGCTCGATGGCCGCTATGCCGGCAAGGTCGATGCGCTGCGCCCGATCTTCTCCGAGTTCGGCCTGATCAAGGCGCGGGTCAAGGTCGAGGTCGAATGGCTGCTGGCGCTGGCCAGCGAGCCGGGCATCGTCGAGCTGAAGGCCTTTTCGGCCGACGCGACCGCGCGCCTGCGTGCGCTGGCCGACAACCTCTCGGTCGCCGACGCGGCCCGGGTCAAGGAAATCGAGCGCACCACCAACCACGACGTCAAGGCGGTCGAGTATCTGATCAAGGAACGCCTCAAGGACGATACCGAGCTCGGCCCGGCGCTGGAGTTCGTCCACTTCGCCTGTACCAGCGAGGACATCAACAACCTCAGCTACGCGTTGATGCTCAACGAAGCGCGGCAGGAAGTGTTGCTGCCCAAGCTCGACGAGCTGATCCAGAAACTGCGGGCGATGGCGCACGAGCACGCCGGCCTGCCGATGCTGTCGCGTACCCACGGCCAGACCGCTTCGCCGAGCACGGTCGGCAAGGAACTGGCCAACGTCGTCGCCCGCCTGCAGCGCCAGGGCGAGGTGCTGGCCGGCCTGCCGATGCCGGGCAAGATCAACGGCGCGGTCGGCAACTACAACGCCCACGTCGCCGCCTACCCCGACATCGACTGGACCACGTTCTCGCGCCGATTCGTCGAGTCGCTCGACCTCAACTGGCAGCCCTACACCACCCAGATCGAGCCGCACGACGGCATCGCCGAGCTGTGCGACGCGCAAAAGCGCATCGACACCATCGCCGTCGACCTGTGCCGCGACGTCTGGGGCTACATCTCGCTGGGTTACTTCAAGCAGGCGGTCAAGGCCGGCGAAGTCGGCAGCTCGACCATGCCGCACAAGGTCAACCCGATCGACTTCGAGAACGCCGAGGGCAACTTCGGCATCGCCAACGCCCTGCTCGAACACTTCGCCGCCAAGCTGCCGATCAGCCGCTGGCAGCGCGACCTCACCGACTCGACCGTGCTGCGCGCCCTGGGCACCGCCTTCGGCCATGCGCTGATCGGCTATGACGCGTTGCTGCGCGGCCTGGGCAAGCTCAGCGCCAACCCGGAGCGCCTGGCCGCCGACCTCGACGCATCGTGGGAGGTGCTGGCCGAGGCCGTGCAGACCGTGATGCGCCGCCACGGCCTGCCCAACCCGTACGAGCAACTCAAGGCCCTGACCCGCGGCCAGGGCATCAACGAGGCCTCTATGCGCGCGTTCATCGCCACGCTGGAACTGCCGGCCGACGCCAAGCAACGCCTGCTCGAGATGACGCCGGGCAGCTACACCGGCCTGGCCGAGCGCCTCGCCCGCGAGATCTGACCCGACGACGATGCAGCTGCTGGTCAACATCGATGTCGCGGACCTCGCCTCGGCGCAGGCGTTCTATACCGCGGCGTTCGGGTTGACCGCCGGCCGCCGCTTCGGCGACAGCGGCGTCGAGCTGCTCGGCGCGCAAGCTCCCATCTACCTGCTGCAGAAGCCGCAAGGCAGCACCGGTACGGCCCAGTCAGCGCGTGACTACGCGCGGCACTGGACACCGATCCATTGCGACGTCGTGGTCGACGACCTCGACGCCGCGCTCACCCAGGCCCTTGCGGCAGGCGCCGTGCAGGAAGGCGACGTGCGTACGGCGAACTGGGGCCGCATCGTCCACCTGGCCGACCCATTCGGCCACGGCTGGTGCCTGCTGCAGTTCCTCGGCCGCGGTTACGACGAGATCACCACATGAGCAAGAACAAGCCCGCCCCCGCGAAGAAGGCCGTTAAAAAGGTCGCCACGAATGCGATCACGAAGCCGGTCGACCCGGCACTGCCGATCGAAGTCGACGCCAGCACGCTGCCGCCACTGGGCATGCCTGCCGCCCAGTTCCTGCGCGACTACTGGCAAAAGCGGCCGCTGCTGATCCGCAACGCTTACCCGGGCTTTGTCTCCCCAATCCAGCCCGAGGACCTGGCCGGCCTGGCCTGCGAGGAAGCGGCGCTGTCGCGGATCGTGGTCCACGACCGCGCCAACGACCGCTGGACGCTGCGCCACGGCCCGTTCGACGAAGCCGAGTTCCCCGGCATGCCGCACCAGGACTGGACCCTGCTGGTACAGGACGTCGACAAGTGGGACGTCGACATCGCCGCATTGCTGGAACCGTTCGACTTCCTGCCGCGCTGGCGTATCGACGACGTCATGGTTTCGTTCGCCGCGCCGGGCGGTTCGGTCGGCGCGCACGTCGACCAGTACGACGTGTTCCTGCTGCAGGCGCACGGCCATCGGCGCTGGCAGATCGATGCCGGACTGAGCTTGAACGGTGTGGCTCCACCACTGGATTTCCGCAACGACGTCGAGCTCAAGCAACTGCGCGAGTTCACCCCGACCCACGACTGGGTGCTCGGCCCGGGCGACATGCTCTACCTGCCGCCGGGCGTGCCGCACAACGGCGTGGCCGAGGACGCCTGCCTGACCTTCTCGGTCGGCATGCGCGCGCCGTCGGCGGCCGAATTGCTCGGCGACTTCGTCGACACGCTCGCCAGCGATGCCGACGAGGCGCTGCGTTACCGCGACCCCGACCTGTCGCCCCCGGCCGACGCCAGCGAGATCGACACGGCCGCGATGAACCGCGCGGTCGAGGCCTTGAACATGCTGCGCATGAACGACCCCGACCGCCTCGGCGACTGGTTCGGGCGCTTCATCACGGTCTACCGCGCCGCCGGCGAGGTGCAGGCGGGCGACGACGCCCGCTCGCGCATCGAGATCGAATGGGACCTGCAGCACGGTGCGGCGCTGCATCGCCACCCGTGGTCGCGCATGGCCTGGCGCCGCGCGCACCGCAGCGGCGAGGCCGCGCGCCTGTACGTCAGCGGCCAGGATCATCCGCTACCGGCCGCCGATGCACAGCGCATCGCCAATGCCGTCGTGTTCGACGGCCCGGCCTACGCCGCGCTGTCGGAAACCGGTCGCGATTGCCTGTATGCCCTGTTGCAAGCCGGCCACTACCGGCTGGCGCTCGCCGACGAAGAAGAATGACCCCTGCCGCGCGCCCGTTCCGGGTCGAAGCCGTCGCCTTCGAGGACGGCCTGCCTGCACTGCGCGCGGTTCGCGATACCGTGTTCGTGCAGGAACAAGGCGTCCCGGTCGAACTGGAACACGACGCGCTGGACCCGCTGTGCCGGCATGTGATCGCCCGCGATGCCGACGGCCAGCCGATCGGCACCGGCCGTCTGACCCCGGAGCGCCGTATCGGCCGCATGGCGGTGCTGGCGCAGTGGCGCGGCCGTGGCGTCGGCGAAGCGATGCTGCAAGCGTTGATCGACGAGGCCCGCGGGCTCGGCTGGCGCGAACTGTCGCTGCATGCCCAGGCCTCGGCGATCGCGTTCTATGCCCGCCACGGCTTCCTGCCGTTCGGCAGCCGTTTCGTGGAGGCCGGCCTCGAGCATCAGTCGATGCGGTGCCTGCTCGATGCGGTCAATCCGGTCGAGGACCACGAAGCGGCCCTGGCCGCCCTGCTCGGCGTGATCGCCGGGGCGCGCCGCCATCTGTGGGCCTACAGCCGCGAACTCGACCCCGGCCTGCTCGACCGGCCCGAGGCAGTCGCGGCGCTGCGTCGCTTTGCCGTGGATGGGGGCGAAACCCGGTTGCTGTTGCAGGACCCGGCCGCGCCGCAGCGCGCCATTGCCCCATTGCTGGGCCTGGCGCAGCGCCTGCCGACCGCGTTTGCGTTCCGCGCGATCGAGGAACCGGTCGACCGCTCCTACCCGTCGGCCTACATCGCCAACGACCGCGGTGGCTGGTATTTCCGCGCACTGGGCCACCGTTTCGAAGGCGAAAGCCGGCTCGATGCACCAGCGCGGGCCCGGCAACTACGGGCATTGTTCGAGCCCGTCTGGGAGCGCGCCCGCCCCTGCAGCGAGTACCGCGCCCTCGGTCTTTGAGCACAGCCGCACTTGAAGCGCTCGCAACCGGCCCAACGCTAACTGACCAGTGCTTGGCCGCTGTGGGTCTTTCGACGTAAGTGTTAGCCGTTTGCCCTCGGCCTGCCGCTATAATTCCGATTCTTGAGCGCCTGAATAGCCGCCAGCGTGCGTAATTCGGGTGTCACCGACCTCTCCCATCGAGTTTCCCGATAGCCATCGTGGACAGTCTCCTGAAGCAGTTCTCCCAGTCCTCCCAGCTCGGCGCCAACGCCGCCTACATCGAGGACCTGTACGAGCAGTACCTGGTCTCCCCCGACAGCGTCGAACCCAAGTGGAAAGCCTATTTCGACGGCTTCAAGGGCCGCGAGGCCGGCGATGTGCCGCACTCGGCGGTCATCGACGCGATCGCCGTCGCCGGCAAGGCCGCCGCGCGCGGCCTGGTCAGCGTCGCCAGCGGTGCCGGTGACGAGCGCGAGCGCCAGGTCGGCAAGCTGATCACCGCCTACCGTTCGCGCGGTCACCTCGGTGCCAACATCGATCCGCTGGGCCTGCTCGACAAGCCCGACGCGCCGGACCTGCAGTTGGGCTTCCATCGCCTGTCCGAAAGCGATCTGGGCGGCGAGTTCAGCACCGGCGGCGTCGCCGGCCACGATCGAATGAAGCTGGGTGACCTGTTCGCCCTGCTCAAGGCCACCTACACCGGCCCGATCGGCGCCGAGTTCATGCACATCGCCGACGCCGAACAGCGCCGCTGGGTGTACGAGCGCCTGGAGAAGGCCGGCGGCCGCTACGGCCGCAGTGCCGATGACAAGAAGCGCATCCTCGAGCGGCTCACCGCCGCCGACGGCCTGGAGCGTTATCTCGGCACCAAGTACGTCGGCCAGAAGCGCTTCTCGCTGGAAGGCGGCGACGCGCTGATCCCGTTGATGGACACCACCATCCGCCGTGCCGGCGAGCACGGCACCAAGGACGTGGTGATCGGCATGGCTCACCGCGGCCGTCTCAACGTGCTGGTCAACACCCTCGGCAAGCCGCCGCGCAAGCTGTTCGACGAGTTCGAAGGCAAGTTCGAGCACCACGAGCTCGCCAACGCCGGCGACGTCAAGTACCACATGGGCTTCAGCGCCGACGTCGGCACCCCCGGCGGCCCGGTCCACCTGGCGCTGGCGTTCAACCCGTCGCACCTGGAGATCGTCGACCCGGTGGTCGCCGGCAGCGTGCGCTCGCGCCAGACCCGCCGCGGCGACAAGGGCCGCGAGCAGGTGCTGCCGGTGCTGATCCACGGCGACGCCGCATTCGCCGGCCAGGGCGTGGTGATGGAACTGCTGCAGATGTCGCAGGCGCGCGGTTTCGCGGTCGGCGGCACCATCCACATCGTCATCAACAACCAGGTCGGCTTCACCACCAGCGCGGTGCAGGACGCGCGTTCCACGCTGTACTGCACCGACGTGGCCAAGATGGTCGGTGCACCGGTGCTGCACGTGAACGGCGACGACCCGGAAGCGGTGGTGTTCTGCGCCGAACTCGCGCTGGACTTCCGCAACCGTTTCGGCAAGGACGTGGTCATCGACCTGGTCTGCTACCGCCGTCACGGCCACAACGAGGCCGACGAGCCGGCAGCCACGCAGCCGGTGATGTACCAGGCCATCCGCAAGCACAAGACGCCGCGCGAGCTGTACGCCGCGCGCCTGGTCGCCGAGGGCACGCTCAAGGCCGAAGACGCCCAGGCCCTGGTCGATGCCTACCGCGACAAGCTCGACGCCGGCCTGGTGACCACCGAACTGGTCGCGGTCAAACCCGACGAATTCACCATCGACTGGTCGAAGTACCTGTCGGGCAAGCTCAGCGACCCGGTCGACACCCGCTTCGACCGCAAGAAGCTCGACCAGCTCGCCAGCGCGATCAACACCATCCCGGACGCGATCAAGTTGCACGCGCGCGTCGCCAAGATCTACGACGACCGCCGCAAGATGGCCGCCGGCGAGCTCGCCGGTGACTGGGGCTTCGCCGAGAACTTGGCCTACGCCACCCTGCTCAACGAAGGCTACAAGCTGCGCCTGGTCGGCCAGGACTGCGGCCGCGGCACGTTCTTCCACCGCCACGCGATCCTGCACGAGCAGAGCAACGACGAGTACTACCTGCCGCTGCGCCAGCTGGTGAAGAACCCGGTCGATGTCACCATCATCGACTCGCTGCTCAGCGAGGAGGCGGTGATGGGCTTCGAGTACGGCTACTCCACCGCCGACCCGATGACCCTGGACATCTGGGAAGCGCAGTTCGGCGACTTCGCCAACGGCGCGCAGGTGGTGATCGACCAGTTCCTGTCGTCGGGCGAGGCCAAGTGGGGCCGCCTGTGCGGCCTGGCGTTGTTCCTGCCGCACGGCTACGAAGGCCAGGGCCCGGAGCACAGCTCCGCACGCCTGGAGCGCTTCCTGCAGCTGTGCGCGCTGGAGAACATGATCGTCTGCACGCCGACCACGCCGGCGCAGGCCTACCACATGATCCGCCGGCAGATGCGCATGACCACGCGCAAGCCGCTGGTGGTGATGACGCCCAAGTCGCTCCTGCGCCACAAGCTGGCGGTGTCGACGCTGGACGAGCTGGCCCAGGGCGAATTCCAGCACCTGATTCCGGACCCCACTGCCAACACCAAGAAGGTCAAGCGCGTGGTCGTCTGCGGTGGCAAGGTCTACTACGACCTGCTCGAGGAGCAGCAGAAGCAGGGCCTGGACAGCGTCGCCGTCCTGCGCGTGGAGCAGTTGTATCCGTTCCCGCGTCCGCAGCTGGCGGCGGAGCTCAAACGCTTCTCCGGTGCCACCGACGTGGTCTGGTGCCAGGAGGAGCCGCAGAACCAGGGTGCGTGGTACCAGATCCGCCACCACCTGGCCGCCTGCCTGCAGTCGGGCCAGACCCTGCATTACGCCGGTCGTGCACGTTCGCCGTCGCCGGCCGTGGGTCACCTCGCCGACCACATCGCCGAGCAGGCCAAGCTGGTCGCCGACGCGCTGCTCAACCCGCTGCGCGGCGAGATCACTGCCGAATAAAAGCCGCCGCCGAACTTAAGCTTGCCCCCTCACGCTTCTCACGCCACATACCGTTATCCAGGATGCCCGCCCCATGAGCACCGAGATCAAAGTTCCCGTCCTGCCCGAGTCCGTCTCCGACGCCACCATCGCCACCTGGCACAAGAAAGCCGGTGACGCGGTCAAGCGCGACGAGAACATCGTCGACCTCGAGA
This sequence comes from Lysobacter cavernae, assembly GCF_042648505.1. NCBI lineage: Bacteria > Pseudomonadati > Pseudomonadota > Gammaproteobacteria > Lysobacterales > Lysobacteraceae > Lysobacter > Lysobacter cavernae. The sequence goes on from NZ_JBHRXK010000001.1 coordinate 263,488, forward strand.
CCGACAAGGTCGTGCTGGAAGTGCCCTCGCCGGTCGATGGCGTGATCAAGGAAATCAAGTTCGCCGAAGGCGCGACGGTCACCAGCCAGCAGCTGATCGCGATCGTCGAGGAAGGCGCCGCCGCACCGGCGTCCGAAACCAAGGCCGACAAGGCCGTCGACGCCAAGAACGATGCTGCTGCCAAGGACGTCGCCGCGCCGGTGCAGCCCAAGGCCGAGGCTGCGAAGGCCACCGCCGGCGCCGACCAGCTGCCGCCGGGCGCACGCTTCACCGCCGTTACCCAGGGCATCGACCCGTCGCAGGTCGAAGGCACCGGCCGCCGTGGCGCGGTGACCAAGGAAGACCTGGTCAACTACGCCGCGGGCAAGACCGCCGGCGTCGCCGGTGGCGCGCGTCCGGAAGAGCGCGTGCCGATGACCCGCATGCGCGCCCGCATCGCCGAGCGCCTGATGCAGTCGAAGAACTCGATCGCGATGCTGACCTCGTTCAACGAGGTCAACCTCGGCAAGGTCATGGCGATGCGCAAGGAACTGGGCGAATCGTTCGAGAAGGCCAACGGCATCAAGCTTGGCTTCATGAGCTTCTTCGCCAAGGCCGCCGCCAACGCGCTGCAGAAGTACCCGGTGGTCAACGCCTCGGTCGACGGCAACGACGTGATCTATCACGGCTACACCGACATCTCGATCGCCGTGTCCACCGACAAGGGCCTGGTCACGCCGGTGCTGCGCAACGTCGAGCGCATGGGCTTTGCCGATGTCGAGCAGCAGATCGCCGAGTACGCCAAGAAGGCGCGCGACGGCAAGCTGGCGCTGGAGGACCTGCAGGGCGGCACCTTCACCATCACCAACGGCGGCACCTTCGGCTCGCTGATGTCGACGCCGATCGTCAATCCGCCGCAGTCGGCGATCCTGGGCATGCACGCCATCAAGGAGCGCCCGATCGCCGAGGGCGGTCAAGTCGTGATTGCGCCGATGATGTACATCGCGCTGTCGTACGACCACCGCATCATCGATGGCAAGGACGCGGTGCTGTTCCTGGTCGACATCAAGAACCAGCTCGAAAACCCGCATCGCATGCTGCTGGGGATGTGATGCCTGCAAGCCCCTCTCCCTCTGGGAGAGGGGTTGGGGTGAGGGTCGGCGAAGCGACGGTTCCCTCAGTCCCCAATTTCAGCAAACAGTTCGATTTCCACGCTTCGCCGAACCCTCATCCGGCGCTACGCGCCACCTTCTCCCGAGGGGAGAAGGGAAAGGCAAAGGATCCAGATCAATGAGCGAACAGCAGAATTTCGACGTCGTCGTCATCGGTGCCGGCCCGGCCGGCTACCACGCCGCCATCCGCGCCGCCCAGCTCGGCCTGAAGACCGCGTGCATCGACGCCGCGCTCGGCAAGGACGGCAAGCCGGCCCTCGGCGGCACCTGCCTGCGCGTGGGTTGCATCCCGTCGAAGGCGCTGCTCGACAGTTCGCGCCAGTTCTACAACCTGCAGCACCTGTTCGGCGAGCACGGCATCACCACCAAGGACGCCAAGATCGATGTCGGCACGATGATTGCCCGCAAGGACAAGATCGTGAAGCAGTTCACCGGCGGCATCGCGATACTGTTCAAGGCCAACAAGGTCACGCCGTTCTACGGCTTTGGCCAGTTGCAGCCGGGCAACGTGGTCAAGGTCAAGCAGCACGACGGTTCCGAGGTCGAGCTCAAGGCCACCAACGTGATCATTGCCGCCGGCTCGGATTCGATCGAGCTGCCGTTCGCCAAGTTCGACAACGACACCATCGTCGACAACGTCGGCGCGCTCGACTTCACCGCCGTGCCCAAGCGCCTGGGCGTGATCGGCGCCGGCGTGATCGGCCTGGAGCTGGGCAGCGTGTGGAAGCGCCTCGGCGCCGAGGTCACCATCCTCGAAGCCCTGCCCGACTTCCTCGCCGCCGCCGATGCCGAGGTCGCCAAGACCGCGGCCAAGGAACTCAAGAAGCAGGGCCTGGACATCAAGCTCGGCGCGAAGGTCAGCAAGGCCGAGATCAAGACCAAGGGCAAGAACAAGGAAGTCGAGGTCACCTACGCCGATGCCGAAGGCGAGAAGACCATCGTCGTCGACAAGCTGCTGGTCTCGGTCGGTCGTCGCGCCGCCACCCGTGGCCTGCTGGCCGAAGGCACCGGCGTCAAGCTCGATGCGCGCGGCATGATCGAGGTCGACGCGCACTGCCACGCCGGCGTCGACGGCGTCTGGGCCGCGGGCGACTGCGTGCGCGGCCCGATGCTGGCGCACAAGGGCTTCGAGGAAGGCATCGCCGTGGCCGAGCTGATCGCCGGCCTGCCGGGCCACGTCAACCTCGACACCATTCCGTGGGTCATCTACACCGAGCCGGAAATCGCCTGGGTCGGCAAGACCGAGCAGCAGCTCAAGGCAGAGGGCGTACCGTACAAGACCGGCAGCTTCCCGTTCGCGGCCAACGGCCGTGCGGTGGCGATGGCCGAACCGGCCGGCTTCGTCAAGGTCATCGCGCATGCCGAAACCGACCTTGTCCTGGGCCTGCACCTGGTCGGCGTCGGTGTGTCGGAACTGGTGCACGAGGGCGTGTTGACGATGGAGTTCAAGGGCTCGGCCGACGACCTGGCCCGGATCTGCCACGCCCATCCGACCTTGTCGGAAACGATCCACGACGCCGCCATGGCGGTGGGCAAGCGCGCGATCCACAAGGCCAACTGAGTACGTGATTGGTGATTCGTGATCGGTGATTCGTGCAAAACGAACACCTACGCGCCACCATCCGCCATTACGCAACGCCGGGCATGCCCGGCGTTTGCTTTTTCAGATCACTAATCACGAATCGCCAATCACGGCTCCTATGAAAACCATCTGCGTCTACTGCGGCTCCAACTCCGGCTCCAAGCCCCTCTACACCGAACGCGCGATCGCGCTCGGCACGCGCATGGCGAAGGACGGCCTGGCCCTGGTCTACGGCGGTGGCAACGTCGGCCTGATGGGCGTGCTGGCCGATGCGGTGCTCGAGGCCGGTGGCGAAGTGATAGGCGTGATCCCGGAGCAACTGGTCAACTGGGAAGTCGCGCACAAGGGCGTGACCCGGCTGGAAGTCGTCGGTTCGATGCACGAGCGCAAGGCGCGCATGTTCGACCTGTCCGATGGTTTCATCGCTCTGCCCGGCGGCTTCGGCACGCTCGACGAGATGTTCGAGATGCTGACCTGGCGCCAGCTCGGCATCGGCGACAAGCCATGCGCGTTCCTCGACGTCGACGGCTTCTACTCGCCGCTGATCGCCATGATGGATCGCATGGTGGCCGAGCGTTTCGTCCACCCCGACCAGCGCGACGACCTGTGGCATGGCGACGACATCGACGTCATGCTGGCCTGGATGCAACGCTACCAGCCCGCTGCGGCATCGAAATGGCTGGACGAGAAGCGCCGCAAGGCGTTGCGCTGACTCGCCCGCAACATGGCCTGGACTATCCTGCCGCTTACATCGTCGTAACGGAGTTCGCCGCCCCATGAGCACGCCTGCAGCTTTCGATGCCTTCCGCATCCACAACGACGACGCCGGTTACCGCAGCGCTATCGAGCGGGTTTCGCTCGACGAGCTCGCGCCCGGTGAAGTCGTCATCAAGACGGCGTACTCGTCGGTCAATTTCAAGGATGCCCTCGCCGGCACCGGCCAGGGCAAGATCCTGCGACGTTTTCCGCTTGTCGGCGGTATCGACGCCGCCGGTCACGTGGTCGCCTCGACCGATCCCAGGTACCGCGAGGGCGACGAGGTGCTCGTCACCGGTTGCAGCCTCAGCGAGACCCGCGACGGTGGTTACAGCGAGTACGCGCGATTGCAAGCGCAGTGGGTGATCCCGCTGCCGAAAGGCCTGAGCCTGCGCGAAAGCATGATCCTCGGCACCGCCGGCTTCACCGCCGCCCTCGCGCTGCTGCGCATGGTCGAGAACCGGCAGACGCCCGAGCTCGGCCCGCTCGCCGTGACCGGCGCCAGCGGCGGTGTCGGCTCGCTCGCGGTCGACATCTTCAGCCGCGCCGGTTTCGAGGTGCATGCGATCAGCGGCAAGGCGGAACAGACCGGGTACCTCAAGGCGATCGGCGCCAGCGAAGTGCTCGGCCGTGACGCGCTTGCCACCACGCGACCAATGGAGTCGGCGCGCTTCGGCGGCGGCCTCGACAACGTTGGCGGACCGATGCTGGTCAGCCTGCTGGCGCAGACCGCGCCCTATGGCAACGTCGCCAGCGCCGGGCTTGCTGCATCACCGGAACTCGACGCCACGGTGATGCCGTTCATCATCCGCGGCGTGTCGCTGCTCGGCGTGGCCTCGGCCGGTACCGCGCGCGACATCCGCGAGACGGTCTGGCAGCACCTGGCCAGCGACTGGAAACCGCGTCACCTCGATCGCATCTGCACGCGCGAAGTCGGCCTGACGCAGCTGCCGCAGGTGTTTGCCTCGATGCTGGCCGGCGGCTCGCTGGGGCGCACGCTGGTCGCGATGCAGGCCGCGCCGTAGCCCGTGACCCAGGTCGTCTTGCGGCGCGTTCACCGCCGGCTACAATCGCGACACGTTCTGGGGGAAACATATGGCGCGTATTCTGATCGTTGACGATTCACCGTCACAGTTGATGGGCATCCGCCGCATCGTCGAGAAACTCGGCCACGAGCCCTTGACCGCCGAAGACGGCGCCGCCGGCGTCGAGGCCGCCAAGCGCGAGCTGCCGGACCTGATCCTGATGGACGTGGTGATGCCGAACCTCAACGGCTTCCAGGCGACGCGCTCGATCTGCCGCGACCCTGCAACTGCACACATCCCGATCGTGCTGGTAACCACCAAGGACCAGGACACCGATCGCGTGTGGGGCATGCGCCAGGGCGCCAAGGCCTACATCACCAAGCCGTTCACCGAGAGCGATCTGTCCGAAGTCATCGGCCAGGTGATGACGGCGTGACCTGACGCGCGGCGTGCCCGGCTTCGGACGGACGCGCGGCGCAATCACATCCAGCCCGCATCAGGCGCGACGCCAGTCGTCGCCGAACGCCTCGCGCATGCGCTCGTAGGCCTGATGCTGCTCATCGCTGTGCGGGCGCGGGGCCAGCACTTCCAGTTCGACGATCTGATCACCCGATGGATCTCCGGGCAGACCGCGTCCGCGCAGGCGCAGTTTGCGTCCGGCTTCGGAGTTGGCCGGGATCTTCAGCTCCACTGGCCCGCCCAGCGTCGGCACGCTGATCGTCGCGCCCAGCGCGGCTTCCCACGGCGCGATCGGCAGCATGTGGATCACGTTGCGGCCATCGACCTCGAACTGCGGGTGCGCGGCGTATTCGATCTCGAGCAACAGGTCACCGTGCGCGCCGGCGTGTCCATCAGGGCGGCCAAGGCCGCCCTGCCCCGCCAGACGGATCATCTGGCCGGGGCGGATGCCCTTGGGCACGCGCAGGTCGAAGGTCTTGTTGTTGACCGATATCCGCACGCTGCCACCTTCGTAGATGGTTTCCAGCGACACAGCCAGCTTGGCGCGGGTGTCGCCGCGTGGTTGCGCACGCGGTCCCTGCGCGCCGCCGAAACCGCCGCCGCGTCCGCGCCCGAACAGGCTTTCGAAGAAATCACTGAAACCGCCGCCCGCGCCGCCGCCGGCGAAGATCTCCTCGAAATCGACACCACCGGGGCCACCCCCGCCGAAACCGCCCGGTGGCGGCTGCACCTCGTCACCGGGCCGGTAACCGCGTGCTCGCAGCTGGTCGTAGGCCTGGCGCTTCTGCGGATCGCGCAGCGCCTCGTAGGCCTCGTTGACGGCCTTGAACGTCTCCTCGGCACCCGCCTCCTTGCTGACGTCGGGGTGGTACTTGCGCGCCAGCCGGCGGTAGGCCGTCTTGATCTCGGCTTCGCCGGCGCTGGGCTCGACACCCAGGGTTTCGTAATAGTCCTTGAACTGCATCGACAGCCTCCGTAAGCGTGCGCGGCGCTCACGCGGCTCCCGCGCAAGACCCGCACAGGATGGCAGCAGGCACGTCGATTTCAAGTCATCTTGACATCGCTTTTCGCAGCGCGGGACTAGACTGCCGCTTCCCACAGGAGAACCCCATGAGCATCCAGGTCGGCGACCGCCTGCCCGAAGTCCCGCTACAGCGCATCCGCGAGGGCGTCGAGACCATCGACACCAACGCATTGTTCGATGGCCGCAAGGTCGTTCTGTTCGCCGTACCGGGCGCCTTCACGCCGACCTGCTCGGAAAAGCACCTGCCCGGTTTCGTGCAGCATTTCGACGAATTTCGCCGCAAGGGCATCGAAGTCGCCTGCATGGCGGTCAACGACCCGTTCGTGATGCAGGCCTGGGGCCAAAGCCAGCACGTGCCCGACGGCCTGATGATGCTGGCCGACGGCAACGGCGACTTCACCCGTGCGCTCGGCCTGGAGCTCGATGCCAGCGCCTACGGCATGGGCACGCGCGCCAAACGTTTCGCCCTCTACGCCGAGGATGGCGTGGTCAAGCAACTCAATATCGAAGCGCCGGGCGAGTTCCGCGTGTCCTCGGCCGAACACATGCTCACCCTGGTTTGAGTACGGCGCTCTCGCCGACACCCCCATCATCCCGATTGCATGGCTGGGAACCCTTCTCCCGGCCCCTCAGCGCAACACTCGAAAGCGCAGCCGCGACCAGGCACCGCTGTCGGCGAGTACTGTCAAAGTGTGTTCGCCGGGCTCGCCAAAGTCGTGCACGAAGGGATCGCCGCCCGTTGACTCACCGATCAGGCGCCCGTCCAGCAGCCAGCGGTTGTGCTTATCCGTGCCGATCGCACGCAACGACAGTCGCACCGGATGCACGCTGCCCGGCGCCCGCGCCAGCGTGGCGTTGTCGGCCACGCCTTCGATGCGCAGCTCTTCGCTGGCATCGCGTCCATCGGCCACGCAATCGGTTGCCAACGGCGGCAGGCGCGAGGCCTGTCGTGTCTGCGCCGACAGCCACGGCGAGGCCAGCGCCGGCCAGCGGGCGATCTGCATGCGACGGCGTTCGTGCGGCAAGGTGCATTCACCGGACAGGCGCAGGCCGCTGAGCGCGTCGGCCTCGAAGCGCTCGACACCGGCGTTCCACAGGCGCGCGTCGCGTTCGGCGAACGTCGGCGGCACCGCGCCGTCGAGGGTCCAGGCCCGCAGCCGTTTCTGGCACAGCTGCGGTACCTGCGGATCCGGCGGCAATCCCAACGGCCAGCACACTTCGATCTGCTCGACATTGCGCGGCGGCGGTCGCGACGCGCCATCCCCGCGCTGCTGCGGCAGGCTGTCGATCACTTCAAACAACAACGGCAACGCAGTGACAGCGCCGTATTGGCCCGGCAGCGGTGTGCCGTCGGGACGCCCGACCCAGACGCCAACCGTGTGCCGGCGCGTGCTGCCCAACGCCCAGGCGTCGCGGAAACCGTAGCTGGTGCCGGTCTTCCAGGCCACGCGTGCATCGGCGCGTGGGTCGAAGGTATCGGCGACGCTGCCGGGCCGTGGATTGGCTTCGAGCATCTCCCGCACGATCCAGCTCGCTCCCGGTGACAGCAGGCGCCGATCCACGCGCGGCGCGTCGGCGGTGTAGCGCACGCGCCCGGCGACGCCGTTGCGATTGAGTGCGGCATAGGCGCCGACCAGATCCTCCAGCCGTGCACCGGTGCCGCCCAGGATCATGGCCAGGTTCGGTGTCGCCCCGCGCGGCCACTGCAGGCGGATGCCGGCATGGGCAAGGCGTGCCGAAAACCGTACCGGCCCGACGCGGTCGAGCAGGTCAACCGCCGGCACGTTGAGCGACAGACGCAGCGCCTCGGCGGCAGCGACCGGACCATTGAACGCGGCATCGAAATTGCCGGGGCGGTAATCACCGAAGGCTTGCGGTGCGTCGACCAGCAGGCTCTCGGAATGGATCAGGCCGTCATCCAGCGCGAGTCCGTACAGGAACGGCTTCAGTGTCGAGCCCGGCGAACGCCAGGCCTTGACCATGTCGACATGGCCGAGCCGCGCGGCATCGGCGAACGCCACCGAACCGACGTAGGCACGCGCCTCCAGCGTGGCGTTGTCGATCACCAGCAAGGCGGCCGAGGTGCGCTCCGGCAAACCGGAAAAATACGCGGCGACGCGATCCTCGAGCGTGCGTTGCAGCTCCAGGTCGATCGTCGAAACCACCCGCAGGGCATTCGGGTTCTCGAAACGCAGGCGCTGCGCCAACAACGGGGCATGCCGCGGTGGTTGCAGAGCGCGCGCCACCACCGGCTCGATGCGGGCATCATCCACCTGCGCCGATGACCACACGCCCATACTGGCCATGCGCATCAGCACTTTGTCGCGGGCAAGGCGGGCGCGTTCTGGCTCACGGTCCGGGCGCAATCGACTTGGTGATTGCGGCAACACCGCCAACAACGCCGCCTCGGCATGTGACAGGCGCGATGATGGCTTGCCCAGGTAGGCCCAGCTCGCCGCTTCGACGCCTTCGACGGTGCCTCCGAACGGCGCACGATTGAGGTAGAGCGCAAGGATCTCGCGCTTGGACAGATGCACCTCCAGTTGCACCGCGCGCAGCAGCTGCTTGAGCTTGCTCCAGGGCGTGCGGGCATGCCCGCGGGGCGGCATGTCGAGGATGCGTGCCACCTGCATGGTCAAGGTCGACCCACCCGAGACGACACGACCGCTGCGCGCCCATTGCCCGGCGGCCCGCAACAGCGCGAACGGATTGATGCCCGGATGTCGCCAGAACCAGCGGTCCTCGTAATTGAGCAGGGCCTGCAGGTACAGCGGCGAGACCTGCTCGACCTGCACGGGGTACCGCCAGATGCCGCCGCGATCGGCAAACGCGCGCAGCGGCGAACCGTCGGCGGCCACGACCACGGCGCCGGCATCGCGCGGTTTCGGCAGCGGCAGCGGGAAGGCCAGGTCGAGCAGCATCGCGACGATGGCGAGCGACAGTGTCGCCAGCAACGCTTTCAAGCCGAGCTTGGCCCTTCTCCTTCTCCCGCTTGCGGGGTGAGGCGGCACTGCACGCGCCGCTTGCGCGGGCCGGGGCGCACAGCGGGGCTGGGGAGAGGGCAACACATCTGCGGAATTCTTCATTACTTCATCCGAGATTGCCGGCAGCGGCACGCCCCATCCCAACCTTCCCCCGCAAGCGGGGGAAGGAGACACTCAACCGCCGCCCGGTTGTTTCACCGTCAACACCGCCGGCATCGCCTTGCCAACGCCGCGCAAGTCTGGACGGTACATGTCCTCGACCAGCGACGGCGGCACGGTGTAGGTGCCCGGCGTGACCGCGCGCACCAGGTAGAACACGCGCGCGGTGTCGCCGGTGTCGAGCTTGAGCGCGGCGACGTAGCGGTCGTCGCGGAACTCTTCGTGACGGACCTCGGCCGCGTCCTCGCGGTCGCTGATCTCGATGCCGTCGACGACCACCCCGGCCCATTGCTTGGCGTCGCCGAGGTTGAAGTTCTCGATCTCCAGGCCCGCCGGCAACAGGTCGGTGAGCAGCGCATCTGGCATCGCGCGGCTGGCGGTGATGCTGACCTGCACGATCAGCGCATCACCCTCCTCCAGTGTGCCGCCTTCCCACTCCTTGCCTTGCATCGTGTAGTACTTGCGCGTCACCTTGATCAGCGAGGCATCCGGCTCCGGCGCGCGGCGCGGCACGCCGGCGACTTCCAGGCTGGCGTACAGCGGCGGCTGGCCCTTGGGGTTGAAACTGACGCCACGGCTCAGTGCGGCATGGTCGAACAGGCGGCCGATGAACTTGGCCGGATCGGCGTCGGACATCGCATCGCCGACCTTCCACTGCCCCGATATCGTCTTGGCTTGATCGGCCATCAACGCCTTGCCCAACCGCGCCAGCGCGACCTGCTCCTGCGTGCTCAGCCACAGCCAGCCGCTGTTGCGGCGTGCGTCGAGTTCCTTGCCCAGCGTCACGGCACGCGCGTCGTAGTCCGGTGTCGCCAGCTTGTGCTCGTGCACCAGCGCGATCATCAGGGCATCGTCGCGCAGGCGGCTGCCGTAGTCGCCCAGGTACTCGGGGCGATCGTTGGAGTCACGGCCAAAGCCATCTGCAATCGCCTTCCTGCCACGCGCCTTGTCGCCCTGCAACGACAACGCCAGGCCCAGGTGTACCAATGGCAGGCCAGTCAGACTGTTCTTGCGCTCGTTGTCGTAGAGCGCACGCAGCGTACCCAGCGGGGCGCGGTTGACGCGTGCGAGCGCGTAACCGGCGTAGGCCTGGTAGGCGAACTTGAGGTGCTCGCGACGGTCGTAGCCGAAGAACGACGCTCCGCCCGAGAGCAGGTCCTCGTTGAGCACCTTCAGCGCCTTCTGCAACATGGCCTCAGGCACGGCGAAACCGGCCTCGCGCGCATCCAGCAGGAACTCGACCACGTACGGGGTGATCAGCGGATTGACGTAGTCGCCGTCACCCCACATCGAGAAGTGGCCGGAACCGATCTGCATCGCCGCCAACCGGCCGAACGCGCCTTCCATGCGTGCGCGCCGGGTCTTGGCATCCAGACCCTTGGCACCGAGCAACTTGGCGGTCGCCTCGTCGAGCTCGAGCGCGGCGAAGCCTTTGCTGGTGGTTTGCTCGGCACAGCCATACGGATACTCAAGCGCGCCCTGCAATGCGCTGGCGAACGGGATCGGCGGCAATGCACTGACCGACAGACGTGCATTGACCGAATCCGGCATCAGTCCATCAGCAAAATCCGCGCCTAATGTCACGGCGGCCAGCGAGTCGAGTACCTGCGTACGTGCACGCATCACCGACGGCCAAGCCGGTCGCACCAGCACTTCATAGCGACGGTCGACCTGGTAGCCGTTGCCTTCGACGCGCACGCGCACCTGCGCGGTGGTGTAGCCCTCCTTGGCGACGAGCGGGAAGGTGTAGGTGGTCTTGCCTTCGACGCCGAGTTTGGCTATACGCGCGCCGTCGCTTAGCGACAGCGGGCCTTCGCCCGTGACCTGCACCTTGAACTCGCCGGCCTTGCCGGTGAAGTTCTGCACATCCAGCGTCACGTTGCTGTGGTCGCCCGGCGCCAGCACGCGCGGCAGGCTGGCTTCGGCCAGCACCGGTGCGCGCACCACGGTTTCGCGGTCGCGGCTGCCGTACTTGTTACCGGAATAGACCAGCGCCGACACGCGCAGGCTGCCGTTGAAATCGGGCACGGTCAGCGTGACGTGCGCGTTTCCCTTGGCGTCGAGCTTCACCGGCCCGGCGAACAGGTCCACGGTCTGCACCTTCACCGTCGGCCGCCGCGCCTGCGGGAGCGCGGCCAACGCCATGTCGCCGCCGAAGCGGAGCTTGGCGATGCCGCCCTCGAAGCTCTCGATCACACGGCCGTAGACGTCGTAGGCGTCGACACCGAGGCGACGCTGGGCAAAGAAATGCGCCGCCGCGTCCGGCACCGGGAAACGGGTGATGTTTAGGATGCCGACATCGACCGCCGACACGGTGACATAGGCCTCCTGCCCGGCCAACTGCGGCGCGCTGACCGTGACCGGAAAATCACGCTCCGGTCGCATCAGCTTGGGCACGACCAGGCCAACGGCGACCTTGCGCCCGCGCCGGTCCATCGGCACGTGCGCGACGCCGACCGCGCGCGCCGGGGTGATCTTGCTCGGCGCACTGCCACCGCGGAACACCAGCGCGGTGACGTAGACGTCGTGGCGCTCCCAGTCCTTGGTCACCGGGATCTCGTAGCTGCTGCCGGCCTTGGCGTCGATCGTCTGCACGAACAGCATGCGATCGCTCTCGACCATCAGCAGCCCCTTGCCGGCATGCGGCGGGGTCAGCGTGACCTTGAGCGTGTCGCCGGCCTTGTAGGCGGTCTTGTCGAGCGCGAGCTTGACCTTGTCGGGGCGTGCGTCGAGGCCGCGGTTCTGGTCGTCCCAGCTCCAGCCGGCGGTGAACGGATAGCGCGCGGTCAGCTTGGTCGCCGGGTCGAACACGTCGACGCGGTAGTCGCCCCATTCGACCGGAAAATCGATCCGCGTCGGCGCGCTGCCGGCATCGATCACGCGCGTCTCGATGTCCTGGTAACGGCGGGTGAAGTCGTAATCCCAGCCGCCTTCGTCGTCATGGTTCCAGTGGTAATCGCGGTGCTCGCGCACCAGGGTCACGCGCAGGCCCTTGCCCGGACGCGGCTTGCCGTCGCTGCCATAGCGGCCCAGTTCGAAGCCGGCCGTCGCGTTGGCGTCGGTGCCCTCCTTGTCGTCGAACAACGGCCGCACGCCGACCAGTGCATCGGCCGGCCACAGCACGCGCTTGAGGCTGCGGTTGACGCTGCGGCCGCCGGTCTCGAAGACGCTGCCGGTGACGATCGTTGCGATCGGACTGGTTGGCTTGGCCTCACTGGGCAGCGCGATGTCCTGTTGCAGTTTGCCCTGCGCATCGAGCTTGGCATCGATGACGTCCTTGGCCTCCTTCGGCAGCGCGATGGTCGGATCACCGAAGAACCAACCGGGCAGTTGTTCCAAAGGATGCTGCTCGACCGCGACTGCGAGCTTGGCGGTGAAGCGATTGCCGGCCGCAGGTGCACCGTAAAGATAGGCACCGTCGACACTGAGCTTGAACGGCTCGCCAGGCTTGAGCACTGTCTGGGCATCGAGGTCGAGCTTGAGGCGCTCCGGCAGGAACTCCTCGATGCGCAAGGTCATGCCCTGCACCGCCTCCTTGCTGCCCGGGTCGGTGCGGAACTCGGCGCGCCAGCGCCCGGTGGCGGCATCGACCGGGATCAACTGGGCATGGCGCACATGGCCTTGCGCATCGGGTTGCAGGCGGGTTTCGAGGAACGTCTTGCCATCAGGCTGCACGTAGCGCAGGAACAACGGCTGCAGCGCCTTGCCCTTCGCAGCTCCATTTTGTGCAGTGATAGGTTGCCCATCCTGGTCGCGCAACAGCGCCGACAGGCGCACGGTCTCGCCAGGACGGTACAGGTCGCGACCGGACCAGGCGAACACGTCGAACCAGGCCTGCTCGCGGCCGCTGACGGCGAACTCCGACAGGTCCAGTGCTGGCTGGTTGAACGGCAGCATCGACACGTCGCTGCCCCGTTGTGCAATCACTACGTGCGCCGCATCGAGCTTGTAGTCGAGCAGGGCATTGCCGTTGCGATCGGTCTCGCCCTTCAGCAGCGGCTCGCCCTGGGCGTCAAGAACTTTCAGCTCGACGCCACCGACGGCACTGCCGTTCTGCAAAGACGCCGTGTGGACGAACAGCTTGTCCTTGTACGCGCGCGTGTGCAGGCCAAGGTCACTCACCGTGAAGAATGCGGTTTCGAACTCGTCCTTGAACTGCCCGGTCCGTTTCATCACCGCGAAGTACAACCCCGGCTGCTGCAGCTCCTTGATGTCCTGCAGCGGCAGGTAGGTCAGCACGCGCTCATTGGGTTTACCGCCAAGCACGAAGCGGTTGACATAGACCGGCTCGGCCAACTGCGACAGCGGCGTCTTCTCGTCGTAGTCGCTGCTCAGTTCCCAGCTGCCGCGGCGACCGCCGCGCTGGTACTCGGCGAAGAACTTCGGCAGTTCCTTTTCCTTGACGCGCAGGAACTCGACGTCGACCTCGGGCACGTTGACCGACACCACCGGCAGGCCACGGCTTTCGCGTGCCGGCAAAACACTGCCCTGCGAGGCGAAACCGACCACCGGATCAAGCGGGCCGGTGTAGACCTCCTTCCTGATCTCGCCGCCGAGACGGTCGCCTGCGGCGGCGGTCATCCCGGCCTTGATCGTGACGACGTAATCCTTGCTGGCCTCGACATGCGGAAAGCGCAGGATTCTGGCGTCGTCGGACAGCACCCAGCTGCCCTTGACCGGCGCACCGTTCTTGTCGGTGACGGCGACCAGTTCGTCGAACGCCTGCGTGCCGACCAGCGGTCGGCTGAACTCCAGAGCGATCGCCAGCTGCTCGTCGGCCTTCTGATCGGGGTAGACCGCAACCAGGGCGAAACCCTGCACGGTCTCGCGTTTGGCCTGGACCGCCTCGCCGCTGACGGCGGGCAATTGGCCGTCGCTGTCGCGCTGGCAGGCAGCCAGCAGCGCGGCGGCGGCGATGAGGGCGATGCCGACTCCGCGCCGCAGGCGGGACGGGACGGTTCCTTCCGCAAACGACACGCGCAGCATGCCTTTCTCCTCTTGAGATTGGCCGAGTATAGCCCTGCCCCTCCCGCAGTCATCACCGGATCAGCCTAAAAAAACGCCGCCCTAAGGCGGCGTTTTTCAGCGACCCAGCAGGCGCCGTCAAGGTGTCGAAGGCGCCTCTGGAGTGTCGTCGGCCAGCGACTCCACCATCGGTTCAGCCGGCGCCTCGCCCTCGTCGTCGTCATCGAGCGAGGCATCGACGCGCTCGATCGCCTGCAGGGTTTCGTCGGCGGCCAGGCGCATCAGGGTCACGCCCTGGGTGTTACGGCCGACCTGGGCAATTTCCGCCGCACGCGTGCGCACCAGGGTGCCACCGTCGGAAATCAACAGCACTTCGTGGTGGTCGCTGAGCTGGATCGCACCGACCAGGGAGCCGTTACGCTCACTGGTCTTGATCGCCAGCACGCCCTGGGTACCGCGGCCCTTGCGCGGGTACTCAGCCACGGGGGTGCGCTTGCCATAGCCGCGGGCACTGGCCGTGAGGATGTCGCCGTCGCCGTCGACCACGATCAGGCTGACCACCTCGGCCGTGCCCTCGCCCTCCTCGCTTTCGGCAAGGCGGATGCCGCGCACACCGGTGGCGGTGCGACCCATCGAGCGCACTTCGTTCTCGGCGAAACGCACGGCCTTGCCGTTGCTGGCGAACAACATCACGTCGCACTTGCCGTCGGTCAGCGCCACGCCGACCAGGGCATCGCCCTCGTCGAGGTTGATGGCGATCTTGCCGCGCGCCAGGCGGAACGCGAACTCGGTGAGCGGGGTCTTCTTGACCGTGCCGTTGCGCGTGGCGAAGAACACGTAACGGTTGTCGACGTACTCGCGCACCGGCAACACCGCCTGCACCTGCTCGCCTTCCTCCAACGGGATCCAGTTGATGATCGGACGACCGCGCGCGTTGGGGCCGGCATCGGGCAACTGGTACACGGACAACCAGAACACGCGGCCGGTGCTGGTGAAGGTCAGCAGGGTGTCGTGGGTGTTGACCAGCCACAGCTGATCAATGAAGTCCTCGTCCTTGGTCGCTGCGGCATTCCGGCCCTTGCCACCGCGCTTCTGCGCGCGGTAACTGCTGACCGGCTGGCGCTTGGCGTAGCCGGCATGCGACAGCGTGACGACCACGTCTTCCGGCGCGATCAGGTCGAGGATGTCGAGGTCTTCCTCGCTGGCACGGATCTCGCTGCGACGGTCGTCGCCGAATTCCTCGCGAAGGTTGATCAGCTCGGTGCGGATCACGTCGAGCAGCACGTTCGGGTTCTCGAGGATCTCGATCAGACCGCGGATGGTCTCCAGCAGCTGCTTGTACTCGTCGGTCAGCCTGTCCTGCTCCAGCCCGGTGAGGCGGTGCAGGCGCATTTCGAGGATCTGCTGGGCCTGCACTTCGGTGAGCTGGTAGCGCCCATCGATCAGGCCGACACCCTGCGGCAGGTCTTCCGGGCGCGAGGCTTCGCTGCCGGAGGACGCAAGCAGCGCGCCAACCAGGCCCGGCTCCCAGGTGCGGGCGAGCATGCGATCGCGCGCCTCGTTCGGGTTGGCCGAGGTCTTGATCAGCTCGATCATCTCGTCGATGTTGGCGAGCGCGACCGTCAGGCCTTCCAGGATGTGCGCGCGGGCACGCGCCTTGCGCAGGTCGAAGATAGTGCGACGGGTCACCACCTCGCGACGATGACGGACGAAAGCCTCGAGGATCTGCTTGAGATTCAGCAGTTGCGGGCGGCCGTCGACCAGCGCCACCATGTTGATGCCGAACACCGACTCCATCTGCGTCTGCTGATAGAGGTTGTTGAGCACCACCTCAGCCGAGTCGCCGCGCTTGATCTCGATGTAGATGCGCATGCCGTCCTTGTCGGACTCGTCGCGCAGCTCGCTGATACCTTCGAGCTTCTTCTCCTTGACCAGTTCGGCGATCTTTTCGATCAGCCGCGCCTTGTTGACCTGGTACGGGATCTCGGTGACGACGATCGCCTCGCGGCCGGTGCTGTCGTTGACCTCGACATCGGCACGTGCACGCATGCGCACGCGGCCGCGGCCGGTGCGGTAGGCCGCCATGATGCCGGCGGTGCCGTTGATGATGCCGGCGGTCGGGAAATCCGGGCCCGGGATGTAGGCCATCAAGCCGTCGATGTCGACCTCGGGCTGGTCGATCAGCGCGATGGTCGCGTTGATGACTTCGGTGAGGTTGTGCGGCGGAATGTTGGTCGCCATGCCCACCGCGATGCCGGCCGAACCGTTGACCAGCAACTGCGGCACCCGCGTCGGCATGACCGTGGGTTCGAGTTCCTTCTCGTCGTAGTTGGGCTGGAAATCGACAGTGTCCTTGTCGATATCGGCCATCAGCTCGTGGGTGAGCCTGGCCATGCGCGACTCGGTGTAACGCATCGCAGCGGCCGAGTCGCCATCGACCGAGCCGAAGTTACCCTGGCCATCGACCAGCAGGTAGCGCAGCGAGAACGGCTGCGCCATGCGCACCAGCGTGTCGTACACCGACTGGTCGCCGTGCGGGTGGTACTTACCGATCACGTCACCGACGATACGCGCCGACTTGAAGTGCGGCTTGTTGCTGTGCGCGCCCAACTCGCTCATCGCGTAAAGCACGCGACGGTGGACTGGCTTCAAACCGTCTCGAACGTCCGGGAGGGCGCGGCCAACGATCACGCTCATGGCGTAATCGAGGTAGCTGCGACGCATCTCGTCTTCGAGATTGATCTGGATGATTTCCTTGGCGAGTTCGGCCATCGAGATTCCGTGCTGGTTGAACATCCGCGCCCGCAGCAGCGGGCTGCCGCGAGGGACTCGCGACTAGCCTTCCGGCACCGGCTTCGAGCTGCCAAAAACCGCCCGTGCGGGCCTGTTTTTCAGCTCGCGCGGAGCGGCATCAAAAGGACAGGAAATGATACCACGTCGAGGCACCTCACGGCACCCCGATTCCTACGCAGAAACAAGTACTTGCGGCGAATTTACGCAGCATTTGCGCGCACTTTCGCCTCAGTCGCCGAACGCCGCCCGCATCGCCGTCGCGTCGGGCCGCTCGATCACGCCGCGCTCGGTCACGATCGCATCGATCAGCTCGTGCGGGGTGACGTCGAACACCGGGTTCCACGCGCCCACGTCCTGCGCCGCCGTGCGCACACCACCGACACCGAACAGCTCGCCGGGGTCGCGCTCCTCGATGTGGATCTGGTCACCGGAGGCGGTCGCCATGTCGACCGTCGACGACGGCGCGGCGACCATGAACTTGACGCCGTGGTGGCGCGCCGCGATCGCCAGCTGGTAGGTGCCGATCTTGTTGGCGACATCGCCATTGGCGCAGATGCGGTCGGCGCCCACCACCACCCACTGCACCTTGCCGGTCTTCATCAGGTGCGAGGCGGCCGCGTCGGCAATCAGGGTCGGGGCGATACCGTCCTGCTGCAGCTCCCACACGGTCAGGCGCGCCCCCTGCAACCACGGCCGGGTCTCACCGGCGAAAACCTGGTCGATGCGCCCCTCGGCGACGCCGGCACGGATCACGCCGAGCGCAGTGCCGAACCCGGCGGTGGCCAGCGAACCGGTGTTGCAGTGGGTCAGCACGCCGCTACCGGGCACGATCAAAGCCGCGCCGAGCGCCCCCATGCGGCGGTTGGCCGCGAGGTCTTCGTCGGCAATGGCCTGCGCCTCGCGCTCGAGCACATTGCGCCAGTCGTGGCCGGCGACGGCCAGCACGCGACGCATGCGCGCCAGCGCCCAGGCCAGGTTGACCGCGGTCGGACGTGCCGCATTGAGGCGCTGCATGGCTGGATCAAGACGCGCCGCGGCCTCGGCGCCGTCAGCGGCTTCGATCGCCCGTGCCGCCAGCACTACGCCCCAGGCCGCGGCGATGCCGATCGCCGGCGCGCCGCGCACGGTCAAGGCGTGGATGGCGGCGGCGACGGCATCGCTGTCGTCGCAGCGCACGTACTCGACGGTGAATGGCAACTTGCGCTGGTCGAGCAGCTCCAGGGCTTCGCCGGTCCAGCGGATCGGGCGGACGCGGTCGTAGCGGTCGAAATCGATCGAAGTCGTCATGCCATCCAGTTTAACGAGATGACCGCATCCGCGCGTGTCCCCGGCACCGGCGTCAGGTCGGGCAAGCCCGGCTCAATTGACTCGGAAATCGCCGCGGCAACCGTTGACCACCCAGATGCCGTTGCGGTCCCAGCCCCAACTCTGGCCTTCGATGCAGGGCGCCTTCGATGCCTGGCGGATCAGGCGTGCGTCGCGGCGGATGGAAACGTTACAGCGGCGCTGGCGGCGATCTTCGGAACCGCAGTACAGGGTCTGCGCCTGGTCCCAGCCGCCGCCCTGGCCGTGGTCCCAGCCACCACCACCGCCGCTGTTGCGGCTGCTGAACTGCGCACGACAGCCGCCGGAGACCCAGACAAAACCACGCTGGTATCCCCAGGTGCGGCCTTCGATGCAGGGCGACTTCGAGTACTGGCGTTGCAGGTACACGCGCCGGCCATCGATCGGGCATTGCCGGTAGCGGTTGTCATTGGAGTCGCAGCGCACGCTGTCGCCACCGGAACCCTCGCCGTTCCAACCGCCGCCTCCACCGCCACGGCCGACAGCGAATTCGGCGCGACAGCCGCCGCTGACCCAGACTGCGCCGCGTTGACTGCCCCAGGTGCGCCCTTCGATGCAGGGCGACTTCGAATACTGCCGGATCAGGCTCACGCCGTAGCGCGTATCGGCCTGGCATTCGCGGTAGCGGCTGTCGTTGGAATCGCAACGCACCGTCTGGCCGTCACCGCCATGTCCATAGTCGCTGTACTGCGCCGCAGCCGGCGCGGCGAACGCGGCCAGAAACACGGCCGCCAGCAGTCCGGCGCCGGAGAAAACATAAGCAATCATGAGAAGAATCCCGAGTCCTTGTCGCGCATAACTGTAACCAAGCAGGCTTAATGCGGGCCGGACACAGGCGCCCCAGCCATCGCGTGATTCAGCCGTCGCTCGGCTTGTCCCGGCGGAGGATCTCGAACTCGGCACGGCAACCGCCTTCCACCCAGATCCCTTCGCGGTCAACACCCCAGTTGCGGCCTTCGACGCAGGCCGCGCGCGACAGCTGACGGAACAGGCGCACGCCGCCGCTGGTATCGGCCGGACAATGGCGGGGGCGCTTGCTGTTGGAGTCGCAGCGCACGATCTGTGCGCGCGCCTGGTCGGTCTGGACATCGGCCATCATCCGGAACTCCGCCCGGCAGCCGCCGGAGACCCAGACGCCACGGCTGTCCGCACCCCAGCTTTGCCCCTTGATGCAGGCGTTCCTGGACAGCTGGCGCACCAGCTCCACGCCACCGCGGCTCTCGGCATCGCAATGCTGCCAGCGGCTGCCGCGCGACTCGCAACGGAACACGCGACTGCCGTAGCCGCTGCCGACGCTGCCGCCGTAGCCAAGGACGAATTCGGCGCGGCAGCCATGCCTGACCCAGATGCCGGAATCGCTCACGCCCCAGCTGCGCCCTTCATCGCAGTCGGTACGCGACAAGGTGCGCAGCAGACGCACGCCGCCGCGGACATCGGCCGGGCACAAATGGGCCTGGCTGCCCTTGGCTTCGCAACGCACGACGCGATCGCCATGGAAGCGTTCGCCGGATTGTGCAGCCACCTCGGGCACGGCAGCCAGGGCAGCAAGTCCCAACAAGAAGGTCGAAGTGGTCCAACCGCGCATCAGCTGCCCCTGAATTCCACGTGACCACTCTACCCTGTCTATCGGCCCCATGAATCAAGAATTCGCAAAGAATCCAGTGTCACGCCCGTGCAAAATCGAACGCCAGCACATCGGCGATACGGGCAGTGCCCAGCATCGCCATCAGCAGACGATCGACGCCCAGCGCGACGCCGGCACAGTGCGGAAAGCCCGACGCCAGGCCGGCCAGCAGACGTTCGTCGCGCGGTGGTGCGATGTCGCCGCGCTGCGCGCGGATCTCGCGGTCACGCGCGAAACGCTGGCCCTGTTCGGTTGCGTCGGCCAGCTCGTGGTAGCCGTTGGCCAGTTCCAGCGGACCGAGGTACAGCTCGAAACGCTCGGCCACCGGTGGGTCGTCATCGCGCAATCGCGCCAAGGCGCACTGCGACGCCGGATAGTCATAGACGGCGAGCAGTTGGTCGGCCGCGAACGAAGGCTGCAGACGGTGGGTCATCAGCAGGTCGAGCCAGTCGTCGCGCGTGAGTCCGGTCGGGTCGATCACGACATCGCCCAAGGCAGCCCGCAGACTGGCCTGGCTGGCGGTGTGCGGGTCGATGCCGAGCCGCTGCCGGTACAGCGCGTGATAACTGATTTCGGACAGCTGCGCCGTGCGCCCGACCAGGGTCAGCGCCGCCTGCACCAATGCCGCCGTTTCACCGATCAGGCGACGGTGGTCCCAACCGAGTCGATACCACTCGAGCATGGTGAACTCGGGGTTGTGGCGGCCGCCGGCTTCGCCGTCACGGAACACGCGCCCCAGCTCGTAGCAATCGCCAAAGCCGGCCGCGAGCAGGCGCTTGAGCGGGTACTCGGGCGAAGTCCGCAGCCAGCGTGTCCGCGACGCGCCGTCGGTGCGGCCACTGAACTGCAGCGAAAACGAGGCGATATTGGGGTCGGTGTTGCCCGCCAGCGACATCACCGGCGTCTCGACCTCGATGACCTCGCGCTCAGCGAAGAAAGCACGCACCAACGTGTTCAGACGCGCTCGCAATCGCAGCGTGTCGAACGTAGCAGAGGGCTGCCAATCACTCATGCTGTGCTGCAGTCCACGTAGGAGCGGCTTCAGCCGCAAGCTGTTGCCGCACCTGCGGTTGTCGAGAAAGGTTCGCGACTGAAGCCGCTCCTACGGAAAAGTCATTCATGGCTCGTGCTCGGCCAGGAACGCGAGCAGTTGTGCTTCGTCCCACACTGGAATGCCCAGTTCCTGCGCCTTGTCGAGTTTGGAGCCGGCTGACTCGCCGGCCACGACAAAGCTGGTCTTTTTTGACACGCTTCCGGCAACCTTGGCGCCGAGTGCTTCCAGTCGCACTTTCGCGTCGTCGCGACTCAGCGCCGCCAAGGTGCCGGTAAGCACCGCGGTCTGCCCGTCCAGCGGCATTTGCGCGGCGGCGCTGCCGGCCGGGGTGATCGCATCGAGTCGCGCCAGGGCTTCGCCGCTCTCGGTCAGCAAACGTGCGTTGTCCCCGTCATCGAGCCAGGCCGCCAAAGCGCGCGCCGTGTCGGCCGGCAATCCAGCGGTGACGTGGTTGTGCTCGGGGGCATCGCGCACGGTTGCCGCAGTGCGGAATGCCGTCGCCAGCTGATCGGCACGGATGCGGGTGATCTTGGGGATCTCGAGGTCGACCAGCAGCGTCGCCAGGTTCAGATCCTGGCGCAATTTCGGCGAAGGCGCGTGCGTATCGGTGACGGTGACGCCGCGCGCGAGCAGGTCGTCGATGACCTGCTGGTTGCCGGGCTGGTCGAGAAAGTGGCCGAGCGCGCGCGCGACCTCGCCGCCGACGTCCGGCACACGCTTGAACAATGGCCACGGCAAGCGACGGATCAGTTCGAGGTCGCCGAACCAGCTCGCCAATGCCTTGGCCGTGCTCTCGCCGACGTGCTGGATGCCGAGCGCGTAGAGAAAACGCTCCAGTGTGGTGCTGCGGCTGCGGTCGATCGACTCGATCAGGTTCTCGGCCCAGCGCGTGGCGACCTTGCCGCCCTTCACGGTCTCAGGCGTGGTGCCGTCACGTTCGTCCGCACGCCGTTTCATCTCCAGCAGGTCATCGAGGCTAAGCTTGTAAAGGTCGGCCACCGAGGTCACATAACCCAGGTCGCTGAGCACTTCGATGTAGCGCTCGCCCAGGCCTTCGATGTCCATCGCCCGGCGCGAAGCGAAGTGGCCGATGGCTTCCTTGCGCTGCGCGGCGCAGGTCAATTCGCCGGAGCAGCGCCAGACCGCCTCGCCTTCCTCGCGCACCAGTTCCGAACCGCACACCGGGCAGTGACTCGGCATCGACCACGGCTTCGCGCCCGGCGGCCGGTGTTCGGGCACCACGCGCACCACTTCCGGAATCACGTCTCCTGCGCGGCGTACGATCACGGTGTCGCCGTTGCGCACGTCCAGGCGCGCGACCTGGTCGGCGTTGTGCAGCGTCGCCCGGGTCACGGTGACGCCGCCGACCTGCACCGGCTGCATCAACACCCACGGTGTGACCGCACCGGTGCGGCCGACGTTGACCTCGATCGACTCGACCACGGTCATCTGTTCCTGTGCCGGAAACTTGTGCGCGATCGCCCAGCGCGGCGCGCGCGAGACGAAGCCCATCTCGACCTGGCCCTCGTAGTCGTCGAGCTTGTAGACGACGCCGTCGATGTCGAACGGCAGGCGCTCGCGCTTGGCGCCGATCGTGCGGTAGTAACCCAGCAGCCCGTCCAGGCCTTCGACCACGTCGCTCTCGCCGCTGACCGGGAAGCCCCAGTCGCGCAGGCGCTTGAGGGTCTGCGAATGTGTGTCCGGCAATTCGCCACCTTCGATGGCGCCGACGCCGTAGGCGTAGAACGCCAACGGACGCTGTGCTGTCATGCGCGGGTCGAGCTGGCGCAGCGAACCGGCGGCGCCGTTGCGCGGATTGGCCAGCACCTTGCCGCCCTCCACCAGCGCGCGCTCGTTGTAGGCCTTGAAGGCGGCCAGCGGCATGTAGACCTCGCCGCGCACTTCCAGCACCTGTGGCCAGCCCTTGCCACGCAACTGCAACGGAATGGCCTTGATCGTGCGCAGGTTGGCGGTGACGTCCTCACCGGTGGCGCCGTCGCCGCGGGTGGCGCCCTGGACGAAGCGCCCGCCCTCGTAACGCAGGCTGATGGCGAGGCCGTCGAGCTTGGGCTCGACCGAGAACGTGGGCTGGTCGCCTCCGAGCTTCTCCTCGATCTTGCGCACGAACACCGCGACTTCCTCGTCGCTGAAGGCGTTGCCCAGCGACAGCATCGGGATGACGTGGCGCACCGGCGCAAAGCTGCCCGTGGGCACGGCGCCGACGCGCTGGCTCGGCGAGTCGGGCGTGATGAGCTCGGGATTCGCGGCCTCGAGCTCGTCGAGCTCGCGCAGCAGGCGGTCGTAGTCGGCGTCCGGGATCGCCGGGTCGTCGAGCACGTGATAGCGGTAGTTGGCATCCTCGAGTTGCTGGCGCAGCTCGGCGATGCGGGTGGCGATGTTGGTCTTCGGCATGATGGCTGGTTCGAAGGCAGTCCTTCGACTTCGGGCCTGCGGCCCTACGCTCAGGACGAACGGCTCACGTCACGACCCACAACCGTTCGTCCTGAGCGTAGCGCAGCCGGAGTCGAAGGAAGCGTAGCGCGGCGAAGCAGGTGAAACGCTGGCCCTACCCGGCTCGCCTCACCACCGCGCCGGCTTGGTCAGCGGCGGCGCTTCGCGCTGGCGGTCGTAGGCACGCAGCTCGTCGCGCAAGTGGGCGATGCGCTGGCGGCCGAGCGCGTTGCGCTGGTCGTCCAGCACCACGGCGTCGAGCAGCTCGGCCATGCGCTGCGCGGTCGGCAGCATGGTTTCCCAGGCATCGAGCGCGTTGACTGGCGCCGGCAGGGTCAGGAAGAACGCGATCGCTGGCGTTTCCAGCGCCTGGATCTGCGCCATGTCGAAACTGCCCGGCTTCATGATGTTGGCGACACTGAACACCGGGCCGCGCTCGGGGTGGTTCTCTACCAGGCGATGGAACACGCCCATGTGGCCGTAGGCCAGGCCGGCCTTCTCGGCCGCAACCACGATATCGGGGCCGAGCAGCTTGGTGCCGGCGCGCGCGGCCAGGTACAGCGTGACGATCTTGTCGAACTCCTCGCTGGTACGGCGCCCCAGCTCGCTGCTGGCGCCGCCGTCGAGGGTGCGATCGAACAGGTCGAGTTCGGCTTGCGTGGTCGTCCCCGCCAGTCCGGCATCGCCACGCAGCTCGCCCTCCAACTGTTCGCCCAGCGTCGGCTCGACGCGGCCGCTATCGGATTGCCCCTCGCGCGGCACGCGCTTGCCCTGCCCGGGCTTGCGTGGGCGGCCGATGAATACGATCGCCGCAATCAGGATCAAACCGGCAATCAGGATTCCGATCCGCAGCAGGGTCACGTCCGACATCGATAGATCTCCTTGCTCAGGCGAGAGGGAAGCTTACGCTGCACCGGCCAGTCGCGTGGCCTCGGCCAGGTCGACCGACACCAGGCGGCTGACGCCCGGTTCGCGCATGGTCACGCCGGACAGCTGCTGCGCGACTTCCATCGTCGCCTTGTTGTGTGTGACAAACAGGAACTGTACCTGTTCACTCATCTCGCTGACCATCGACGCCAGGCGACCGACGTTGGCCTCGTCGAGCGGCGCGTCGACCTCGTCGAGCAGGCAGAACGGCGCCGGGTTGAGCTGGAAGATCGCGAACACCAGCGCCACCGCGGTCATCGCCTTCTCGCCGCCGGACAGCAGCGAGATGTTCGACACGCGCTTGCCCGGCGGGCGCGCCATGATCGCCACACCGGTGTCGAGCAGGTCCTCGCCAGTGAGTTCGAGGTAGGCGTGGCCGCCGCCGAACAGGCGCGGGTACAGCTCCTGCACGCCGGAATTGACGCGGTCGAAGGTGTCCTTGAAGCGGCCGCGGGTCTCGCGGTCGATCTTGCGGATCGCGTCTTCCAACGTCTCCAGCGCGGTGGTGAGGTCGGTGTTCTGGGCGTCGAGGTAGTCCTTGCGCTGCTCGGCCTCGGCGTGCTCGGCGATGGCGGCGAGGTTGACCGGCTCGAGCCGGCGCAGCTTGCCGTCCAGTTCGCTGACGGTGCGTTCCCAGACCTGCGGCTCCATGTCGTCGGCCAGGGTATTGACCACGTCCTCGAGCACGAAGCCGGCCTCGGTGACGGCCGCGGCGAGCTGCTCGGCCTTGAGCACTACTGCCTGCTGTTCGAGGCGGCGTTGGCCGATGGCCTCGCGCTGCTGGATCGCCTGCTCGTCGCGCTGGTGGCGGACCTGCTCGAAACGGCGCAGGTCGTTGTCGATGCCATCGAGCGCGGTGCGTGCGGCGGTGAGGTTCTGTTCGGTGAGCACGCGCTGCTCGAGCGCGACCTGGCGCTGCTCTTCCAGTGTGTTGACCGGCTCATCGCCGTCGGCGAGCTGCGTGGCAAGCTCGCCCAGGCGCGAATCAAGTTGGCCACGCTGGCCGCCCATGCGATCGAGTGCCTGCGCCAGCGCGGTGATCTGGGTGCGCTGCGACTCCAGCGTCAGCGCCAGCGCATGCGCGGTGTCGCGCGATTCGCGGGCCATGGTGCGGGACTGGTCGCGGGCCTCGCCGAGGGCGCGGCGTTCGGCGTCGAGCACCTGGCGCGTGTCCTCGAGCTCGGTCATGCGCATGACCGCCTCTTCCTGGCGCGTGCGGGCCTCGCGTGCCTGCTCGCGACTGCCGTCCAGGGTGGTGGCGAGCTGGGCGAGTTCGGCGTCGATCTTCTCGATGCGACTTCGCGCTGAATCCAGACGACCCTGCTGGCTCTGCAGCTGGCCGGCCAGTTCGGAGACGCTGCGATGCGCCATGTACAAGGCGCGCTGTGCGTCTTCCCGTTGCTGCTCGGCGGCAAGCAGACGGTCGCGCAACTGCACCAGGGTCGAGTCGAGCTCGCGCTCGCGCGCCTGCAGCGTCTCGATCTCGCCACGCAGCGACTGGATCTCGCGCTCGCGCAGCAAGGCGCCCTGCTTGGCCGCACCGGAACGCAGCACGCGCACCCAGCCGGCGCCGAGGCGTTCGCCATTGCGGGTGATGATCGACTCGCCGTCGCCGAGCAGCGGCAGCATCGTGCGCGCATCGGCCAGGGTTTCGGCGGCGTGCAGCTTGGACA
The DNA here is from genome assembly GCF_042648505.1 of Lysobacter cavernae. Classification (NCBI taxonomy): domain Bacteria; kingdom Pseudomonadati; phylum Pseudomonadota; class Gammaproteobacteria; order Lysobacterales; family Lysobacteraceae; genus Lysobacter; species Lysobacter cavernae. The sequence continues at coordinate 289,459 of NZ_JBHRXK010000001.1, forward strand.
GGATGCGGCGGATCGCGATCGGGCCGCGCACCTTGGCCGCCAGCGAGGTCGCTGCGAACTCGACCGCGTCATTGTGCGGGTCGACCAGGGTCAGGCGGCCTTCGCCGAGTTCGCCGATCGCGTCGACCAGCGCTTCCGGCGATTCAACCAGCACGCCTTCGATCAGCTGGCCGAGCGCACCTTCGACCGCGTTCTCCCAGCCCGATTCGACCACCAGCGTCTCACCGACACGCGCCGCCGAATCGAGCCCGCGCGCCTGCAACCAGCTCAGCGCGGCGCCCTGCTCCTGGCCTAGCGCGGCGTGCTGCAGGGTTTCCAGCGACGACAGGCGACCGCGTGCGGTCTGCGCCTGCTTGCGAACCTCGGCCAAATGCGTCTGGCTGGCGCGTTGCTGCTCCTGCAGTTCGCCGAGCGCGGTCTTGCGGGTTTCGAGCTCGTCACCGAGGTTGTCGATCGAGAATTTCTGGGTCTCGTGCTGCTCCTGCAACGCCTCGAACGCTTCGGCCAGCGCCATCAGGTCGAGACCGGTGCGCTCGCCGCCGAGCGCTTCGCGACGCCGGTCGGCGTCGAGCGTCTGCCGGTCGAGGTGCTCGATGCGGGTGCGTTCGACGTCGGCCGCACGCGCGGCTTCGGCCTGGGCACGGCTGTGCTCGTCCCAGCGCTGCTGCCAGTCGTTGAGCCGTGTTTCGGCGTCGCGCAGCGCCTCCTGGCGTGCGCCGTCTTCGTCGCGCAGCGACTCCAGACGCGGCTCGGCCTCGGCCACCGAGGTGCGCAGCACGTCCAAGCGCGACTGGTCGCTGCCGATGTGCTCGCCGAGTTCGGCCAGTGCCGCCAGGGCTTCGTCGCGCGCCTTGTTCAGGCGCGTGGACATCTCACGCTGGTGCTGGATCTGCTGTTCGATGCGTGCCAGCGTGCCACCGACTTCGTAGCTGGCGGCCTGGGCCTTGTTGAGGTGCTCGGCGGCTTCCTCACGACTGACGCGGCCGGTCTCGATCTCGCGCTCGGCTTCGCGCTGCTCGGCGATCAACTGCTGCAGGCGGGTTTCCTGCTGCGCCAGCTTCTCGCGCTGACCTTGCAGTTTCTGGTCCAGCGCCCGGTGTTCCAGCGTCTTCCACTGCGCGTCCTTGACCTTGCGTTCTGCCTGGATCGCCTGGTACTGCTCGGCCTGGCGCGCCTGGCGCTTGAGGTGCTCGAGCTGCTTGCCGACCTCCTCGCGCAGGTCGTTGAGGCGGTCCAGGTTCTCGCGGGTGTGGCGGATGCGGGTCTCGGTTTCCTTGCGGCGCTCCTTGTACTTGGAGATGCCGGCGGCCTCTTCCAGGTAGACGCGCAGGTCTTCGGGCCGCGCCTCGATGATCTGGCTGATCATGCCCTGCTCGATGATCGAGTAGCTGCGCGGGCCCAGGCCGGTGCCGAGGAACAGGTCGGTGATGTCGCGGCGGCGGCACTTGGCGCCGTTGAGGTAGTACTGGCTGGCGCCGTCGCGGCTGACGATGCGCTTGACCGAGATCTCGTTGAACGCGGCGAATTCGCCGGTGATGGTGTGGTCGGAGTTGTCGAAGATCAGTTCGACCATCGCCTGCGACACCGGCTTGCGGGCGGAGGAGCCGGCGAAGATCACGTCGGTCAGCGAGTCGCCGCGCAGGCGGCTGGCCGAACTCTCGCCCATCACCCAGCGCACGGCGTCGATGATGTTGGACTTGCCGCAGCCGTTCGGGCCGACCACGCCGGTCATGTTGGTCGGCAGATGCAGCGTGGTCGGATCGACGAAGGATTTGAAACCGGACAGCTTGATCGTGGACAGACGCATGCGGCGGGGTTGCCTCTGGCGGCGTCATGGGACGCGACCGTCAATACCAACAAGGATTAAGTACATCTCCCAAGTTATTGACTCACTTGGGAGGCGCGCGGCCATGCGGCGGCGTTTCCACGCGAGTATAGCGGCCATGCGGCCCGGCATCAGGCCGATCACTGGTCCGCCCGGTGCTCCACACCCGCAATCGAGGCCACACTCACCGCTGTGTCACGCACGCCGACGTGCGGGCCGCAGCTCAGGTGTCGCCGACAGCGCGTCGCTCGACGGCGTGCGCTCCGGCCGGGGCGGTGCCGTGTTCCCGATTCCGGGCGTCGCCCGCGCCATCCAGGCGCAGTTCGCTGGCCGGATCGAAAAAATGCATCCGCTCCGGCACGTACCCCAGATGGACCGTGTCGCCCACGGCCGGCAGACCGTAGGGCGGCAGGCGGATCACCAGGTCGCAACCGCCGCAGCCCAGGTTGAGGAAGGCCTCGTTACCGACCGGCTCGACCATCTCGACCCGGGCCGGCAACCGGTCCGGGCCGGCGGGAGCCAGGTGCATGTCTTCCGGGCGCAGGCCGACCGTCAACTGACGGCCGACATAACCCTGCACGACGGCACGCAGCGCCGGATCGGGCTGCAGCGGCAGTTCCACGCCCTCGGCAATCTTCAGCCGCAGGCCGTCACGCTCGATCACCTCGCCCCACAGCAGGTTCATCTTCGGGCTGCCCAGGAAGGTAGCGACGAACAGGTTGGCCGGCCGGTTGTACAGCGCCATCGGCGTGTCGATCTGCTGGATGCGGCCCTTGTCGAGCACGACGATGCGCTGGCCCAGCGTCATCGCCTCGATCTGGTCATGGGTGACGTAGACCATGGTCGTACCGAGCTGGCGGTGCAGTCGCGCGATCTCCACGCGCATGCCGGCACGCAGCTTGGCATCGAGGTTGGACAGCGGCTCGTCGAGCAGGAATACCTGCGGCTGCCGCACCAGCGACCGCCCCAGGGCGACGCGCTGGCGCTGGCCGCCGGACAGCGCGGCCGGCTTGCGGTCGAGCAAGGCGTCCAGCTCCAGCATCGCCGCGGCCTCGCGCACGCGCCGGTCGACCTCGACCTTGCCTGCGCCGCGCAGCTTGAGGCCAAAGCCGAGGTTCTCGGCCACGCTCATGTGCGGGTATAGCGCATAGCTCTGGAACACCATGGCGATATCGCGGTCTTTCGGCGGTACCTCGTTGACCAGGCGCTCGCCGATGCGCAGCTCGCCGCTGCTGATCGTCTCCAGGCCGGCGATCATGCGCAGCAGGGTCGATTTGCCGCAGCCCGACGGCCCCACCAGCACCAGCAGCTCGCCATCGGCGATGTCGAACGTAGCGTCGGCGACACCGACGAAACCGTTCGGGTAAACCTTGCGCAACCGATCCAGCGTGACCTTCGCCATGAAATCTCCCGCAAGCCCCTGTGCCAATGATGCCGCCAACGATGCAATTGTCGCTGTCCTCGGCTATCCTGCCATGTAACCGTTTTCATGCCTATCACCACCACCGCATCTGGCACCGGAGGCCACGTCGCGATGAGCCCAGTTCCCATGAGCCCCGCCCCCGTTTTTCCCGAAGGCTTCCTCTGGGGAGCGGCCACCGCCGCGCACCAGATCGAGGGCTCGCCGCTGGCCGACGGCGCCGGCCCCAGCATCTGGACCCGCTTCGCCCACACCCCCGGGATGATGCTCAACGGCGACACCGGCGATGTCGCCTGCGATCACTACCACCGCTGGAAGGACGACGTGAAACTGATGCGCGAGCTGGGCCTGAAGGCCTACCGCTTCAGCGTGTCGTGGTCGCGCATCCTGCCCGAGGGCACCGGCCGGGTGAACCAGGCCGGCCTCGACTTCTACTCGAACCTGGTCGACGAACTGTTGGCCAATGGCATCGAACCGCTGCTGACGCTGTACCACTGGGACCTGCCGGCGGCGCTGGACGACCGCGGTGGCTGGCTCAACCCCGACATCGCCGACTGGTTCGCCGAGTACGCCCGCGTGCTGTACCGCGCGCTCGACGGCCGGGTGAAGAAGTGGGTCACGCTCAACGAGCCGTGGGTGGTCACCGACGGCGGCTACCTGCACGGCGCGCTGGCGCCGGGGCATCGCAGCAAGTTCGAGGCACCGATCGCCTCGCACAACCTGATGCGCGCGCACGGCGCGGCGGTGAAGGCCTACCGCGAAATCGGCCAGCACGAGATCGGCCTGGTGGTGAACATCGAGCCCAAGTACCCGGCCAGCGATTCGGCGCAGGACGCGGCCGCCGTGCGTCGCGCCCACGCCTACATGAACGAGCAGTACCTGCACCCGGCCCTGCTCGGCCATTACCCGCCGGAGCTGAAGGAGATCTTCGGCGAGGCCTGGCCGGAATGGCCGGCCGAGGACTACGACCTCATCCAGCAGAAGCTCGACTTCGTCGGCATCAACTACTACACGCGCAGTGTGACCAAGGCCGCCGAGAGCTACCCGCTCAACACCGGCGTCGTGCGCCAGCCGCTGGGCACGTATACCGAAACCGGCTGGGAAGTATTCCCGCAGGGCCTGACCGACCTGCTGCTGTGGTTCAAGCAGACCTACGGCGACCTGCCGGTCTACATCACCGAGAACGGCGCGGCGTTCTTCGATCCGCCTACCGCCGACGTCGACGAAACCGGCCAGCGCCGCGTGCGCGACCCGCTGCGCATCGACTACCTGCGCAAACACCTGGGCGCGATCCATGACGCGATCCAGGCCGGCGTCGACATCCGCGGCTACATGCTGTGGTCGTTCCTCGACAACCTGGAGTGGTCGCTGGGCTATTCCAAGCGCTTCGGCATGGTCCACGTGAACTACGGCACCCAGGAACGCACGCCCAAGGACAGTGCGCGCTGGTATTCGCAGGTCATCCAGAGCCACGGCCGCAAGCTCGCCGAGCCGCTGCCGTACTGACGGGGCTCCACAGAGGGGATTCGCTGCCATCTCCCTCCCTCGGCAGCGGGTCCTCTCTGTTCTTCCACCCGGAGCACTATTGCGGCGGTTTGGTTTCGTATTCATCGCCGGCTCCGCACACCGGGACGCGATGATGGGCGGACAGATGCGCCCGGCTCGATTACCCTGCCGGCTCCCCGGGCACAACCAGGTCGATCCTGCCGCCCGCAACCCAGCAACGATCGTGCGGTGGAAATCTTGAGCAGTCACCCAAGTCCCGACTCCCCGGCTTCTACTTCCGCCGACGCCCTGCTGGCCGATATCGGCGGCACCAATGCCCGCTTCGCCCTCGCCCGCCACGACGCCGCCTCGCCGCTGTTGATGGACAGCGTGCGCGAGTTTGCCGTCGCTGATTTCCCGTCGCTGGCGCACGCCGCCGCGCATTACCTCGACAACACCGGCGCCAGCGCCCCGCGCAGTGGCGTGTTCGCCGTCGCCGGCCGCGTCGACGGTGACGAGGCGCGCATCACCAACCACCCGTGGGTGATCTCCGCCGCACGCACCGGCGAGGCACTCGGCCTGGAGTCGCTGCATCTGGTCAACGACTTCACCGCGCAATCGATGGCGGTGTCGCTGTACGGCCCGCAGGACGTGGTGCCGATCGGCAGTGCGACCTGGTCGCCCGACGACGGCGACAAGACCTACGCGATCATCGGCGCCGGCACCGGCCTGGGCGTCGGCGGTCTACTGCGCCGCGACGGCCGCTACTACCCGCTGCAGACCGAGGGCGGTCATGTCAGCTTCGCGCCGAACACACCGGAGGAGATCGAGATCCTGCAGCAGTTGTCGGGCGAGTTCGGCCGCGTCTCCAACGAGCGCCTGGTCAGCGGCATGGGCCTGGTCAACCTGCACCGCGCGCTCAGCACGATCGCCGGCGAAGATCCCGGCCCGCTGAAGCCCGCGGACGTCACCGCCCGTGCACGCGAGGGCGACGAGCGCAGCCTGCGCACGATCGACGTGTTCTGCGCGGTGTTCGGCGCCGCCGCCGGCGACCTGGTGCTGACACTGGGTGCCTGGGACGGTGTTTTCCTGGCAGGCGGCCTGGTGCCGAAGCTGTTGCCGGCGCTCGCCCATTCGGGCTTCCGAGCGCGTTTCGAGCACAAGGGCCGCTTTGCGCCGACGATGGCGCGCATTCCCACGCTCGCCATCGTCCACCCGCAGCCCGGCCTGCTCGGCGCCGCGGCACTGGCGCAGCAAACATCGCGTTAAAGCCGCCTGTGCGAGGATCGGAGCATGGCCGACGATCATTCGCCAACTCCATCGTCCGCAGGGCACCTCTCGTCGCGTTACGTGCTGCATGCGCATCCCAATGCCGACGCCTGGGTCTGGGCGGCGGCAGTGGCGATCGCTGCGGAACTTCGCCGTGATCTGGTGCTGCGTCCGCGCGTGCGCCTGCTGCTGTCCGGCGGCACCACGCCGGCGCCGGTGTACGCGGCATTGGCCAAAGCGCCCCTGGAGTGGGATCGTGTCGATGTCGCCCTGGTCGATGAGCGCTGGCTGCTGCCGGACGACCCCGACAGCAATGCGCGACTGGTGCGCACCCATCTGCTGCAGGACCATGCCGGCGCCGCGCGCTTCGAACCATTGACGTCGTCGGGACGTCGCATCGAGGACGCCGTCGCCATCGCCAATGCACACGCGCACCAAGCGGCCAGCGTCGCCGTGCTCGGCATGGGCGAGGACGGTCACACCGCCTCGCTGTTTCCCGGCATGGCCGACCTCGACCGCGCGTTGGGCAGCCGTCAGTCCTATATCGCTGTCGATGCCAACGGCTGTTCCGGCGCGCGGCAATGGCACAAGCGCATCAGCCTCACCCCGGCCGGCCTGGCACGCACACGGGCGCGGCTGTTGTTGCTGCAGGGCGCACGCAAACGCGCGGTGTTCGAGCAGGCACTGGCCAGTGGCGACGTACACCGCTGGCCGGTACTGGCTGCACTGGGCACCTCCGACTCGCCACTGCACGTGCACTGGTACGCCTGAGCACGTCCGCTTGCCGAACGCGACGCATTGCGCCTAGGCCACACTCATTCCTGACCAAGCTCGATCTCGACCCGGGTCGCGGTGCCTTCGATGCGCAACTCCCCGTTCTGCCAAGTTGCAGGACGGCCATCGACACGCGTCGCACCCGGTCGTTGCGAGTAGGGCCAGCGCAGCACCACCCCGCCGGCGGGCGCTCGCAATCCCGGTGACAGCATCAGCAAGACGCGCTCGCGGTCCTGCTTCAGCGCATAACCCAGCGGGCCGTACGGCGTGCGCAGGTTGGCCACGCGGACGCCCTCGCCGGCCAACCAGTCCGCCGGAATACCCGCCGCGATCACCAGCGCGTCATCGTCGTCGCGCGTATAGGCGAACAGGTCGAGCGCCGAGCGCACGTAATCCGACTCGACCCATGCGTGCGGCAGGTCGCCGACGAAGAACGGCTTGCGTGGCGTGCGCGACACTACCTCGGCCCACTGGTTCCAGGCACGCGGCTGTTGATCCTTGAAGAAGAAGTCCAGCGCCTCGTGCGCGCGTTCGCGCCAGCCCAGGCGCACGAAGCTGCCGATCGTGCGCAGCTCGTAAGGCGTGTAATCCTTCCATTCGCGGGTGCCGTCGCGGCGCGCCACGAACTCGCGCCAGTAACGCTCGAAGGTGCCGTCGAGCAGGCGTTGCGGCAGCTGCCCCTGTTCGCCACCCGGCGCCAGTGCGATCGTGGTCGAGGTCGCGTCGAAGTCGCCCAACTCGGCCGCACCGGGCAGGTAATCGATGCCGTGCTGCTTCACCGCCGCCTCGATCGAGGCGTAGAGATCGCCGCGGAACTGGTCGCGCGCGGCCGCAAAGCGGCGCGCCTCCTCGTTGCGACCCAGCCACTGCGCGATCTCGACCGCGTCCTTGTATCCGCGCAGCGCCCAGAAGTTGTCCCAGTACGAGTGCATCGGCTTGGCCGAATAACCCTCGTGACTGATCGAAGCCGGCATCATCCCGTAGAAGGCCGGATGCTGCGTCCGATTGGTCTGAGTACGTTCGCTCAGGCGCAGCTCGTCCATGTACTTCACCGCACCGACCACATGCGGCCACATCGCTTCGAGCAAGGCCTCGTCGCGCGTGTAGCGGTAGACCTCGGCGATGGTGAACACCAGTTCGCCGTGGCTGTCGTTCTCCGGCACCGGGTCGCTGCCGCGGTCATCGACGCAGCACGGCACCTTGCCGTTGTCGAACTGGTACGGCGCGTACCAGCGCAGGAATTCTTCGGCCACGTCCTCGCGACCCATGCGCAGCAAGCCTTCGCCGATCATCGCGCCGTCGCGGATCCAGGCGCGCGAGTACGAGCGCGTGCCGGGCTGCAGGCGCGGCCCGATACGGCTGATCAGCATGTGCGCCAGGCCGGTGCGCAGGGTGTCGACCACGTGTTGGCCTTGCGGCGGCACTCGCAGCTGCACGCGATCGAGCTTGTCGCGCCACTGCGCAGCGACTTCATCCTGCAATTCGCCCGCCGAACGCGGCGGTGCCGACGGCTCGGACGGCGCACCGGCGAGTAACGTGCGCCAGTCGAACTCGCGACTTTCTCCCGGCTGCAATCGCATCCCGTAGAGCAGCGCGCCGGAGCCGAGACCGGTCGTGTCTTCCGTCTCGCTACGTGCACCAGCCATCGCGGCGAATCTTTCGCCGGTATCGGTGCAGGTCGTGCAGAACTTGGTCCAGTCGGCACGCCGCAGCCGCTCGACCACTTCGCCTTCATCGAAGCTGGTGGCAAAGCTGGCCAGCGATTTCTGCCCGACCGACACGCGCTGTTTGCCGTTGACGACAAACTGCCTTTCCGTCGCGGCGATGCGCTCGATCGTGCTGACGCCACCGACCGTGCTGAGGAATTGCGTCGGCGGATTCACCTGGAAAGGCCGCGCCGCCAATACGAACACGTAGTCGCGCGGGCGATCGCCGGTGTTTCTCAGGCGATAGCGTGCATGCAGCTGTGAGCGTTCCGCCGTGCCGCGCGCGAAGGCGGTCACGTCCAGGGCAAAATCCGCGTGCTGCCAGTGGACACTCGGAATCGGCAGGTAACCGTCCTGCAGCGACTGCGAGGTCTGGACATCGGCCCAGGTCACCAGCTTGCCGTCGCTGACCACCAGCGGCTCGATGCTGAAGCCGCCCCGGCCGACCTCGACCGCGCCGTCCTCGCCGATCAACCCCTGATTGTGTCCGCCGTCGATGCCGACGACCGTCCAATACGGTTGCTCGCCATGGAAGCCGCGCGGGTACGTGCCGCGTGCGGCGTCAGCAGCGACCGAAGCGACAAAGTCGTTGGGCGTGTCCGCGAAGGCCAGCGGCTCGATGTCGATGCCGGCCAAGCCGAAGGTATCGCCCTGCCCGCCCTCGAGCTGCAGGCGCATGTAACGCGCTTCCGACTCCGGCAACGCGATCGGATCGACCCCGCCGTTGCCTGTGGTGACGACCCGCGCGTCGCTCCAGGCCTGGCCGTCGCGCGACAGCGAAATCCGGTAGCGCGTCGCCGCTTCCGCGGAGTTCCAATGCAGGCGCAGGCCGCCGAATTCGCGCAGACGGCCCAGGTCGAGTTGCAGGCTCGGCGACGATGCAGCCGGGGCACGCCAGGTGGTTGCAGGATCACCATCGACCGCATGATCGGCCACGTCGTTGGCGGTCGTCGCACTGGCCGTGGCCCGCGGCCGCGGCGGTGGCGTGGTCTCGACGCGACGCTCGCGCAGGGTCAACGAATCGAAGCAGACCGTGCCCTTGCCGCCGACGCTGTTGTAGATCGTGAATTCAAGCTTCTGGCTGTGGCGCAGGGCCGGGTCCGGTGCGGGCCCCCAGGCACGGCTGATGTGGCGCTGCTTGTAGATCACCGGCGTCCACTGCGGCGGGAAGGCGTACCCAGGCCGATTGACCCACCAGACGTTGTCGCCGCTGGCATCGACCAGCTTGAACTGCAGGTCGTTGGCCGGCGAGTCACCACGCAACTGGAAGGCGAATTCGTAGTCCGCGGGATAATCCAGCGGCAACTCGCGCTGCAGGCCGGCGTAGCCGGACACACCGTTGAAGTCGTAATCCAGGCACAGCGCCTTGCCGTCGACGCCGTCGACCGCACGCAGGCGGCCGCTGACCTGGTCCGATGTCACCACTTTCCATGCACCGGCTGATTCGAAATCATCGAGTACGCGTGGCGTCTCCGGCCCACTGGTGCACGCCGGCAGGGCCATGGCGGTCAGGACCAACCCAGCAAGAATCCGGATACGACTTTCGAGGATCACCCTTTCACACTCCCCACCAGTAGGCCTTGCAGGTAGTAACGCTGCAGCACCAGGAACAGCAGCAGCACCGGCAACACCGTCACCACCGATCCGGCCATCATCATCTCGTTGTCCTGCACGTGCTCACGCGACAACGAGGCCAGCGCCACCGGCAGCGTCTGCAGGCTGCTGTCGCTGAGCACGATCAGCGGCCACATGAAGTCGTTCCAGGCGGCGAGGAAGCTGAAGATCGCCAGCGTCACCAGGATCGGCTTGAGCGCCGGCAGTACGATCTGGAAGAAGATGCGCCACTCGCCGGCGCCGTCGATGCGTGCAGCCTCCAGCAACTCGTCGGGAATCGAGCGCGCGTACTGGCGCACCAGGAAGATGCCGAAGATGCCGGCCATGCCCGGCACGATCGCGCCGGCGTAGCTGTTGACCAGCCCCATCTGCTTGAGCATCAGGAACAGCGGCATCATCGTCACCTGCGCCGGGATCACCAGCGCGGCCAGCAGCACGCGGAACACTCGCTCGCGTCCGGGGAATTGCAGCTTGGCGAAGGCATAACCGGCCAGGGTATTGAGCAGCAGCGCGATCAGCGTGGTCAGCGACGCGATCAGGAAGCTGTTGAGCAGATAACGGCCCATGCCGGCCTTGGCGAACAGCTCGTGATAGTTGTGCAGCGTCGGCCTGGACGGCAGCAACGGCGGCGGGAAGTGACTGGCTTCGCCGGGCTGCATGAACGACACCGCCAGCATCCACAGCAGCGGCGCCAGGCTCAGCACCGCCAGGCCGACCAGCAGGCCATTGACGATCGCCTTGGCCAGACGCGGGTTCATCCCTCCGCTCCTTTGCGCCGTGCAAACCACAGCAAGCTGCTGGTCACGCCGGTCATCAGCACGAACAGGATGAAGGCCACCGCCGAGGCATTGCCCAGATTCCACCACTTGAAGCCTTCTTCGTACATCAGGTACAGCACGCTGACCGTGCTCTGCAACGGGCCGCCCTGGGTGATCACATACGGCTCGGCAAACAGCTGGAAGTAACCGGCCAGCGTGAGGATGCCGACCATCAGCAGCACCGGCCCGAGCATCGGCAAGGTGACATGCAGGAACTGCCGCCACCGCGATGCACCGTCGATGCGCGCGGCCTCGTACAGGTCCTCTGGGATCGCCTGCAGGCCGGCCAGGAAGATGATCATGTTGTAGCCGAAGTTCTTCCACACCGCGAACACGATGATGGTCGGCATGGCCCACACCGGATCACCGAGCCAGTCGATAGGATCGATGCCGAGCCACGACAGCCCCCAGTTCACCAGCCCGTAACGGGTGTGGAACAGGTAACGCCAGATCACCGCCACCGCGACCACCGTGGTCACCACCGGCGCAAAATAGGCAGTGCGGAAGAACGGCTTGAACGTGCCCAGTCTGGAATGCAGCAGCAGCGCCGCCCCCAGCGACACCACGATCGACAGCGGCACGCCGACCACGACGAAGTACAAGGTGTTGCCGAGCGCCTTCCAGAACAGCGGGTTCTGCAGCAGGCCGAGGTAATTACCGAAGCCGACGAAGCGCAGGTTGTCGCTGTCGGCCAGGGCGTAGATGTCGAAATCGGTCAGGCTCAGCGCAAACGCGGCCAGTACCGGCAACCCGAAGAACACCCCGATCACGGTCAACGCGGGCGCAGCGAACACCCAGCCGGCAGTGGACGGCTTCATTACCTGCCCGCCTTTGCATCGACGCGCGTCATGGCGCTCCTGCCGGGATGGTGTGGTGGTCGAGCATCCAGCGGCGTTTCTCCAGGATCTTGTCGGCGCGGCGGTCGAGTTCGGCCGCGGCCTCGTCGACTGTCAGGTGACCGTTGGCCAACTGTTCGCCGACCAGTTTGATCTCGTTGGCGATGCGCTCCCACTCCGGTACCTTGGGCACCGGCCGTGCGCGCTCGAGCTGGTCGCGAAACGCACGTGCGTACTCGTCGCCGGCCAGCGCAGGCACATTCCAGGTGCTGCGTCGCGGCGGCAGGTTGCCGGTCAGGCCGTGGAAGCGCGCCTGCACCTGCGGCTCGGACAGGTAGGCGATCAACTTCCACGCCGCATCCTGGCGCTGCGAGCTGCGGAACAGAACGAAACTGGCGCCACCGGCCACCGAAGCACCTGGCCCGTGTTCGCCCGGCAGCGGCATCGTCATCCACGAGGACTGCAAGGCCGGAGGCAGGCGCTTGCGGAATTCGGCGATGTTCCACGGGCCGTTGAGGTAGAAGCTGAAATAGCCACGACCGAATTCATTCCAGACATTGGCGATCTGGGTGTTGCTTGCCAGCGGCGCCCACTTCCGATCGAAGATCTCACGGTAGAAAGCCAGCGAGCGCTTGAAACCCGGGCTGCGGAAGTTGCCGTAACGGCCGGCGTCGCGCAACAGCGGTTCGGGTGCCTGGATGCCCAGGTTCAATAGAGGCTCGGCTTCGTTGAGCGGCAGCAACGCGGCGTAGCGGTCCGGGCCGACCTCGCGCTTGATCGCCGCCATCGCCACTTTCCATTCCTCCCAGTTGACCGGTGGTCGTTCGATGCCGGCTTGCGCGAGCAGATCACGGCGATAGAACGGCAAGCGGGTCTCGACATACCACGGCACGGCATACACCTGGCCGCCGATCACGCCGGTGTCCCAGGCGCCGGTAAAGTAATCGTGCGCTTGCAACGCCGGCGTCTGCGTGAGCCGCGCATCGAGCGGCACCAGGGCATCGAGCAGCGCGAACTCGGATACCCAGGTGTTGCCGATCGCGCAGACATCGGGCAACGAGTCGCCAGCGAAGGCGGTCAGCAGCTTCTCGTGCGAAGAGATCAGCGGCATCTGCTGCACGACGACGCGGATGTCCGGATGACGGCGCTCGAATTCCGGAATCAACTGGGTGACGACCTCGCCCTCGAAGCCCATCGCCCAGAAGCGCACCACCTCGCGGTCGTCGGCCTGCCGTGCGCACGCAGCCAGCAGCACGGCGGCCAGCAGCACCAGCAAGCGACAGGGCCAGTCGCGCATCAACTGCATGTCACTCCGGCTGCGGCGGCTTGGGTGTTTGCGTGCTGGCACGCGGAACCCGCGACTCCGCCTCGCCCAGGGCCCGCGCCGTCGCCGCATCCTTCTCGGCCTGGGTCTGCGGCTGCTGTGGCTTGGCTTCGCCCTTCGGTTCCAGCCAGCCGCCCGTGAACCCCGCCTTCTCGAGTCCGGCGCGGATGTAGGGATTGCGCTTCATCACGTTCCAGACAAAGTCGCTGCGGTAGTTGCTGATCATCGCCAGGATCGGGCCCTGGTCGATGCCGATGTAATCACTGGCCACCCAGCCCGCGCCCGGCACCAGGCGACCGGTCTTGAGCGGGATGTCGTAGTTGAAACTCGGGTTGAACGAGTCGAGAAAACCGTAGCTGGAGTACAGGTACTCGCCATAGCGCTTGTGCAGCTCGACGGTGGTCGGGATGACGATCTCCGGTGCGAACGGCAGCGAGGCGATCGCCGCGGTCGGCGCGATCGTGCCGTCGTCGAAGGTGTCGCTCAGGCCGGCGCCGCGCGCGGAGTAATGGCGGAACTGGCGCTGCTCGCCGCGGTACGGCTGCAAGGTCTGCTGCGGCCCGTCGCTGGCGGTCAGGCCCCAGACTTCCGGGCCATAGTCCTCCCATTTCATCGGGTTGGCGATCGCGTAGGCGCGCTGGGCGTAAGCCGCGCGGCGGCTGTTGACGAAGTAGTCGATGCCGCGCTCGCGCATGTAGGCGTCCTGGATGCCGCGGAAATCGATCCAGACATGGCTGTACTGATGGCCGAACAGCGGGCCGAAGGCCAGGAACTCCTCGCCCTGGTACACGCCCCAGGACTCGTTGTAGGTGCGCGCCCATACCGTCCAGGTGTCGGCACTGACCGGGTGCGTCGGCGAGGCCAGCGCCAGCACGTACAGCATCATCGCCTCGTTGTAGCCCATCCAGTCGTGCTGGATGAAGCCACTCTCCGGGAACCAGCCCATCGAGATCAACGGCTTGTTCTTCTGCAACCAGGTCCAGTCGACGCGCCGGTACAGCTCGTCGGCCAGCGCACGGATCTGCTTCTCGCGCGGCTCGTCGCGATCGTAATAGGACTGCGTGAACAGCACGCCCATCATCAGCAACGCGGTGTCCACACTCGACAGCTCGACCCAGCTGTCGTAGCGGTGGCCGTTCTGCATGTCGAGGAAGTGGTAGTAGAAGCCCTGGTACGCACCCTTGCCGGTGGCCTGCGGCCCGGACGGCAGGTCGCGGAAGAACTTCAGCGTGGTCAGGGTGCGGTCGACCGCCTGGTTGCGGCTGACCCAGCCGTTCTCGATGCCGATCGGGTACGCAGTCAGCGCGAAGCCGACCGAGGCGATGCTGGCGAACGGACGCGAGGGGAACCGGTCCGGCGTCAGGCCGTTCTGTTCATTCGTGGTGTCCCAGAAAAACTGGAACGTGCGCTTCTCGATATCACGGAACAGCGGCGGCAGCTCCGGCTTGGTCGCCTTCAGCGGCTCGATCTGCACCGGCGACGAGTCCGCCACCGGATACGTCATCGATTCCGGCTCGCTCTGCCGGCAACCCGCAACCACCACGAGCACCGCCACCAGCGATGCAGTCCCCAAACTGCGTCGGAATGAATCGAACATCACCACGCCATGAAGTGTATGGAAAGGAAGCACCGACGGGGGACCGCCGGCCGCCCGACGAGGTGGGCGGCCGGCGATCGCACGTCAGAAGTTGAAGCCCAGCGACAGCTTGAAGGTACGGGTCGGCAGCATCTGCGTGTTGGGTGTGCCAAAGTTGCTGTTGGCGACGATGGCTTGCTGTTGATCATCCCAGCCACCGTACCAATCGTCGTAACCGCTGTAGTTGGCCCAGTCGAACACGTTCAGCACGTCGCCACGCACCCACATCTTGAAGCCGGTGCCGGTATCGAAATCCTTCATCACCGCCAGATCGAACTGCTTGAAGCCCAGCGTGCCGTCGGGCTTGTACTGGTCGATGAAGCAGTTGTCCCGCTGGTCGACATTGAAGCAGTTGGTGCCATAACGCGGCGCCTGCGAAGCCAGCGTGAGCTTGCCCGAGAACGTCATGCCCCACGGGCCGTCGTAGATGCCGGTGCCGACCAGACGGTGCTCGGGCACCGCGGCATCGTGCCAGCCGTAGTCGGCCAGGGTCGGGTAATCCAGCGAGAACACCTCCGGCGATTGACGCATTTCGCGGGCGTCGGCGTAGGTATAGGCGAAGGTCACGCCCCAGCCCGACTCGGCCGTGTACGGCTTCTCGGCCTTCAGGTACAGCGAGGTGGTCTTGGTCTCCAGGCCGTTGGTGCCCAGGATCAGGTTGCCGAAGGGAGCGAAGCCCTGGCCCCAGGGCTGGCCCCAGTTGAAACCGGGACGGAAAAACGTGCCGTCAGGGAGGCGATTGCCCAGCAGGAAAGCGAAACCGTCGTGGCTCTCGACGTACGAGACGGTCACGTCGGTCAGCCATTCGCCGACCGCATTGCGCATGCCCAGGCTGAACTGGTCGGAGTACGGCGTCTTGATGTTGTTGTCGAGCACGAACACTTCGCGACCGGCACCGGTCTGCGAGGCCAGCGTGGCCAGCACCGCCGGATCAAAATACGCCGGGTTCCAGTCGATGCAGGTGGTATCGACACGCGGGCAGCTGCCGTCGGCACGGCGGAAATCGAAATCCGAGGCCGGGAACGTCGCCTTGGTGACCTCCAGCTGCAGCCAGTCGAACAGGTTGCGGTCGTAGGCGCGGCCGGCACCGCCGTAGATCACGTGCTGCTGGTCGGCGTTGAGGTCGTAGGAAAAGCCCACGCGCGGCTGCCAGCCGTCCTTGAAGGATTTACGGTTGTTGCCGGTGCTGATGTAGTTCTCGACGTTGACGCCCGAGCCCGGGTTGTTGAGCGCGGTCGAGGAGCGCAACGCCGCCGCCACGTCAGCCGGCGTGGTGTAGTCGAGGTAAGTCGGGCTTTCCTCGTAGTCGTAGCGCAGGCCGAGGTTGACGATCAGCCTGTCGTTGACCTCCCAGTCATCCTGCACGTAGAAGCCGTACTGCTTGTTGGCCGACTCGGCGCTGCCGTCGCCGACGCCCGGCAGCGCGGTGCCGAACTTGACGTGGATCGGCTGGGTCAGGCTGCCGTTGATGTTGTAGGTGAACTGCGGGTAGTACGGCTGCCGCTCGGCCGCACTGACCTTCACGTCCTTGTACTTCATGCCCATCTTGAGCGTGTGGCCCTGCCAGCCGGTGAAAGTCAGGTCGTCCTGGAAGCCCCAGCCCTCCTGCCCCTTGTCCTGGAAGTCGGAGCCGGCACCGCGGCGGATGATGACGTCGTTGAAATTGGTGCCGTCGCTGAGGATGTAGGCGATGCCTCCGTTCAACGGGCTCGGGTTGTACGAGGCGTCCTCGTAGGTGATGTGCGCATCGTTGAGCCAGGCACCGTTGCTGTACTGGTAGCGCAGGTCGGCGCGGGTTTCCTCGTTGAGCTTGGCGGTGGCGTAGCTGGGCAGGTTCTGTCCGCCGATGCCGGTCAACTCGCTCTCGTCGCGGTACTTGCCGGTCAGTTCGAAGTAGTGGTTCTCGCCGATCAGCCAGTCGACCTTGCCGAAGTACAGGTCCTCCTTGAACGGCGCCGTGTACAGGCCGGTGCCCGCCTCCTGCTGCACGATCGACGGCAGGCGGTCGATGGTGTAGCCGCGCCCCGGCGTCAACGTGCGCGGCGATTCGTACTCCTTGGCCTCGTAGGACAGGAAGAAATGCGCCTGGTCACGCAGGATCGGGCCGCCGAAGGTCGCGCCGTACTGCGTCTCCTTGGTTTCGACCTTGTCGTCATTGCGCTCCTCGAACACCGTCGGCGTGCGCCAGTCGGTCGCGGTGTGGTCCCAGAAGAAGCTGCCTTCGAAATTGTTGGTGCCCGATCGCGTGGTGGCGACGATCGCGGCACTGCTGAGCTGGTCGTACTCGGCCTTGTAGTTCTGGGTGATGACCTTGTACTCGCCGATGGCCGACTGCGGGAACGGGTTGCCGCGGCTGGAGTCCTGGCCGCTGATGCCGCCACGCAACACGTAGTCCTTCTGGCCGACACCGTCGATGTAGACGTTGATGCCGTTGGCGTTCTGCGCGCCGGACTTGATCCTCGTCGAGCCTTCGCTGCCGGTCTCGAACGCCACACCCGGCGCCAGGTCGGCAAAGGCGAGGAAGTTGCGCGTGCCCTGCGGCAGCGACTCGATCTGCTTGTGGGTGACGTAGGTGGCGATTTCCGAGGTCTTGACCTCCGCCAGCACCTCACTGGTCACGGTGACGGCATCGACCGTGGTCGCGTCCGCAACCGGGCCGGTCTCGGCGACGCCGCCGGTGGCCAGGTTCAAGGTGGCGGTCTGGCCGACCTGGACAGTCACGGTCTTGCTCGTGGTCTGGCCATCGGCCTGCACGTCGATGCGGTAGGTGCCCGGCGGCAGGCCGCCGACGTTGTAGTTGCCGCCGACCGCCTGCACCTTGCGGCTCAGGCCGGTGGCGACGTTGGTGGCCGTCACCGACGCCTCACCGGCTGGCGCGGAATCGACCGTGACCTGGCCGCGGATGGTGGCCGCGGTGCTTTGCGCGAAGGCCATCGGCGCGGTCATCGCCAGGCAACTGGCGAGCGCGCAGGCCAACAGTTTGGGGGTGGGCCGTTGACGGGGGAATTTGCGGGGCTGCATATGCTTTCCTCTCTCCAAGAAGCACTCGAGCTGACTGGAATCGTTTACATCAGGGAACAAAGAGAAACCCAGGAAGCGGTTTCTCAGAACCGGGGATCGGGTCGGGGCATGACGGACGCGGCGCCACTGGACTCGCGCACGCTCAGTTCGGGGACCAGCGCCAGCGCGCCGGTGGCCGGCAACGCTTCCCCTGCGATCTGCACGATCAACTGGCGGGCGGCGCGCGCGCCGAGTTCAGCGATGTTGACCCGCATCGTGGTCAGGCTGGGATGGACGTAGCGGGCCAGCGGGATGTCATCGAACCCGGCCAGGGCGATGTCGCCCGGGACGCGCGCACCGGCTTGCGCGAAGGCGAACAAACAGCCCAGCGCCATCATGTCGTTGGCTGCGAACACCGCATCGGGCCGCTCCGCCGCCGCCAGCACCTCACGACCGGCACGGTGGCCGGAGGCTTCATCGAAATCGCCCGGCAGCACCCACGGTTCGGCATCAGGAACCAGCCGTGCCAGTGCATCGCGGTAGCCACGCAGGCGCTCGTGCGCATCGAAGTTGTCCGCCGGCCCGCCGATGAAGGCGATGCGGCGGTGGCCGCAGGCGACCAGGTGCTCGACCATCGCCACCGCGCCGCCGTAGTTGTCGACACCCAGCGCGGTGATGTCGGGGCTCGCGTTCTGGCTGTTGATCACCACTCGCGGCAGCGACGCTTCCAGATGGTCGCCCAGCACCGTGGGTGCCGCCACGTAAGGCGACATCACCAGCAGGCCGTCGACGCGGCCGCGCATCGCTCGCAGGGCCGCGCCCTGCTCGTCCGGGTTGCCGTGGTAGCTGGAGACCAGCAGGTGCAGCCGGTGCTGGCGCGCGACCTGGTCGATGCCGCGCATCAGCTCGGAGAAGAATTCGCCGTGCAGGTCCGGCAGCACCACGCCCAGGGTCTGGGTGCGGCGGCTGCTGAGGCTGCGGGCAGCGGCATGCGGGGTGTAGCGCAGGTCGTTGGCGGCGGCCAGGACCCGGTTGCGCACTTCCTCGGCCACGTTACCGTGCCCATTCAGGGCCCGCGACACCGTGGCAACCGACACCTGCGCCACGCGTGCGACATCTTTGATGGTTACGCTCGCCACGTCGTCACTGCCCTCCGCGGTTTGAAGCGGGGCCGACTGTAAACGTTTTCAAACACAAGTGTAAAGCGCACGTTATCGAACTGTGCGATCGCTCGGAAAAGCCCGTACAACGGGCTTTTGAGACGACAGGAAAATGCTGCGCCGCGACAAAGACCGGCTCAGGCCACTTCTTCCGGCGTGCGTGCCCGGATCGCCAGCGCGTGGATGTCCGTGTCCATCAACCCGCCGACCGCCGCATACACCGCCCGGTGCCGGGCGATCGGGCTGAGGCTGGCGAAGGCGGCACTGACGATGTCGACGCGGAAATGCCCGCGGCCATCGGCGGCGCCGGCATGGCCGGCATGGCGGTGGCTCTCGTCCTCGACCACCAGCAACTGCGGTGCCAGCGCGGCCTGCAGCGCCGCCTCGATCGCGGCGACGCGCTGCTCGCGCGGTAGCGCGGCGGTCACGGCAACACCTTGCGGAAAGGCCGCACCTCGACCCGCTGGTAGACGCCGGCCGCCACATACGGGTCGGCGTCGGCCCAGACGCGCGCGGCCTGCAGCGATTCGAATTCGGCGATGACCACGCTGCCGCTGAATCCAGCCGGGCCCGGGTCTTCGGCGTCGATCGCCGGGCACGGCCCGGCCAGCAGCAGGCGCCCTTCGTCGCGCAGCGCGGTCAGGCGTGCCAGATGCGCCGGCCGGGCCTGGGTGCGCTGGGGCAGCACGTCGTTGCCGTCATAGCCTTCGATCACATACCACATGCGGTTTCGTTTCCTGTCGCCCCGGCGGGGCCCACATGAATTGTAGCCAGTGCCCGCGCGCCACCCGCTGGACACGCCCCCGGCAAGTCCGTACCCTAGCCTGCAATTGCCCGAGGCTGGACGCAGCGGCCCGTCGCGACAGGTTCCCCCACACCGTCGCCACGCACGCACCTCTCTAGTGCGTCGCTGCATTGCACGGCCCGCGCCCGCACCCCATCGATCTTCGCCGTCACGCCCCCGCGTGACGCGCAGGCCGGAGCCGTTCGGGCTTAGCACCGACTTCTAGCACCGACTCAAAGCAGGTCCGTTGCACCCGAATGGCGACCGCGCAAAGGCCGCCAGCACCGAAGCGATAGCAGTGCCGACGGCCCGGAGGGGCCGCTTCCGAATGACCGAAGAACGCGCACCCGACGCGACCGAGCACCCACCGAGCCCCGCGCATCCGCAGCCCCATGCTCCGCAACAGCATGAGATGCCGCTGGCGATGGTGCACGGCCAGCCGGTGCTGCAGATCCCGCAGGACCTGTACATCCCGCCGGACGCGCTGGAAGTCATCCTGGAGGCGTTCGAGGGCCCGCTCGACCTGTTGCTGTACCTGATCCGCCGGCAGAACCTCGAGATACTGGACATCCCGGTCGCCGAGATCACCCGCCAGTACGTCGACTACATCCAGGCCATGCACGAGATGCGCTTCGAGCTGGCCGCCGATTACCTGGTGATGGCCGCGATGCTGGCCGAGATCAAGTCGCGGATGCTGCTGCCGCGCGCGGTCAGCGAGGAAGGCCTGGAGGACGATCCGCGCGCCGAACTGGTGCGTCGTCTGCAGGAGTACGAGCGCTTCAAGAAGGCTGCCGAGGACATCGACACCCTGCCCCGGCAGGACCGCGACACCGCGCCGGCGCAGGCGTTCGTGCCGGACCGGGCTTCGGTCAAGCTGCCGCCGCCGGTGGACCTGAAGGAAATGCTGCTGGCCCTGCACGACGTGCTCAAGCGCGCCGAGCTGTTCACCCAGCACGCGATCAAGCGCGACGCGCTCAGCGTCCGCCAGCGCATGGGCGAGCTGCTCACGCGCATGGCCGACGGTGCGTTCCACCGCTTTGAATCGCTGTTCACCGCCGAGGAAGGCAAGCTCGGCGTGGTCGTGACCTTCCTCGGCCTGCTCACCCTGGCCAAGGAACAACTGGTCGAGATCGTGCAGGAGCAGCCACAAGGTGAACGTCAGCCGCTGGCTCCGATCTACGTCAAGTCGCTGGCGCTGATGAAGGACGCCGACGAGATCGAGCTGAGCAGCGAGTTCGATGAGCCGGCGGCGAATGATGATTCGCAGAGGTAAGTACACCCGCGCCGTCATTCCCGTCAAGGCGGAATGACGAGCAAAAAGCAACGACCCAAGAGCATCGAAGAGCTCATCCAATTCATGGACCAACAATTCATCACCCGCATCGTCGAGGCCGCCCTGCTCGCCGCCAACCAGCCGCTGACGCTGGCGCAACTGCACGCGCTGTTCCCCGAGGACCAGCCGGCACCGGCCGACAGCGTCGAGCAGGCGCTGGAGACCCTGCGCGAAGGCTGCAAGGAGCGCGGCGTCGAACTGGTCGAACTGGCCTCCGGCTTCCGCTACCAGGTCCAGGCCGACGTGCATCCCTGGGTCGCGCGGCTGTGGACCGAGCGCCAGACCAAGTACACCCGCGCCACCCTGGAAACGCTGGCGCTGATCGCCTACCGCCAGCCGATCACGCGCGGTGAGATCGAGCAGGTCCGCGGTGTCGCGGTCAACAGCAACATCATCAAGGCACTGGAAGAGCGCGAGTGGATCCGTGTCGTCGGCCACCGCGACGTGCCCGGCAAGCCGGCCCTGTTCGGCACCACCAAGGTGTTCCTCGACTACTTCGGCCTCAAGCGCCTGGACGAGCTGCCGCCGCTGTCGGAGCTCAAGGACATCGGCGAGCTGGAGCCGCAGTTGCAGTTTGACGGTGCCACGCCGCTTGAAGGCCGCATCGCCGCCGGCGGCATCGCCAGCGGCGCCGACACCGAGGCCTCGAATACGGACGATGCCGGTGCCGGTGCCGGTGCCGGTGCCGGTGCCGCCAACGAAGCCGACATCGAGCCCATCGAAGCAACCAACGAAGCCGTCTCTGACGAAGACAGCGACGATTACAGTCACATCGAAATCCCCGAATCCGCCCTGCTGGGCGACCCCGATGCCGCGCCGGGCGAGCGCGCGGCGGACGTGAACGATCCCGAGCAAGACACCCACGCCGTCGAGACGACGACCGTTCCGGAAGACACAGACGAGGCCGAACTGGCCGAGTCGGAGCAACAGAAAAATGACTGAAGAAAAGAGCCGCAAGCTCACCCTCAAGCGCGGCGCCGACGCCGTTGCCGAAGCCCCGCGCCTGGAAGAGCGCCTGCACAAGGTCCTCGCGCAGGCCGGCCTCGGCTCGCGCCGCGCGCTCGAGCAGCGCATCGCCGATGGCCTGGTCAAGGTCAACGGCGAGATCGCGCAGATCGGCATGAGCATCAAGGGCGGCGACAAGATCGAGCTCGACGGGCGCCAGTTCATCGCCACCGCGCTGACCGAACCGGCGCGCGTGCTGATGTACAACAAACCCGAAGGCGAAGTGACCACGCGCGAAGACCCCGAGGGGCGCCCGACCATCTTCGAGGCCCTGCCCGCTCTCAAGGGTGCGCGCTGGATCGCGATCGGCCGTCTCGACATCAACACCACCGGCCTGCTGCTGCTGACCACCGACGGCGAGCTCGCCAATGCGCTGATGCATCCGTCGTTCGAGGTCGAGCGCGAGTACGTCTGCCGCGTGCGTGCACCGGAAGGCCAGGAGAACGTCGCCGACAACATCGTCGACCGCCTCGCCCGCGGCGTCGCCCTCGAGGACGGCCCAGCCAAGTTCGACGAGATCGAGCGCATCGGCGGCAGCGACTCGCACGACTGGTTCCGCGTCGTGGTGAAGGAAGGCCGCAACCGCGAAGTGCGCCGCCTGTGGGAGTCGCAGGGCTGCCAGGTCAGCCGCCTCAAGCGCGTCCGCTACGGCACCGTCGCGCTGCCGCGCGAGCTGCTGCGCGGCCAGTCGCAGGAACTGGTCTCGGACAAGGTCGAAGCGTTGCGCACCGATCTGGGTCTGGAGGACGGCACGCCGTCGGCACTGACGCTGCAGCCGGTGATCGGCCAGCGCAAGGCGGCCAAGGCCACCTTGCACTTCGGCAACGGCGAGCGCACGCACGGTTACGTCGGCGGCCACAACACTGCCGACGAAGGCCGCGAACTGCGCCGCTTCGACCATGTGCGCGAAGACCGTGGCGGCCGCGGCCGTGGCGGTCCGCGCAAGCACGGCGGCCTCACCGTCAGCGGCGAAGCCGCGGCCAAGCAGTCGCACAAGCCGTTCAAGCAGCGCAAGGACAAGGGCCCGAAGCCCCTGCCCGAGGGCAACCCGGCCGCGTTCCGCACCTGGTACGTGCCCGAAGGCGTCGACACCGGCCCCAGCGGCCACCGCAATCCCGATGGTGCACGCGGTCTGCGCAAGCCCTACGGCAACAAGCCCGGTGGCGGCGCTGGACGCCCCGGTGGTGCCGGCAGCCGTCCGGGTGGCGGTGGCCATGGCGAGCGTGGCCCACGCCGTGAAGGCGGTTTCGGCGGCGAACGCACCGGCGGCAGCCCGTATGGCGAGCGCAGCGGTGGTGGTGGTGAGCGCCGCGGCCCCGGCGGCGGCCAGGGTCAGGGCCAGCGCAGCCCGCGTCCGTACGGCCATCCTGGCAATGCACCGAGCTTCCCCTCCGACCACGCCAATCCGGGCGGTTTCAATCCTTACGGCGACAAGCCGCGTGGCCCGCGTCCGGGCGGCAAGCCCGGCGGGCGTCCCGCCGGTGGTCCGCGCCCCGGCGGTGCTCGTCCGGGCGGCGCCCCCCGTCCGGGCGGTCCGCGTGGCGGTGGCCGTCCCGGCGGCGGCCGGGGTCCGCGCGGCGCGGCGTGATCCGACGTAACAGGCAACACCACAAAGGGCGCTTCGGCGCCCTTTGTGTTTTCGTTGCACCTGATGTGGGTGCGGCGATGTCGGGTTACCCGCTACCCGGCTTCTCAGCCTTGGACCGCATCATCGACTCGATCAGGTCGATCGGCAGCGGGAAGACAATCGTCGAGCTCTTCTCCCCGGCGATTTCGGTCAGCGTCTGCAGGTAACGCAGTTGGATCGCACGCGGGTCGCCGCCGAGCAGTTTGGCGGCCTCGACCAGCCTCGAAGCGGCCTGCTGTTCGCCTTCGGCATGGATCACCTTGGCGCGGCGCACGCGCTCGGCCTCGGCCTGCTTGGCGATGGCGCGGACCATGGTCTCGTTGAGATCGACGCGCTTGATCTCGACATTGGCGACCTTGATGCCCCAGGCGTCGGTCTGCGCGTCGAGGATGGCGCGGATGTCCTTGTTGAGCCGTTCGCGCTCGGCCAGCATCTCGTCGAGGTCGTGCTGGCCCAGCACCGAGCGCAGCGTGGTCTGGGCGAGCTGGCTGGTCGCCTCGTAGAAGTGCTCAACGTTGATGATCGCCTTCTGCGGGTCGATCACGCGGAAGTACACCACCGCGTTGACCTGCACCGACACGTTGTCGCGCGAGATCACGTCCTGCGGCGGCACGTCCATCACCACCGTGCGCAAGTCCACGCGCACCATCTGCTGCACGATCGGGATCAGCAGGATCAAGCCCGGCCCTTTCACTTTCCAGAAGCGACCGAGCTGGAACACGACGCCGCGTTCGTATTCACGCAGCACCTTGATCGCGGTGATCAGCAGCAGCGCCACCAGCACGATCAACGGGAAATACAGGGGCAGGTACATGATTGGACTCCTTCAGGTCAGATGACCTCATTCGCCGACCGGCGCAACACGCAGGACCAGGCCGTCCATCGCCAGCACGCGTACCGCCTGGCCACTGCGCACCGGCACGCTCGACTCGGCTTGCCACACTTCGCCGCGGATGCGCACCTGGCCGCGACCGTGAAAATCGTGCAGTGCCACCGCCAGACTGCCGACCAGTTCCTCGATGCCGGTGACCACCGGTTGACGCCGCGCCCGCGCCGCCAGCCACAGCATGGCCATGAACGCCAGCGCGCTGGCCGTGCCGATGCCGGCGATCAGCCGCCCCGGCACGCCGAAACCGGGGATGTCGGTGTCGAACAGGATCAGCGAGCCGGCCACCAGCGCGACCACGCCGCCAATGCCGAGCGCGCCGAAACTGGGCATCGCGAATTCGACCGCGATCAGCACCACCCCCAGCGCGATCAAGGCCACGCCGGCGTAATTGACCGGCAACACCTGTAACCCATACGCCGCCAGCAACAAGCAGATGATGCCGACCATGCCCGGCACCACCGCACCTGGGCTGTAGCCCTCGAAAACCAGTCCGTACAGCCCGACCAGCAGCAACAGGTAAGCCACCGTGGGCTCGGTGATGACCGCCAGCAGGCGCGCGCGCCAATCCGGCTCCAGCTTTGTCACCGGTTGGCCAGCCAATGCGAGCGTGACATCGCGGTGCCCCAACCGGATCGTGCGGCCATCGGCCTGGCGCAGCACGGCTTCGATGTCCTCGGCGACGAACTCGATCACCCGTTGTGACAGCGCCTGGCTTGCCGTGAGCGTGGCGGCCTCGCGCACCGCGGCCTCGGCGAAATCGGCGTTGCGATGGCGCAACTCGGCGAGGCTGCGCAGGTAGCCGACCGCATCGTTGACGGCCTTGCGCGACATGGCGTCACCGGCATCACGGCGCGCCGGGGCGGGTTTTGCCTTCGGCTCCGGCTGGGGTGTGGCGTCGTCGGGAGGCTCCTCCGCCGGCGCAGGCATCGGCTGCGGCCCGCCCATCGCGACCGGCGTGGCGGCGCCGAGTGAAGTCGCCGGCGCCATCGCCGCCAGGTGACAGGCGTACAGGATGTAAGTACCGGCGCTGGCGGCGCGCGCGCCCTCCGGCGCGACCCAGCCGATCACCGGCACCTCGGAGGCCAGAATGGCCTGGTTGATGTCGCGGGTCGCGGCATCGAGCCCGCCCGGCGTGTCGATGCGCAGCACCAGCGCACGGGCTCCGTCGGTGCCGGCACGTCGGAGGCCACGCACCAGGTGGTCGCGCGTCGCCGGGCCGATGCCGCCCTTGATGTCGAGCAACAACACGCCGCCGGGCTTCACCGTTTCGGGCGACGGCGGCTGGGGCACGGCGACCAGCACCGGTGCAAACACCAGTGCCAAGGCCAGGCACCCTATTCGGCCGATCGCTCTCATGGCGGCACCAGCGGCCGCGGCAAAGCGGACCGCCGACAGCAGCAGTTAACACCCAGGCCCGTTAAGGAAACGGCAGTGCGGGCAAACCCCTCGAAAGACTCGAGTCATCGCCACGCGCGGCCGTCTTCAACGTCTGCGCGCCTAGCGCAGCAGGTTCGGCTGCGCGTCGTACCACTGCTGGGCGTGAACCAGATGGAAATCGCGCTGGCCGTTGTTCACCTGCACAGCACAGCTCAGCACGCCCCAGTGCGCGTACAGGCTGCCGACACGGCTCTGGCCGTGCAGCTTCAGCCGCGCCTTCAGGTCGTAGCGCTGGTTCTTGGCCTCCATGCGGTCGAGTACCAGCGTGTCGCCCTGCCATTGCACGTTGCCACTGACCTGGGCCTGGCCGGCATCGACCAGCTTGTAGATCCACTTCGGGTATTCGCGCTGGCGCGAGAACAGCGACAGCAAAAAGCCGACATCCTTCATGCTGATGTGGGCGCTGCCGTTGACGCTCATCGGCTTGTCCCAGTCCATGCGCGCGCGATCAAGGTTGATCCGTGCCCACCAGCCGCTGCGCGACTCGCCACCGGCCTCGGTGAAGCTGACGTTCTTGAGATCGACGCTGCTGCCGTCGATGTTGAAATTGTGGCCGTCGAGATTGGCGCGACGCAGTTGCGTGTTGACGTCGATGTCGCCGCGCAGGGCCATCCCCGCCGCATGCAACTGCGTGGCCCGGCCGTTGACGCGCAGCCAGCCGTGACCGATGTCGCCGGCGCCGTCGAGGGTGAGATCGCCACTGAGCAGACCGGAGCCGCCGTCGAAACGCAGATGCGTCTTGGGCAGGTAGTGGTTGTAGACACGCAGGTCGGGGACGTGCGCATCGTTGAAGGTCAGATGCGCCCGCAGCGACTGGCGCGCCTGCTTGAGGGCACCGGGCTGGCGGAGCTTGCCCTGGGCGAAGCCACTGAGGGTTTCCAGGCTCAGCCGCAGGTTCTGCCCTTCGACATAAGGCCGGCTGCGCGCGGTATCGGCGGCGATGTTGAAACGCTCCATCACCAGATCGAGCTTGGGCAGCAGTTCGCCGTTCGGCCCGGCATCGAGACGGCCATCGGCGCGCGCCTGGCCCTGGATGCGGTTGCCCATCACGTCGGCGATCGCGGTCACTTCCGGTACACCGACGCGGCTGCCGGCGGCGATCTTGCCGTCGCGCACCTGCACATCGGCATCGACACTGCCGGCCCCGTCCAGGGACAGCCACGGCGCATTGGTGAAGAAGTTGCCCAGCCAGCGCAGCGAGGCGAACTGCCACTTGCCGACCACATGCCCCGAGGTGCGTGGCAGCAGGGTCTTGAAGTCGTGCAGCGGCACCTCGTTGCCGCGAACGCGCAGGTCGGCATCGAGTGCGAGCATGCCGCCCTGCTGCGGCGGCACCTTGGCCTTCAACACCACGTCCTGGCCGACGTCGAGATTGACGTCGAGCGAATCTGCGCGTGCGCTTCCGGTGCTGTCGGTGCCGGTCACCGGCATGTGCCAGCGCAACTGGCTGCCGGGCTTGAGTACCCCGCGTGCGAACGTCAGCTGCGCGTGCGCGCTGCCCTGCCCGGGCACGGTCTTGAGGGCGATCTTGCCGTTTGGGTCGACATTGACCTGCAGCGCCGCCGTGCTGCCATCGAGCGTGAGCTGCGCATCGGTCATCAGCAGCTTGCGGATGCCGGAGGCCTGCGCGCGCGTATGCCGGGCGATCGTGAAGCGTGCATCGATGCCGGCATCGCGCAACAGCTCGTCGCCATCAAGGCTCAGACGGGCCTTGTCGAAATGCGCCTTCGAGGGCATCAGCTCGAGCGCACCGCCGCGCAACTGCTTGTAGAAACCGACCTGCGCGCTGCCGGTACCCTCCAGGGTCAACCCGGCGAAACGGCCGTGGCGGATGCTGTCGGTGGCGATGCGGTCGAACTGCAGCACCCAGCCACCCGGCCGGACCGGCGGCGGCGGCTTGCGCGCGCCGGTCATGTCGACCTCGCCGGCGACCTCGCTCACCCACACTTCCGGTACCCGCACCGTCTTGCGCAGCAACGGCAGGATCGCGACGCGGCCGCTGGCCTTGGCCGCCTGCACCGCCCACAACGTGCGGCCGGCGTGGCCTTTCATCTTCACGTCCCAGACCGCGACGCGGCCGGGCCACCAGGTCACGCCCGGCCCCCACTCGATCTGGAATTTGTCCGGCTTGCGATTGGCCGCCCACGGCCCGAGCGGCGTGTTGAGAAACACGTTGCCCAGCAGCAGGTAAGCGGCATAGACGATCAGCAGCGCGAGCGCGACCCGCTTCAGCCATGGCCGCAGCCCTGACGGAATCCGGTTCCACAACGGCTGCAGGTTCTGGCGTAGCGCGGATGGGCTATTCATGTCCGCAGCATAGCCATGAAATCGCTACGGATTAAAGCTCCCCGCGGACGCGGGCAGACCCTCAGCCCGCCCGGGTCGGAGGCGCGCCGCATTCAATGCCGCGTCAGGTCACCGACGCACGGATGCACCAGACGCTCAAAATCGCGCCAGCCCATCCGCATCAATTCGCGGTGGCTGCCGGCGTTGAAGGCGATCTGCTCGTCCGCGGCCAGGCTGTCGGCGGCGTACACGTCCATGCCGTACAGGTTGCCGAACGGCGGCATCGCGCCGACCTCGCATTCCGGGAAGCGGTCCTTGAATTCGGACTCGCTGGCCAGTGCGACATCGCGTGCGCCGGTGATCTCGCGCAGATGCGCCAGATCCAGCCATTCATTGGCCGGCACCACCGCCATCGCCAGCTTGCCATCGAGCTTGACCATCACGGTCTTGGCCATTTCCTTGCCGCTGATGTTGGCGCTGGCCGCGGTGGCCTGGGCGGTGAACGCATGCGGGTGCGTCATCGTGTTGAAGGCGACCTGGTTGGACTGCAGGAACTGTTCGAGTCTGGGTAGCGACATGACCTGGCTCCTCTGCGATGGAGCCGGCGCGGTGAATGTCCGGGATTGGCGGGCGCTGCGCGCCGGCGTCCGTGTCGATCGGCCGTGCGGGACTGCACGGCGGGTCCAGTGTAATCGCGCTGGCCGCAGCGGGTGCGGCCGCGTGTCGGCACATTCATGCACTGCAAGCAACGCCGCTGCATGCAGGGGCGACACGGGCCGCCCCTGTTGCAGCCCATCAGCGGCGGCTGATCACATCGACGCTGTCGCCGGGGCGGCAGAAACGCCTGCGTAATCGACCACCAGCGAAACACGGCGATTGTCGTGCCCGGCATCACCGGTCGCGCCCGCGCGCACCAGGCGGTTCTTGTCTTCGCCGTAGCTCACCGCGCGCACCTGGTTGGCGGCGAGACCACCGCTGCTGACCAGGTAGTCGCGCACGGCCTCGGCACGGTGCAGACCCAGTCGACGGTTGTTGGCGGTCGAGCCGGACGGGTCGGCGAAGCCTTCGACCGTGATCAAGGCATCGGAGCGATTGCTGCTGACGGCCTTGGCAAAGTCGTCGAGCAGCGGCTTGTCTTCCTCGCTCAGGGTGGCGTCGCCGGTGGCGAAATGCGCGCCGGTTTCCACACGCACGCGGCCAGCCAGCTGCGTGACCAGGGCATCGTGCTTCTGCGAGAGCGTGTCGATCTGCGACTGCAGCCGCTGATCGGTGGCGCGCAGATCGGCGATGGTGCTGTCGAACTCGTCGCGTTTGATGTAACTGCTGCAGCCGGCCAGGGTGACGGCACTCAGGGCAACGGCCAGTCCCGCATTGCGGAGGGTTGGGATAACGATGGCATGTCTCCTTCAAACGACCGCGCGCAACGCACGCGCGGTAACGGACGCAGGGCCGGGGGAAGCCGCTGGCGCCGAATGGATGTGATTTGAATTGTTGTGCGCGGGGCGCGCGGGGGACAACGGCTGCGAGTCAGCCTGTGAAAGGAGCCATATCGATGTCACAGCCAACGTTAACTTCGCGTTGGCTGAACAAGCGATGTTGCGTTAGCCGTATCGCTGCTGTTCATGCTGGCAGGCACGCATTTCAGCCGGCTTTATCCGCGATCTGCTCTTTCAACTCGAACGCATCGCCGTCGAGCATCGCCGGGAAGCGCGCGCGGTGCGCGGCCAGTTCGGCCGATTGCAAGGTGGTGGTGACGACGACTTCCTCGTCGGTGCATTCGCTGACCGGATGGCCAAGAAAATCGATCACCGCGCTGTCGCCGGCGTAATGCAGGCCGTTGCCGTCGGTGCCGACGCGGTTGACCGCAGCCACGTAGCACAGGTTCTCGATCGCGCGCGCACGCAGCAGCGTCTTCCACGGGTAGTTGCGGGCCGAGGGCCAGTTGGCCACGTACAGCGCGAGGTCGTAGTCGAGCTGCTGCGGACGCTCGACATCAAAGCGGTTGCGCGAGAACACCGGGAAGCGCAGGTCGTAGCAGACCAGTGGGCAGATCCGCCAGCCCTTCCATTCCACGGTCAGGCGTTCGCGGCCGGCGGCATAGCGCTCGTGTTCCCTGGCGTAACGGAACAGGTGGCGCTTGTCGTAGCTGTGCAGCGTGCCGTCGGGCTGGGCGAACAGCAGCCGGTTGAACACGCCCTTCTGGGTGCGCAATTGCACGCTGCCGGTCACCGCGGCGCCGAGCTTGACCGCCTGCTCGCGGATCCAGGTCACGGTCGGCCCGTCCATGGTTTCGGCGTCGCCGATCGCTTCGTTGCTGAAACCGCTGGTGAAGGTCTCCGGCAGGATCACCAGGTCGGTGGTGCCGTGCAGCGGCGCGATGAGGCGGCCGTAGTACTCGCGGTTGCCGGCCGGGTCGTGCCAGCGGGTGTCGCCTTGGATCAGGGAGACGCGCAGATTGTCCATATCAAAGTCCGGTATCTGCCTTTGTAGGAGCGGCTTCAGCCGCGAACTTATTGCGGTTGTTTCTGCAGGGCGGTGCGGGTCGAAAGGACGGCCTCATCGTGACCTGGTTGGAACGGTCGCGGCTGAAGCCGATCCTACGGTGCGAGGATCACAACTTCTGCAGGCGTTCGATTGCCGCGTCCAGCGTCGCCGCGTTCTTGGCAAAACACAACCGCGCCAGGCGCTGCCCCTGCGGCGGCGTCTCGTAGAACGGCGATAGCGGGATCGCGGCCACGCCCTTCTCGACGGTCAGCCAGCGACAGAACGCGGCATCGTCAAGATCGCTCACCGCCGAATAGTCGACCAGCTGGAAATAGCCGCCCGGCACCGGCAATGGCTTGAGCCTGGTCGTCAGCAGCTGCTCGCGGAAGCGGTTGCGCTTGCCCTGGTAGAACGCGCCGAGCTGCTCGTAGTGCGCGGGCTCGGCCTCGATCATCTCGGCAAACGCCCACTGCGCCGGGGCGAAGGTGCAGAAGGTGTTGTACTGGTGGACCTTGCGCAGCTCGACCGACAACGCCGGCGGAGCGATGCAGTAACCCAGCTTCCAGCCGGTGCAGTGGTAGGTCTTGCCGAAGCTCGACACCACGAAGGCGCGCTCGCGTAGTTGCGGATACCGCAATACCGACTCGTGGACGCGGCCGTCGAAGACGATGTGCTCGTACACCTCGTCCGACAACAGATAGATGCCGGTATCGCGCAGCAGTGCGGTCAGCTGGGCGATGTCATCGGCCGTGAACATCGCGCCGGACGGGTTGTGCGGCGAGTTGATCATCAGCAACCGCGTGCGGGGCGTGACCGCGGCGCGGATCAGGGCCCAGTCCGGCGCGAAGGTCTGCGGGTCGAGCGGCACGTGCACGGTGCGGCCGCCGGCCAGGTCGATCGCCGGCTCGTAGCAGTCGTAGCACGGGTCGAGCACGATCACCTCGTCGCCCGGACACACCACCGCCAGCACCGCGTCGAAGATCGCCTCGCTGGCGCCGGAGGTCACGGTGATCTCGGCGTCGGCGTCGGGGCGATAGCCGTAGCAGCGCTGCGTCTTGGCGGCGATCGCCTGGCGCAGCGCCGGGATGCCGGTCATCGGCGCGTACTGGTTCTTGCCCTCGCGCATGGCACGGCCGAGCGCCTCGATCAGGCGCGCGGGCACGTCGAAATCGGGAAAACCCTGGCCGAGGTTGACCGCGCCGTGCTCGACGGCCAGCTGCGACATCACGGTGAAGATGGTGGTGCCGACCTTCGGCAGTTTGGTTTCCGGGGTCATTGCGAGCGTGGCAGCCAGGTGGAAACCCGGGAGTTTACGGAGGAGCACGGCACCGCGTCATGACGATCGGTCATCCCCTCCGCCCTATCCGGTCCGTCCGGCCCCGAACCAACGGCACGGCCTGTCGGGATTGCGTTGACGCCGCCGGGGCCGGACACTGCCAGCATGCGCGAGTTGCAGGTCGTCAATGCCGCCGAGCTGGCCATCGCCTACGCCGCCGCCGAATACGCGGTGCTGCTGGACGGTGAGCCGCTGCCCCTGCGCGTCGGCCAGCCGGCCGCCGACCTGGAAGCGTACTGGCCGGCCACGCGCTACCTGTTCATCACCGCCTGGAACCCCGCCTCGGAGCCGCGTTCGGAAAGCGCCAACCAGGCCGCCGACCGCCTGCTCGTCACCCAGCTCGACGAGGCCCGCTTTGCGCGTCACCCCGCCTGGGCCGAGGACCCGGCCGGCGACTGGCGCGAACACGGCTGGCTGCTGGCCGACATCGAGGACACCGCGGCCGAGCGGCTCGCGCGCGAATTTGGCCAGGCCGCGGTGCTGGCGTGGCAACGCGGCGAGCCGGTGCGGCTGCGCATGCTGATGCCCCGGCCGCCGGCCACCGACGCGGCCGGCGCCTACACCGACTGGAGCAGCGGGTAAGCCGCCGCGAACGGCACGGGGCTTTTGCGGGTGACTCGCATAACATGGCGGCTTCGCGGCCGCCTCGGCCGCTGCCGCCCGACCGAATGACGCCACTCGACCGACCTGCCCCGCCGCTGCTCGCCGCCCGCGGCCTGTGTTTCGCGCGCAACGACGAGCCCGTGTTCGGGCCGCTCGATTTCTCGGTCGATGCCGGCGAGGCGCTGCTGGTGCAGGGCGACAACGGCGCCGGCAAGACCACCCTGCTACGGGTGCTGGCCGGGCTGCTGCGCGCCGACGTCGGCGAGATCGACATCGACGGCGAACGCGCCCGCGCCGCCCGCCGCGCCCGCGCGATCGCCTACCTCGGCCACCTGCCGGGGCTGAAGGCCGATCTCAGCGCGCTGGAAAACCTCGACTTCCTGTGTGGCCTGCAGGGCCGCCGCCGGGCCCAGCTGCCGGAAAATGCCCTGGCCATCGTCGGCCTGGCCGGCTACGAGGACACGCTCGCCCGCCAGCTCTCGGCCGGCCAGAAGAAACGCCTGTCGCTGGCGCGGCTGTGGCTGTCGCCGGCGCCGCTGTGGTTGCTCGACGAGCCTTACGCAAACCTCGACCTCGACGGCATCGAGCTGGTCAACCGCATGGTCCACGCGCACCTGCGCGAAGGCGGCGCCGCCCTGGTCACCACCCACGGCGCTTACGCCGCGCCGCCGGTGCGCACCCGCATGCTGGAGCTGCGCAAGCCGGCGCTGGAGCAGGCCGCATGAACGGCGCCGCGATGCCCGGCCTGATCGGCGCGGCCAAGGCCCTGCTCGCGCGCGACCTGCGCCTGCACTGGCGCCGCCGCGGCGACGCGCTGCAGCCGGCCTTGTTCGCCTTGCTGGTGGTGATGCTGTTCGCACTGGCGCTAGGCGGCGAAAAGGATGCCCTGGCCCCGGTCGCCGGGGCGGTGCTGTGGCTGGCAGTGCTGCTTGCCGGCCTGCTCGCGCTCGACACCCTGTTCCGTGGCGATGCCGAGGACGGCTCGCTGGAGCAGTGGATGCTGGCACCGGTGCCGCTGGCCTGGCTGGTCGCGGTGCGCACCTTCATGCACTGGGCGACCAGCGCGCTGCCGCTGCTGGTCGCAACCCCGTTCCTCGGCGAGCTGCTGCACCTGCCGCGGGCGCAGTTGCCGGTGCTGCTGGCCTCGCTGGCGCTGGGCACGCCGCTGCTGAGCCTGCTCGGCGCCGTGGTCGCGGCGCTGACGGTCGGGATGCGGCGCTCCGGTATACTCGTGGCCTTGTTGGCGCTGCCGTTGTATGTGCCCGTGCTGGTGTTTGGTGCCGGCAGTGTCGCCGCCGCCGCCCAGGGACTGGACCCGATCGGCGCCTTGTTGCTGCTCGGCGCGGGGCTGGTCGTGGCACTGGTGCTGGCGCCATTGGCGGCCGCGGCCGCGATCCGCATCGCATTGAGCTGAAGCCGCTGCCGATGAGGCCTGTCCAATTGAGTCCGATCATTGAATCCGATCAAAGCTGCGGCGCGCTGCGTCCGCGACAATCCTGCCGCCGGTCCGGGCTCGACCGCCCGGGAGCAGGCTGAGAAACGATGAACCCGATCCTGCGCTGGTTCCACAAACTCGGTTCGCCGCCCTACTTCGACCGCTTCGCCGCGCGCTGGGCGCCGTGGGGCTACGGCCTGGGCCTGCTGGTGATGGCCTGGGGCCTGTACGGCGCGCTGTTCCAGGTGCCGGCCGACTACCAGCAGGGCGACAGCTTCCGCATCCTCTATATCCACGTGCCCAGTGCCTGGATGAGCATGGCCGTGTTCGGCCTGATGGCGGTCTATGCCGCGATCACCCTGATCTGGCGGATCAAGCTGTGCGAGATCCTGGCGATGGCCTGCGCGCCGATCGGCGCCGCCTTCACCCTGATCACCCTGGCCACCGGCTCGATCTGGGGCAAGCCGATGTGGGGCACCTGGTGGGACTGGGACCCGCGCCTGACCACCGAGTTGATCCTGCTGTTCCTGTACCTGGGCGTGATCGGCCTGTACCACGCCATCGACGACCGCCGCGCCGCCGCGCGCGCCGCCGGCCTGCTGGCCATCGTCGGCGTGGTGCTGCTGCCGGTGATCCGTTACTCGGTGGTGTGGTGGAACTCGCTGCACCAGGGCCAGACCATCCGCCTGCTCGGCGAGTCGAGCATGGACGCGAGCATGATCCCGCCGCTGGTATGGATGATCGTCGGCACCAAGCTGTGGTTCATCGGCGCACTACTTGCACGTGCGCGCGCCGACAATCTGCGTCGCGAGAGCGGCAAGGCCTGGGTGGGCGAACTGGCCCGGGGGAAGCGGTCATGAACTACCTGAACTACGTGATCGCCGCCTACGCGGTATTCGCGATCGTGCTCGGCTGGGATTTCGTCAGCACCCAGTTGCAGATCCGCCGTGAACTGCGCGGTGCCCGCCTGCGTGCCGCCCGCGAGGCCGCACGCCCCGGCAAGCATGTCGGCAAAGACGCTGCAAACGAACTGACTCGATGAGTCGCGCCTTGATGAGTATGTCCCGATGAATCCTGTACGTCGCCGCCGCCTGCTGTGGGTAATCGCGCTGGTCATTGCCGCCGGCATCGCCGCCGCACTGGTGGCGATGGCCCTGCAACGCAACATCGCCTACCTGTACACGCCCAGCGAAGTGCTGCGTGGCGAAGCCGGTGGGCACGCGCGCTTCCGCCTCGGCGGCATGGTCGCGGAGAACTCGTTCCAGCGCGCACCCGGTTCGCTCGAAGTGCAGTTCAAGGTCAGCGACGGCGACGCGCAGATGTCCGTGGTCTACACCGGCATCCTGCCCGACCTGTTCCGCGAGAAGCAGGCGGTGGTCGCCACCGGCCGCATGCAGGGCGACCGCTTTGTCGCCGAGGAAATCCTCGCCAAGCACGACGAGAGCTACATGCCCAAGGAAGTCGCCGACAAGATGGGCATGGCACACAAGAAGCACGATGTCCCGGCCGCGGCGCCGGCCACGCAGGGCACGCCCTAAGTGCTGCCCGAACTCGGTCAAATCGCGCTGCTGCTGGCACTGCTGGTGTCGCTGCTGCAGGCGGCGCTGCCGTTGGTCGGCGCGCAACGTGGCGTCAAACCGTGGATGGCGGTGGCGCGCCCGGCGGCCTATGCGCAACTGGCGCTGATCGCCGTCGCGTTCGCGATCCTCACCTACGGCTTTGTCGCCCAGGACTTCTCGCTGCGCTACGTCGCCGAAAACAGCAATTCGTTGCTGCCGCTGATGTACCGCTACACCGCCGTGTGGGGTGCGCACGAAGGCTCGCTGCTGCTGTGGGCGCTGATCCTGGCGCTGTGGACCGCGGCGGTGGCGCGCTTCTCGCGTGCGCTGCCGGACGAGGTGATCGCGCGCGTGCTCGGCGTGATGGGCGTGGTCAGCATCGGCTTCCTCGCCTTCCTGATCTTCACCAGCAACCCGTTCGGGCGCCTGCTGCCGGCGGTGGCCGAAGGCCGCGATCTCAACCCGCTGCTGCAGGACCCGGGCATGATCATCCACCCGCCGATGCTGTACATCGGCTACGTGGGTTTCGCGGTGCCGTTCGCGTTCGCGATCGCCGCCCTGCTCGACGGCAAGATCGACGCGCGCTGGCTGCGCTGGACGCGGCCGTGGACCAACGTCGCCTGGGCCTTTTTGACATTGGGCATCGCGCTGGGTTCGTGGTGGGCGTACTACGAGTTGGGCTGGGGCGGCTGGTGGTTCTGGGATCCGGTCGAGAACGCCAGCTTCATGCCGTGGCTGGCCGGCGCGGCGCTGCTGCACTCGCAGGCTGTCACCGAAAAGCGCGGCAGCTTCCGAGGCTGGACCTTGCTGTTGGCGATCGCCACGTTCTCGCTGTCGCTGCTGGGCACCTTCCTGGTGCGTTCGGGCGTGCTGACCAGCGTGCACGCGTTTGCCGCCGATCCCACGCGCGGACTGTTCATCCTGATCTTCCTCGGCATCGTCATCGGCGGTTCACTGCTGCTGTACGCATTGCGCGCCCCGTCCAGCGAGGACGCCGGCAAGCCATTCGAGGCCAACTCGCGCGAGACCCTGCTGCTGGCCAACAACCTGCTGCTGTCGACCGCCTGCGCGATGGTCCTGCTCGGCACGCTGTACCCGCTGCTGGCCGACGCGCTGGAGCTGGGCAAGATCTCGGTCGGCCCGCCCTACTTCGCGTTGATGTTCGCGCTGCTGATGGCACCGCTGGTGGCGCTGCTGCCGTTCGGCCCGGTCACGCGCTGGCAACGCGAGCAGGTCTCCAGACCGCTGGCGATGCTGCTGCCGTGGGCCGGGCTCGCCTTTGCCGCTGCCGTCGCCGCATTCTTCCTCGCCCCGCAGGGCGCGTGGAAAGTCGCTGCCGGCGTGTTCGGCGCGGCCTGGGTGCTGCTGGGCACGCTGCGCTTCATCGTCACGCGCCTACGCAGCCAGAACAGCGGACAACGCTTCACCGCCGAGATGCTCGGCATGACCCTGGCCCACTTCGGCATCGCCGTGTTCCTGGTCGGTGCCCTGCTGGTCGAAGGCCTCAGCCAGCAGCGCGAACTTGCCGTCGTGCCCGGCCAGACCGTCGAGCTCGGCCGCTACGCGTTCCGCTTTGACGGTGTCGTCCATTCGCAGGGCCCCAATTACGAGGCCGACCGCGGCACCGTCACGGTGTATGCAAACGACCAACCACTGACCGTGATGCACCCGGAAAAACGCACCTACGTCAGCGGCGGCCAGGTCATGACCGAGGCGGCGATCGAGCGTGGCGTCACCCGCGATCTCTATGTCGCGCTGGGCGAGCCGCTCGGCGGCAGCTCCTGGGCGTTGCGCGTGCACATCAAGCCGTTCGTGCGCTGGATCTGGGCCGGCGCGCTGCTGATGATGCTGGGCGGCCTGGTCGCGGCGACGGACAAACGTTTCCGACGCACCAACTCCACGCCTGTCCCATCCCCGACTCCGGAGCCCGTCCGATGAGCGACCCCTCGCCGTCCGCCCGCAACTCGTCGATGCGCTGGGTGCCGTTGATCGTCGTCGTCGTGCTGGGCGTGCTGCTGTTCGCCGGGGTGATGCTCAGCCGCAATCCCAACCGCGAAGCCTTGCCCTCGCCGCTGATCGGCAAGCCGGCGCCCGCGTTCCAGCTGCCGGCGCTGCACGAATCCGGCCGGCTGGTGTCTTCCAACGAACTGCGCGGTGCACCCTACCTGCTCAACGTCTGGGGCAGCTGGTGCCCGGCCTGCCGCGACGAGCACCCGGTGCTGACCCGCTTCGCCGAAACCAAGCGTCTGCGCGTGATCGGCTTCAACTGGAAGGACGAGCACGCCGACGCACTGCGCTGGCTCGAGCAGTTCGGCAACCCGTACTGGCTGGTGCTGGCCGACTACGAAGGCAAGGTCGCCATCGACTGGGGCATCTACGGCGCGCCCGAGACTTTCCTGGTCGATGCCGACGGGATCATCCGCTGGAAATACGTCGGTCCGTTGACCGACGCGGTGATCGAGAAGGACCTGCTGCCGAAGCTGGCGCAGATCGAGCAAGCGCGATGAGCCTGATGGGCGACAACGTGCTCACTCCCGTCATTCCCGCCCAGGCGGGGATTCATGAACGTTGCCCTTCGCGCGGACGAAAGACGATGGCTTCCCACCTGCGCGGGAATGACGGACTCCTTGGGTTCGCACTGCTCCTCGCCGCCGCAATACTGCTGTCTTCCTGGTCGCTCGCCGCCTTCGCCCAGGTCGCCACTGACCCGGCCCCGTTGCAGTTCCAGACGCCGGCCGAAGAGCAGCGCTTCCACGCACTGGTCAGCGAGCTGCGCTGCGTGATGTGCCAGAACCAGTCACTGGCCGATTCCAATGCCCAGATCGCCGTCGACCTGCGCCACGAGGTGCTGGAGCTGATGCGCCAGCGCAAGAGCAATCGCGAGATCAAGGATTTCCTGGTCGCCCGCTACGGCGAGTTCGTGCTGTACCGCCCCCAGGTCGAATCCAAGACCTGGCTGCTGTGGTTCGGCCCGGCGCTGGTGCTGCTGGCCGGTGGTTTCGTCGTTGCCGGCGCGGTGCGCAAGCGCGCCGCCCGTGCTTTGACGCCGGCCGACGACAAGAACGAAGAGCAGGAGTGGTGATGACCGGGTTCGTGATCGCCAGCGCAGCGCTGGCCCTGCTCGTGCTCGCCTACGTGCTGCGCCCGCTGTGGCGCACGCGGCCGCTGGCCGGTTTTGGCGCGGTCGCTGGCCTTGTTCTCGCCACCGGGCTGTTGTACCTGGTGGTCGGCACGCCCAATGCGCTTGATCCGGCCCAGCGCCAGGCACCGCAAACCCTGGACGACGCGATCAGCCAGCTCGAGGCCGAGCTGAAGCGCGACCCCAACCAGGTCGAAGGCTGGCGCCTGCTCGGCCGCGCCTACCTCGCCGAAGGCCGCACGGGCGAGGCGCGCGACGCCTTGGCCAAAGCGATCAAGCTGACCCCCGATGACCCCGACCTGCTGGCCGAGGCCGCCGAGACCCGCGCACTGGCCGCCGACGCTCGCCAGTTCGACAGCGAGGCGGTGGCGATGCTGCGCCATGCCCTGCAGCAACAGCCCCTGCACCAGCGCGCACGCTGGTTCCTCGGCATTGCCCAGCGCCAGGCCCAGCAACCGGCCGAAGCCGCCAAGACCTGGGAACCGTTGCTGGCCGTGGTGAACGGCAAGACCGCCACCAGCCTGCGCGAGCAGATCAATTCGGCACGCAGAGAAGCCGGCCTGCCGCCGCTGCCTCCGGCGGCACCGAGCGCATCGTCGGCGAGCACGACGGCCACCGCCGGCATCAAGGTCAAGGTGTCGCTGGCGCCGGCGTTGGCCGCCCAACTGCCGGCCAACGCCAGCCTGTTCGTGATCGCCCGCCAGCCCGACGGCCCACCGATGCCGGTCGCCGTCGAGAAACTGCCGGCCCGAGGTTTCCCGCTCGAGGTCACGCTCGACGACGGCGACAGCCCGATGCCGACGATGAAGCTGTCGCAGCTCGACCGCGTCGAAGTGCTGGCACGCGTGTCCGCCAGCGGCAATGCGATGCCGCAGGCGGGGGATTTGGAAACGGTGGCGAAGCCGGCCGGCAAGGATTCGGGCGTGATCGAACTGGTGATTGATCGGGTCCGGCCATGAGCGGCGGCTGACGCTGCTTCGCCGATTCCTACCAATGTCATCCCCGCGAAGGCGGGGATCCAGGGACTTTGGCTCTTGCCTTAGCTTTAAGGGCTTCAGCTTTAAGGGCTTCAGCTTTAAGGGCTTCAGCTTTAAGGGCTTCAGCTTTAAGGGCTTCAGCTTTAAGGGCTTCAGCTTTAAGGGCTTCCGCCCGCTGCGCGGCCGGGTCACTTTCTCTTGCTAAGCCCAAGAGAAAGTAACCAAAGAGAAGGGCTTCCTCGACAAATCAGCCCCACGACCGGAAAGATCAAGATCAAAGCTTCCCTTCCCCGTTCCCCGTCCGCCCTGAACGTAGACGCGCAGCGCCGAAGTCGAAGGGCACACAAACGTGGGTCGCATGCCTCTCCCATGCACACACGCTTGCTCCTCATGCCTGAGGATCATGGACATGCCTTCGACAACGGAGTGCTCCACCCGCGCGCCGCCGTTAAGCTTTACCCATGACCGAATTCATCCCCCCCGGCACCCGCTTCTTCGATCTGCCCTCGCCGTTCCCGATGAAGCGTGGCGGTGCCCTGCACGGTGCACGTGTCGCCTTCGAGACCTGGGGCACACTCAACGCCGCACGCGACAACGCGATCCTGATCGTCACCGGCCTCTCGCCCGACGCGCATGCCGCCAGCAACCACGGCAACCCGGAACCGGGCTGGTGGGAGCCGATGCTCGGTCCCGGCAAGCCGATCGACAGCGACCGCTGGTTCGTGATCTGCGTGAACTCGCTGGGCAGCTGCAAGGGCTCGACCGGGCCGGCCTCGCTCAATCCCGACACCGGCGCGCTGTACCGGCTCGACTTCCCCGACCTGTCGGTCGAGGACGGCGCCGATGCCGCCGCCCACGTCGTGCGCGGGCTCGGCATCGCCCAGCTCGCCTGCATGATCGGCAACTCGATGGGCGGGATGACGGCCCTTGCGCTGCTGGCCCGGCACCCGGGGCTGGCGCGCACGCACATCAACATTTCCGGCGCCGCGCGTGCACTGCCGTTCTCGATCGCGATCCGTTCACTGCAGCGCGAGGCGATCCGGCTCGACCCTGACTGGAACCACGGCCGCTACGACGACGAGCGCTACCCCGAGTCCGGCATGCGCATGGCGCGCAAGCTTGGCGTCATCACCTACCGCTCGGCGCTGGAATGGGACGGCCGCTTCGGCCGCGTGCGGCTGGAGTCCGACCGCCGCGACGACGAGGACCCGTTCGGCCTCGAGTTCGAGGTCGAAAGCTACCTGGAAGGCCATGCGCGCCGCTTCGTGCGCCGCTTCGACCCCAACTGCTATCTGTACCTGAGCCGTTCGATGGACTGGTTCGATATCGGCGACTACTGCACCGCGCGGTCCGGCGACAGCGAAGGCAATACCCGCGCCGGCCTGGCCAGCATCCGCGTCGACAAGGCCCTGGCGATCGGCGTGCACACCGACATCCTGTTCCCGCCACAGCAGCAGGAGGAGATCGCCGACGGCCTGCGCGCCAGCGGCGCCGATGCGCAGTTCCTGCCGCTGCCCTCGCCGCAGGGACACGACGCCTTCCTGGTCGACATCGGCCGCTTTGGACCGGCCGTGGCCGCTTTCCTGGCCGGGCTGTAATCCTGGCTCCGTATCGCCTGGCCCGCTGTTTTATCCTGGTCAGGATCCGCCCTTGGTGCGGCGGGTTAGAATCCACCGCATGAACACCCACGACGCGCTGCCCGACCTGGATTTCCCCGGCCACGACAAGCTGGTCGCCGCCATCGACGCCGCGGTCAACGCCGGTGACGAGCACGCGGTCACCGCGGCCCTGCGCACCACGCTGTGCGGCATGATCCGCGACCGCGAGGTGCAACTGCCGCAGTGCGTGCACGACCCGATCGACGACCACTACGCGCGGCGCGAGCTCTACCGCAGCCCTGGACTCGGCTACAGCGTGGTCGCGATGACCTGGGGCCCAGGCCAGGGCACGCCGGTGCATGACCACTGCGGGCTGTGGTGCGTCGAAGGCGTCTGGGACGGCGAGTTGGAGATCACCCAGTACGAGCTGCTCGAGCGCAACGGCGACCACTTCCGCTTTCGTGCCGCCGGCGGCATGCACGCTGGTCCCGGCAGTGCCGGCAGCCTGATCCCGCCGCACGAGTACCACACCATCCGCAATGCCAGTAACGACGCCGTCGCGGTGTCGCTGCACATCTACAAGGCGCCGATGGAGGCCTGCTCGATGTTCGTGCCGCACGAGGGCGAGTGGTTCGCCCGCGTCGCCAAGGCCTTGCAGACCGACCAGGCGGCCTGAGTCACGACCGCAACTTCTGACCTCTGGCACCTGGTCCCGTCATCGGCAACGGTTTAGGGTTGCGGCTTTCCACCCGGAACCCATGCCGATGATGACCGACTTCCTGCTGGCCAGCGTGCACCACCTGCTGGTGTATGCCCTGATCGCAATGCTGGTCGCCGAATCAGTGCTGCTGCGCGGCACCGTCGACCGCATCACCCTGCAGCGCCTGGCCGGCGTCGACCTTGGCTACGGCCTGTGCGCGATGGCGCTGATCGTGGCCGGCATCGCGCGCGTGGTGTTCGGCGTGAAAGGTTACGACTTCTACCTGCACAACCCCTGGTTCCACGCCAAGCTCGGCGCCTTCGTGCTGGTTGGCCTGCTGTCGATCCTGCCAACCGTGCGCTTCCTGCGCTGGCGCAAGGCCCTGGCCGCCAACCCGGCCCATCTCCCCGACGCCACCGAAGTCGCCAAGCTGCGCGGCATCGTCCGCTTCGAGCTGATCCTGATCGCCGCGATCTTCGTCTTCGCCGCCGCGATGGCCCGCCACGGCGGCCTGTAAGGTCTACAGCGCGGCCGCCCACTCGGCTATACTGCGCGACCGCGCCGGAGTGGCGGAATCGGTAGACGCAGCGGACTCAAAATCCGCCGCCCTTAAAAGCGTGTGGGTTCGAGTCCCACCTCCGGCACCAGATTGAGACGAAGGGCCAAGCGAAAGCTTGGCCCTTCGTCTTTTTCAGGATCGATCACGGGAGCATCAGGCACGACGCGCTTGGCTTGCTGCCATGAACGCGCCCGGCACCCCGAACATCGACCAACAAGGCGATCCGC
Source organism: Lysobacter cavernae (assembly GCF_042648505.1). Lineage (NCBI taxonomy): Bacteria > Pseudomonadati > Pseudomonadota > Gammaproteobacteria > Lysobacterales > Lysobacteraceae > Lysobacter > Lysobacter cavernae. The sequence continues at coordinate 332,304 of NZ_JBHRXK010000001.1, forward strand.
GCCCTCGGTGGTCATCACGCCAACCGGTGCATGACATCGGCTGCGCCGCGCGGCGGTATTTTCAGCAGGTCAAGCGTGCACCCGTGCATACCGCACCTCCACCGCCTTGGCCGCTTCGCCCTGCGGCGTGATGTTGGTCATGGTGATGACCAGGTGGTCGGCGTCGGGTTGTTCGATCTCGGTGCGCCAGTCCCAGCGCGGGCCGCCTTGGCCGTCGCCGTAGCTGCCCAGTACGTTGAAATGCTCAGCACCGGCAGAGCCAGCGGAGAACATGATGCTGGTGCCGGTGCCGAAGCTCTCGACCCAGGCCGATTCGAAGGCGTCGTCGTCCAGGTGCACGCCGTAGAGGGCGACGCCGTCGATCAGGTCGTCACCAAAGCGGGTCTGGTACTCGTGCAACAGGAAGCGTCCGCCGAGGATGCTGCGAATGCTGCCGCGCTGCGGCGACTCGCAGGCGAGCTGATCGGGCTGGAACCACAGGCGGAACGTGCCCGCCCACTCACCCGCCATCTGTGCCAGGCGGTGATGGGCGCCGCCTTCGGCGAGCGATGCCTCGAACTCCTTCTTGCCCATGATGGACTCCAGCCGGAATCGATGGGATGGCTCTCAGCGCTACGAACCGGGCAGCGTCACGGTAGCAGCGTACCGAACACGACGCGCGAGCGCTCATCGTAAATCCGCAACCACAGCGCCTGCCGCAGCGCTTCGGCATGGCGTTTGGCATGTGGTAATACCGCCGCCAGTGCCGCCTCGGCGCTGCCGTAATCCAACGCGGCCTCCGCGATCTGTTGGGCAAGCAGACCACCGTCCTGACGCGACACTTCGACGCGATACATTGGCTGGCACCTCGTGGCTGGTGGCGCAGGCGTGCCGGTACGATGCAACCGGACCACGCCAGCACTCCGGTTCCTGACTATGGCAATAGCGTGCCGGGTTTATGAATGCGAGGCTGTCAGCCAAGATCGCAAGCCGCTGTAGGACTTTCCCTACCCTTCATCCAACGAGGCTCATCGGCATGGCCCTTCCCTTCCCGCGGCAATTGCCCCGATGTGCTTGATCGCAGTGGCCTGGCGCGCCCACCCGCGCTACCGCCTGGCCCTGATCGCCAATCGTGACGAGGCGCACGACCGGCCCGCGGCCGCGGCGGGCTTCGACCCGGATGCGCCGGCCCTGTACGGCGGACGCGACCTGCGCGCCGGTGGCGGTTGGCTGATGGCCTCGACGCGCGGGCGGCTCGCCGCGGTGACAAACGTGCGGGCCGGTGTGCCCGAAGGGGCCATGCCGCGTTCGCGTGGGGCGCTGGTGCACGACTTCGTGAGCGGCAGCAACGACAACAACGGCTTTCTGTCGGTGCTCGGCCCCGACGCGGCGCAGTACGGGCGATTCAACCTGCTGGCCTGGGATGGCGAGCAACTCGGCTTTGCCAGCAACTACCCGGGCTTCGTGCAGCACGAAGTAGCCCCCGGGCTGCACGCGATGTCGAACGGCGCCTTCGATGCGCCCTGGCCGAAGAGTGGCCACGCCGTGGCGGCACTGAGCGCCTGGCTGGCGGCCGTGCCTGCCGGTGGCAGCCCAGCCGATGATGCGGCCCTCGCGTCGTTGTTCGGCGCATTGGCCGACACCACGCCGGCCCCCGACGCCGCCCTGCCCGACACCGGCGTCGGCCTGGAACTGGAACGCCACCTGTCGTCGGCGTTCGTGCTCGGCACGCGTTACGGCACGCGCTGCAGCAGCGTGGTGCTGGTCGAAGAGCAGCACATCACGTTCGTCGAGCAGAGCTTCGGGCCCGACGGTGTGCGGCTGGGACGCACGCGCTCCCGGTTTGCGGTCGGCTAGCTGCGGCGCCCGTTGCCGCTGCGGTCACGGCGCCACCATGCACGCGCGAACAACCACAGCAGTCCGGCGAATACGAGCCACGACACGGCGTCGAACACGCCATCTCCGACAAGTGCGCTGACCAGCCCGACCAGACTGGCCAGCCCGATCCACGCGGGTGCGACGAACGGACTGCGCGGACGCGCCCCGTTCGCGCTCATGTCGCCGCGTCCTGGCCATTGGCCGCAAGGCCCGCGCGTTCGATCTCGGTCACGCGCGCTTCGGTGCTACCGCGCTTGGCCCACAGGTACAGGCCACTGACCAGCACCGCGATCGTCAACAGGTCCAGCAGCGCCCACAGGATCTTCAGCGGCATGCCACCGTAGTCGCCGAAGTGCAGCGGCTGCGACAACAGCAGCGCGGTCATGTAGCCGGGCAGCTGCGGGCGCGCGGTGAGTTCGCCGGTCTCGGCGTCGATCAGCACCGGCCGGTACAGGCGCTCGGTCAGCGGCGTGTTGCCGTGCATGAAGACGCCGTAGTGGTGGTCACCGCTGTAGCCGGTGCCGGGGTAACTGACAAACGCAGGCGTCATGCCCGGCTCCGCTGTCCGCGCGGTCGCGATCGCGGCGTCCAGCGAGGTGAAGCGCGTGGGGCGCGGACGGCCTTCGTACTGTTTGGCGAAATCGCCCAATTGTTCGGTCTGCCAGGCCTGTTCCAACGGCTGTGCGAGCGTGTTGATCGCACCGGTGATGCCGACCACGAACGCCCACCCGAGCGTGACAATGCCTAGCACGTTGTGCAGGTCCAGCCATGCCAATCGCCGGCTGCGCCCGGTGCGCCATGTGCCGAACGGCAGCTTGCGCATGAACGGGGCGTACAGCACCAGGCCAGAGACGATGGCCACCGCGAACAGCAGCGCCATCGCACCGAGGAACAGCATGCCGGGCAGGCCGACGAACACGTCGGTATGCAGGCGATAGATGAAATACATCACGCCTTCATTGAATGGCGCCACCGGCAGCAGCTCGCCGGTGTATTCGTGCAGCACGGCCGTGTGCATCTCCGGTGGCGGCGTATCGGGCCGCGCACCGGTGTTGACGTAGACGCTGGGCGAATGGTCGTCCCAGCCGAAGAACAGCGGAACGTCGCCGGGATATTGCTGCAGCGCGCGCGCGACGAGTTCGTCGACGTTGGCGCGTTGCGCGCCCGCAGCCGCCGGAGCCACCTCCGGGTCGGCCCCGGTTAGGTGGCTGATCTCTTCCCAGAACACCAGCGGCAAGCCGGTCAAGCAAAGCAGCAGCAGGAACACCGTGCACACCAGGCTGGTCCACTTGTGGACCAGGAACCAGGCTTTCAGTGTTGCACGCTGCATGGCGGCCTCAGAAGCGGTAGGTGACGGTGCCGACGACGGTGCGCGTGTTGCCGGTGAAGCAGTCGCCGAAGTAGCGGCACGGCGCGAAGTATTCCTTGTCGAACAGGTTGGTCACGTTCAGTGCGACGGTCCACTGCGGCATCTGCAGTTCCAGCAGCGCGTCGGCCAGCGTGTAGCTGGGCGTACGGATCGACGTGGTGGCGCCGGCAGACACCGTCGAGCCGACGTAGCGACCGCCCAGGCCCGCGCGCAGCGTCATGTCGTCACCCACCTGGAAGCCCTTGGCCAGCCACACGGACGCCAGGTCCTGCGGCGTGTCGTTGAGGCGGCGGTCCACTTCCCAGGCGATGTTGCTCTTCGTCACTTCCGCCTCGTTGTGGCTGTAGCTGGCGGTGACAGTGAAGTCGTTGTCGAAGACATACGCGCCTTCCAGCTCGATGCCCTTGGACTCGATCTCGCCGGTCTGGACCACGTTGAGCACGTTGTCCGGGTCATTGGTCTGGCGGTTGGTCTCGGTGATCTTGTAGATCGCCGCGGTGAACATGGCGTTGCGCGTGGGCTGCCATTTCACGCCGGTCTCGACCTGGTGGCCGCGCATCGGATCGAACGAATTGCCGAAGAGGTCCTGGCCCAGCACCGGCACGAACGATTCGGTGTAGGTGACGTACGGCGAGACGTTGGCGCCGACGTCACCGATCAGGCCGACGCGGTAGGTGGTGGCGTTGTCGGTCTGGTCGGCAATGCCCTGCGTTTCGGTACGCACGTGGTCGCGGCGCGCGCCCAGCACCACCGACAGGCGGTCGGCCCAGCGGATCTGGTCCTGTACGTACACGCCGGTCTGCGTGCTGCGCTGGTCCGGCAACGGCAGGTACTCGGGGATGGTCACGCCGGTCGACACCGGGTTGTAGATGTCGATGGGCGTGGTCGCGCCCGAGAACGTCGAGGACTCCTCGCGGAAATCGGTGTAGTCCACACCGGCCAGCAACAGGTGCTGGAATGCACCGGTGGCGAAGTCGAACTGCAGCGAGTTGTCGCTGGTCAGGATGCGATCCTCGGGCTTCACGCCGTAAGTCAGGCGGTTGACCACGCGGCCGTCGGCATCGATGAACGGGTATTCCGGATTGCTGTAGGTATCCGGGAAGATTTCGCGGAACTCGGTCTTCGAGTCGATGTAGCGCAGGTTCGAGCGCCAGGTCACCACGTCGTTGAAGGCATGGTCAAACAGCACCGTGGCGCTGGCGACGCGCGCGTCGAGCTTGTCGAAGTCCTTGTCACCCAGGAAGGTCGACGGGTCCAGCTTGCGGCCCGGCGGCGCCTTGAGCGTGGCCACGACCGGCAGGAACTGCTGGCTCGACGCCGTCTTGTCGTGCTGATAGCTGGCCAGCACGGTGAGGTTGGTGCGCTCGCCGCGCCAGGTGATGGACGGTGCGATGTAGATGCGGTCGTCGTCGATCTCGTCGGTCTGCATGCCCGAATCGCGGACCACGCCGACCAGGCGGCCGGCCAGGTTGCCCGAATCGCCCAACTGGCCGGTGATGTCGCCCTGCAGCTGCTTGCGGTCGAAGTTGCCAAGCTGCAGACCGATCTCGCCAGCATCCTGGAAGTTCGGTCGCTTGCTGATGGCGTTGATGATGCCGCCCGTGCTACCGGCGCCGTACAGCATCGAGGACGGGCCGCGCAGCACTTCCACGCGCTCCAGGCCGTAGACCTCCGGACGCGCCATCGGGCTGAAGTTGAAGAGCTTGCGCATGCCGTCGACGTACTGCGTCGGGTCCAGGCCGCGGACGGTGCTGGCGTCGGCGCGGGTGTCCAGGCCCCAGGCGTCGGCGGTGACACCGGCGCTGTAGCGCAGCGTCTCCTGCAGGTTGCGGGCGCCGCGGTCGGTGAACAGCGCGGAGGTGACCACGCTGATTGCCTGCGGTGTTTCCATCAGCGGCGTGTCGGTCTTGGTCGCGGTGGTGGCGCGCTCGGCGACCACGACCACGCTGTCCAGCGACTTGGCGTCATCGACGCTCTGCGCTTGCGCAATGGCCGAAGCCAGCGCGGTGGGCGCGATCATCGACAGCAGAAGGAGGTGACGACGTGTGTGACCGGACATGAGCGCTCCCGCGAATTCAGGCGGCGGATTATCTAGGCGCTCAGCCAATAATGCAAATCATTCTCATGTAAGTGCGGCGCTCGACGTCCGGATGGAACACCCCCGATGTTGCGCATGGCCCGCATCACCCCAGCGGAACTGCGCCGGCTGATCGGGGAAGGCGGATCGCTGGTCATATTCCGGATGTCCGTCCGCAGGCGCACTGCGCCGTGACCGGTAGGCTACCGGGCGCGGTATTCGTCTCAGGCGTGGCCGAGGCCGAGCTGATGCCGCAGGACGGGTGATCGTGTATTGCGATTGCCCCAGCGAGGTGTCGGCGGCGGTGCTGGCGCGCGAGCTGACTCGTCGCGCCTTCAAACGCGTGCGTCTTCTGGCCGGCGGCTTCGAGGCCTGGCGCAGCTCCGGCAATGCGGGGGCCAACAACTGGGCGCGTATTCGCCACTGCGTACTCACCATCGCGCTCAAAGAGAAGGCCCAGTCTACGAGGATGAACCTCGCGTGGCCGGGCCTTCCGTATCGGAGCTGTTGCAGTGGGCTCTCGCCCATTACTTTTTCTCCGACGCGGCAAGACTAGCGAGGCCTGCGTTAGCCCACGGTCAAATTTCCGTAGCATTCCACGACCGTTTGTCGGACCTCAGCGCAGCCTCGCACCTCAGGCATCGGCACCAAACGGCCACCAACCGCGTCCGCTCAAGGCATAGCGATCGGCGGCACGTTCGAAACGGTTACGCGCGCTGATGCCGCCACACAACAGGTACAGCGGCAGGAACAAGGGACCGAGCACGAGGTACTGATACACATGGGCGCGCTCATGGTCGGCCAGCATGATCGTCGGCTGCTCGCCGTGACCGGCGCGGTGGGCATAGGTGACGCAGGGCGAATCGAGGTTGTCGCCCGTGTGGAGAATCACGTTGCCGAACGTGATCGCCCCACCCGGCCCCCACGGCCAGCGATGGAACACGATCGCCAGATCACGCCGACGCCAGTGCATGTGCGCGCCGAAGACGAGCCCAGCCGCCCCCAGCAACAGGCCGATCAGGGTATTCGGCAGCGTCCACAACGCGCCCAGGCCAAGCAGTGCGCGAAACAGGTACACAGGCATGCGCGAAGCCGGGCGCAACCGCCGCTGTGGCGGCCTCTCAATCGCCATCGGGCATCAGCAACCACAGGATCAGGTAGACGATGATGCCGGGGAATGCCGCCGAGGCGATCGAAACGATCACGTAGATCACCCGCAGCAGGGTCGAGTTCCAGCCGTAACGGCGGGCGATGCCGCCGATGACGCCGGCGATCATCCTGTCGTGGCGGGAGCGGGCAAACGGGCGCGGGGTGTTCATGCAACTCGGTCCTTGCGGGCAGACGGCCGCAGTCTAGCGCCCTGATGTCAAGGCGATGTGCGGCGCAGTTCGGCCAGTTTCGCCGTCAACCAGCTTGACGAGACCACCGCCGGCCGGCCGGGGCAGCGGACCTGGTAGGGTTTTCCGCTCATGCTGCTTTCGCTGCCGGCGCGCTCGATGAACTGTTCGCTGCTCGCGACCATGTCGCGCTTGCGCAGCCAGGCGTACTTCTTGCGCAGATGCGCCTGCGCTTCGCCCGCGTCGTACCAGCGACCGTTGCGCTGGAACTGGCAGCCGGACGCCCCCAGCGCCGCGATCAGCCGGTCGATCTCGCGCGCGATCTGCGCTGGCGTAGCGGCCTCGGCCGCGTTCGCCGTCGGGGCGGCCAACAGCACGCCCACAAGTGCGATCAAAACCGTTGCAAGCGACCGAGTCATGCCGGCATTACAACCCATCCAGCCATGGCCCGACCACTTGCGCCCATAGCGCATAACCGTTGGCGTTCATATGCAGCCGATCGGCGAGGAACAGGTCGGCGCGCGGGGCGCCGTGGGCGTCCAGCATCGGCGTGAACACGTCGAGGTAGTCGATGCCGGATGCCTGCGTCGCGTAGTCCCTGATCAGTTGGTTGGCCGTCCGTGCCTGCGGCAGCAGCGACTGCCGCGACGGGCTGGGCTTGATCGCGATATAGGCGATGCGGGCCTGTGGCAGCGACTGCCGCACCTTGGCGACAAAGGCGACAAAATCGTCGCGCACCTGCTGCGGCGTGCGGCCTTCGGCCAGGTCGTTGTCGCCGGCATACAGCACCACCGCGCGCGGCTGGTACGGCGTGATGATGCGCTGTGCATGGAACGTCGAATCACGCACGCGCGAGCCGCCAAAGCCGCGGTTGAGGATGGCAACCCCGGGAAAATCCCCGGCCAGCGAGTCCCACAGCCGGATCGATGAGCTGCCGACGAACACCACCCCACCCGGCCGGCGCCGCACCACGCTGTCGGCCTGCTCGAAGGCGGCGATATCGGCTTCCCAGCGGGTTGAGTCGCCAGCAATGGCTTCGGCCGGTTTCGGCATGGATGATGCGTCCGATGCCGTTGTTGGCGTCGAAGCGCAGGCAAGGAGAACTGCGAACTGAGCAGCAAAAAAAAAGTGGCGCATCGCGGTTCGCAGCATCGGTAGAACGCTCCTATTGATCCGTTCCGAATTTTGTTTTCACGTAGGAGTGGCCGTCAGCGCGAGCGCGGCGCCAACCAGTCGTGGATCGCACCCGGCACTTCGCGTTGCGCGCGGCTCGATACGTAGATGCCGATGTGCCCGCCCTTGAACGACAGCTCGCTGTAGTCGTCGCTGCCGACCAGGTCCTTCAGCGCCTTCGAGGACACCGGCGGCACCAGGTGGTCCTGCTCGGCATAGACATTGAGCACCGGCATGGCAACGTACTGCAGGTCGACGGCGCGGCCGCCGATGTCGATGCCGCCGTTGACGAAGCCATTGCCCTGGTAGAACTGCTGGATGAACTGGCGGAACGCTTCGCCGGCCTGGTCGGGCGAGTCGAAGATCCACTTCTCCATGCGCAGGAAATCCTCCAGCGCGCGCGGGTCGTCGAGGATGTCGACCAGGCCCACGTACTTCTGCACGAACAAGCGCCACGGTTTGAGCGTGAGGTAGCACCAGTTCATCACGTCGGCCGGCACGTTGCCCAACGCGTCGACGAACAGGTCGGCATCGAGCCCGCGCGTCCAGTTCGACAGCATGTTGTCGCCGGTGTGGAAATCCACCGGCGTGACCATGGTGACCAGATTGCGTACCTTGCCCGGATTCAACGCGGCATAGCACAGCGAGAACGCGCCGCCCTGGCAGATGCCAAGCAGGTTGACGGCATCGAGGCGGTGTTCGCGGCGCAGGTGATCGACCGCACCGCCGAGGAAGCGCTGGATGTAGTCGTCGAGCTCCAGGTAACGGTCGGAGCGGTCGGGATAACCCCAGTCGAGCAGGTAAACATCCTCGCCACGCTCGAGCAGACCGCGCACGATCGACTTGTCGGCCTGCAGATCGACCATGTACGGCCGGTTGACCAGCGCGTAGACGATGAGCAGTGGCACTTTCGCGCTCGGCGTGCGCTCACCGCGAAAGCGGTACAGCACCACCTTGCCGTCGCGCCAGACTTCTTCCTTCGCGGTGGCACCGTATGCGACATCGTCGACAGCGCGCAAGGTGTCGAGCCCGGCGCGCAGCTTGGTCTGCAACTGCAGCGCCTCCTGCGCCAGCGATTCGGCACTGAAGCCCAGCGGCCCCTTGACGACGTGTCCGTTCATGTCAGCGCTTGCCCTTCACAGGCTTGTGCTTGGTCGGCTTGGTCGCGGTGGTCTGGCGCGCCTTGGCAGCGGCAGGCTTCTTGACCGGCTTCGCCGCTGGCTTGGCCACGGCGGCACGCTTGCCGGCGGCACGTGGCTTGGTGCCCGGCTTCACGGCAGCAGGCGCTGGATCGGACGTAGCAGCGGCCTGCGCCTGCACCATATCGCGCAGCTGGCGCAGCTCGCGTTCCAGCTGGACGATCTTGCGATGGGCTGAATCGAGCTCAGTGCGGGTCGGCATGCCCAGTTGCGCACTGGCCTGCTCGATCTCGGCCTGGACGTTGGCACGCAGTCGCATCTGCGAATTCACCAGCGCGGCGTAGGCATCACGGAAGCGCGGCGACAGCGCAATGTCGGCGTAGGCCTCCTCTGCCGCGTCGATCCACAGATCGAACAGCGCGCGCGCCGAATCGATCTGCCGCCCGGGTTCGCTGCGCTCGGTCAGCTTGCGCTCGAAGCGTGCGAATGCGTCCTGCACGGCCTCGGCCAACAGGGCCTGATAGGCCTGGCTTTGCTGCTGGCTATCGAGCTGGGCCTGCGCCAGCCGCTGCCAGCGCTGCTGGTGCTCGCGGGCAAAGCCGAACGCCGGTGCGTCGAGCCACGCCCCGCTCTCGCGCTGCCAACGCTGCAGGTGTGGAGCGACCTGCTGCCACCAGTCCGACAGATCGTGCTGGCCGGGTCCGTGCAAGCTGCCCAGCAGGTCGGCGAACGGATTGGCACCCTCGCCACCCAGCGCCTGCTTCCAGGCCTGGACGATCTCGGCAGCATCGGCATCGCGGCCAGCAAACCGGGCGGCGAGCTGCTGCATCTGCCCGAACCAGGCACTCGCCTGCGTGCTGAAGCGCGCGATCGTGGCATCGGCCTGGCCGCTGCCACCGGAAACCGATGACCGGGCCAGCTGCGACCACCAGTCGATCGCCTCGTTCCAGCCCGGCGTCGTCGATGCGGCGGGGTCCGGCGCTTCGGACCCGGACGCGCCGCGCAGGGCCTCGCCCCAGGCGTTCCAGTAACGCCGCGCCAATGCGTCGAAATGGTCGGAACCGAACCCTTGCTTCGCCATCACCGCCTCCGGAAGGAGCCGCGATCATAACGCCGCAGGGTGGCAGGCCGCGCCGGGGTCAGGGCTTGGGAATGCGCAGCGTCTTGCTGATCATCAGCGAGCCCGACAGCGCGAACAGCAGCACCAGCGGGTGGAACTGCCACGGACCCAGCTTGACCATGCCGAACCACAGGTCCGGCCCGATTGCGCCCTGCCACGCAGCCACCGCCAGCACGATCACCAGCACCAGGCTGGTCGGGATTGGCGTGCCTTCGAAGTATTTGACCTTGTCGTCCTCGCCTGAAAGCTGCTCGGCGGTGACGTTGTAGCGCGCCAGGCGACTCACGCCACAGCCGACGAAGTAGCTGAGCACCACCCAGTCCCAACCGCCCTGCAGACCGCAGGCGTAGGCCAGCGCGGCCGGGGCGACACCGAAGGAGATCACGTCTGCCAGCGAATCGAGCTCGCGCCCCAGCGTGGACGCCGACTTGCGCCAGCGCGCGACCCGGCCGTCGAGTGCATCGAAGATGAAGGCGAGCGGGATCAGCGCCATGCCGATCATCAGGTCGCGCACGCCGCCTTCCTGCAGGAACCGCATCGCGGCAAAGATCGCGCCGGTGCCGCAGAAGGCATTGGCGAGGGTGAACCAGTCGGCGAGATGGAACTCGCGCAACATCGAGAAATGGCGCGACATGGGCGCTCCGGGGCGATCGAAGGACGACAGCGTGCCAAAGCCGGTGTGATGCCGGCAAGTGCGGCGTCTTTGATCGACCGCCCCACGAACTGGGAGTCCAGTGAATTTAAGCGGATAAGCAATGGCACTGCCTCCGCCCTTCGACAGGCCCAGGACAGGCCTGCGCGGATGAAGGCCAAGGTCTTTCGAGGGAGATTCGCCTGATAGGGAACGAAACTACCGCGGCAACGCCTGACCGGCGCCGCGCGGCGATAATTTCGGCATGCCTTCACCACCCCGCAAAATCCTGCACGTCGACATGGACGCCTTCTACGCGTCGGTTGAACAGCGCGACGCCCCTGACCTGCGCGGTCAGCCGGTGGTCGTGGCCTGGCGCGGTGCCCGCTCGGTGGTGTGCGCGGCCAGCTACGAGGCGCGCAAGTTCGGTGTGCGCTCGGCGATGCCGGCCGTGCGCGCAGAGCGCCTGTGCCCGCAGGCGATGTTCGTGCCGCCGGATTTTGCCCGCTACAAGGCCGTGTCCCGGCAGATACGCGAGATCTTCGCTCGCCACACCGATCTGATCGAACCGCTGTCGCTGGACGAGGCCTACCTCGACGTCACCATCACCAAGACCGACCTGCCTTCGGCCACCGCCACCGCCGAGGCCATCCGCACCGCGATCCGCGAGGAGACCCAGCTCACCGCCTCGGCCGGTGTCGCACCGAACAAGTTCCTCGCCAAGATCGCCTCGGACTGGAACAAGCCCGACGGCCTGTTCGTGATCCGCCCGCACCGGGTCGAAGCCTTCCTGGCACCGCTCCCGGTCGGGCGCCTGCCCGGCGTCGGCAAGGTCATGGAACGCCGACTGGCCGACCTCGGCGTCGCCACCGTGGCCGATCTACGCGGATTGGAGTCAGCGGCACTCGAGCACCACTTCGGCCGCTGGGGCCGGCGCCTGCACGAGCTGTCGCTCGGCATCGACGAGCATCCGGTGCAACCCGAGCGGCCGACGCTGCAGATCTCGTCCGAGGACACCTTCGAACACGACCTGCCGCTGGAGGCACTGGAGCCGCACATCCGCCGTCTCGCCGAAAAGACCTGGGCCGGCTACCAGCGCGAGCGTGAGCAGCATGACGAGCGCATCGCGCGCACCGTGGTACTCAAGCTCAAGACCAGCGACTTCCGCATCCTCACGCGCAGCCTGACGCCATCCCTGCGACCGGCATCGCTTACAGAACTGAGCGATATCGCCTGCGACCTGCGATCGCGGGTGGAGCATCCGCCACACACGCGCTATCGCCTGGTCGGTGTCGGCCTGTCGGGTTTTGTCGATCGGGACAGTCTCGCTGCGCAAACCGACCTGTTCGATCTCAGCGACAACGCCATCGAATGAACAAACCACGTCCGCGTTTCAAACTCCGCCGGGGAATCCGACGACAAAGAAAAAGCGGGCCGAAGCCCGCTTTTTCATGTCCAGCGATGTGGCTTGCGCGACTTACTCGGCCGCGACGCCCTCGCCTTCCTCGACGGCCTTGATCGACAGGCGGATGCGGCCCTGCTTGTCGACTTCCAGCACCTTGACCTTGACCACGTCGCCTTCCTTGAGCTTGTCGGAGACCTTCTCGACGCGCTCGCTGGAGATCTGCGAGACGTGCACCAGACCGTCCTTGCCCGGCAGGATCGTCACGAACGCACCGAAGTCCATGATCTTGGCGACCTTGCCTTCGTAGATGCGGCCCGGCTCGACATCCGAGGTGATCTGCTCAATGCGCGCCTTGGCGGCTTCGGCAGCGGCGGCATTCACCGACGCGATCACGATGGTGCCGTCGTCCTGGATGTCGATCTGGGTGCCGGTTTCCTTGGTGATGGCCTGGATGGTCGAGCCACCCTTGCCGATCACTTCGCGGATCTTGTCCGGGTGGATCTTCATCGTCAGCAGGCGCGGGGCGAACTCGGACAGTTCGGTACGCGAGGTGGTGATGGCGTTGGCCATCTCGCCGAGGATGTGCAGACGGCCGGCCTTGGCCTGCGCCAGCGCGACCTTCATGATCTCTTCGGTGATGCCCTGGATCTTGATGTCCATCTGCAGCGCCGAGATACCTTCCGAGGTACCGGCCACCTTGAAGTCCATGTCGCCGAGATGATCTTCGTCACCGAGGATGTCGGACAGCACGACGAAGTCGTTGCCTTCCTTCACCAGGCCCATCGCGATACCGGCGACCGGCGCCTTGATCGGCACGCCGGCGTCCATCAGGGCCAGCGAGGAACCGCAGACCGAGGCCATCGACGAGGAGCCGTTCGACTCGGTGATCTCCGAGACGATGCGGATGGTGTACGGGAACTCTTCCATCGTCGGCATCACGGCAAGCACGCCGCGCTTGGCAAGGCGGCCGTGGCCGATTTCGCGACGCTTCGGACCCATCATGCGGCCGGCTTCACCCACCGAGTACGGGGGGAAGTTGTAGTGGAACAGGAAGTGTTCCTTGTACTCGCCCGAGACGGCGTCGATGATCTGGCCGTCGCGCGCGGTGCCCAGCGTCGCAACCACGATTGCCTGGGTCTCACCGCGGGTGAACAGCGACGAGCCGTGGGTACGCGGCAGCACGCCGACCTTCGAGGCGATGCCACGCACGGTGTCGAGCGCACGGCCGTCGATGCGGATCTTGGTGCTGAGCACGGCGGCACGCATGGTCGAGTACTCGAGCTCGCCGAATTCCTTCGACAGGTCGGCTGCCTTCCACTCGTTGGCTTCGGCCTGCGCGGCCAGCGAGGCCAGCACATCCTTCTTCAACGCCGAGATGGCGTCCTTGCGCTCCAGCTTGTCGCGCACAGTGAAGGCCTGGGTCAGGCGATCACCAATGGCGGTCTTGAGCGCGCCGACCATGGCTTCGTTGGCGGCCGGGGCCGACCAGTTCCACTTCGGCTTGCCGGCTTCGGCGACCAGCTCGTTGATCGCGTTGATCGCGACCTGCATCTGCTGGTGGCCGTAGACCACCGCGCCGAGCATCACGTCTTCCGAGAGCACGTCGGCTTCGGACTCGACCATCAGCACCGCGTTGGCGGTACCGGCGACGACGAGTTCGAGCTTGGAATCCTTGAGCTCGGAGACGGTCGGGTTCAGCAGATACTGGCCGTCCTTGTAACCGACCTTGGCGGCACCGATCGGGCCGTCGAACGGGGCACCCGACAGCGCCAGCGCGGCGGACGCGCCCAGCAGCGCCGGGATGTCGCCGTCGATTTCCGGGTTCATCGACATGACGGTCGCGATGATCTGGACTTCGTTGCGGAAGCCTTCCGGGAACAGCGGACGGATCGGACGGTCGATCAGGCGCGAGATCAGCGTTTCCTTCTCGGTCTGACGGCCTTCGCGCTTGAAGAAGCCACCCGGGATACGGCCGCCGGCGTAGAACTTCTCCTGGTAGTCGACGGTCAGGGGGAAGAAGTCCTGGCCCTCGCGCGCGGTCTTGTTGGCGACCGCGGTGACCAGCAGCACGGTGCCATCGACGGTGACCATGACGGCGCCGCCGGCCTGGCGGGCGATTTCACCGGTCTCCAGCGTGACTTGCTGGCTGCCGTACTGGAAGGTCTTGGTAATTTTTGCCACGTTGGTTTCCTATCGGTTCTGTGCGTTCCGGTCGAGGCCCTTGCCCCGCTCCGGTCGGCCGCCGCGGCGGCCGATAATTCAGTGGAGCTCAAAAACGAACCGCGGCGCATCGCTGCGCCGCGGTGGGTGTTCGTTTAGCGACGCAGGCCCAGTTTCTCGATCAGGGCCTTGTAGCGCTCGTTGTCCTTGCGCTTGAGGTAGTCGAGCAGGCTGCGGCGGCGGTTGACCATCTGCAGCAGGCCGCGACGGCTGTGGTGGTCCTGCTTGTGGACCTTGAAGTGGCCAGTCAGCTGCTCGATGCGCGCGGTCAGCAGGGCGACCTGGACTTCCGGCGAACCGGTGTCGTTGTCACCGCGCTTGTTGGATTCGATGATCTTGCTGGTGTCGATGGACATTGCTTGTTCTCTTCAGATGCAAGACCTGCAGAAGCGAATCGGTCGCGGTGTAACCCGCACCGACGCACCGCCTGGCCCGCCGTTTGCTTGAGGGAAAGTGCTTTCGAAGTGCTTGAAAAGCGGCGGAATTGTACCAGCCCGCCCGGGCGAATGCGACCGCAACCAACCCGTCCGATAGCGACGAACGGAATCAGCTCGACCGGTCGGACGTCTGTTCAGCTTTTTCGCGGTGCTCGATCGGCCCGGATTGCGTCGCCCAGCGGAACAGACGCTGCGGCAACAGGCGGTGTCCGTCCTGGCGCTGGCCAAGGCCCAGACAGTGGCCGGCGTCGCTGAAGACCGCAACCAGCCCGTCCTCGCCCGCGTCACACGACACGCTCTGGCCATAGCCGAGGCGCCGGGCGGCCTCGCTGTCGAGTTCGACCCGCGGGAACGCGGCCAGTCCGGCCTCGATCGGCAGCAGACAGGCATCGAGGGCGCCCTCGCCCTGCCCGGCCAGCGCCTGCAGTTCGTCGAGGGTGAACATGCGCGGCTGCGTGAAGGGAGCGACCCAGAGCCGGCGCAGGCTGGCGACATGGGCACCACAGCCCAGGGTCTCGCCGAGGTCGCGCACCAAGCTGCGCACGTAGGTGCCGGAGCCGCATTCGACCTTGAGGCGCAGGCGCGGGCCGTCGCGCTCGATCAACTCCAGCGCATGCACGACCACATCGCGCTCGGGTGCCTCGATCGCCTCGCCACGCCGCGCCTTGGCGTACAACGGTTCGCCGCCCTGCTTGAGCGCCGAATAGATCGGGGCACGCTGGCGGATCGGCCCGCGCAGGGGCGCCAACGCAGCCTCGATCGCGGCATCGTCCAGTTCCGGTACCAGACGCTCGAGCAGTGGCACGCCGTCGGCATCGTCGGTATCGGTGGTGACGCCGAGCACCGCCGTGGTCTCGTAGGCCTTGCTCGATCCGAGCAGCAGGCCGGCGATCTTGGTCGCCTCGCCGAAGCAGAGCGGCAACAGCCCGGTCGCGAGCGGATCGAGGCTGCCGGTGTGGCCAGCCTTCTCGGCGCGGAACAGGTGACGCACCTGCTGCAGCGCCTGGTTCGAGCTGAGCCCGAGCGGCTTGTCGAACAGCAGAATGCCGTCGAGCGCACGAAATACAGTACGAGGCTTCTTGCTCATCGGCTCGGGTGTTGGCGGTAGCCGCGGTGGTTACTCATACGTTCCCGCGGAAAGTCGGCGGCGGCAAGCAGACGGCCGCGGGGCAGCCACCTGCCGTCAGTCGGTGTTGTCGTCCGGGCCTTCGTCCGTCGCAGCGGTACCGGCCGGGGCGTCGCGCAGGAGATTGTCGATGCGCTCACCGCGATCGACCGAATCGTCGTAGTGGAAATGCAGCTCCGGCACATGGCGCAGCTTCATCGCGCGACCGAGCTGGAAGCGGATCTGCGGCGCCAGTTCCTTCAACGCCTTGACCGCTTCCCTGGAGCGCTCTTCCTGCAGCGCGGTCACGAACACCTTGGCATGGGCCAGGTCGCGCGTGACCTCGACGTCGGACACGCTGACCGACGGCAGGCCGTGCTCGCGCACGGCCTCGTGGACCAGCGTGCCCAGCTCCCTGCGGAGCTGGGCGGAAACGCGGTCGGTGCGATGGAACGACTTGGTCGGCATGATCGTCCCGGCTTTACAGCGTGCGCTGGACTTCGACGCGCTCGAAGCACTCGATCTGGTCGCCCGGCTTGACGTCGTTGTACGCCTTCACGCCGATGCCGCACTCGGTGCCGTTGCGCACCTCGTCGACGTTCTCCTTGAAGCGGCGCAGCGATTCCAGCTCGCCCTCGAAGACCACGGCATTGTCGCGCAGCACGCGGATCGGCTTGTGGCGCTTGACCACGCCCTCGACCACCATGCAGCCGGCAACCGCGCCGAACTTGGAGCTGCGGAACACATCGCGGACCTCGGCGGTGCCGATGATCTCTTCGCGGATCTCGACGCCGAGGATGCCCGAGGCCACCTGCTTCACCTGGTCGATCACGTCATAGATGATCGAGAAGTAACGCAGGTCGACACCGTAGGAATCGATCACCTTGCGCGCCGAAGCATCGGCGCGCACGTTGAAGCCGATCACGGTGGCCTTGGCGGTCGCCGCGGCGTTGGCGTCGGACTCGGTGATGCCGCCTACGCCGGAGCTGATCACGTTGATGCGGATCTGGTCGTTGGACAGCGCCGTCAACGACTGGCGCAACGCCTCGACCGAACCCTGCACGTCGGCCTTGATGACCAGGTTGAGGCTCAGCTGGCCCTCGCCCTTGCCCATCTGCGCCATGATGTCTTCCATGCGGTTGCCCGCTGCGGCGACCAGGCGCGATTCGCGACGCTTGGTATCACGCTGCTGGGCGACGTCCTTGGCCAGGCGCTCGTCCTCGACCACGACGAAATCGTCGCCGGCATCGGGCACGCCCGACAGACCGAGTACCTGCACCGGGATCGACGGGCCCGCGCTGGGCACCTGCGAACCGGTCTCGTCGAACAGCGCACGCACGCGGCCGTACTGCACGCCGCAGACGAGGTAATCGCCCTTCTTCAGCTCGCCCTGCTGGACCAGCACGGTCGCGACCGGGCCGCGGCCCTTGTCGAGCGCCGATTCGATGACCACGCCGGTGGCGCGGCCGGTCGGCACCGCCTTGAGCTCGAGCACTTCGGCCTGCAGCGAAATCGCATCGAGCAGGTTGTCCACGCCCGCGCCGGTCTTGGCCGACAGCTCGACCATCTGGGTGTCGCCGCCGAAATCCTCGGCGACCACGTCCTGCGCGAGCAGCTCGTTCTTGACCCGCAGCGGGTCGGCGTCGGACTTGTCGATCTTGTTGATCGCCACGATCAGCGGCACGCCGGCGGCCTTGGCGTGCTGCACCGCTTCCTTGGTCTGCGGCATGACGCCGTCATCGGCGGCCACGACCAGCACCACGATGTCGGTGAGCTTGGCGCCGCGCGCGCGCATCGAGGTGAAGGCGGCGTGGCCCGGCGTATCAAGGAAGCTGATCACGCCCTTGTCGGTTTCGACGTGGTACGCGCCGATGTGCTGGGTGATGCCGCCGGCTTCGCCGGAAGCGACCTTGGTGCGACGAATGTAGTCGAGCAGCGAGGTCTTGCCGTGGTCGACGTGACCCATGATGGTGACCACCGGCGGACGCGTGATCTTCTCGCCCTGCGTGTCCTCGACGTGCGCGAGCAGCGCATCCTCGGCGGTGTTGGCGTCGGCCCGGACCACGGTGTGGCCGAGTTCCTCGGTCACCAGCGCCGCGGTATCGAAGTCGATGCTCTGGGTGATGGTGGCCATCACGCCCATCTTGAACAGCGCCTTGACCACATCGCCACCCTTGAGCGCGAGCTTCTGGGCGAGATCGGCCACGGTGATGGTTTCGCCGATCGCCACTTCGCGCACGATCGGCGCGGTCGGACGGGTGAAACCACTGCCGGAGCGGAGCTGCTCGGCCTGGCGACGCGGCTTGGGCTTGCCACGCGTGCTGGTCGAGCGACGCGCGCGGTCGGAGGCACTCAGGTGCATCTGGCCTGCGAAGCGGTTGGTGCGGTCGTCGTCCTCGACACCGGCAACCATCGCGTGCGAACCACGGGTCTTGTGGCGCGGATCGGCGGCGGCCCCACGCGGCGCCTCGGCGGCGCGCGGCGCGGCCGGCTTGGGATGGCCGTGACCGTGACTGGTCGGTGCCTTGCGCACCGGCTCGTCCTCGCCACCGGCCAGCGCGCTGGCGTCGGCCAGCTTGGCCTTGGCTTCTTCCTCGGCCTTGAGACGCGCGGTCTCCTCGGTTTCCTTGCGCGCCGTCTCGACGGCTTCGGCGCGGCGCCGGTCATCGGCTGCCAGGCGCTCCTGCTCGGCAAGGTTGCGCTGCTTGGATTCTTCAAGCTTGCGCAGGATCTCGGTGCGCTCGTCGGTCGGATCGCCGGTCTGGCCGTCGATCGGCTTGACCAGGGTGACCTTCTTGCGCACGACCACGTCGACGGTGGTCTTGTTCTTGCCGCCGCCGACGGTGAGTTCCTGCTTGCGGCTGCGGTTGAGCGTGATCTTCTTCGGCGCATCGCCGGCCTCGGCCGGCTGTTCGACCTTGCCGTGGGCACGCTTGAGGAAGCCGAGCAGCTTGACTTTCTCGATGCTGGTCACGACCTGGTCGGGGCCGCTGAAGGTCATGCCGGCCTCGGCCAGCTGCTCCAGCAACTTCTCGACCGGCGTGTTCACCAGCTCGGCCAGCTTGCGGATGGTGGTTTGCTGCGACATTCGGATTCCGTGTCCTCGTGGCGTGGGACGTGTCCCGCGCGTGATGGAGCAATTGTCCCCCAAGGGGACTTCCTTCGGGGCGTACGGCGGGTATTGACCCGCCGGACAACGCATGGCGGGCCCAGGCCCGCCCTACGGTTGCTTGTTACTCGAACCAGTGCTTGCGCGCTTCCATGATCAGGGCGGCAGCACGTGCTTCATCGACACCTTCGATATCGGTCAGCTCGTCGGTCGCCAGGTCGGCCAGGTCGTCGCGGGTGACCACGCCACGCGCGGCCAGCGCGAAGGCGAGCTCGTCGTCCATGCCTTCCAGCGACAGCAGGTCCTCGGCCGGCTGGTGCTCGTCGACCTCCTCCTCGGCCGCCAGCGCCTCGTTGAGCAGGGCATCGCGGGCACGCGAGCGCAGTTCCTCGACGATGTCCTCGTCGAAGCCCTCGACCGCGAGCAGCTCGCCGACCGGCACGTAGGCGATTTCCTCGACCGTGTTGAAGCCTTCCGAGACCAGGATACCGGCGATTTCCTCGTCGACTTCGAGCTTTTCCTGGAACAGCTGGCGCGCAGCGACCTGTTCAGCCTCGGACTTGGCGGTGACCTGGTCCTGGGTCATCACGTTCAGCTGCCAACCACTGAGGCGACTGGCCAGGCGCACGTTCTGGCCGCCCTTGCCGATCGCCTGGGCCAGGCGGTCCTCGGCCACGGCCAGGTCCATCGAGTGCTTTTCTTCATCGACGATGATCGACTGCACTTCGGCCGGCGCCATCGCGTTGATGACGAACTGGGCCGGGTTGTCCGACCACAGCACGATGTCGACGCGCTCGCCATTGAGCTCGTTGCTCACCGCCTGCACGCGCGAACCGCGCATGCCGATGCAGGCGCCGATCGGATCAGTGCGGTTGTCGTGCGCGAGTACGGCGATCTTGGCGCGGTCGCCCGGGTCGCGGGCGCAGGCCTTGATCGAGACCAGGCCCTGGCCGACTTCCGGCACCTCGAGCTTGAACAGCTCCATCATGAATTCCGGGGCGGCGCGGCTGATGAACAGCTGCGGGCCGCGCGGCTCGGTGCGCACGTCGTACAGGTAGCCGCGCACGCGGTCGCCGGTGCGCAGCACGTCGCGCGGAATGCCCTTGTCCTTCGGGATGATCGCTTCCGCGTTGCCGCCCAGATCGACGTAGATGTTGCCGCGCTCGACACGCTTGACGATGCCGGTGACCAGTTCGCCGACGCGGTCCTTCCAGGCATCGACGACCTGCTGGCGCTCGGCCTCGCGCACGCGCTGCACGATCACCTGCTTGGCGGCCTGCGCGGCGATGCGACCGAAGTCGGGGTTTTCGATCTGCTCCTCGATGTAGTCGCCAACCTCGACGCCCTCGACCTCGTCGATCGCGTCCATCAGGCGGACTTGGCGGTCCGGCGATTCCATCACCACGTCATCGGCCACGACCTCCATGCGGCGGAAGGTCTCGTATCCGCCGTCCTTGGGGTCGATCGTGACGCGTACCAGCACGTCCTCGTCGTGATAACGCTTCTTCGCGGCCGACGCCAATGCGGCCTCGATCGCCTCGAAGATGACCTCGCGCGGCACGCCCTTCTCATTGGCGACCGCATCCACGACCAGCAACAGTTCCTTGCTCATCTCGTTACTCCGCACGGGTCGGCTTGTCGGCCGCCGGCTTATGGGTTGGCTTTTTGGTGGGGGTGTTCTTGACGCCGCTCTTGTCGGAGCGACCGCCCTTGGGGGACGCGCCCTTTGAAGGCCGGTCCTTGCTGGGCGCGAGGCCCAGTGCGGCCCAGTCCGGAACCAGGCGCGCCTTGTCGATATTGCCGAACGACACGACGAATTCGCTGCCGTCGAGCACGAACACGACGTGATCGCCCTCGACCCGGGCGATCTGGCCCTGCAGGCGACGGCGACCGTCCTGCGGCAGCTTCAGGCCGATCTTGACCGACTCACCGGCAAAGCGGGCGAAATGCGCCAGCGTGAACAGTGGCCGGTCGATGCCCGGCGATGAGACTTCCAGCGTGTAGTTGCTGCTGATCGGATCCTCGACGTCGAGCTGCGCGGATACCTCACGGCTGACCGCCTCGCAGTCCTCGATCGTCACCGAACGCGGCTCGCCATCGCTGCCAATCGCTTCGGCAGGCACATCGATGTACAGGCGCAACAGCGCACTGCCGGGAGACGGCAGGTATTCCGCGCCCAGCAGCTCGACCCCCAGCGATGCCACGGTCGGGGCGAGCAAGTTGGCGATTTCGACTGCTTTGTCCGTCACGCGCCTGACTCCTGCGGTTGCGACTGGCCGGAGCGATGCTCCCCACCGGCGATGCCTCGGTAAAACCGAACACGAAAAAAAACAAAGGGCCCGGCGGGCCCCTTGTCCGTACAACTGGATTTCGGCGTGGTCGCGTGAGCAGAACGCGACCACCAAGCCCGAGCCTTTGGTCTTAAGAAGGCCTCCGAAGAGGCCTTCAATGAGCGAATCGCTCAGACCGAAGCTGGTAGCGGGGGCAGGATTTGAACCTGCGACCTTCGGGTTATGAGCCCGACGAGCTGCCAGACTGCTCCACCCCGCATCAGGCCGATCATAATAACGATCGACTTAAATCTACGCAAGCCCAATTCAGGGTTTACGTGAAAATATTTCCAACCGATCAGCCGGCGAAGGCGCGCTGGCACCACACCATGATCGGATTCCATGCGAAACCCAGCGCGAGCAGCGCCAGCGCGTTGACCCCGAACACGATACGCAGCGGACGGTCCTCGCGAACCACGGGCATCTGCCCGTCCGGCTCGTCGAAGTACATCGCCTTGATCACGCGCAGGTAGTAGAACGCACCGACCACCGCGAACACCACGCCAACCAGCGCCAGCCACAGCATGTCGCCCTGCAGCGCGGCACGCAGCACCGCCAGCTTGGCCCAGAAGCCGAGGAACGGCGGCACGCCGGCCAGCGAGGCCATCACACACAGGATCAGCCCGGCCAACCACGGATTGCGCGCGTTGAGGCCCTTGTAGTCGTCGATCTGGTCGGCCTCGAAACCGCGGCTGGACAGCACCACGATCGCGCCGAACGCCGCGGCCGTGGTCACCGCGTAGTTGATCGAATAGAACATCGCGGCCGAGAAGCCCTGCGCCCCGCCCCCGGCCAGGCCGAGGAACAGGAAGCCGACGTGCGACACGGTCGAGTACGCGAGCAGGCGCTTGAGGCTGGTCTGCACCATGGCGCTGAGGTTGCCGATCGCCAGCGACAGCGCCGCAATCACGGCGAGCAGGATGCGCCAGCGGTCGTCGAGCGGGCCAGCGGCCACTTCCAGCAGCCGGTAGGCCATGCCGAACGAGGCCAGGCTCGGCGCGGCACCGATGAAGATGGTGATCGCCGTGGGCGCGCCACTGTAGACGTCCGGCAGCCACATGTGGAACGGCGCGGCACCAAACTTGAAGGCGATGCCGGCGACCATGAAGATCACGCCGGTGACCAGCATCAGGCTGGACGGGCTGGTCTTCACAACGGCAGCGATCTGCGTCAAGTCGAGCGAACCGGTGGCGCCGTAGACCAGCGACATGCCGTACAACAGCAGGCCCGAGGCCAGCGCGCCCAGCACGAAGTACTTGATCGCGGCCTCGGAGGCGACCGGGCTGTCGCGATCGATCGCGACCAGGGCGTACGAGCACAGCGCCAGCATTTCCAGGCCGAGGTAGACCATCACCAGGCTGCCGGCTGAAACCAGCAACATCATGCCGGCGGTGGCGAACAGCATCAGCACCGCGACCTCGCCCTTGTACAGCCCGCGCTCGCGCAGGTACGACCAGGTGTAGACCATCGACAGGATGCCGACCACGCCAATCGCGATCTTCATCACGTCGGCGGCGGTATCGCGCACGAACATGCCATTGAGCACGCTGCCGTGACCACCGACGCCAAAGGCGATCAACGCGGTGGCGACCGCCAGCACGGCGATCGCGGCGGCGTGGGTGATGAAGCGGCGGCGCTCGTCGAGGAACAGGTCGAGCATCAGCAGCGCGAATGCACCGAGAATCACCACCAGCTCGGGCAGCAGCGGCATCAGGTCGGCGAAAGAGCGGACGGGCATGATCATGCGCTACAACCTCAAAGCTTCGACGAGGCGATCTGCATCGCCAGATTCGCGATCGACGGTTCCATCAGGTCCGTCAGCGGCTTCGGCCACACGCCCAGCACCAGCACGCCGGCGGCAAACACGCCCAGGACGAAGACCTCACGCGGATTGATGTCTTCCAGCTCGGCGACGTGGGCGTTGCCGACCTCGCCCCAGATCACGCGCTTGACCAGCCACAGCGTGTAGCCGGCGCCGATGATGAGCGTGGTCGCGGCGGCAAAGGCGATCAACGGGTGCTTCTGGAAGCTGGCCAGGATGACCATGAACTCGCCGACGAAGCCCGAGGTGCCCGGCAGGCCCGAGTTGGCCATCGCGAACAACACCACGAACGCGGCGAACCACGGCATCACGTTGGCGACGCCGCCGTAGTCCTTGATCCTGCGGCTGTGCATGCGGTCGTAGAGCACGCCGACGCAACTGAACATCGCACCCGACACGAAGCCGTGGCTGATCATCTGCACCATCGCGCCCTGCAGACCCAGGCGCGCAGCATCGCCGTTACCGTAGTCGCGGACCAGGCCGAAGGCGATGAAGATGCCCAACGTCACGAAGCCCATGTGCGAGACCGACGAGTAGGCGATCAGCTTCTTCATGTCGTCCTGGGCCAGGGCGACCAGGCCGACGTAGATCACCGCGATCAGGCTCAACGCGATCACCAGCCAGGCCCATTCGTAACCGGCGTCCGGCACGATCGGCAGCACGAAGCGCAGGAAGCCGTAGCCACCGATCTTCAACATGATCGCCGCCAGGATCACCGAGCCGGCAGTCGGCGCCTCGACGTGCGCATCCGGCAACCAGGTGTGCACCGGGAACATCGGCACCTTGACCGCGAACGCGACCAGGAAGCCGAAGAACAGCCACATCTGCTCGGTCGCCGTCAGCGGCAGCGCGTACAGGTCGGCGAGCTGCCAGCTGCCGCCCTTGAGGTACAGGTAAATCAACCCGACCAGCATGAACAGCGAGCCGAGGAAGGTGTAGAGGAAGAACTTGATCGATGCGTAGATGCGACGCGGCCCGCCCCAGACACCGATGATCAGGAACATCGGGATCAGCATGCCTTCGAAGAAGACATAGAACAGGATCGAGTCGAGCGCGCTGAACACGCCGATCATCAGGCCTTCGAGGATCAGGAACGAGGCGTAGTACTGGCTGACGCGCTTGTCGACCGAAGTCCAGGCGCCGATCATCGCCAGCAGCGAGGTCAGCGTGGTCAGGCCGATCAGCGACACGGAAATGCCGTCGACGCCGAGGTGATAACGGATGTCGTAGGCGGGGATCCACGCCTTGTTCTCGACGAACTGCATGGCCGGGCTGGCCATGTCGAAGCCGGTGAACATGAAGACGCTGGCTACCAGGGTCAGCAGCGCCACGGCGGTGGCGAACCAACGCGCGGCATTGGCGCGTTCGTTGCCGAACGCGAGGGTGGCAAGACCACCGAGAATCGGCAGCCAGATCAGGAGGCTGAGCAGGAAAGAAGTGCTCTGCAAGGGCTCGGGGCTCACGTCGCGGGTCCTTGTTGGATTAGCGCCAGTAACGAATCAGCACGGCCAGAAGTGCAATCAGGCCGAGGATCATCGCGAAAGCATAGTGGTAGAGGTAACCGGACTGCATGCGGCGGGTCAGGCGTGCAACCAGGTCGACGGCACGGGCACTTCCGTTCACCGCGGCACCGTCGATCACGTAGGTGTCGATCGCGCGCGAGAGCTTGCCCAAGGCGATGCCGCCGCCGGCGAAACCGCCGATCCAGAGCTTGTCGAAGCCGTACTTGTCCTCAAGCACGCGCACCGGCCAGGCGAATACCTTGCGCGCCTTGGCCGGCAGCTCCGGCTTCCACCAGTACATGACGGTGGCCAGGGCGAAGCCGGCGAAGGCCAGCCAGAACGCCGGCGCCTTGAAGCCGTGCAGCGCGAACGCCACCGAGCCGTGGAACTCCTCAGCCAGCTTGCCAATCACGTCACGCGCGGCCGGCACATCGATTGCGCCGAGGAAGAACGGCAACTGCCTGGCGTGACCGGACAGGTCGGAACCGAACAGCATCGGGCCGACGGTGAAGAAGCCGATCAGTACCGAGGGGATCGCCAGTAGGATCAGCGGCACCGTCACCACCCACGGCGATTCGTGCGGCGTGTGGGCGTGGTCGTCGTGGCCATGATCGCCGTGCTTGCCGTGCGCGTCGTGGCCGTGTTCCTCAGCCAGCGCGGTCTCGTGCTCGGTCGAATCCGCTTCCGGGGCGACGTAATGGTCGGGCACCGGATCGTGGAAACGCTCCTTGCCGTGGAAGGTCAGGTACAGCAGGCGGAAGCTGTAGAACGCAGTGACAAACGCGCCCAGCAGCACAGCCCAGTAGGCATACGTCGCCACCCAGTTGTGCGCCTCGTGGGCGTGATGCGCGGCGGCCTCGATGATGGTGTCCTTCGAGTAGAAGCCGCTGAAGAACGGCGTGCCAACCAGGGCCAGCGTGCCGATCAACATCGTCCAATAGGTGATGGGCATGTACTTCCTGAGCCCGCCCATGCGACGCATGTCCTGTTCGTGGTGCATGCCGATGATCACCGAGCCGGCACCAAGGAACAGCAGGGCCTTGAAGAAGGCGTGGGTCATCAGGTGGTAGACGCCGGCGCTGTAGGCCGACACGCCCAGCGCCACCGTCATGTAGCCCAGCTGCGACAGCGTCGAGTACGCAACCACGCGCTTGATGTCGTTCTGGACGATACCGATCAAGCCGGTCCAGAACGCGGTGGTGGCACCGATGAACAGGACGAAGTTGAGCGCGGTCTGCGACAGCTCAAACAGCGGCGACATGCGCGCGACCATGAAGATGCCAGCGGTCACCATCGTCGCGGCGTGGATCAGTGCCGAAATCGGGGTCGGGCCTTCCATCGAGTCCGGCAGCCACACGTGCAGCGGCACCTGCGCCGATTTACCCATGGCGCCGATGAACAGGCAGATGCAGATCACCGTCATCAGCGACCAGCCCGCCATTGGCGCCAGCCAGCTACCACTCTCGGCCAGGACCGGCCAAGCGTGCTGCATCTGCGCGCTGGCGATGATCGGCTCGCCGGTTTTGGCGAACACGGTCGCATAGTCCAGCGTGCCAAAGGCATACAGGATGCCGGCGATGCCGAGCAGGAAGCCGAAATCGCCGACGCGGTTGACCAGGAACGCCTTGAGGTTGGCAAACACCGCGGTCGGGCGCTTGAACCAGAAGCCGATCAGCAGGTACGAGACCAGGCCCACCGCTTCCCAACCGAAGAACAGCTGCAGGAAGTTGTTGCTCATCACGAGCATCAACATCGAGAAGGTGAACAGCGAGATGTAGCTGAAGAAGCGCTGGTAGCCGTCGTCCTCTGCCATGTAGCCGATGGTGTAGATGTGCACCAGCAGCGAGACGAAGGTGACGACCACCATCATCATCGCGGTCAGCTTGTCGACCATGAAGCCGATGTGGGCTTCGTAGCCGCCGACCTGGAACCAGGTGTAGACGTTCTCGTTGAACGGCGCGGCGCCCTGCCCGACCAGCTGCCACAGCACCTGCACCGACAGCACGCAGCTGACCGCGACGCCGAGGATGGTGACCCAGTGGGCGCCGGCGCGCCCGACCTGACGACGGAACAGACCGGCGATGATCGCGCCCAGCAGCGGTGCCAGCACGATCGCCAGCAGGACGGTCTTGGAGATGGCGTGATCCACGATTGCGTTATCCACTCGCGTCAGCCCTTCATCGTGTCGATTTCGGCGACATTGATCGTGCGCCGGTTACGGAACAGCGTGACCAGGATGGCCAGGCCGATCGCAGCCTCGGCCGCGGCCACGGTCAGGATGAAGAACACGAACACCTGACCGGCCGGGTCGGCCAGCTGACGCGAGAACGCGACGAAATTGATGTTGACCGCCAGCAGCAGCAACTCCAGCGACATCAACAACAAGATCACGTTCTTGCGGTTGAGGAAGATGCCGGCGACGCTGATGCAGAACAGCACCGCGCCGAGCGCGAGGTAGTGCCCCAGTGCCAGGCCCGTCCCGAAGAATTCGCTCATGGCTTGCCCTCCTCCGCTGGCATTTCGATCTCTGCCGGCGGGACCGGCTTGACCGCCTCCATCTGCACCATGCGCAGGCGGTCGCTGGCCCGCACACGCGCCTGCAGCGACGGGTTCTGGTGCTTGGCGCCCGGACGGCGACGCAGGGTCAGCATCACCGCCGCGATCACGGCGACGGTAAGGATCACCGCGGCGACCTCGAACGGCAGCAGGAAGTCGGTAAACAGCGCACGCGCCAGCCAGGCAGTATTGCCACCGGTCGCCGCATCGGCCGGGAACGGTGTGGTCGCGCTGGCCTTGACGCCGATCAGGGTCAGCATCTCGACCAACATCACCACTGCAACCAGCAGACCGACCGGCAGGTAGCGCACGTAGCCCTCACGCAATGGCACGACATCGATGTCGAGCATCATCACCACGAACAGGAACAGCACCATCACCGCGCCGACGTAGACCAGGATCAATGCGACGCCGAGGAACTCGGCACCGGCGATGATCCACACGCAGGCGACCGAGAAGAACGTCAGCACCAGCGCGAGCGCCGCGTGGACCGGGTTCTTGACGCTGATCACGGCCACGGCCGACATCACGGCAGCAGCGGCGAAGACGAAGAAAGCAATCTGGGCAAGATCCATGTCGTCGGGCCTCAGCGGAAGGGCGCGTCGGCGGCGCGGCGTTCGGCGATCTCGGCTTCGAGACGGTCGCCGATCGCCAGCAGCTGCGGCTTGGTGACGATGTTCTGTCCGCGCTTGTCGAAGTGGTACTCGTGAATGTGCGTTTCCACGATCGAATCAACCGGGCAGGACTCCTCGCAGAAGCCGCAGAAGATGCACTTGAACAGGTCGATGTCGTAGCGCGTGGTGCGGCGGGTGCCGTCCTCACGCTTTTCGGAGTCGATGGTGATCGCCAGCGCCGGGCACACAGCCTCGCACAGCTTGCAGGCGATGCAGCGCTCTTCACCGTTGGGGTAACGGCGCAGCGCGTGCACGCCGCGGAAGCGCGGCGACTGCGGCGTCTTCTCCATCGGGTACATCAGCGTGTACTTCGGCTTGAACAGATACTTGCCGGTCAAGGCAAGTCCCTGCGCCAGCTCGATGAGCAGCAGGCTCTTTAAATAAGAAGTGATGCGATTCATGCCTGACTGATCCTTACTTGCCCGGCTCGAAGATGCCGAAGTACGCCATCAACGCGACCACACAGATCCAGGCGATGGTGAGCGGGATGAACACCTTCCAGCCCAGGCGCATGATCTGGTCATAGCGGTAACGCGGGAACGAGGCGCGGAACCAGATGAAGCAGCTGGCGAAGAAGAACACCTTGGCCAGCAGCCACCACCAGCCGTCGACTGACAGCAACGGGATACCCAGGCCGTGGAATGGACTGAGCCAGCCGCCGACGAAGAAGATCGCGGTCAGGAAGCTGATCAGGATCATGTTGGCGTATTCGGCCAGGAAGAACAGCGCGAACGCCGAACCCGAATACTCGACCATGTGGCCGGCGACGATTTCCGACTCGCCTTCCACCACGTCGAACGGCGCGCGGTTGGTTTCGGCCACGCCGGAAATGAAATAGATGACGAACAGCGGCAGCATCGGAACCCAGAACCATTCCAGCGCGCCGGCGTTGCCGGCCTGCGCCATCACGATATCGGTGAGGTTGAGGCTGCCGGCGCCGACCATCACGCCGACCATGGCAAAACCCATGGCGATTTCGTACGAGACCACCTGCGCCGCGGCACGCATGGCGCCGAGGAATGCATACTTCGAGTTTGAGGCCCAACCGGCGAGGATGATGCCGTACACGCCCAGCGAGGTCATCGCCAGCAGGTACAACAAGCCGGCGTTGGCATTGGACAGCACGACCTGGTAGTCGAACGGCACCACGGCCCAGGCGGCGAACGCCGGCGCCAGCGCCAGCAACGGCGCAAGCTTGAACAGGAAGGGCTCGGCCTTGGCCGGCTGGATCACTTCCTTGAACAGCAGCTTGAACACGTCGGCGAAGGCCTGCAGGACGCCCATGCCGACATACATCGGCCCACGGCGCACGTGCATCCAACCGATCAGTTTGCGTTCCCAAACCACGTAGAACGCCACGGTGATGATCACCGGCATGGCGATCGCCAGGATCTTCAGCACGATCCAGGCCACGGTGCCGGCCATGCCGAACGAGAGCAGCCAGTCACGGAACGGATCGAACAGACTCATCTTCATGCCCTCCCCGCTTGAACGCGGCCCGCGCCGAGCGGCGCCGTCGCGCCGTGCCCGCTTTCGATCCAGGCGGTGCCGCGCGCGACTTTGTCGCTGGTGGCGACCGGCAAGATCGCGGTGCCGGCATCGGCCACGAACTTGCCGACCACGCCCTCGGCCAGGCCGAGCGTCCGGGCATCGTGTGGATGCAGCACGACACGTGGTTCGATATTCAACGGATGCGCCTGCAATGCAGCAGCACGGCGAACCACCGCATCGCTGCGGTAGATGGCGGTGCTGACGGCCAGCTCCAATCCTGCTTCCGCCATCTGCACGGGCTTGCCGGCAACCGGCTTGATCTCGCGCATCTGCAGGTTCGAACGCAGGCCCGCCAGGTCGGTGAACTCGAAACCTCTGGCACCGATCTCGCCACCGAGCGCACGCAGCACGCGCCAGCCAGCACGCGCCTGACCCGGCAGCTTGCCGCCGGCAACGGTGGATTGCTGGCGGCCGTCGAGGTTGGTCAAGGTCGCGTCGATTTCAGGCAGCAGGCCAATCGGCAGGATCACGTCGGCCACGGCACGGGTCGAGCGGCAGGCGAAGTGGCTGAACGCCACGACCTGCGCGCCACCCAGCGCCTTCAGCGCCGTCGCGGTGTCGGCAAAGTCCAGGCCCGGTTCGATGCCGTAGAGGAGGTAAGCCGTGCGCGCGTCGGCCAGCATCGCCTTGGCATCGCGCGACGTCGGCAGCACGCCGTAGTCGGCCAGACCGACCGTATTGGCGCCTTGCGGGATGCGGTTCAGCGCCGCGCCGGTGGCGGCGGCGAAATTAGCCGTGGCCTGACGGATCGCGGCGGCATGCGCACCGTTCTCGGCCAGTGCACCGACGATCACCACCGCACGCGAGCCGGTCTTGGCGGTCTCGATCAACGCGTTGTCGGCCAGGGCGGCCGCAAGCTGAGACGGCGCAACGATGTGCTTGCCGGCGATATCGAAGGTGAAATCGAAATCGACCGGATTGACCACGTGCACCTTGGCGCCACGGGTCCAGGCCTTGCGCACGCGCTGGTGCACCAGCGGCAACTCATGGCGCAGGTTGGAGCCGACAATGACGACGACATCGGCGTCGGCGATATCGGTCACCGGCATCGCGAAGGTCTCGGCGACGGCGGCATCGCTGAGGTCATGTTGCGAGAGGCGGTGATCGAGGTTGCCGGTGCCCAGGGCTTCGGCCAGGCGCGCCAGCAGCGCACCCTCCTCGTTCGATGTCGCCGGGTGCGCGAGGATGCCAAGCTGGTCGGCGCCGTTGTCGCGCAGGATCCTCGCGGCCTTGGCCAGCGCTTCTTCCCACGAGGCCTCACGCCACTCGCTGGTTCCTTCCGAATTTGTTTCCTTGACCAACGGCACGGTCGCGCGGTCCTGCGCATACAGGCCCTGGTGCGCGTAACGGTCGCGGTCCGAGAGCCAGCACTCGTTCACCGCTTCGTTGTCGCGCGGCACGCTGCGGAGCACTTCACCCCGGCGCACGTGGTGGAACAGGTTGCTGCCGAGCGCGTCGTGGTAACCGAGCGACTCGCGCGCGATCAATTCCCACGGCCGCGCCTTGAACTGGAACACCTTGTTGGTCAGCGCGCCGACCGGGCACACGTCGATGACGTTGCCGGACAGCTCGGTTGTCAGCGGCTTGCCGTCGAAGGTGCCGATCTGCAGGTTCTCGCCGCGGTACATGCCGCCCAGCTCATAGGTGCCGGCGACTTCCGCGGTGAAGCGCACGCAGCGCGTGCACTGGATGCAGCGGGTCATCTCGGTGGCGACCAGCGGCCCCATGTCCTCGTCCGGCACCACGCGCTTGCGCTCGGCGAAACGACTGACCGAACGGCCGTAGCCCAGCGACAGGTCCTGCAGCTCGCACTCGCCACCCTGATCGCAGATCGGGCAATCGAGCGGATGGTTGATCAGCAGAAACTCCATCACGTTGCGCTGCGACTTCAATGCCTTGTCGCTGCGTGTGGTGACCTTCATGCCATCCATCACCGGCGTGGCGCAGGCCGGTGCCGGCTTCGGCATCTTCTCGACTTCGACCAGGCACATGCGGCAGTTGGCCGCGATCGACAGCTTGTCGTGGTAGCAGAAACGCGGGATCGCGATGCCGGCCTTGTCGGCCGCCTGGATGATCATCGAGCCCTTGGGCGCAGCCATCTCGACACCGTCGATGAAGACGGTGACGTGGTCCGGCGGCAGGCTCGGGTTGACTGGCTGTGCGCTCATGCGGCGGCTCCCTGCGGGAGCGTGATTGGTGATTGGTGATTGGTGATTCGCAAAGGCTTCGCTCTGCGCTTCATCGAATCACGAATCACGAATGACGAATCACGGAACTTCATGCGACCACCTTCTCGACCACGGTGCCGGCGCGCTGGTCGTCGACCAGGAAACGCTTGTTCACGATCGCGTACTCGAACTCGTTCCAGTAGTGGCGCAGGAAACCCTGCACCGGCCACGCCGCGGCCTCGCCAAAGGCGCAGATGGTGTGACCTTCGATCTGGCCGGCGGCGGCGCGCAGCATCTGCAGGTCTTCCAGCGTGGCCTGCTTGTCGACGATGCGCGTGAGCATGCGGTACATCCAGCCGGTGCCTTCACGGCACGGCGTGCACTGGCCACAGCTTTCCTTGAAGTAGAAGCGAGCGATGCGCTGGCAGGCACGCACCATGCAGGTGGTCTCGTCCATGACGATGACCGCGCCCGAGCCGAGGCCGGAGCCGGCCTTCTGGATCGAGTCGTAGTCCATCGTCAGCGACATCATCGTTTCGCCCGGCAGCACCGGCATCGACGAGCCACCCGGAATCACCGCCTTGATACTGGCACCGTTGCGCATGCCGCCAGCCAACTGCAGCAGCTCGGCAAACGGGGTACCGAGGCGGATCTCGTAGTTGCCTGGCCGGGCAACATGGCCCGATACCGAGAAGATCTTTGGCCCGCCGTTGTTGGGCTTGCCGAGGTTGAGAAACCATTCGGCGCCGTTGCGGATGATCGCCGGCACCGAAGCGTAGGTCTCGGTGTTGTTGATCGTGGTCGGCTTGCCGAACAGGCCGAAATTGGCCGGGAACGGCGGCTTGTAGCGCGGCTGGCCCTTCTTGCCTTCCAGCGATTCCATCAATGCGGTTTCTTCGCCGCAGATGTAGGCACCGGCGCCGAGCGCGGCATGGATGTCGATGTCGACGCCGCTGCCCTGCACGTTCTTGCCGAGCCAGCCGTGTTCATAGGCTTCCTTCAGCGCCTGCTCGAAATGTTCGAACGGCTCGTGATGGAACTCACCGCGCAGGTAGTTGTAGGCCACGGTCGAACCGGTCGCGTAACAGGCGATCGCCATGCCCTCGACCACCGCATGCGGGTTGTAGCGCAGGATGTCACGGTCCTTGGCGGTGCCCGGCTCGGATTCGTCCGAGTTGCACAGGATGTACTTCTGGGTGCCGCTGCCCTTGGGCATGAAGCTCCACTTCAGGCCGGTCGGGAAGCCCGCGCCGCCGCGACCGCGCAGGCCCGAGCCCTTGACCATATCGACCACGGCCGCCGGCTCGATCTTCTCGGCCAGGA
This sequence comes from Lysobacter cavernae, assembly GCF_042648505.1. Lineage (NCBI taxonomy): Bacteria > Pseudomonadati > Pseudomonadota > Gammaproteobacteria > Lysobacterales > Lysobacteraceae > Lysobacter > Lysobacter cavernae. Next base: position 365,209 of record NZ_JBHRXK010000001.1, read on the forward strand.
TCTTGCGCAGCGCCGCGTAACCACCGGTCTTGAGGTAGTTCTCGTACGACCACGGCGTGTCGTAGTGCAGCGTCGTGTAGACGACCTGGTGCTCCTGCGGGACCGGGCCAACCGGGCCGTAGCCCTTGGAATAATCGTGATGCTCGTGGTGCGCCATCTGGGCCTGCCTCACTTCAACCCGTCGAGGATCTCGTCCACCTTGGCGGTGTCGAGGTTCTCGAGGTAATGACCGTTGACCACGACCACCGGCGCGCCGCAGCACGCGGCCAGGCATTCTTCCTCACGCTTGAGGAAGATGCGGCCGTCGACGGTGGACTCACCAAGCTTGCAGCCGAGCTTCTGCTCGGCATGCGCGACCAGGTCTTCGGCACCGTTGAGCCAGCAGCTGATGTTGGTGCAGAAAGCGACGTTGTTGCGGCCGACCTTCTGCGTCTCGAACATCGAATAGAAGCTGGCAACCTCGTAGGCCCACACCGGCGGCAGGCTCAAGTACTTGGCCACGGCCGCGATCAGCTCGTCGCTGAGCCAACCACCGTTCTGCTCCTGCGCGGCGTGCAGGCCCTGCAGCACGGCCGAGCGCTTGCGGTCCGGCGGGAACTTGCCCAGCCAGTGGTCGATGTGCGCACGGGTCTTGTCGGACAGCGCGACCAACGGGTCGACGTGCTGACAGGCCTCGAAATTTCCGGTCGCTTTCATGGGAGCTGTGATTCGTGATTCGTGATTCGTGATTGGGAAAGGCGGGATGCGGTTCGCGTGCACACCGGCGCGGCTACGCGCCTGTACGAATCACGAATCACGAATCCCGAATCACGGCCGTTCATCGGTCGATCTCGCCGAACACGACGTCATAGGTACCGATCATCGCCACCACGTCAGCCAGCATGTGGCCCTTCACGATCGCGTCCATCGACGACAGATGGGCAAAGCCCGGTGCGCGCAGCTTCACGCGGAACGGCTTGTTGGCGCCGTCGGACACCAGGTAGCAGCCGAACTCGCCCTTGGGCGCCTCGACCGCGGCGTAGGTCTCGCCGGCCGGCACGCAGTAGCCTTCCGAGAACAGCTTGAAGTGATGGATCAACGCTTCCATGTCGTCCTTCATCTCCTCGCGGGAGGGAGGTGAGACCTTGAAGTTATCGACGATCACCGGGCCTGGATTGGCCTTCAGCCATTTCACGCACTGCTTGACGATGCGATTGGATTCGCGCATCTCGGCCACGCGCACCAGATAGCGGTCGTAGCAATCGCCATTGACGCCGATCGGGATGTCGAAATCGACCGCGTCATACTTGGCGTAAGGCTGCTTCTTGCGCAAGTCCCAGGCGATGCCCGAGCCACGCACCATCGGGCCGGTCATGCCCAAGGCCAGCGCCTGCTCCGGCGACACCACGCCGATGCCGACTGTGCGCTGCTTCCAGATGCGGTTGTTGGTCAGCAGCGTCTCGTATTCGTCGACGCGCTTGGGGAAGTCGTTGGTGAACGCTTCCAGGTAATCCAGCAGCGAGCCTTCGCGCCACTCGTTGAAGCGCTTGAGGCTGCCACCCTTGCGCCAGGGCGACTCCTTGTACCTCGGCATGCGCTCAGGCAGGTCGCGGTAGACGCCGCCCGGACGGTAATAAGTCGCGTGCATGCGCGCGCCGGAGACCGCCTCGTAGCAGTCCATCAGCTCTTCACGCTCGCGGAACGCATACAGGAACACCGCCATCGCGCCCAGGTCGAGCGCATTGGAACCGACCCACATCAGGTGGTTCAGGATGCGGGTGATCTCGTCGAACATCGTGCGGATGTACTGCGCGCGCTCCGGCGCCTCGATGCCCATCAGGGTCTCGATCGCGCGCACGTAGGCGTGCTCGTTGCACATCATCGACACGTAGTCGAGGCGATCCATGTAGCCGATCGACTGGTTGAACGGCTTGGACTCGGCCAGCTTCTCGGTACCGCGGTGCAACAGCCCGATGTGCGGGTCGGCACGCTGCACGACTTCGCCGTCCATCTCGAGGATGAGGCGCAGCACGCCGTGTGCGGCCGGATGCTGCGGGCCAAAGTTCAGCGTGTAGTTGCGGATCTCGGCGTTGTGGAGACCCGAGGTGCTGGATGCAGGCACGTTCACTTCTTCACCTCCGCGCTCTGCGCGGCCTCGCCCTGTGCGGTCTGGTAGCGCGCGTCGTCACGGATGACGCGCGGCACGCCGACACGCGGCTCGATCGAGACCGGCTCGTAGACCACGCGCTTCTTGTCAGCGTCATAACGCACTTCGACGTTGCCGATCAGCGGGAAATCCTTGCGGAACGGATGGCCGACGAAACCGTAGTCGGTCAGGATGCGGCGCAGGTCCGGGTGCCCCTCGAAGACAATGCCGAACAGGTCGAACGCCTCGCGCTCGAACCAGTCCGAACCCGGCCACACCGACGTCAGCGAGGCTACCACCGGCAGGTCGTCGCTCTCGGCGAAGGTGCGCAGGCGCACGCGGCGGTTGTGCTGGTACGACAGCAAGTGCGCGACCGCAGCAAAGCGACGCTCCGGGGTGGCTGCCACGCCGTTGGGCTGTTCACCCCAGACGAAGCGGCCGGCACTCTTGCCTTCAACGCCGCGGGAGAAACCTTCCGAGGACACGTCGGTGTCCCATTCGTCGCTGCCGTAGCTGAGGTAGTCGACACCACTGACGTCGACCAGCTGCTCGAAACCGAACTCGTCGCGCAATGCCTGCGCGACGGCCAGCCACTGGCCCGGCGCGACCTCGAGGGTCACCTCGCCACGCGGCTCGGCCACGACGGCGAGGGCATCCTCGAAGCGAGCGACCAGGAGATCGGCGAACTGCTGTGCGGTCATGCTGTGCGAAAGCGCGACCATGTCAGCGCACGCCCTGGATGTTTTCGCCGAAGTTGGTGCCGCGGCGGATCTTCTTCTGCAGCTGCAGGATGCCGTAGACCAGCGCTTCGGCGGTCGGCGGGCAACCCGGCACGTAGACGTCGACCGGCACGATGCGGTCGCAGCCGCGCACCACCGCGTATGAATAGTGGTAGTAGCCGCCGCCATTGGCGCAGCTGCCCATCGAGATCACCCACTTCGGGTCGGGCATCTGGTCGTAGACCTTGCGCAGCGCCGGGGCCATCTTGTTGACCAGGGTGCCGGCCACAATCATCACGTCCGACTGGCGCGGCGACGGGCGGAACACCACGCCGTAACGGTCCAGGTCCAGGCGCGAGGCGCCGGCGTGCATCATCTCGACCGCGCAGCAGGCCAGACCGAAGGTCATCGGCCACATCGAGCCGGTGCGCGCCCAGTTCCACAGCGCGTCCATGCTGGTGGTGACGAAGCCCTGCTGCAGCAGCGGGTTGTCGCCTTCCGGGCGCAGGATGTCGTCCAGCCGTCCTTCCGGCAGCGGGTTGTGCATCAAGCCAGAAACGCTCTGGATCACTCCCATTCGAGCGCTCCCTTCTTCCAAACGTAGACGAAGCCGAGCAAGAGCATGCCGGCGAAGATGCCCATTTCGATCAGGCCGACGACACCGAGTTCGCGGAACACGGTGGCCCAGGGCACGATGAAGATGATTTCCAGATCGAAAATGATGAACTGGATGGCGATGAGGTAGTAGCGCACGTCGAACTGCATGCGCGCATCATCGAAGGCCTCGAAGCCGCATTCGTACGGGGACAGTTTCTCGAGGCTCGGACGCTGGGGGCCGAGCACCTTGCCCACCACCAGCAGGGCGACGCCGATACCGCTGGCGACGATCAGGAACAGCAGGGTCGGCAGGTATTCGGCCAGCACTCGATGTTCTCTCGGCTTCGTTTAGCTACTTGGCCGCGGTGAAGCGACCTTGGCTCGGCGCGTACGCCTGGTAATCCCCGCGCGAGTAACGGCCCGCCGTGCGTGCCGCACCTGCGTCGGTGGTGCTCATTGCTGCATAAAGTACGTGTTGTCGGTGTGGTGCCCAAGGGGGGACTCGAACCCCCACGACCTAAGTCGCTACCACCTCAAGGTAGTGCGTCTACCAATTCCGCCACCTGGGCAATCAAACCGGGTCTTCCTGACACGATCGCGCCGCTAAGGCTGGGATCGTTTTCGGTCATCACTGACCGCACCCAGCGCTCCATGCCGGGCCATCGAAGCTATGGTACCGCGCCGACTCAGCCGCCCGGAGCAGGCTCAGGCTTTGCAGGTTCGGGCTGTTGCGTAGCAGCCGGCGCCGGGGCCTGCGGCACGCTGGAAGCCGGGGCTGCCGGAACAGCAGCGTTGCCGTCCTGCGGCTTGGCCGGTGCCGCCGGAACCTGCGCCATGACGCCGCGATCCACGGCGGCAGGCGCATTGTCGCCGGCCCTGCGGGTCGCCTGCCAGGCCATGAACAGACTGATCGCGAAAAATGCGACCGCCAGCCACTTGGTAGCCTTCGACAGGAAGTTGGACGAGCCGCGCGCACCGAACACCGTCGCCGAGGCGCCGCCGCCGAAGCCGGAACCGGCCTGCGCGCCCGCGCCACGCTGCATCAGGATCAGCGCAATCATCGCGATCGCGATCAGCACATAGATGACGTTGAGGAACAACAGCATCGTGGAATTCTGCTCAGGTTAGCTCGGTTATGACGGGCGCCGGCGCGAGCCGGAGTCCGTCAGGGCGCCGCCGCGACCGCGATGGCGTGGAAATCGGCGGCCACCAGAGAGGCCCCGCCGACCAGGCCGCCATCGACGTCCGGCTGCGCAAACAGCGCGGCGGCATTGTCGGCCTTCACGCTACCGCCGTACAGGATCGGTAGCGAGCCAGCGATTCTAGCATCGTGCGCGGAGATTTCGCTACGGATGAATGCGTGCACCGCCTGGGCCTGCTCCGGCGTCGCGGTTTTGCCGGTGCCGATTGCCCACACCGGCTCGTAAGCGAGGATCGCACCGTCCAGCGCGGCGTTGCCGCCCAGCTCGAACACCGGCGCCAGTTGCTCCTGGATGCGCCACTGTGTCTGGCCGTTCTCGCGCTCGCCCAGGGTCTCGCCCACGCACAGGATCGGAGTCAGGCCAGCCGCCTTGCAGGCCAGGAACTTGCGCGCGACCAGTTCGCTGCTCTCGCCGTGGTACTGGCGGCGCTCGGAATGACCGATCAGGCCGTAGCCGGCGCCGACATCCTTGAGCATCGCGGCCGACACCTCACCGGTGTAGGCGCCCTTCTCGTTGGCGCTGACATCCTGCGCACCGAATTGCAGGCCGCGCGCGCCGTATCGCTCGATCAGCCCGCTCAGGTACGGCAAGGGTGGCAGGATCAGCAGTTCGACACCGTCCGGAGCGGCTTGCGCCACGACCGCATCGAGCAGGCCGATGGCGAACTTGCGATCACCGTGCAACTTCCAGTTTCCGGCGACGATTCTGCGGCGCATGGCCACTCCGTGGTACGAAAGGCGGCCAGTTTACCGCAGCACGGCGACAATCCGACCGCATGCCGAATCCGCCACTGATCAGCCCACACTTGTTGCAGGGCTTGCCACCGGTCGTGGCAAAGGACGCGCGCGTCCTGGTCCTGGGCAGCATGCCCGGCACGGCATCGCTGCAGGCCGGGCAGTACTACGCGCATCGCCAGAACCGGTTCTGGCCGTTCATGGGCGAACTGGTCGGCGCCGATCCGGTACTGTCCTATGCGCAACGCCTGAACCGCCTCGGCGCAGCAGGCATCGCGCTGTGGGACGTGCTCGCGTGCTGCGAACGCGACGGCAGCCTCGATACGGCGATCCGCACCGACACTGCGGTCGCCAACGACTTCGCCGGTTTCTTCGACAAATACCCCGCAATCGGCACGGTGCTGTTCAACGGCGCCAAGGCCGAACAATGCTTCCAGCGATTCGTGGCGCCGCAGTTGCGTGGCGCGACACCGGTCCTGCGGCGCCTGCCGTCGACCAGCCCGGCCAATGCCGCCACCAGCGCGACGGCCAAGCTGGCGGCCTGGCGCGAGGCGCTGCAGGCCGCCGGCGTGTCAGGCCTGATTACTTCAGTTTGATCTCGCGCAACCGCTCTTCGAGATAGCCCTGCGCGGTGATCGCCTCGGGGTAGCGACTGGGGTTGTCCGGGGTGACCGTCGAGGGCAGCACGTCGATCAGGAAATCCGGATTCGGATGCAGGAAGAACGGCGTCGAGTAGCGCGGCTGGCGCGCCTTCTCGCCCGGCGGATTGACCACCCGGTGCGTGGTCGACGGGTACACGTGGTTGGTCAGGCGCTGCAGCATGTCGCCGATGTTGACGACGATGGTGTCGGCGTCGGCGGTGAACGGCACCCACTCGTCCTTGCGTGACTTCACCTCCAGGCCTTCGGCACTGGCACCGACCAGCAGCGTGATCAGGTTGATGTCCTCGTGCGCGCCGGCGCGCTCGTTGGGAATGTCATCGGCGGTGATCGGCGGGTAATGGATCGGGCGCAGGATCGAGTTGCCGGAATTGGTTTTGTCGACGAAGTAGGTCTCGGGCAGGCCGATGTGCAGCGCGAGTGCACTGAGCACGCGCGAGCCGAGCCGGTCCAGTGACTGGTACAGGCCGTAGGCCTGATCACGGAACTCGGGGATTTCCTCCGGCCACAGGTTGGCCGGCATCACGTCGGCGTACTTGGAGTCGCGCGGGATCTCGCGGCCAACGTGCCAGAACTCCTTGAGATCGAAGTGCTTGGAGTCCTTGGCGGTCTCCACGCCGAACGGCGTGTAGCCGCGCGCACCGCCGCTGCCCGGCACGTGGTACTTGCGCTTGACCTCGTCCGGCAAGGCGAAGAAACGCTCGAACAGGTCGTAGCACTGCTCGATCTGCGCGACCGGAATGCCGTGGCCACGGATGCCGGCGAAGCCCCACTCGCGATAGGCCGCGCCAAGCTCGGCGACGAAGGCCTCGCGGTCGGTGTCGCTGGACGGCTCGCTGAAGCGGCGGATGTCGAGGGTCGGGATCTGGGGCTGGGTCATCGTCTGTCTTTCGATTACGGATGGAGGGCGGCACTCCGGTCGAGTGCCGCCGTCGTGTGTCGATCAGGCCGCCGCGACACGCACCGCGATGGCCAGCGCGTCCAGCGTGGACTGCATCAATGCCGAGTCATCGGCCTCGACCGTGACGCGCACCACCGGCTCGGTCCCGGAAGGACGCAGGAAGGCACGGCCGCGCCCGGCAACCGCCGCCTGCGCCGATGCCAGCGCGGCCTGCACGCTCGGCGCCTCGGCCGGTTTGGCCGCGCCGTTGTAGCGCACGTTGACGGTTTTCTGCGGGACCTTGGCGAAACCGTCCAGCGCTTCGCGCAGGCCGAGCTTGCGACGCTGCAGCACTTCCAGCACCTGCAGCGCGCTGACGATGCCGTCGCCGGTGCTGGTGCGGTCCAGGCACAGCAGGTGCCCCGAGGCCTCGCCACCGAGCACGCCGGCGTTGGCGATCAACTGCTGGTGCACGTAGCGGTCACCGACCTTGGCGCGGATGAAATCGATGCCACGCTGCGCGAACGCGCGCTCCAGCGCGTAGTTGGTCATCAGGGTGCCGACCACCGGCCCCTGCAAGCGGCCGCTGGCATGCCAGTCGTTGGCCAGCACGTAGAGCAGGTCGTCGCCGTCGCGGACGACGCCGTCGCCGTCGACGAACAGCACGCGGTCGCCGTCGCCGTCGAAGGCGATGCCGAGGTCGGCATTGGTGGCCTTGACGTGCGTAGCCAGCGTTTCCGGATGGGTCGAGCCGACGCCGTCGTTGATATTGATGCCATTGGGGTCGATGCCGATGGCATCGACGCGCGCGCCCAGCTCGCGCAGCACCAGCGGGCCGAGCTGGTAGGTCGCGCCGTTGGCGCAGTCCATGGCGATGCGCAGGCCGCCGAGGTCGAAGCCCTTGGGCACCGAACTCTTGCAGGCCTCGATGTAGCGACCCAGCGCGTCACGCGTGCGCACGGCCTTGCCGAGCTGCTCGGATGGCACGGTGCGGAACGGCTGCTCTAGCGCAGCCTCGATGGCCAGCTCGGTGGCATCGTCAAGCTTCTCGCCCTCGGCCGAGAAGAACTTGATGCCGTTGTCGTGGTGAGGATTGTGCGAGGCCGAAATCACGATGCCGCCGTCGGCGCGCATCGAATGGGTCAGGTGGGCCACGGCCGGCGTCGGCATCGGCCCCATCAGCTGCACGTCGACGCCGGCGGCGACCAGGCCGGCCTCCAGCGCAGCCTCGAACATGTAGTTGGAGATGCGCGTGTCCTTGCCGATGATCACCACCGGGTTGCGCCAGTCGCGGCGCGGCAGCGCATGGCCGTAGGCGTTGCCCAGGCGCATCACGAAATCGGCCGAGATCGGACCCTCACCGACGCGCCCACGGATGCCGTCGGTGCCGAAATACTTGCGACTCATGCCGTGGCCTCGTCGTCCTGCGGCTGCGGCTGCTTCATCAGCAGGGCAAACAGCGTGGCCAGGCGATCGCGCAGCTCGCGGCGGTCGCAGATCTGGTCGATGGCGCCGTGCTCGAGCAGGAACTCGGAACGCTGGAAACCCTCGGGCAGCGTCTCGCGCACGGTCTGCTCGATCACGCGCGGGCCGGCGAAGCCGATCAGCGCTTCCGGCTCGGCCAGGTTGAGGTCACCGAGCATCGCGAACGAAGCCGACACGCCGCCGGTGGTCGGATGGGTCATGACCGAAATGAACGGCAGGCCGCGCGCACGCATGCGCCCGAGTGCGGCCGAGGTCTTGGCCATCTGCATCAGCGAGAACAGGCTCTCCTGCATGCGCGCGCCGCCGGTGGCGGTGAAGCACACCATCGGGCAATTCAGCTCGACCGCGCGTTCGGCGGCGCGGGCAAACCGCTCGCCGACGACCGAGCCCATCGAGCCGCCCATGAATGCGAAATCGAAGGCCGCGGCCACCAGCGGCCGCTGCTTGAGCGTGCCTTCCATCGCAACCAGCGCGTCGCGCTCGCCGGTGGACTTCTGCGCCGCCTTGATGCGGTCCGAGTACTTCTTCTGGTCCTTGAACTTGAGCACGTCGACCGGGCCAAGCTCGGCTGCGAGCTCGCGGGTGCTGTCCGCATCGAACAATGCCGTCAGGCGCACGCGGGCCCGGATCGACATGTGGAAGCTGCACTTCGGGCAGACCTCGAGGTTCTCCTCGAGTTCGGGGCGGTAAAGCACGGCGCCGCAGCGGTCGCACTTTTCCCACAGTCCTTCGGGCACGCTGCGGCGCTTTGAGGCGCCCCCGGCTTCTGTCCGGATGCCGGTGCGGATGCCCGAGGGCATGAGTTTCTTGAGCCAGGACATGCGTTGCGTGATCCCTTCGATTTAGGTGCCGCGTTCAGGCTTGATAAGAGCCGGAGTGGGGTCCGGCCGAGCGGGTCAGTTTAACGCAGTGGCCGCTCAGGCCGGGGTGGCATCCAAGGCTGCGCGCAATGGCGCAAGAAACGTGCGTGCCTGCTGGGCCGGGTCTGGTGCATCGGCCAAAGCCGCCACCAGCGCGCTGCCGACGACCACGCCGTCGGCCTCCCGGGCCATCGCCGCGGCACTGGCTGCGTCCTTGATGCCGAAGCCGGCCACCACCGGCACCGCGCTCTGCCGTCGGATCGCCTGCAGGTGCGCACCAGCAGTACCGGTGTCGAGCCGGTCGGCACCGGTCACGCCGGCAAAGCTCACGTAGTAGAGATACCCCTGCGCGTCGTCGCACAGCAGGCGCATGCGCGCGTCGGTAGTGGTCGGCGACGCCAGCAGGATGAGGGCCAGCCCATGCTGCGCGAACGCCTCGCGGAATTCGCCGGACTCTTCCGGTGGCAAGTCAACCAGCAGCACGCCGTCGACGCCAGCCGTCACCGCTTCGCTGGCGAAACGCTCGGCGCCGCGGATCTCGACCGGATTGAGGTACCCCATCAGCACCACCGGCGTGTCGGCGTCGTGCTTGCGGAAGGCGCGCACGCTGTCGAGCACGAATGCCAGCCCTGTCCCACGGGACAGCGCGCGCTCGGAACTGCGCTGGATGGTCGGGCCGTCGGCCATCGGGTCGGAAAACGGCACGCCGAGCTCGATCACGTCGGCACCGGCCTCGACCAGTGCGTGCATGACCGGCACCGTGGCTTCGAGCGATGGATCGCCGGCGGTGATGAACGGAATCAGCGCCTTGCGGCCCTGCGCCTTGAGCGCGGCGAAGCGGGTGTCGATGCGGTTCATGCAGTCAGCTCGAAATAGCCCCTCTCCCATCGGCGCCCGAAGGGTGTCCAGAGGTGAGAGGGGTTGGGGTGAGGGTACGGCGGAGTGATCACGCACGAGCGCGGTGGCGAATGTGAGCCGATCGTTTCCAGCGGCAATCGAACGTACCCGCTCCGCCGAACCCTCATCCGGCGCTGCGCGCCACCTTCTCCCTGAGGGAGAAGGAAACACGGCACCGGGATCCAGGGCATCACAACGCAATCCCCTCGCGCCCGGCGATCGTATGCACGTCCTTGTCGCCGCGGCCGGACAGGTTGCACAGGACGATCGCGTCCTTCGGCAGATCACGCGCCAGCTTCACCGCCTGGGCGATGGCGTGGCTGGATTCCAGCGCCGGCAGGATGCCTTCGGTACGCGCGAGTTGGTGAAACGCGGCCAGCGCCTCGTCGTCGGTGACGCCGACATAGTCGGCGCGGCCGCTGTCCTTGAGGAAGGCGTGCTCGGGCCCGACGCCGGGGTAGTCCAGGCCCGCCGACACCGAATGCGTCTCGATGATCTGGCCGTCGTCGTCGCACAACACGTAGGTGCGGTTGCCGTGCAGCACGCCGGGGCGGCCCGCCGCCAGCGAGGCGGCGTGGTGGCCGCTGGCGATGCCCTCGCCCGCCGCCTCGGCGCCGACCAGGCGCACGCCCGGATCGTTGAGGAAGGCGTGGAAGATGCCGATCGCGTTGCTGCCGCCACCGACGCAGGCGGTGACTGCATCGGGCAGGCAGCCGTACTCGGCCAGCATCTGCGCGCGTGCCTCGCGGCCGACGATGGCGTTGAAGTCGCGAACCATGCGCGGATACGGGTCCGGGCCGGCGACGGTGCCGATGATGTAGAAGGTGTCGCGCACGTGGGTGACCCAGTCGCGCATCGCCTCGTTGAGCGCGTCCTTGAGCGTGGCCGAACCGCTGGTGACCGGCACCACGGTCGCACCGAGCAGCTTCATCCGGTAGACATTGATCTTCTGCCGCTCGATGTCGGTCGCGCCCATGTAAACCACGCACTCCAGGCCCAGGCGCGCGGCGACCGTCGCCGAGGCGACGCCATGCTGGCCGGCGCCGGTCTCGGCGATGATCCGGGTCTTGCCCATGCGACTGGCGAGCAGCGCCTGGCCGATGGTGTTGTTGATCTTGTGCGCGCCGGTGTGGTTCAGATCCTCGCGCTTGAGCAGGATGCGGGCGCCGCCGACTTCGCGGCTCAGGCGTTCGGCGAAATAGATCGGGCTGGGCCGGCCGACGTAATGGGCCAGGTCGTTGTCGAATTCGGCGATGAAGGCCGGATCGACGCGGGCGGCGTCGTAGGCCGCGGCCAGCTCCTCCAGCGGGCCGATCAGGGTCTCGGCGACGAAGCGGCCGCCGTAGCGGCCGAAGTGGCCGGAGGCGTCCGGATAGGCGTGGAAGTCTTCGACGCGGGGGCTGATCGACATGGGCAGGCACGAAGCACGGAGAGTGCTGAGACTTTATCGCGCATGCAGCCGCTGAGAAATGTATTAAATTGGCGAAACCTGTCAGAAAAACTCACCAATCCGATGAGCCGCGACCTGCCCCCGTTGAATGCCCTGCGCGCCTTCGAGGCCGTCGCCCGCCTGGACAGCGTCAGCCGTGCCGCAGCCGAGCTGCACGTCACCCACGGCGCGGTCAGCCGCCATTTGCGAACGTTGGATGATGCCGTGGGCACTGCGTTGTTTATCCGCCAGGGCCGCGGTCTGGCGCTGACGCCCGCCGGGCGGCGCTTGCATGAGGCGGCCGAAGCAGCCTTCGACCCGTTGCGCACGGCCTGGGCGCAATTGCGCAGGCGCCCGGACCAGGCGCCGTTGGTATTGGGCTGCCCCGGCAGCGTGCTGGCGCGCTGGATGATCCCGCGCCTGGACCGTCTGGCGCGCGAGTTGCCCGACCTCAAGCTGCACCTGTCCGCCAGCGAGACCGCCCCGGATGCGCAGCTCGATGGACTCGACGCCGCCCTGCTGATCGCACAGCCGCCGTGGCCGGCCGACTGGCAGGTGCATGAACTGGCGCCGGAGCGCATCGGCCTGGTGCTGAGTCCGCACTGGCCGGGCGCCGGGCTCCTGCACAATGCGCCGCCGCAGGCGGTCCTGGAGCAGTCCCTGCTGCACACCACCTCGCGCCCACAGGCTTGGCGCGACTGGGCTGCGCGCTCGGGCCTGGACCCGGCAGCGTTGCGCCTGGGCACCGGCTTCGAGCATCTGTACTACCTGCTGGAAGCCGCCGTGGCCGGGCTCGGCGTGGCCATCGCGCCCGAACCACTGGTCAGCGAGGACCTGGCCGCCGGGCGCCTGCTGGCGCCATGGGGCTTCGTCGAAACCTCAGGATGCTGGGCGCTGTGCACGCCACGGCGGCGCCACGACCCACGCCTGGCGCAGCTGGCCGACTGGCTGCGTGAGGCACTGACGCAGGATGCTGCCGGCGCGCGGCGCCCGGATCAGCCGCTGTAGCAGTCGGCGCGGCGTACTTCCTCGACGAAACGCCGCATCTTGTCGCCGTCCTTGATGCCCGGCGCGCTCTCGATGCCGCTGGACACGTCCACGCCCCAGGGCTGCACGGCCAGGATCGCGTCGAACACGTTGTCGGCGGTGATGCCGCCGGCCAGCACGAACGGCTTGTCCATCGCCGCCGGCAGGCGTGCCCAGTCGAAGGTGTGGCCGCTGCCGCCACTGCCGCCGCGACGATGGCTGTCGAACAGGAAGCCAGCGGCAGCCGGGAACTGCGCGGGCAAAGCCGTCGCCGGCGTCGCCTGTGTTTCGTCACCCATCGCCACCGCCTTGAGGTAAGGCACGCCGAAGCTGCGGCAGAACGCGTCGTCCTCGCTGCCGTGGAACTGCAACAGGCTCGGCCGCACCTGGCGCACGACTTCGCGCACCTCGTCGGCCGGGTTGTCCATGAACAAGGCCACGGCATCGACCAGCGGCGCCAGCGCGATGCGCATCGCCCGCGCTTCTTCGGGCTCGAGCTGGCGTGGGCTGCCGTGGGCGAACACGAAGCCGATCGCATCCGCCCCCAGTTCGCAGGCCAGGCGCACGTCGCCCAGACGGGTCAGGCCGCAGAACTTGACGCGGGTGCGGAACAGCAGACGGTTGCCGGAAGCGCTCACAGCGTGACCTCAGCGGGAAGGCCCCATTCTGCGGGGTAGCGCGGACCGAGGAACACCAGCCCGGCCGACGGCGCGGTCGGCCCGGCGACGGTGCGGTCGCGGCCGGCCAGCAACTCGCCGATCCAGGCCTCGGGCTGCTCGCCGCACCCGACCGGCAACAGGCTGCCGACGATGTTGCGCACCATGTGGTGCAGGAAGGCGTTGGCCTGCACCTCGACCTCGACGACATCGCCATCGCGGCGCACGCGGATCGCCTGCAACTCGCGGCGTGCGTGCGGGGCCTGGCAGTGCACGGTGCGGAACGCCGAAAAGTCGTTCTCGCCGAGCAAGGCCTGCGCCGCGCGGTGCATGGCATCGGCGTCGAGCGGCCTGCGTTCCCAGCTCAGGTACTGGCGCCGCAGCGCCGGCCGCACCGCGCGGTTGAGGATGCGGTAGCGGTAGCGTCGCGCGCGTGCCGAAAAGCGTGCATGGAAATCGTCGGCGACCGGCACACACCAGCGCACGCACACCGCCGGCGGCAGGCGACTGGTGGCACCGAGCATCCAGCCGCGCGGGTCGCGCGTGGCCGGGCTGTCGAAATGCACAACCTGGCAGGCGGCGTGCACGCCGGCATCGGTGCGGCCGGCGCAGATCACCTCGATCGGGTGGCCAGCGACGAACGACAGCGCCGCCTCGACCGCGCTCTGCACGGTCGGCTCGCCGGGGCGGTCGGGCTCGCCGTGCTTGCTCAGCCGCTGCCAGCCGGAGAATTCGCCGCCGTCGTATTCGACGCCGAGGGCATGGCGCCGCGATGGCGGTGCGTCGGCGACGGGTACGGTCTCAGTCACGCTATTCCAGCTCTTGCAGCATCCGCGATGCCTGCTGGCGCGCGATCAGGTCGCCGTTGATCACGACCTCGCTGAGCAGTTGCCGGGCGCTGTCGTGATCGCCCAGGTCGAGATACGCGCGAGCGAGGTCCAGGCGCTCCTGTCCCGGCGGGGTCGCCAGCGACGGCTCGATCCGGCTCGATGCATCGGCGGTGGCCACGTGCCATGCCGGGGCTTTGGGTGCGACGGTGATCGGCGCCGGCCGCAACGGCTGTGCGATGGGCTCTGCTTCCAGTGCGAAGGCGGCGAACGACTCCGCCGGAGCATCAACCTCCTCCGCTTCTGCCGCCAAGGGTTCGACGATGACGGGCGCGGCCGCGGCCGCATCGGCACGCATTGGTGCCCGGAACACCGGTTTCGACGGCCGACGGCGCAACAGCCAGCCGCCGAGCACGGCCAGCAGCACGCCACCGCCGATCGCCCACGGCCACACGGCGCCTGCGGCGGCGCCCTGATCCTGGTTGCTCTTGGCGAGCCGCTGCTGCGCCGCGGCCAGCTCGCTGTCCTTCATCGCGATCAACTGCTGCTGTTTGCCCTGCAACTGTTCGAGTTCGGCGATGCGGCCCTTCAGCTCCTGCAGTTCGGCCTCGCGTGCGGCCAGGGTCTCCTGGTTCTGTACAAGTTCCTGTCGCAGCATGTCGCCCTCACCACCGGCGTTGATGCCGGACTGTGTTCCCGCCTGGGTGGCGCTGCTGGCGCCAGGCGGAACGATTTCCAGCCGCGCGTCGGCGTGGCTCGATGCCGAGGTCATGGCCGTGGCCGCCTCGCCGGCGGCCGCTCCCGCAACCAGGCCGGCGTCGGTCGCCGGTTGTGGCACGGCGCGGCGCGCCTGGCGCCACTGCTGCACCTGCTGGCTGACGATCTGGCTGGCCTGGGCCGCATCGAGGCTGGCCAGCTCCTGGCCCGCGGGCACCTGCAGCACCGCCCCCGCCTTCAAGCGGTTGATGTTGCCGCCGATGAATGCCTCGGGATTGGCGCGCAGCAGCGCGATCATGGTCTGGTCGAGCGTGTAGCCGTTGCCGGCATCGAGTCGGCTGGCGATCTCCGACAACGTATCGCCGCGGCGCACCGAGTAGGCGTCGCCGTCGATGGCGGCCGCCGGCACGCGCGCCGGTGTCGCCACTACGACTGGCGCTGGCGCCACGGGCACGGCGTTGTCCGGCGTCTGCGCCACGGCATCGACCTCGGCGTTGCCCGGCGGATCTGCCGGTGCCGGGTCGGCGGCGGATTCGGGCGGCCGTTCGATCGTGTTCGGCGCCGCCACCACAGCCTCGTCGATGGCGGGCTGCAACGGCGCCGAGACCGTGCGCGGCGCATCCAGCAGCGCCGAGTACTCGCGCACCAGGCGGCCCTGCCCCCAGTCCACCGACACCAGGAAGATCAGCACCGGGTCGGTGACCGGCTGCTCGCTGGTGACGCGGATCACCGGGTTGCCGGTGGCATCGAGCGCCGAGGCGAACTGCAGGTCGGCGACGATGCCGGTCGGCGGCTGCAGACCGATGCGGGCGAAAGTGAGCGGCGAAGCCAACTCGGCCTGCACGTTCTCCAGCTCGCCCGGATCGCTGGACACGATCGGAATCTCGGCCAGCAGCGGCTGGCCAAGCTTGGATTTGACCTCGATCTGGCCCAGACCGAGCGCGGCCGCGGTGCCGCTGGCCAATGCCAGCGCCATCGCCAATGCCGTACGCACGTAATGCTTCACAACCATCCCATTGCCTGGATCCCCGGCGGGGACTCTAGCCGCCGCCGGGGCCCGGACGCAATGCAATCCATCGCGGGACGCCTTGGGATCGGCCCCGGATCAGCCGTTCGCGCGCTCGGCCAGCACCAGTTCGGCCAGTTGCACCGCGTTCAGCGCCGCGCCCTTGCGGATGTTGTCGGAGACGATCCACAGGTTGATCGCGCGCGGGTGCGAGTAGTCCTCGCGGATGCGGCCGACGTAGACCGGATCGGTGCCCGAGGCATGCGTGACCGGAGTCGGGTAGCCGCCGGCCCTGGGCTCGTCGACGACCTCCACGCCCGGCGCGGTCGACAGCATCTGCCGCACTTCGGCCGCGCTGATCTTGACCCGGGTTTCGACGTTGACCGCCTCGGAATGCCCGTAGAACACCGGCACGCGCACCGCGGTCGGGTTCACCTGGATGCTGTCATCGCCGAGGATCTTGCGGGTTTCCCACACCAGCTTCATCTCTTCCTTGGTGTAGCCGTTGTCCTGGAAGTCGTCGATGTGCGGGATCAGGTTGAAGGCGATCTGCACCGGGAAACGCTCCGGCTGCGGGTCCTGGAAGTTCAACAGCGCGCCGGTCTGGCGGCCTAGTTCTTCCAGCGCCGAGCGCCCGCCGCCCGACACCGACTGGTAGGTCGCCACGTTGATGCGCTCGATGCCGACCTTGCGGTGGATCGGCGCCAGCGCGACCAGCATCTGCATGGTCGAGCAGTTGGGGTTGGCGATGATGCCGCGCGGGCGGTTCTTGACCTGCTCGGGATTGACCTCCGACACCACCAGCGGCACGTCCTCGTCGTAGCGGAACGCCGAGGAGTTGTCGATCACCACCGCGCCGGCGGCGGCGAACTTCGGCGCGTATTCCTTGGACACGCTGCCGCCGGCCGAGAACAGGGCGATGTCGACGCCGCTCGGGTCGAACGCGGCCAGGTCTTCCACCACCAGAGTTTTCGCGCCGAACTCGATTTTCTCGCCGGCCGAGCGCTCGCTGGCCAGCACGTGCAAGGTGCCAATGGGGAATTTTCGCTCGACGAGGATCTTCAGCATGGTCTCGCCGACCGCGCCGGTTGCACCGACGATGGCTACGTTGCAGGAGTTCTTGGCGTTCATTGGTTCCTTGATGGTCCTGGTTGGAAGCCGCCGGACCCATTCCGGCGGGTGTTGCGATTGAGAAGGTGGCCCGGAGGGCCAGGTGAGGGCAAGCGCGGCAACGTTCGGCAACCGATGTGCGCCCGCCCTCACCCCTCTCCCGCACGCGCGCGAGGGGCTTTCAGTGCATCGACATTCACGGGCGTCGGCGGACGCCCTGCATCCGGCCCAAAGCCCAACGCCGCGATCAGATTGTCTACCGCCAGCGCCACCATCGCCCGACGCGTGGCCAGGCTGCCGCTGGCGATGTGCGGGGTCAGCACGACGTTGCGCAGCGCCAGCAGGCGCGGATTCACCGCCGGCTCACCCTCGAACACGTCGAGACCGGCCGCGGCCAGCCTGCCGCCGGTCAG
Organism: Lysobacter cavernae; assembly: GCF_042648505.1. Classification (NCBI taxonomy): domain Bacteria; kingdom Pseudomonadati; phylum Pseudomonadota; class Gammaproteobacteria; order Lysobacterales; family Lysobacteraceae; genus Lysobacter; species Lysobacter cavernae. The sequence continues at coordinate 382,551 of NZ_JBHRXK010000001.1, forward strand.
GGCGTCGGCCAGCGCGTCTTCGTCGACGAGACCACCGCGGGCGATGTTGGTCAGCGTCGCAGTTGGCTTCATCTTGGCCAGCGCCGCGGCATCGATCAGGTGATGCACCTGCGGTGAGTACGGCAGCACCAGCACCAGGTGATCGGCGCGCGCGAGCAGTTCATCAAAATCCACGTACTCGGCGCGACACTCGCGCTCGACCGCCTCCGGCAGGCGGCTGCGGTTGTGGTACAGCACGCGCATGCCGAAACCGGCCGCACGCCGGGCGATGCCCTGCCCGATCCGGCCCATGCCGAGGATGCCCAGCGTCGCGCCATGCACGTCGCTGCCGAGCAGCGTCTCGAAACTCCACTGCCGCCAGAGGCCGTCGCGCAGCCAGCGCTCGGCCTCGCTGATGCGGCGCGCGGTGGCCATCATCAGTGCGAAACCGAAATCGGCGGTGGTTTCGGTGAGCACGTCCGGGGTATTGGTGATGAGGATGCCGGCCTGCGTCAGCGCCGTCACGTCGAGATTGTTGTAACCCACGCCGACGTTGGCGATCGCGCGCAGGCGGGGGGCGTCGGCGACTTCGGCCGCGCCGATCGGGTCGTTGAGCGTGACCAGGGCGCCGTCGACCTCGCGCAGCGCCGCGGCGATGGCCTGCGGTGAGTGCTGCGTCACTTCGGGCGTGGCGATGACATCGGCATGCGGCTGCAGCCGCGCCACGATGTCGGCGAACAGCGGCTGCGACACCCAGACGCGTTGACGTGCCGCGGCCATTCGCTCAACCCGGGATGCGCGGCGTAATCGCGCCGATGTCGCCGCACTGCGCGCGGTGACGCAGCGCCTGATCCATCAGTACCAGCGCCACCATCGCCTCGCAGATGGGCGTCGCGCGGATGCCGACGCAGGGGTCGTGGCGACCGGTGGTGACCACCTCGACCACGTTGCCGTGGGTGTCGAGGCTGTCGACCGGCAAGCGCAGGCTCGAGGTCGGCTTGAACGCGGTCGAGCAGCGCAGCGCCTGACCGGTGCTGATGCCACCGAGGATGCCGCCAGCGTGGTTGGAGGCGAAACCGTCGGGCGCCATGTGATCGCGGTGTTCGCTGCCCTTCTGCGACACCACGGCAAAACCGTCACCGATCTCCACACCCTTGACCGCATTGATGCTCATCAACGCCGCGGCCAGTTCGCCGTCGAGCTTGCCGTAGATCGGCTCGCCCCAGCCCGGCGGCAGGCCGGTGGCGATCACGTCGACGCGCGCGCCGACGGAGTCGCCAGACTTGCGCAGCGCGTCCATATACAGCTCCAGCTCCGTCACCTGGCGCGCATCGGGCCAGAAGAACGGGTTGCCCTCGACCACCGACAGGTCGACATCGTGCGGCACGATCTCGCCGATCTGCGACAGGAAGCCCTGCACGCGCACGCCGTGATGCTGCGCCAGCCACTTCTTGGCGATCACGCCGGCGGCGACGCGCATCGTCGTCTCGCGCGCGGACGAGCGCCCGCCGCCGCGCGGGTCGCGGATGCCGTACTTCTGCCAATAGGTGTAGTCGGCGTGGCCCGGGCGGAACTGCTCGGCGATCTTGTTGTAATCCTTGCTGCGCTGGTCGGTGTTGCGGATCAGCAGCGCGATCGGCGTACCGGTGGTGACGCCCTCGTACACGCCACTGAGGATCTCGACCTCGTCGGCCTCGTGCCGTTGCGAGGTGTGACGCGTGCGGCCGGTGGCACGGCGCTCCAGGTCATGGCGGAAGTCCTCGGGCGCGATCGCGATGCCTGGCGGGCAGCCGTCGATCACGCAGCCGATCGCCGGGCCGTGGCTTTCGCCGAAGGTGGTTACCGAGAGGAGTTTGCCGAAGGTGTTGCTGGACACGGGTGATCCTGTCGATACCGTTGCCTTGAGCGCCGCACTCTAACAACCAAAGATGGTTGCTGCAGGAACTTTGCGCTGCCTTGAATTCGCCGTTTTGAATCAGGCCGTCATTCCTGCCTTGTTGATCCGACCCCCAAACAAGTCGTTGTAGGAGCGGCTTCAGCCGCGAGCTTTGGGTGGACGCCCCGTAGAACATGCGAAAAGCTCGCGGCTGAAGCCGCTCCTGCATGAAACAAGAATTCGGGACGAATCAATAGCGGGAACGACGGAACACCGATCCGATCTCACCCGCGCGCGTCGGCCAGTTCCTTGATCCGCGCGTGGTGCTCGACCAGGTCGGCACGTTCAGCCACGAAGATGCCCATCTGCCCGACCTTGAACTCGACCCAGGCCAACGGCAGTTCCGGCAGCAGTTCGGCCAGCGCCCGCTCGGCTTCGCCGACTTCGCAGATCAGCACGCCGCCCTCGCTCAGGTGCGCCGGCGCATCGCGCAGGATCTTCAGCGCCAGATCGAGGCCGTCGTCACCGGCGCGCAGGCCGAGTTCGGGCTCGTAGGAGTATTCCTGCGGCAGCGCATCGGTCTCGTCGTTGGTGACGTACGGCGGATTGGTCACGATCAGGTCGTAGACCTCGCCCTGCAGCTGCTTGAACAGGTCCGACTTGCGCAGCGTGACGTTGCCGGCGTGCAGACGGGTCTTGTTCTCGGCTGCCAGCGCCAGGGCATCGTCGTTGATGTCGACGCCGTCGACCTGCCAGTCCGGGTGGTAATGGCCCGTCGCAATCGCGATGCAGCCCGAGCCGGTGCACAGGTCGAGCACGCGGTGCACCTCGCGGCCGCCGAGCCAGGGCTCGAAGCCGGACTCGATCAGCTCGGCGATCGGCGAGCGCGGCACCAGCGCGCGCGGGTCGCTCTTGAAGCTGAGCCCGGCGAACCAGGCCTCACCGGTCAGGTACGCGGCCGGAACGCGCTCGTTGATGCGGCGCTCGAACAGCGCCAGCACCTGGGCCTTCTCGGCCCCGGTGACCTTGGAGGCGCCGTAGACCGGGCTGAGGTCATGCGGCAGGTGCAGCGCGTGCAGCACCAGCTGGGTGGCCTCGTCGAGGGCGTTGTCGTAGCTGTGACCGAAGGTCAGCCCGGCCGCGTTGAAACGGCTGCCGCCGTAGCGGATCAGGTCGATGATCGAGACCTGCTCAAAATTCACGGAATCGGCCGTCATATCAGGGCTTTGCAGAGGGGGCTGGCGATTATAGCGGCCGCCGCCCGCTATCATGCCCGCGCGCCCCAGACGGGGGCCCGCCATCGGAACTGCCCGGAATCGCCCATGTTCAATCGCACAACGGTTTATGTCCTGATCGCCGCCGTCGCTGCCGCGCTTGGCCTGTGGGCTGCACAGCGCTATTTCGGCCACACCGCCCCCTCGAAATGGCCGCAGACCCAGGCCGTGCGCCTGTTCGAGCCGCCGCGCGTGCTGCCGGCGTTCTCGCTGCGCCAGTCCGACGGCACGCCGCTGGTGCCGGGCGAGCTCAAGGGCCACTGGACGCTGGTGTTCCTCGGCTTCACCCACTGCCCGGACATCTGCCCGACCACCCTGGCCGAGATGGCCAAGGCGCAGAAGCAGTGGGCGGCGCTACCGGAATCGACCCGCCCGCGCGTGCTGTTCGTCTCGGTCGACCCCGAGCGCGACACCCCGGACCGCATCGGCGAGTACGCCCACGCCTTCCACAAGGACACCCTGGCCGCGACCGCCGACGTCCCCGCACTGGAAGGCTTCGCCAAGTCGCTGAGCATGGTGTTCGCCAAGGTGCCGCCGCCGGAGGGCATCCCGGCCGACCAGTACAGCGTCGACCACAGCGCCACGATGGCGCTGCTCGACCCGCAGGGCCGCATGGCCGGCATCGTCCAGCCGCCGCTGGACCCGCTGGCGATCGCCGCGGACCTGACGGCGCTGACGCAAGCCGCCACCAACTAAGCACCAACGCCGTCACTCCCGCGCAGGCGGGAGCCCAGCGCCTTCGACGCGCAGGACGGCATCGGCAAGTCACTGGATCCCCGTCCTAGCGGGGATGACGAGCAAAACAAACCCATGAGCCTGATTACCACCCTCACCTACGCCTTGCCGCACCGCCTGCTGTCATCGATGGCGCGCGCATTGGCCTACTCGGACAATCCGACCGTCAGCCGCTGGCTGATCGACACGGTGACCCGCAAGTTTGGCGTCAACCTCGCCGAGGCCGCGCAGCCCGACCCGCGCGCCTACCCCAGCTTCAACGCCTTCTTTACCCGCGCCCTGAAGCCCGGCGCGCGCGTGGCCGATGCCGATCCGAACACTCTGCTGATGCCGGCCGACGGCCGCATCAGCCAGTGCGGCCCGATCGACAATGGCCGCATCTTCCAGGCCAAGGGCCAGTCGTTCACTGCCGCCGAACTGCTCGGCGACGACGCTGCAGCCGAGCCGTTCCGCAACGGTCTGTTCGCCACCGTGTACCTGTCGCCGAAGGACTACCACCGCGTGCACATGCCGTGGACCGGCACCCTGCGCGAGACCGTGCACGTGCCCGGCCGTCTCTTCAGCGTCGGTCCGAAGGCAGTGCAGCACGTGCCGCGGCTGTTCGCCCGCAACGAGCGGCTGGTCTGCCACTTCGACACCGATTTCGGCCCGATGGTGATGGTGATGGTCGGCGCGCTGCTGGTGTCCGGCGTCGAAACCGTCTGGAGCGGCGTCGAGATACCGCGCTACGGCGATGCGATCACGGTCAAGGATTACCGCGGCGCGAACATCACCCTGGAGCGCTTTGCCGAGATGGCGCGCTTCAACTACGGCTCGACCGTGATCGTGCTGCTGCCGCCAGGCGTGGCGGCGCTCGACACTGCCCTGCAGGCCGAATCGCCGGTGCAGCTGGGCGAAGTGCTGGCGCGGCGCATCGACGCAGCGTAGTCGTCGTCATCCCCGCGAAGGTGGGGTTTCGAGCTTGTCTTCCGGCGACTTGATGACTTCGAGGTCTCCACGAAGCGAAGTCCATGGATCTTCGATCCCCGGCCATCGGGCATAGCCCGATGGCGCTCAACACCGTGCGAGCCAGTGGCTCGCACGCAGCAGCGCATCGCCCCGCCTTCGCGGGGATGACGTACGAGGAAGCCCCCGCCGTGGCGGGAATGACCAACCAGCGAATTACCCGTCGCAGCCTTCCAGCTTGATCTTCTGTCCCGGTCGGATCGCGTAACGCGGTGCCTTGAGCTTGTTGACCTTGGCCAGGTCACCGGTGTCGCACTGGAACTTCTGCGCGATAGCCGTCAGCGTCTCGCCGGTTTGCACCGTGTAGGACGTCGGCCGCGCCGGCTTGGGCGGGGTGGCCGGTGCTGCCGTGCTGGCAACGCCGGCCCCCTCGCTTTCGGTTACGACATCGGCATCGTCCGTCACCGGCGTTACCGGCCCGGTGCGCACGATCGCCGAGCGCGCGTCGCTCATCACCAGCGTGTGCGCCAGCTGGGCGCGCTGGCCCTGCACGCACCAGCGGTTGTACAGGCCGACGATCCTGGTGGTGGCGTTGAGCGAGGTGCCAGCCGACAGCCAGCTGTCCGCCTGGTAACGCGGGTTGAGGTTGCGCAGCGCGCGCATGTAACCCTCGCGGGTGCCGCCGTTGCCGAGGCAGATGGTCAGCTCGTAGATCGAGCTGGGCTTGCTCAGGCGCAGGGTCGCCGGGCGCGAATCGACCTTGGGGAAGGTCAGTCCGTATTCCTTCGGGTGCAGGAACAGCCAGGCCGCGGCGATCACCATCGGCACGTAGTCGCGGGTCTCCGTCGGGAACTGGTTGTAGACCGACTCGTCCCAGAAATTGCGGCCGCCGCTGCCGTTGTAGACGCGCTGCGCACGGCCCTCGCCGCCGTTGTAGGCGGCAAGCGACATCTCGATGCTGTTGTTGAGCACGCCCAGGCGCTCGTTGAGGTAGCGGGCACTGGCCTCGGCCGCCGAACGCGGGTCGTAGCGGGTGTCGAAGCCGCTGCCGTCGTCACCGAGACCAAAACGCTTGCCGGTGGCATACATGAACTGCATCGGCCCGGCGGCGCCGGCACGCGAGGTCGAGTGCACCCGGCCGTTCGACTCCTTGGCCATGATCCCGAACAGCAGCGCTTCGGGCAGGCCAGCACGCTCGAACTGCGGCCACATCAGTTGGCGCATGTACTGGTAGTTCTCGTAGCTGTCGATCAGCGACGGCCGCATGTCGGTCAACCAGCGGCGGATGCCGGCCTGCACGGCCGGGTTGTACTGCACCATCTTCACGAAGCGCTGGCCGTCGGCATTGAGCAACGCCGCGGCGCGTGCGGCCTCGGGCACGTCGGCGGCGAGCGAGCCGGCTTCGTCGCCGACGCCATCCTCGGGGGCTTCGTCACCGGCTGCGGTGTCGGCGTTGCGCTTGAGCAGGCGTTTGTAACCGGCCAGCATGGTCGTCGCCGAACAGCCCTTCTGCTTGACGCAGGCGGCCATCACGTCCTCCATGTCCTCCAGCGCGGCATCGACCTCGCTGCGGCCGCTCGGGTCGGCGTTGCCGATCTTCACCAGGCCCAGGCGGTAGCGGCTTTCGGCCGCCTGCATGCGCTGGTCGAGGGCCTCGACCGCGCTCTGGTCGCGCTTGGACAAGGCGCTTGCATCGAAGGACAGTGCAGCAAACGTCAGCGCAACGAGCGCGCCGGAAGTACGGGCAAATGCGGGCATGGACGGCAGGCGATACGGGGAGCCGCAGAGTAGCCCCGCGCCATGAAAACCGGCAAGCGCGACAGCCGCGGCCCCGCTGCTGGACGCATCGACGGGCAAAGCGGACGGGTGTCCACGGCCTTTTCGCGCGGGTGCGGTCCAACCCCAACGCGGGCAGGAGCTCCCTCACCGGTTTCGCGATTCGCGCATAGAATCGGGAGACTTCCACACGGAACCGGACATGGACCCGATCCTCATCGGCAAGGCCGTCACCACGCCCGAGAGCGGACAGGTTTTCCTGCTGCCCAAGTTCGGCAATCGCCACGGCCTGGTCGCCGGTGCCACCGGCACCGGCAAGACCGTCACCCTGATGACCCTCGCCGAAGGCTTCTCGCGGCTCGGCGTGCCGGTGTTCCTGGCCGACGTGAAGGGCGACGTCGCCGGGCTCGCCGTCGCCGGTACCAGCAACGACAAGCTGCAGGCGCGCGTGGCCGAGATCGGTGTCGCCGGCTACAGCAACGAAGCCAATCCGACGGTGTTCTGGGACCTGTTCGGCAAGCTCGGCCATCCGGTGCGCACCACGGTCAGCGAGATGGGACCGACCCTGCTCTCGCGCATCCTCGAACTCAACGACACGCAAAGCGGCGTGCTCGACATCGTGTTCAAGCTGGCCGACGACCGCGGCCTGCTGCTGCTCGACCTGGAAGACCTGCGCGCCCTGCTCGGCCTGGTCGCCGAGGAACGCAAGGACGTGTCCACCCGCTATGGCCTGGTCAGCACGCAATCGATCGGTGCGATCCAGCGCTCGCTGCTGCGCCTGGAGTCCGAAGGCGGTGAGGTGTTCTTCGGCGAGCCGGCGCTCGAACTCGTCGACCTGATGCGCACCACTCCCGACGGCCGCGGCGTGGTCAACATCCTCGCCGCCGACCAGTTGATCCTGAAGCCGCGCCTGTATTCGAGCTTCCTGCTGTGGCTGCTGTCGGAGCTGTTCGAGAACCTGCCCGAGGTCGGCGACCTCGACAAGCCGAAGCTGGTGTTCGTGTTCGACGAGGCGCACCTGTTGTTCGACGACGCACCGCCGGCGCTGCAGCAGCGCGTCGAGCAGGTGGTGCGGCTGATCCGCTCCAAGGGCGTGGGCGTGTACTTCTGCTCGCAGTTCCCCGACGACGTGCCCGACAACATCCTCGGCCAGCTCGGCAACCGCGTGCAGCACGCGCTGCGTGCGTTCACCCCGCGCGACCAGAAGGCGGTGCGCACTGCCGCGCAGACCTTCGTGCCCAACCCGGCACTCGACGTGGCCGAGGCGATCTCCAAGCTCGGCACCGGCGAGGCACTGGTGTCGACGCTGCAGGACAAGGGCATCCCGATGCCGGTCGAGCGCACCCTGGTCGCGCCACCGCGCTGCCGCATGGGCGCGATCACCGAGGCCGAGCGCAGCCAGGTCCGCAGCGGCAGCCCGGTCGGCCATAAGTACGACACCCGCGTCGATCGCGAATCCGCGTCCGAAATGCTGACAAAGAAAGTCGAGGCCGCCGCCGAACAGGCCAAGGCGCCGCCGGCGCGCACGCGCGAGCAGGACGACGCCGAGGAAGGCGGCTTCGGCCAGGCGGTGAAGGACGCAGTATTCGGTACCAAGCGCCGCCAGGGTATGGTCGAGACCATGGCCAAGCAGGCTTCGCGCACGGTCGGCAACCAGATTGGCCGGCAGATCCTGCGCGGCCTGTTGGGCGGCATCTTTGGCGGCAGTCGCCGCTGATGCTTCCCTCTTCTTCCCACCCCCGGATGGAGCCCAGAGAATGAACCAGAAGCTGTTGATCCTCGCTTGCGCCAGCCTCGTCGTCCTCGCCGCGTGCAAGCCACCCACGCCCGCCGAGCCGACGGCCGCACCCGCCACGGCACCCACCGACAGCACCGCACCCGCCGTCAGTACCGACCCGGCCAAGCCCGCCGAATTCGACATCAAGGCTTTTGCCGGCACCTTCAGCGGCACCCTGCCCTGCGCCAGTTGCCCGGGCATCGACACCCGGCTCGAACTGGCCGCCGACGGCAGTTATCGGATCGACGAGACCTATCAGGACGAGAAGGACGGCCAGTTCAAGGGCGACGGCACCTGGACCGCCGAAGAAAACGGCAAGCGCCTGCGCCTGGACCCGAACAGCAAGAGCGACCAGGACCGCCTCTACGAAGTCGTGTCGAACGACGAGATCCGCATGCTCGACCAGGCGGGCAAGTCGATCCAGAGCGAGTTCAACTACAGCCTCAAGCGCGCCACCGTCGCGAAGTAATCGCCACGTTACGGACGGCAAAGGCGGCCTCGCATCGGGCCGCCTTTGTCTTGCCCGGGACACGCACGGCCGATGGCGCAGCAAACTGCCCAACCCGATGACATGCCACTGACCACGCAAGGACGCTGCCCACCATGACCCGCTCCTCTACGCCCGCCACGCCGATCCCGTTCTGGCATCGCCTGCGCCCGATCATGCTGTACCCCGTGCGTGGCGCGGCCTTGTACACGCTGATCGCATTGACCCTGTGCAGCCTGCTCGGGCTGATACCGGTGCTGGGCTGGATCGTCTCGATCCTGGTCTGGCTGGCGGCCTACAAGTATGCGTTCGAGGTCCTGCGCGCCACTGCCGACGGCCGCATGGATCCCCCCGAAAGCGTGCTGGCGGTGGACGATGGCGTGGTCTGGCGGCTGATCGCCCTGCAACTGATCTGCATCGTGGTGATCGCGTTCGCGCTGATCATCGGCGGGCCGGTGATCGGCCTGCTGAGCATCGTCGTGATCGCCTTCCTGCAGCCGGGCTGCATCATGTCGCTGGCCATCGACGGCAGCCTGCGCCACGCCATCAACCCGTCGACCTCGTTCGGGGTGATCGCCCGGGTCGGCTGGCCCTACCTGGCGGTGTTCGGCTTGCTGTTCGTGATCCAGGCGAGCGCGGCCACCGCCGGCAGCTGGATGTCGAAGATCATGCCGCCGGTGGTGGGCGACCTGACCCTGACCCTGGTGTCGTTCTGGGGCCTGTTCGCCGCGTTCCACCTCATGGGCTATCTGGTCTACCAGTACCACGAGGCGCTGGGCTTCGAGCCGGACAGCCACCACCAGGGTGCGCCGGCCCTGCACGACCGCGACAGCGAACTGCTCGAACACGCGCAGGACCTGATACGCGACGGCAACAACGACGCGGCACTGGAACTGTTGCGCAGCGAGACGCGCAGCCGCGCCGTCAACCTGGACACTCACGAGCTCTACCACCGCCTGCTGCGCCAGGGCGCGAACACCGCCGAGCGCAGCGAGCACGCGCGCCAGTACCTCAACCTGCTGATGCTGGAGAAGCAGGACCGCCGCGCCCTCGGCCTGTTGCGCGAGGCCCTCGACGCCGATCCCGACCTCGTGCCGATGCAGGACGAACACGGCGAACGCCTCGCCGAACGCGCACGTGAAGCCGGCCAATCCCAGCTTGCGCTCGACACGCTGCGCGCGATGCTGCGCGGGCATCCGCGCAGTCCGGCGGCACCACGTTGGGGGCTCGCCGCTGCCCTGTTGCTGGTCGATCGCTTTGGTCGCGACGACGAGGCCCGCGACCTGCTGGAGCAGGCCCTGGCACGCTGCGAGGATCCGTCGTTGCAGGAGAAACTGGAAGCGGCCCTCAAGCCGCTGCGCGCGACACCAGCCTGAGGCAACGCTGATCAAGTTGCTTTTGCTCGTCATTCCGGCAAAGGCGGGAATGACGACACTTGCTCAGCGTTGCCCTGATCGACTCAACCCGCGCCACTCAGTTCGTTCTCAAGCAGAAAACGCGCCTTCGCCGCCTGCGGTTGCTGTGGGTGGCGTTCGATCAGTTCACGCAGGGCGCGCGCCTGCGCCTGGCTCGCCTGACGGTCGCGGTAACCCAGCGCCAACTCGAACCACAGTTGCGCCTGCGAAGCCGACGAGGACGCACCGACCTCGCCGTCGATCAGCAGCGCCTGCACCGGATCGAGCGCACCGATGCCGATCCAGCGCCTGGCCAGCGCATGGCGTTGCGTCTCGTCCAACGCCGCGCCGGCCGCGTCCAGCGCGGTCACTGCCTCGCGTTGCACCTGCACGCCGTCGGCATCGCCGGGCGCGATGGCCAGTAATTCACCACTGCGCTGCACCAGCCGGTCGCGGCGGCCCGAATTGCGCGCCACCCGGTACAGCGCCACGCGCACGTCGAAACGTTGCGGTTGTTCCTGCGCCAGCTCTACCAGCAGCGCTTCCGCCTCGGCCAACTGCATCCGGCCCAGGTGTGCCTGCGCACGCTCCCAGCGCGTGTCCGGCGCGGCGGCCGCATCATCCTGCATGAAGCCAACGCGCACCTGGCCGAGGCCCACCAGCACCGCACCGAGCAGCGCGCCGCTGACCAGGCCGCCGGCGTGGGCATCGAAGCCGACGCCAAGGTCGTCGTTGACCAGCAGGTTGTAGACCTCCCAGCCCAGCCAGGCCGGCAGCAGCCAGATTGCCGGCGCCCGCACGTAGTCGAAGATCACGCCGAACCAGTAGAAGAACCGCACCGGTCGCCATCCCCAGATCACGCAGAACGCCCCCATCAGGGCCGCAATCGCACCGGACGCACCCAGCCCGCCACCGGCTTCGCCCCAGCGCCACAGCAGCGACGCGGCGCTGGCGCCCATTGCGCCAAGCAGGTACACCCCGATGAAGCGCATCGGTCCAAGCGCACCCTCGACCAACAAGCCCAACGCCAGCAGGAATACCATGTTGCCGATCAGGTGCATCGCGTCGCCGTGCAGGAACGCGGCCGCGAGCATGCGCCACGGGTCGACCTCGGAGCTGCGCAGGATGTACCGCAGGGTGAACACCTTGCCCTGCAACGCTTCGTAATCGGCACGCAACGGCCGCCACTGCGCCATCGCGTCCTGGCTCGCGAGCAGGCTGCCACTGTGCAGGGCCCGGGCGAATGCCACATCGGTCATCGTGTGCAGGCCGACGTAAGCGGCGCGCTGGCGCTGCGGCACATCACTCAACTCGGCCAGGGCTTCGTTCTGCCCGGTGTCGCGCAGATAGCTCTCGTAGGCCTGGGCCTCGATCCGCCCCAGGCCCGACTGCAGGTAATACGCCTGCGCCTGCTTCATGGCCGGCTCGTCACCTGCCTGCAACGCGAAAAACACGAACGCGTTGATGACCACCAGCAACACGGTCGCAAACGGGAAGTTGGCGCGCGTGAACGGCCGATGCAGTGGCAGGATCAGCATGACAGGCTTGGCATGATGCGAATCGACCGGAACGTGGCCCCCCGGCAAGCGTCGACGATCGCTCGGGGGCAATGCAAGACGGCAGTCCGCGCTTGAACTCGGCGCCCGGCTTTGGCATAAGCCGCTCTCCCGCATTCGATGACACCACCATGGGCCGTTGGCGCCCCCCTGCCGAAAAAAGCACCGCGCTGATCACCCGCGAGGGCCACGACCGCCTCAAGGCCGAACTCGACGAGCTGTGGCGCGTGAAGCGTCCCGAGGTCGTCAAGGCCCTGGCCGCCGCTGCGGCCGAGGGTGACCGCTCCGAGAACGCCGAGTACACCTACCGCAAGAAACAGCTCGGCGAGATCGACCGGCGTGTGCGCTACCTGAGCAAGCGCGTGCCGGCGCTGCGCGTGGTCGAGACCACGCCGAGCGACCCCGAGGCAGTGTTCTTCGGTGCCCAGGTCGAGATCGAGAACGTCGCCAACGGCGAGAGCCAACGCATGCGCATCGTCGGCCCCGACGAAACCGACGCCCGCCGCGGCTTCATCAGCATCGACTCGCCGTTGGCGCGGGCGATGCTGAAAAAGCGCCTGGACGATGAGTTCGAGGCGATGCTGCCGGGCGGAGCGGTCCGGTTCGTGATCGTCGAGGTGAGCTACCCCGACTGACGAGTCGGCAGCACGTCCGGATCCGCGATACCCCCGCTTTGGAATGAGGACACCCTCAGCGTGCCAGCGCCATGGCCCAGCTCACCGTCAATCCGCAGCGCTTCGATCCCTACAAGGATTTCAAGTTCCGGGTGAAATGGGACGGCCGCTACGTCGCAGGCGTCCACCGCATCAGCGCCCTGCGCCGCACCACCGAGGTCATCGAGCACCGCGAGGGCGGCGACCCGAGCAGCAGCCGAAAGTCCCCCGGCCGCACCGAGTACGAAGCGATCACGCTGGAGCGTGGCCTCACTCACGATCCCGAGTTCGAGCAGTGGGCGAACCGGGTCTGGAACCTCGGTGCCGGCCCCGGTGCCGAGGTCTCACTCAAGGACTTTCGCAAGGACATCGTGATCGAGCTGTACAACGAGGCCGGGCAGCGGGTGATGGCCTACAAGGTGTTCCGCTGCTGGGTGTCCGCGTACCAGGCGCTGCCTGAACTCGATGCCCATGCCGGCGCGGTCGCTGTCGAGAGCATCACCCTCGAAAACGAGGGCTGGGAACGCGACTACACCGTGGAGGAACCACAGGAGCCTTCCTGCCTCGACCCGAACCGCTGAGACCATGGCGCTGCACGTACGCGCCGTGGTGACCCGCCGCGCCACGCCGACCGACGCGGCCGCCATCAGCGCGCTGACACTGGCCCTGACGCGGCGCTGGATCGCCCCGGACTGCACCCAGGAAGGCGCCGGCCTGCTGCTGGCATCGATGGGAACGCAACCGACACTGGCCCGCATCCAGTCCGGTTACCGCTACCTGGTCGCCGAGCAAGGCACGGTGCTGCTCGGCGTCGCGGCATTGCAACTGCCGCACCACCTCTACCATCTCTTCGTCGCCGATGCCGCACAGCACCAAGGTCTGGCACGCCGACTGTGGGACGCGTTGCGCGACACCGATCACCACGCCATGCAGCCAGCGGGATACACCGTCAACGCGGCGCGCCATTCGATTGCGGCCTACCGCCGGCTCGGTTTCGTCGCGGAAGGACCGGAACAGGCCACGCAAGGCATACCGTCAACGCCGATGCGCTGGCGCGGCCAAATCGACATCCGCTGAACCGTCATCCGTGCGCGACGCCGTGATGCCCGTCCTTACGCGCGAAACGCTGCGCGCATGTCGCATAGGTCGCACCGAGCACGGCACCGAACGCCAGGTGGGTGGCGATCGAGACCCAGTGGCGCGCCTCGGCAAACCACGGGAACCACAGCGTAAAGCCGTAGAAGTTCACCAGGTACAACAGCAGTCCGAAGCCGGCACCCAGCATCGTGTCGGCCACCACCGAGCGGCCCTTGGCGACGAACGCGAACACCAGTGCGTAGGCCAGCGACAAGACGACATGGACCACGATGGCGGCACTGACGGCGGTGGTGTCGAAGGTGTCCGGCGGTGGCAGCACGCTCCGCCCCATGGTGATGGCCGCGATCATCCGCGGCGGCACCCACGCGCTCATCCCCATGAACAACGGCGTCAGGATCAGTTCCAGCACCAGGAACACCGCGCCCGCAGCCAAGCCGGCCCAGAGAATCGCCTTGGCCGATATATGGGATCCGGGCACCGTGAGGTGGAGCTTGTTGGCGATGGTGGTAGGCATAAACCCTCCTCGCGCAACGTCCAGCATCGGCCGACGTATCCGATCCGGAATCGGCCGTAGGTCGCGCTGGGATTATCAGACCACGACGACTGTTACCCCGTCGTAGAGACGCTTAACCGCCGCCAGAGCCGGAATTTCGGCCAGAGATCATGGGCTGTCCGTGTCAGGAGCGCGCTGCCGGGTAATGCGGCATCGAGCCGTGGACTCGCGGCAATCGCTCACGTAGGACGCGTGTTCGGTATCGCGGAAGGCGCCTGCCACGCGATCACGCCCTCGCTACCTCCCACGGCTGTGAAGCCGACAGTTTGATTGCAGCCAATCACCTTAAGATGCGACAGCCCCCAGAAAAACTCCGAACGTGCCCTTCACTCTTGTGCTGCAAGGACTGTTGACCGCCATCGCGATCGGCCTGTTGATCGGCGTCGTGCGCGAACGTCACCACCACGGCGATACCGTCGCCGTGGCCGGTGTGCGCACCCACACCCTCATCGCCATCTGCGCCGCCGTCGCAATCGGTTTCGGCACCGCCGCCTTCATCGCCCTGCTGCTTGCCGTGGCGGCGCTGGCACTGGGCGGGTACCTGCGAACTCGCGCGACCGATCCCGGGCTTACCGGCGAAACAGCCCTGCTCGCGACCGCCCTGCTGGCCGCGTTGGCGCAGCGCGATGCCGCGCTAGCCGGCGGGTTGGGCGTGACTGTCGCGATCCTACTGTTTGCCAAGCGCCCACTGCAACGGTTCGCGCGCGACATCGTCAGCGAGCACGAAGTGCAGGACGCGCTGCTGCTCGCGGCATCCGCGCTGATCGTGCTGCCGATGTTGCCCGACACCGCCATCGACCCATGGGGCGTGCTGGTGCCGTCGAAGCTGTGGCAACTGGTGGTGCTGGTGATGGCGGTGGGCATGCTCGGTCACATCGCCCTGCGCAGTGTCGGCGGGCGCTGGGGACTGCCGGTCGCCGGTTTCTTTTCCGGCTTTGCCTCTTCCACCGCTGCGGTCGCCGGATTCGGTCAGCGCAGCCGCGACGAACCCACGTTGACCGGATCGGCGGCCTCGGCCGCGATCCTGGCCAACCTGGCCTCGCTGGCCCTGTTCGCCGGCATCATCGGCACCGCCGCACCCGCGCTGTTGCGGGCCGGTGCCTGGCCACTGGCCGCGGCCGCGCTGGTGCTGGCCATCACCGCCCTGGTCGGCCTGCATCGACACCAGACCGCCCCGAGCCTGCCGAAGGAGCCATCGGCGCGCGCCTTCCGGCTCAGCCACGCCCTGTTGCTGGCGGCCCTGATCGCCGCAGTGCTGGTGGTTTCGGCCTGGCTGCGCAGCCTGTTCGGCGACGCTGGCGCCCTGATAGCGGCAATGCTGGTGGCACTGGCGGAGCTGCATGCGGCCGCGGCCAGCGTCGCCCAGCTCAGCGCGGCCGGCGATCTCAGCCTCGATCACGCCCGCCTCGGCGTGGCTGGCCTGCTCACCGCCAGCGCGATAGCCAAGACCGTACTGGCGTTTGCCAGCGGCAGCCGCCGCTACGCTTTTGAAGTGGGCGCCGGCCTGATCGGCATGGCCGTGGCCTGCGCGCTGGTGACTTTACTCACGCGCTGAACGCAGCGCGCGGCCCGGTCATTCCCGGGCTCAGTCGTCGAACGCGACTTCGCCGTAGAGGTCGTGCTCGTCGCTGCCCATGATCTCGACATCGACGAACTCGCCCGGCTTGAGGCCGGCCTCGAAACCGTTCTGGATCTGCACCAGGCCGTCGATCTCGGGCGCGTCGGCCATCGAGCGCGCGATCGCCAGTTCGCCGTCGAGTGCATCGACCAGGCAGCGCTGGGTGGTGCCGACCTTGGCTTCGAGCTTGGCCGTGGAGATCTCGGCCTGGCGCTCCATGAAGCGCGCCAGGCGCTCCTGCTTGACTTCTTCCGGCACCGGATCGGGCAGCGCGTTGGCGCTGGCACCATCGACCGGCGAATAGGCGAACGCGCCGACGCGGTCGAGCTGGGCCTCGTCGAGGAAGTCGAGCAGTTCCTCGAACTCGGCCTCGGTCTCGCCCGGGAAGCCGACGATGAAGGTGCTGCGGATGGTGATGTCCGGGGCGATACCGCGCCAGCGCGCGATGCGCTCCAGCGTCTTGTCGACCGCACCGGGCCGCTTCATCAGCTTGAGCACGCGCGGGCTGGCGTGCTGGAACGGGATGTCGAGGTACGGCAGGATCTTGCCGTCGGCCATCAGCGGAATGATGTCGTCGACGTGCGGGTACGGGTAGACGTAGTGCAGGCGCGTCCAGATGCCCAGTTCGCTCAGGCCTTCGCACAACGCCTTCATGCGGGTCTGGTAGGCCTGGCCGCGCCACTCGCGCGGCGCGTACTTCACGTCGACACCGTAGGCCGAGGTGTCCTGCGAGATCACCAGCAGTTCCTTCACCCCGCCCATCGCCAGCTTCTCGGCCTCGCGCAGCACTTCGTCGACCGGGCGCGACACCAGGTCGCCGCGCATCGAGGGGATGATGCAGAAGCTGCAACGGTGGTTGCAGCCTTCGGAAATCTTCAGGTAGGCGTAGTGCTTCGGGGTCAGTTTGATGCCGGTGTCCGGCACCAGATTGATGAACGGGTCGTGCTTCGGCGGCAGCGCCGCATGCACGGCGCCCATCACGCTGGCGTAGTCCTGCGGCCCACTGATCGACAGCACGCCCGGATGCGCCTCGCGGATCTGCTCGGGTTTCTTGCCCAGGCAGCCGGTGACGATGACCTTGCCGTTCTCGGCGATCGCCTCGCCGATCGCGTCCAGCGACTCGGTCACGGCCGAGTCGATGAAACCGCAGGTGTTGACCACGACCACATCGGCCGCGTCGTAGCTGCGCACGATGTCGTAGCCCTCGACCTTGAGCTGGGTGAGGATGCGTTCGGAATCGACCAGTGCCTTGGGGCAACCGAGGCTGACGAAACCGACTTTGGGATTGGCTAGGGACATGACGTGCCGTGCAGGGAGCGAAGAGGAAACACGCCGCTGAAGCCCGCGCGAGAGGCGCGGGCGTGCGAGGGGCGCACAAAGAGCGCGGATTATAGCCTCGGGGCTAGAATCGACCCTGCCCGCTCCCCCGCCAAACTGAACGAACCCCGCCATGGCCCACTGGATCGATCTGGACACCCCGCATGGCCCGGTCCGCGCCTGGCGCGCCGAGCCCAGCGGGCCCTCGCGCGGTGCGGTGCTCGTGCTGCAGGAGATTTTCGGCGCCAATGCGCATATCCGCCACGTCGCCGAGCGCTTTGCCGCTGCCGGGTTCGTCGCGCTGGCGCCGTCGTTGTACGACCCGGTCGAACGCGGTGTCGAACTGGACTACGACGAGCCGGGTACGCAGCGCGGCCGTGCCCTGCGCGAGCAACTTGGCTTCGACCGCGCGATCGACGTGGTGGCCACGGCGGCCGACCTGCTGCACCTGGAGGGCCTGCGCACCGGCGTGGTCGGCTACTGCTGGGGCGGCAGCGTCGCCTTCCTGGCCAATACCCGGCTGGGACTGCCGGCGGTGTCGTACTACGGCGCGCGCAGCGTGCCGTTCCTGGACGAGGCCGCACGCGCGCCGCTGATGTTCCACTTCGGCGAGCGCGACGACAGCATCCCCGCCGCCGCCATCGAGCAGCACCGCACCAGGCAGCCGCACGCACGCACCTACACCTACCCTGCCGGCCACGCCTTCAACCGCGACGTCGACAACCATGCCTACGAGCCCGCCAGCGCCGAACTGGCCTGGCAGCGCACCGTGGATTTCTTCGCGGAGAACCTGCGATGAACCGCAACACGAGCAGCGGCTGGCACCTGCACCCGCAACTGGGTGAAGACACGCATCCGATCGCCCATTTCACCCTCAGTGAATTGCGCCTGATGGACGACGCCAACCACCCGTGGCTGATCCTGGTGCCGCGGGTCGAGGGCGCGGTCGAATGGGTCGACCTCGATGACACCCAGCAGGCCGAACTGACACGCGAGATCGCCCGCGCCAGCCGCGTCTTGCAGGCGGTCTTCAAGCCGCACAAGCTCAACGTCGCCGCGCTCGGCAACCTGGTGCCGCAACTGCATGTGCACGTGATCGCGCGCTTCCAGGACGACATTGCCTGGCCGCGGCCGGTGTGGGGCATGGCCACCGCGCAGCCGTACACCCCAGAGGAACTGGTGGGCCGGATCCAGCGCCTGCAGGCCGCCTTGAACCAGTGAGTGACGTCGCATCGGCGTGCGCGGTCGAGCCCTTGGGCGACGATGCCTGGCTGCTGCGCTTCGGCGATGCCATCGACGACCGCTGCAATGCCCAGGTGCACGCGGTGGCCGCGCACATCCGCGCCGCCGCACCGGCTTGGCTGCGCGACCTGGTGCCGGCGTATGCCAGCCTCGGCGTGTTCTTCGACGACGCGGCCGATGCGGCCGACGTGCGCGACGAACTGCTGGCGCTGGTGCGGACGACCACTGTGGGCCAGTCCGCGCCCGCGACCTTGCGCACGATCGAAATACCAGTGGCCTACGGCGGTGAGTACGGCCCCGACCTGGCATCGGCCGCCGCGGAACTGGGCCTGTCGCCGGAGCAGTTGATCGCCCGCCACGCAGCAGGCGATTACACCGTGGCGATGATCGGCTTCGCCCCGGGTTTCCCGTACCTGTCCGGGCTCGACCCCGCCCTCGCACTGCCGCGCCTGGCCACGCCGCGGGCACGGGTGGCCGCCGGCAGCGTCGCCATCGGCGGCACCCAGACCGGCATCTACCCGCGCGAAAGCCCCGGCGGCTGGCGCCTGCTCGGACGCACGCCATGCACGCTGTTCGACCCTGACCACGACCCGCCGACGCTGCTGCAACCCGGCGACCGCGTGCGCTTTGTCGCCATCGACGCGGCCGCCTTCGCCGCCGCCAGCGGAGCCCGGCGGTGACGCGCGGTTTGCGGGTGCTGCGCCCGGGCCTGCTGACCACCGTGCAGGACAGCGGTCGCCGCGGCTGGCGTCATCTCGGCGTCGCCCATGCCGGCGCACTCGACCCGGCGATGGCACGGCTCGCCAATCGGCTGGTCGGCAATACGCAAGACGCTGCCGTGCTGGAACTCACCCTGCGTGGCCCGACGCTGGAATTTGCGGCGCCAGTCCGGATCGCGTTGCTCGGTGCCGCCGTCGTGGCGCGCTTTGGCGGGGTCACCGTGCCGGCGGGCCGTCCGGTCGACCTGCCCGCCGGCGTGCTGGAACTGGGCGCCGTGCGCGACGGTGCACGGGCCTGGCTGGCGGTGGCGGGTGGCATCGCCGTGCCAGTCGTGCTCGGCAGCCGCAGCACCGACCTGCGCGGCGGCTTCGGCGGCATCGATGGCCGCGCCCTGGTCGTCGGCGACGAACTGCCGCTGGGCGACACCGCGATGCCGGCTTGCGCCACGCCGCGCATCCCCGGCTGGTGGATCCGCCCGGGCGACGACCTCGACCCGCGCCGGCCGATCCGCTACCGGCCGTCGCCGCACCCGCTCGCCGACGCGCTGTCGACACGCGCCTGGCAGGTCAGTCCGAGCAGCAACCGGCAGGGATTGCGCCTGCAGGGCGACGCCCTGCCTTCGACCGCGGCCAACGCGGTGTCCGAACCGGTCGCGCCCGGGACCATCCAGCTGCCGCCTGACGGACATCCCATCGTGCTGCTGGCCGACGCGCAGACCGTCGGCGGCTACCCGCGCCTGGGCCACGTGATCGCCGCCGACCTGCCGCGGCTGGCGCAGCGATTGCCGGGGCAGGCCCTGCATTTCGAGCCCTGCGATGCCGCCACCGCGCAGCGGCTGGCTTGCACAGCACGGGCGCGGATCGCCAGAATCGCACTGATGATCGATGCGCGCCTCGCCACGGTCTGAGCTTCCGACTCACCCCTCATCCACTTCGCGGAACCCCATGAAATCCAATATCGTCGGCGCGCTGGTGCTGGTCGTCATCGGCACCCTCTTCCTGCTCAACAACCTGGGCTTCACCGACATGAGCCTGGGCCGCCTGCTCACCACCTGGTGGCCGGCGATCCTGATCGCGGTCGGCCTGGGGATGCTGTTCAAGCGCGGCTGAGGCCGCCGACGTCATGCACGCACGCATCGACTTCAATTGCGACCTGGGCGAAGGCTGCGGCGACGACGCTGCGATCCTGCCCTTCGTCAGCTCGGCCAACATCGCCTGCGGCGGCCACGCCGGCGACGAGGCGACGATGCGCGCGACGCTGCGCTTGTGCCGGATGCACGGCGTCGCCGCCGGCGCGCACCCGGGCTACGACGACCGCGAGCACTTCGGTCGTCGTCCGCTGGCGCTGGCCCGTGACGAGATCGCCCTGCTGATCCTGTCGCAACTGGCCCGGCTGTCGGCCCTCGCGGCCGATGAAGGCGTGCGGCTGACCCACGTCAAACCGCACGGCGCGCTGTACAACGTCGCCGCCGATGACCGCATCGTCGCCGAGGCGATCGTCGCGGCCGTGACCGATTTCGATCCAGGCCTGGTGCTGTACGGCCTGTCCGGCTCGGACCTGACCGCCGCGGGCGAAGCCGCCGGCCTGCACGTCGCCCACGAGGTCTTCGCCGAACGCGGCTACGGCGGCAGCGGCCGCCTGCTGCCGCGCGACACGCCGGGGGCGGTGATCGAATCGCTCGATGCGGCGATCACGCAGGTGCAGCGACTGGCCACGCGCGGCGAAGTGGTCGCCGACGACGGCCGCGTGGTCGCCCTGCGTGCCGACACCCTTTGCCTGCACGGCGACCGCGCCGACGCGCCCGCGTTTGCCCGCGCCGTGCGCGCGGCGCTGGAGGCCGATGGCATCCGCGTCCTGCCCTTCGGGACAGATGGGCAATGACTCTTCTCGGAACGTCTGGAACCAAGCCGTCATTCCCGCGTAGGCGGGAATCCATGGACTTTGCCTTGGATAGTGCAGCCATTCGCCCCCCCAAAAGAACCAACCTTCGCGGGAATGACGGGCCATGAACTACTGGCCGCTGCTCGGCGTGCTGTGGGTGGTCGTGGGCTTCGTGCTACGAATGAACCCGGTGATCGTGGTGGTCAGCGCCGGCCTGGTCAGCGGCCTCGCCGCGGGCAAGTCGCTGCCGCAACTGCTGGCCCTGCTCGGCGAGAGCTTCGTCTCCAACCGCGCGCTGCTGATGTTCGCGATGACCCTGCCGACCATCGGCCTGCTCGAGCGTGCCGGCCTGCGCGAACACGCCCTGCGCTGGATCGCGCGCCTGCGCGGCCTCACCCTGGCTCGCCTGCTGATCGGTTATCTGGCCCTGCGCCAGGGCCTGAGCACGCTCGGCCTGATCGACATCGCCGGGCATGCCCAGACCGTGCGGCCGCTACTCGCGCCGATGTCCGAGTCGGCCGCCGGGAAAACCCACGGCGAGCTGACGCGCGACGACACCCAGCGCGTGCACGCACTGGCCGCAGCCACCGACAACGTCGGCCGCTTCTTCGGCGAGGACGTGTTTCTCGCGTTCGGTGCGGTGCTGCTGATCCAGGGCTTCTACGCCGGGCACGGCATCGTGCTCGAACCGCTGCAGATCGCCCTGTGGGCCATCCCCACGGCGATTGCCGCGTTCGTGATCCACGCCATCCGCATCGTGCTGTTCCAGCGAGGGATGAGCCAACGCGGGATGAGCCAGCGGGCGCTGACCCCACGCAGCGCAGCAACCCAAGGCCCTGCCGATGCTGTCGATTGAGCACTTCTACTGGCTGCTCGCCGCGTTCCTGCTGTACGCCGGTTGGCGCAACCTGCGCGAGCGCCGCTACGCGCACGCCGCGTTCTGGAGCCTGATCGCCCTGCTGTTCGCCGCCGGTGACACGATCCTGACCGCAAGCAAGGCCGGCGACGCGCTGCCGTCGCAGGTGGCGGGCGCGGGCGTGATCGCACTGGCCCTGCTGGCAACACGCATGCGCCGCGAGCACATCGCCGAGGCCCCCGAAGCCGAGCGCGAGGCCTCGGCGGCGCGGTTGGGTCATCGCCTGTTCGTGCCGGCGCTGCTGATTCCGCTGATCACCGTGGCCGTGGTGCTGGCCGGCGAGCACCTCGCGCTCGGCGCGACGCCGCTGTTCGGCCAGGGCAGCCTGACCCTGATCGGCCTGGCACTGGCCTGCGCGGTCTCGGCCGTCGCCGCCATCGCCGTCACCGGCCAACGTCCGCGCCAGGCAGCCGACGAAGGCCGCCGCCTGCTCGACACCATGGGCTGGGCGGCACTGCTGCCGCTGGTGCTGGCCACGCTCGGCGGCGTGTTCGCGGCCAGCGGCGTCGGCGAAGCGGTCGCCTCGATCGTGTCGGCGGTGATCCCCGCCGACAGCCGCCTCGCCTGCGTGCTGGCCTACGGCCTGGGCATGGTGCTGTTCACCGTGATCATGGGCAACGCGTTCGCCGCCTTTCCGGTGATGACCGCGGGCATCGGCCTGCCGCTGCTGATCCAGCAACACGGCGCCGAACCGGCGATCCTCGGCTCGATCGGCATGCTCACCGGCTACTGCGGCACGTTGATGACGCCGATGGCGGCGAATTTCAACCTGGTGCCCGCCGCCCTGCTCGAACTCGACGACCCCAACGCGGTGATCCGCGCGCAGATACCGACCGCGATCCCGCTGCTGCTGGTCAACCTGGCGCTGATGTACTGGCTGGCATTCCGATGACCCTTCTCACGTCATTCCCGCGAAGGCGGTAATGACGACCTGAAAACCCCATGGCGCGCAAACTCCCCACCGTCCTCCTCACCGGTTTCGAACCGTTTGGCGGCGAATCCAACAACCCGAGCTGGGACGCCGTGCAGGCACTCGCCGGCACCCGCATCCACGGTCATCGCGTGGTCGCACGCTGCCTGCCGGTCGAATTCGGCGCGTCCGTGGACGAGCTGCGCCAGGTCATCGGCGAGGTGAAACCGGTGCTGGTGATCTGCGTCGGCCAGGCCGGCGGGCGCGCGCAACTCTCGCTGGAACGCGTCGCGATCAATGTCGACGACGCTCGCATCGCCGACAACGCCGGCGCGCAGCCGATCGACGAGGCGATCGCCAGCGACGGTCCGGCCGCGTATTTCACCGGCCTGCCGATCAAGGCGATGCTGTCAGCGTTGCGCGAAGCCGGCATCCCCGCCGAGGTCACGCAGACCGCTGGCACCTACGTCTGCAACCATGTCTTCTATGGCTTGATGCACGCGTTGCGAAACGTGCCGCAGGCCCGCGGCGGCTTCATCCACATCCCGTATGCTCCCGCGCAGGCGGCGCTGCACCCGGGCACGCCGAGCCTGCCGCTGCAGATCGTCGTCGACGGCCTGCGCCTGGCGATCGCCACCGCCCTGACCACCGACCTCGACACCCGCTTCACCGCGGGCGCCACCCACTGAGAATCCACCGATGCGCAAGCTACTCGCGACCCTCCTCCTGCTGGCAGTCGCCGCCCCGGCGTTCGCCGCCAGCCAGAGCCATTACGACAAGCAGGCCGGCGACGCCGCGCGCGCCGGCCGCCAGACCATCAGCCTGTTTGTCGACGTCGACCTGGGCGCCCGCAAGACCGGCGCCGCCGGCGAACTCAACCAGGCCCACCAGGCCTTCAACGCCAATGGCTACCAGGTGGTCGACGTGACCGGCTACACCGAGAACGGCGATCTGCAGGGGTTCTTCGTGACTTACAGCCGGCGCTGAGCGGCGGTGCCGGCAACAAAAAGGCCCGCTTCGGCGGGCCTTTTGTATCTATCGTGCAGAGCGCTCAGGTGCGCGGCAGCGTCACCCCGGTCTGGCCCTGGTACTTGCCGCCGCGGTCCTTGTACGAGGTCTCGCAGACTTCGTCGGACTGGAAGAACAGCATCTGCGCCACGCCCTCGTTGGCGTAGATGCGCGCCGGCAACGGCGTGGTGTTGCTGAACTCCAGGGTGACGTGGCCCTCCCACTCCGGCTCCAGCGGCGTCACGTTGACGATGATGCCGCAGCGCGCGTAGGTGCTCTTGCCCAGGCACACCACCAGGGTGTCGCGCGGGATGCGGAAGTACTCGACCGTGCGCGCCAGCGCGAAGGAATTGGGCGGGATGATGCAGACGTCAGACTCGATGTCGACGAAGCTGCCGCTGTCGAAGTGCTTCGGGTCGACGATGGTCGAGTTGATGTTGGTGAACACCTTGAACTCGCGCGAGCAGCGCACGTCGTAGCCGTAGCTGGAAGTGCCGTAACTGACGATGCGCTGGCCGTCGGCCGCATGCTTGACCTGCCCCGGCTCGAACGGCTCGATCATGCCGTGCTGCTCGGCCATGCGACGGATCCAACGGTCGGACTTGATGCTCATGCGGGGTTCCAAGGGGCTGAAGAGGCCGTGGCCGGCGATTGTAAGCGCAGCGGCTCAGTCGCCGAGCAGGGAAGCGGAGATCCCCGGGGTGACCCGTGGCCGTAGCGCCAGCCGGACCGCCAGGTTGCGGGCGGCGGCGCGGTAAGCCTGGGCGGCGGCCGAATCCGGCGCGGCGATCACCACCGGCACGCCGGCATCGCCCTGCTCGCGGATCGTGATCTCCAGCGGCAGGCTGCCCAGCAGCGGTACACCGTATTGCGCCGCCATGCGCGCACCACCGCCCTCGCCGAACACGTGCTCGGCATGGCCGCAGTTCGAGCACACGTGCACCGCCATGTTCTCGACCAGGCCCAGCACCGGCACCTGCACCTTCTCGAACATCTTCAGCGCCTTGCGCGCGTCGAGCGTAGCCACGTCCTGCGGCGTGGTCACGATCACCGCACCGGCGACCGGGATCTTCTGCGCCAGCGTCAGCTGGATGTCGCCGGTGCCCGGCGGCAGGTCGACGATCAGGTAATCGAGCCCTTCTCCATCGGGCCCGCCCCAACGCGTCTCATTGAGCAACTGGGTCAAGGCGGAGGTCGCCATCGGCCCGCGCCAGATCATCGGCGTGTCCTGCTCGACCAGCAGGCCGATCGACATCGCTTCGATGCCGTGCGCGCGCATCGGCTCGATGGTCTTGCCATCGGGGCTGTCGGGACGCCCGCTCAGGCCGAGCATGGTCGGGATGCTGGGGCCGTAGATATCGGCATCGAGCACGCCCACGCGTGCACCATCGGCCGCCAGGGCCAGCGCCAGATTGACCGCAGTCGTCGACTTGCCGACCCCGCCTTTGCCCGAGCCGATCGCGATCAGGTTGCGCACGCTCGGCAGCGGCGACAGATTCGGCTGCACCGCGTGCGAGGTGATGCGTTGCTGGATGTCGAGCCGCGCTAGCGTGCCGCCTTCGGCTTCGACGATGCGCGCCACTTCAGCCTGCAGCCATGGCTTCAGGCCCTCGCAGGCAAAGCCGAGCGTGAGCTCGACGGCAACACGGCCTTCTGCTTCCACCACGCGAATCCGTGCGCCGCTTTCGGCCAACGCGACCTGCGTTTCAGGCAGGAACAATGCGGCGATACGGGATTGCAACAACTCACTCACAACTCATCACCTTTGCCAAATCTGGCGAGAACTTATGGGGCTAGCAAAGCATTGTTAACGACATGTTACGGTCGAACCGTCAAGGGGTTTGACGCAGTTCACGGTCCAGGACGGATCGAACCAATCGCACTGGAAGTTCATTTAAAGGGGATTTTAGATGGCAGTATCCTATAAGCGGCTGCAGCGCAGCCGTCTGAGCACCGCTTTGTTCGCCGCCGTACTGATGCCGATCGCTGGCGCGGCCTTCGCGCAGGACAGCACCGCAGAAGGCAACGAGAGTGCCACCGAGCTGGACAAGGTCACCGTCACTGGCTCACTCATTCCGCAGACGCAGCTCGAGAACTTCACGCCGGTCACCGTGATTTCGGCCGAAGACATCCAGATGCGCGGTTTCACCAGCGTGTCGGATGTGCTGCAGCAATCCACCTACCAGACGGGCGGCTTTCAGGGCGGTCAGACCTCGGCCTCGTTCACCCAGGGCGCCGAAGCTGCCGGTATGTTCGGCCTGGATCCGGGCTACACCAAGTACCTGATCAACGGCCGCCCGATGTCCAATTATCCGGCGCTGTACAACGGCTCGGACACGTTCAACAACGTCAGCGGCATCCCGGTCGATCTGGTCGAGCGCATCGAGATCCTGCCCGGTGGCCAGTCGTCGCTGTACGGCTCCGACGCCATCGCCGGCGTGGTCAACGTCATCCTCAAGAAGCAGACCGACGGCCTGACGGTCAACCTGCGCGGCGGCTGGTACGGCGAAGGCGGCGGTGACACCTTCCGCATGAGCGTGTCCGACGGCTTCACCAGCACTGATGGCCGCTTCAACCTGATCGCCGGCCTGCAGTACGAAGACCGCGACCCGATCTGGGGTCATCAGCGCGACCTGACCAAGCAGTACAACACCGACGGCTATTCGGCCCCGGTGGCAAGCCGTGACTACGTGATCATCAACGGCTCGGCGCGCAACACCTACCTGTTCCTCGACCCGAACAACTGCGAGAACGTCACCGGCCAGTTCGGTGGCACCGAAGGCCTGCAGACCCGTCCTGGCTTCGGCCAGTACTGCGGCTCGTTCATGAGCCCAGGCTACCGCACCATCAAGAACGGCAAGGAGGCCACGCAGGTCTATGCGCACGCCACCTACGACGTCAACGACAACATCCAGTTGTACGGCGACCTGCTGACCAACAACGAAGACGTCGAGTACGCGACGGGCTCCAGCTACACCTGGTGGGGCACCAGCGCCAAGTACGGTTATTACTACGATCCGGACCAGCGCGCCCTACTGAACCTGCAGCGCGCGTTCTCGCCGGAAGACATCGGTGGCCTTGGCTACCGGGACATCATGAACACCGACAAGAACCGGTCCTACCAGGTGACCCTGGGAGGCAGCGGCCGCTTTGGCACCAACTGGGACTGGGATGTCGGCTTCACCCGTACCCAGTACAAGCTGACCGAACGCAACTGGGTCCGTTTCGCCGACGCGATCGACGACTACTTCGTCGCCAACGTGCTCGGCCCGCAGTTGGGCACGCACCGCGGTGTTTATCCGATCTTCCGCCCCAATTACGAAGCGTTCTACCAGCCGATGTCGCCTGCCGACTTCGCCAGCTTCACCGGCTTCGTCAACACCGAGAGCGAAACCGTCGACAACACCCTGCGCGCACAGCTGACCAACGCGTCGCTGTTCTCGCTGCCGGGCGGTGACGCCGGTCTGGCCGTGGTGGTGGAAGGCGGCTCGTCGAGCTGGGACTACACGCCCGACGCGCGCATGCTGCAGGATCCGGACACGCTCGAATCGGAAATCTGGGGCCAGACCTCGGTCAGCGGCTCGGGTGACCGCGACCGCTACGCGGTGACCGGCGAACTGCGCCTGCCGCTGTGGGAGCCGCTCACGGTGACCGTCGCCGGCCGTTACGACGCCTTCAAGGTCGCCGGCAGCACCATCGACAAGCCGACCTACAGCCTGGGTGTCGAGTACCGTCCGGTCGACAGCTTCCTGCTGCGCGGCAAGTACGGCACGGCGTTCCGCGCACCGACCCTGTCGGACGTGTTCCAGGGCATGAGCGGCTACTACACCTCCAGCACCGACTACTACCGCTGCTCGCTGGAAGATCCCAGCTTCACGCCGGGCAACACCGACGACTGCACGTACGACAACCAGCAGTACTTCGGCCAGCAGTCGGGCAACCCCGACCTGCAGCCGATCGAGGCCGACGTGTGGAACCTCGGCTTCGTGTGGGCGCCGATGAACAACCTGTCGCTGTCGGTGGACTACTTCAGCTGGGACATCCGCGACGAAGTCGACCAGCTGAGCAACGACCAGCTGCTGCTGGCGGAGTACTTCTGCCGCACCGGCCAGACCAACACCGCCTCGACGGGTTGCGAGACCGCACTGGCCTGGGTCAAGCGTGGCGCCAACAACGAGATCGAGTCGGTCTACACCCCGAAGGTCAACGTGTCACAGCAGAAGCTGGAAGCGGTCACCGCCAGCCTCAACTACCTGCTCGACGTCGGCAAATGGGGCTCACTGGCCTTCGCCGGCAACTACACCAACAACATCAAGCATACGGTGACCCCGCTGCCCGGCGCGGAGGAGATCGACCTGCTGCGTGATCCGTACTACATGTGGGTGTACGACGCCTATGCGAAGACCCGCGCCGATGCGTCGGTGGGCTGGAACATCGGCAAGTGGACGACGACCGCGTACGCCAACCGGATCGGCAAGACGCCGAACTACCTCGCGTACAGCTCTCAGTCGTGGGACTACGTGAACTCCGCAGGCGCGAAGGCCGGCTGGTGGTCGCCGTACACCACGTACAACCTGAGCCTCAACTACGAAGCCACCGAAAACGTCCGCTTGTCGTTGCTCGTGAACAACGTGCTCAACAAGATGCCGGACTATCAGGCGGCGAACTATCCGGGCACCTCGACCACGCCCTACAACAACTACCTGTACAACCCGTACGGCCGTTCGATGTACCTGGAAATGCGCTACAACTTCGGCAAGTAAGGCGTACATAACCGATGCACCCGACCCCGCCGAAAGGCGGGGTCTTTTTATGTGCGTCGTGCGGACCACCGCCTCTTCCATACGCTAACGGATGCGGTATAAGGGCTGGAGCGTGCCGCGCACGAATCCATCGATCCCTGGGAGGGGAACATGCGTACGAAATTGCTTGCCCTGCTGTTGCTGGCCATGCCGGCCCTTGCCGCTTCAACTGCTGCTTTCGCACAGACCTCGCCGGTCGGCACCTGGACCACCATCGACGACAAGACTCAGAAACCGAAGTCGGTCGTCGAGGTCTACCAGGCCAAGGACGGCAGTCTGGCCGGTCGCGTCAGCGACGTCCTGCAGTCCGATCGCGGTCCCAACCCGGTCTGCGACAAGTGCTCCGGCGACCGCAAGAACCAGCCGGTCAAGGGCATGGTGATCCTGTGGGGCATCAAGCAGAAGGGCGATACCTGGGAGGGCGGCCAGATCCTCGACCCGACCAGCGGCAAGGTCTACTCGGTGAAGGTGACACCGATCGAAGGCGGCAAGAAGCTCGAGGTCCGCGGCTTCATGGGCTTCTCGCTGCTCGGCCGCACCCAGACCTGGGTTCGGCGGTAATCCAGATTTCGCCTGGGTTACCCCAAGGTTTGCCACGGCAAACCTCGGGCTCCAGCCAGTGCGCCCCTCATTCGCGCCTGCGGCGCGAATCGCCCCCTGACTCAGGGGGCTTGTTTATGGTGCTCCGGAACACCTGATAGCTAAGTCGCTCCATTTCCAGTGGAAAGGTGAGCGGAGGCCGCATGCGATAATCGCGGCTCTCTTCGCCGTCCGGTTCCCCATGTCCCGCGAGTTCGTCGTCACCTGCGCCCTGCCCTACGCCAACGGGCCCCTGCACCTTGGCCACCTGGTCGGTTACACCCAGGCCGACATCTGGTGCCGCGCGCAGCGCATGTCCGGCCACAGAGCCTGGTACGTCTGCGCCGACGACACCCACGGCACGCCGATCATGCTCGCCGCCGAGAAAGCCGGGACCACGCCGGAAGCCTTCATCGCCGGCGTCCAAGCGAGCCACGAGCGCGACTTCGCCGACTTCGGCGTCGCTTTCGACCATTACGACTCGACCAACTCCGCGCGCAACCGCACGCTGACCGAGGCCTTCTACGCCAAGCTCGACCACAACGGCCACATCGGCCGGCGTTCGGTCGCACAGCTGTACGACGCGGTCAAGGGTATGTTCCTGCCCGACCGCTACGTCAAGGGCATCTGCCCCAACTGCGGCACGCCCGACCAGTACGGCGACAACTGCGAGAACTGCGGCGCCACCTACTCGCCAACCGAACTCAAGGAGCCGCGCTCGGTGATCAGCGGCGCCGCGCCGGAGCTGCGTGAGTCCGAGCACTTCTTCTTCGAGGTCGGCCAGTTCGAGGATTTCCTGCGCCAGTGGCTGGCCGGCGATGTCGCCGTGCCCGGCGTCAAGGCCAAGTTGCAGGAGTGGCTCAACGCCGAAGGCGGCCTGCGCGCATGGGACATCTCGCGCGATGCGCCCTACTTCGGCTTCCAGATCCCCGGCCACCCGGGCAAATACCTGTACGTGTGGCTGGATGCGCCGATCGGCTACCTGGCGAGCTTCCAGGCGCTGTGCGAGCGCGAGGGCCTGGATTTCTGGTCCTACTTCGCCCGCGACAGCCAGGCCGAGCTTCATCATTTCATCGGCAAGGACATCGTCAACTTCCACGGCCTGTTCTGGCCGGCGGTGCTGCACGGCGCCGGTTTCCGCGCGCCCACGCGCCTGCACGTCAACGGTTACCTGACCGTCGACGGCGCCAAGATGTCGAAGTCGCGCGGCACCTTCGTGATGGCGCGTACCTACCTCGACGCCGGCCTCGACCCGGAAGCGCTGCGCTACTACTACGCAACCAAGACCGCCGGCGGCGTCGACGACCTCGACCTCAACCTGGCCGACTTCGTGGCGCGGGTGAACGCCGACCTGGTCGGCAAGTTCGTCAACCTCGCCAGCCGTTGCGCCGGCTTCATCGACAAGCGTTTCGACGGCCAGCTCGCCGCCGCATTGCCCGACCATGCGATGTATGCGCGCTTCACCGCGCAGCTGGCGCCGATCGCCGAGGCCTACGCGCGTAACGAGGCCGCCACCGCGCTGCGCCTGACCATGGCGCTGGCCGACGAGGCCAACAAGTACATCGACGAGCACAAGCCGTGGGTGCTGGCCAAGCAGGACGGCGCGGACGCGCAGCTGCAGGCGGTATGCACACAGGGCCTGAACCTGTTCCGCGTGCTCAATGCCGCGCTGAAGCCGGTGCTGCCGCGCGTGGCCGCACAGGCCGAGACCTTCCTCGCTGCGCCCGTCGCGACCTGGGACGACGTTGCCGCGCCGCTGCTTTCGCACCGCATCGCCAGCTACACCCCCTTGTTCACCCGCATCGACCCCAAGCACATCGACACCATGATTGACGCCTCGAAGGAATCGCTGAAGACCGTAGACATCGCCGCGGTCCCCCAAGGGGACTTCCTTCGGGGCGTAGGAGTGGCTTCAGCCGCGAAACCCGGCGCGGCAAATACTGGGGAGAAGCTCGCGGCTGAAGCCGCTCCTACAGCCGAAGGGAGTCCTGGTGGGGCAACAGCCGCTGCCACGACTGCGGGGAGCGCCATCATCGGTATCGACGATTTCGCCAAGCTCGACCTGCGCGTCGGCAAGGTGCTGGCCTGCGAGTTCGTCGACGGCTCCGACAAGCTGCTGCGTTTTGAACTCGACGCCGGTGATCTCGGCAAGCGCCAGATCTTCTCCGGCATCCGCGGCTCCTACGGTGAGCCGGACCAACTGGTCGGCCGCAACGTGGTGTTCATTGCCAATCTGGCCCCGCGCAAAATGCGCTTCGGCCTCAGCGAGGGCATGATCCTGTCGGCCGGTTTCGACGGCGGTAGCCTGTTCCTGCTCGATGCCGATAACGGTGCGCAGCCGGGCATGCCGGTGCGTTGAGGCCGTAATCTTGGAGCCCTCTCCCTCCGGGAGAGGGGTTGGGGTGAGGGCCAACGGAGCATCGGCGGCGCAGTTCGCAGCAACGGCAATCAGCTCACACGTTCAACTGCGATCGGTGAAGCTCTGCACTCCCCGCCCCTCATCCGGCGCTGCGCGCCACCTTCTCCCAGAGGAGAAGGATTCAAATCAGAGACATGCCCGACTTCATCGAACGCCTCGACCGCATCCTTCCGCAGACCCAATGCGGTCAATGCGGCTTCGCCGGTTGCCGTCCCTACGCCGAGGCGATGGCGGCGGGCGAGGCGGACATCGACCGCTGCCCGCCCGGTGGCGATGCCGGCGCGCGTGCTCTGGCGCGACTGCTGGAGGTGGCAGCCAAGCCTTACGACCGTAGCCGCGGTGCGCACCAGCCGGCGCCGGTGGCCCTGATCGTCGAAGCCGATTGCATCGGCTGCACCAAGTGCATCCAGGCCTGTCCGGTCGACGCCATCATCGGCGGCGCCAAACACATGCACACGGTGATCGAGCCGTTGTGCACCGGCTGCGAACTGTGCGTACCGGCCTGTCCGGTCGACTGCATCGTGCTGGTGCCGCCGCACAGCGCCGCAACACCGGGCTGACGGCGCGTTATTTCGCCTGTGCCGGCGCGGCGGTGTCCGTGGCAGCCGGCACGACACAAGCCGAGCACACGCGCTCGATCTTGTAGCCCTTGCCGCGCAGCTTCTCGACCACGCCGTCGTCACCCAGCAAATGCAGCGCGCCGACCACGACCAGGGTCTGGTCCTTCTTGACGCCGTCAAGCATCTTCTGGATCTGCGGCACCCAGCTGTCGTTGCGCTCGACGTTGACGATGCGATAGGTCTCGGGGGTCTTTTCGCGCATTTCCACGCGTGTCAGCGTGTCGAGCCGGGCGATGTCGCCATCGCGCCAGGCAGCATGCAGGTCACTGAGTTGCCCCGGCATTTCCTGTGGGCGATCGAGAAAGTCCTTGAGCGCCGCGATCTGCTCGGGCATCGGCGAGGCGTCGAGCACCCGCAACTGCACGTCCATCGACTCCAGCCCGCCGGTGGGCTTGCCGGCCACCAACGCCTGCTGCATCAGGTGCTGGTCGAGCCCCTGGTCGGCGCTGAACCCCATCGACTGCGACACGCCCAGCAGCAGCGACAGGTTGACGAACCACGGCTCATAGCCCTCGAACTGCGCGATCGAGGCGCCGCGCTGCGCCAGGATGCGATTGAATTTTTCGCGCAACGCCGCCGGCAGCACCTGGCTGAGCGTGCGGCCGTCGTCGTAGCCGGCAGCAGCCATGAATTTCTGCCCGGTGGCCGGATCGAGCATCTGCTCCGGCGGTACTTCGAACACGACCCGGCTGGCAACCCCGAATGCCTGGTCGATGTCCGGCGACAGCGGGTAGTCGTCGGCCTTGAGCAGATGGAACGAACCGAGCAGGTAGACCGCGTTGTCCTGGTCCGAGACCTTCCACAGCAACGGCAGTGGCGGTGCTTTGGTCGATGCCGGCGTCGGCGCTGCGCTGCTGGCCGCGGCCGGTGTCGCAGGCCGCTCGGCCTCATGCGGTTCGACAGCGCGCTGTTCGACGGCGAACGCCACCGACATCAGGGCGGCCAAGGCCAGCACGGACAGGCACAGGGTCTTCAGGTGGCGCATCGGCATTGCATCCTTCGCGGTGTCATGGGGTGGCGTAGGCGTAGGTCTTCTCGCCGGCGTTGATCGCCAGGTCGATGCGGTTTTCCGGCGGCGGCAACGGGCAGGTGGCAAACGCGGTGAACGCGCACGGAGGGTTGTAGGACTTGTTGAAATCGAGCACGACCCGGCCGTTGACGTCGGGCTTGGGGGTATCGAGGAAGCGTCCGGCCGGATAGCTGCCATGGCCGCTGGTGCGGTCGGCAAACACCAGGAACAACTGCTCGCCGCCCTCGTCCAGGGCCTCGATGCGGTAGGGCTTGCCGTCACGCGTGAATTCGATCGCACCCGGATTGGGCACCTCATCGGTGGTGCCGATGATGTTGGCGATGGCGATGGTCTTGCCCGGCGGATGGGCGACGAACTTGCCGACGACTTTCCAGTCCTGCGTGCTCGGCCAGTATTCGAGGCCCTTGAAGCCGGCGCGGGTCGGGGCATCGGCATGCTTGACGCGCAGCGCGTAGCGCTCGCCGCGCTTGATGACCGTGGCCACGCCCTTGCCCTCGTCGAAGCCGAGCAGGTTCGGCCCGGCCGGTGCGTCGTCGGCACGCAGGATCACGCTGCCGGTCAACGGTTCGCCGTCGAGAGTGATGGCCACGCCCTTCTCCGGCACGAAGCGCAGCCGGCCGCTGCTGAGGTCGATCATGCCGAAGTGGCCCGGCCCGATGGTCAGGCGGATGCCATTGCCGGCATCGGTGCCGATGTAGTGCGCGCCCGGGTCGATCCAGTGCAGTCCGGTCAGGCTGGTCCAGCCGTCCGGCCTGGTCAGGTCGGCGACGCGCTGGTCGCGCCAGAGCTGCAGGTCGCTGCCGAAGGCCGTGCTCTCGGCCTGGGCCTGTTCGGCCAGGGCGCGCTGCTGCGCATCGGAGCCGGGACCGCTGCAGGCCGTCGCGGCCAGCACTACGGCGATCGCACACGACTTCAGGACAACGGACATCTCAACGCCCTCGCAGGAACCAGCGGTCGATTTCGGGCAGGGTGAAGCGCGCCCAGGTAGGGCGTCCATGATTGCATTGACCGGAGCGTTCGGTGACTTCCATCTCGCGCAGCAGGGCATTCATCTCGGGCAAAGTGAGACGCCGGTTCGCGCGGATGGCACCGTGACAGGCCATCGTCGCCAGCAACTCATCGCGCGCGGCCGCCACACGCCGTGACTCGCCGTGTTCGCGCAAGTCGGCGAGCACGTCGCGCAGCAGCGCCTCGACGTCGCCGTGCGCAAGCAGCGCCGGCACGCTGCGCAGGGTCAGCGCCTGCAGCCCACTGCGCGTGACGTCGAAGCCGAGCGCCGCCAGCGTCGCAGCCTCGCGCTCGGCGACATCGGCCTCGCGCTCGGCCACGGCCAGGGTCGCCGGCACCAGCAGCGGCTGCGTGCGCAGGCCTTCGCCGTCGTGGGCGGTCTTGAGCTTCTCGTAGCCGATGCGCTCATGGGCAGCGTGCATGTCGACCACGATCAGCCCTTCGACACTCTCGGCGAGGATGTAGATGCCGTGCAGCTGCGCGATCGCATAACCCAGGGGCGGCAGGGTGGCATCGGCGCTGACCGGCAGCGATGTGTGCCGCATCGACACCACCGGCGATGGCGACGGTGCACCGTACAGCGCGGCATAGCCGGCACGGGTTTCCTCGACCTGCAAGCCGAGCGGCACCTGCGGTGCATTCCAGTGGTACGACTGCGTCGGCGGCACTGCGGCCGCATGGCCCACCTGCGCGTTGACACCATCTGCGGACGCAGCCAAGCCCGGCACCGCGCCGGCCCGGGTCTCGGCCAGGGCGCCCTGCAGCGTGCGATAGACGAAGTCGTGGATCAGCCGGGCATCGCGGAATCGCACCTCGTGCTTGGCCGGATGCACGTTGACGTCGACGCGGCGCGGATCGAGTTCGAGAAACAGCACGTACGCCGGCTGGCGGCCGTGGAACAACACGTCGGCATACGCCTGCTTGACCGCATGCGCGATGCTGCGGTCGCGCACCGCGCGGCCGTTGACGTAGAGGTACTGCTGGTCGGCGCTGGCGCGGTTGTAGGCGGGCTGGCCGATCCAGCCGTGCAGACGCAGGCCTGCGCCTTCATGGTCCACGCGTAGCGCATTGCGCGCGAATTCCTCACCCAGTGCTTCGTGCAGGCGCGCTTCGGACAGCCCCGTCTCCATCAACGCGCTGCCTTCGCCCTTCCAGCGCCGCGACGGCTTGCCGTTGTGCGAGACACGCAGCTCGACATCGGGCCGCGCCAACGCCAGCTGCCGCAGCCATTCCTCGATGTGGCTCAACTCGGTGCGCTCGGCCTTGAGGAATTTGCGCCGCGCCGGCACGTTGAAGAACAGGTCGCGCACCTCGACGGTGGTGCCCTGCGGGTGCGGCTTGGGCGCGACCGCGCCGACGCGGCCTCCGTCGACGTCCAGCGCCGCGCCGTGCTCGCTGTCGATGCGGCGCGACATCAACGCGAAACGGCTGACCGAGGCGATCGACGGCAGCGCTTCACCGCGAAAACCGAGCGTGGCCACGCCTTCCAGATCGTCGAGCGAGGCGATCTTGCTGGTCGCGTGGCGCGACACCGCCAGCGGCAGTTCGTCAGCAGCGATGCCGGCCCCATCGTCGCGGATGCGGATCAGCCGCACGCCGCCTTCCTCCAGGTCGATGTCGATACGACGGGCGCCGGCGTCGAGGGCGTTCTCGACCAGTTCCTTGACCACGGACGCGGGCCGTTCGACGACCTCGCCGGCGGCAATCTGGTTGATGAGGGTGTCGGGCAGTTGGCGGATCGTCACGGCACGCGCGACACCACGCGGGTGCCGTCGAAAGGATCAGCCGTGATGATAGCCGAGCGACGCTACCGCTTTACGGACTGCCACCGCCGGCGCCGCCGATCGACGCCGAATACTGCGCATCCGCGCGTGCGGCGTAGAACGTGCCCGGTGGCGGCTGGCGGGTGAAGTAGGTATTGACGCCGTCCAGTACCGCCCGTGCCAAGGCCCGCTGGTGCGACGGATCGGTGAGACGCCGCTCTTCGTCGGGGTTGGAGATGAAAGCGGTCTCCACCAGCATCGACGGCATGTCGGAGGTGCGCAGCACGGCGAAGTTGGCGCGCTCGATATTCGGCTTGTGGTTGTTGCCGATGCGCTTGAGCCCGGTCAGCACGTGCGTGGCCGCGTCTTCCGATGCCTTCATGTGGCCGCTCTGGGTCAGATCGAGCAGCACCGAGGCCAGCGTGTTGTTGGCTTGCTCCAGGCGCACGCCGCCGATCAGGTCGGAGGCGTTTTCCTTGTCGGCCAGCCAGCGTGCGCGCTGCGAGGACGCGCCCTTGAGCGAGAGCACGTACACCGACGAGCCTTTGGCGGCGCGGTTCTCGGCGGCATCGGCGTGGATCGAGACGAACATGTCGGCCTTACCCTGGCGCGCCAGCTGCGCGCGCCGCGGCAGCGGGATGAACACGTCGGTATCGCGGGTCAGGTAGGCCTTGAGCCCGGGCGTGGCGTTGACCTGGCGCGCGAGCTCGCGTGCGATCGCCAGGGTCACGTCCTTCTCGCGCTTGCCCGAGGGGCCGACGGCGCCGGGGTCCTGGCCGCCGTGACCGGCGTCGATGGCGATGACCAGCGGCCGCATGCCGCGACCGCGCATCACGTCCTTGATGGTTTTGACCGGGGCCGCGGACGACGCGGCATCGGTGGTCGGAGTCGGCGCAGAAGCGGAGGCACCGACTGCGGTGCCGGGCATCGGCGTGGACTGGCCGGTGGCGATGCGGGTGGGCACGCCGGTCGCGACCGTGGTCGGCACCGGCGGCGCCGCGGGCGTTGGTGTCGGCTGGGCCGGCGTCGCCTGCGGCGGCGTGCTCGGCGGCTCGTTCGCCGTCGACGTCGCGTTGCGGGCGACGATGTCCGAAATCAGCCGGCTGGTGGCGGCGGCGGATGCCGCCCCTTGATCAATCTGCGGTGGCTCGTTCGCCGGCGACGTTGCCGGTTGCGCGGCGTCCGGGGCGTGGGTCGCGGTCGCGATGGCCGGCGCTTCCGTGCGCGGCGCGATCGGAGCGGATTCGGCACCGTCGCCGGGCCATTCCAGCACCAGACGCGGGCCGTTGCCGCCCTGCTCGATGCGCGGCTTCAACACCGCCACCGGCTGCGCCAGGTCGAACACGATACGGGCGGTGCCCGGCGCCGGCTGGCCGGTGCGCACCGCCTTGATGACGCCGGCACTGGCCGGAACGCGGAAACCACGACCGAGACTGGACGCCGGCAGGTCGACCACCAGCCGGTCCGGGCCTTGCAGGCTGATGACCTTGAATTCTGCTTCGCGGTCGAGGGCGATCTCGGCACGGGTGCCGGTGGCGCCGTTACTCAGCTCCAAGCCCTTGATTTCACTGGCATGCGCCAGATTCCAGGCCAACGCGGCCAGCAGCGCGATGCCGAGCAGGAACTTCTGAACGGTGGCCGCCTTGACGCGCATGGCCGTTAGTCAACCACCGGCGCAGCAATTTTGCAAGCACTTTTCCCTTATGAATCCGCGACCTGCCGCAACTTCCTAGGGGATCGTTCAGGAGTCGGCTGCAACCCCCTGCTCGCTGGTGAGGCGCTCTAGCCAGTCGCGCCCGACCGCCGTACCGGCCACCAGCCGTGCCTGCCTCCCCGCCCCGGCGACGGCCAGCTCGACGGTCAGATCCGCTGGCGGCAGGGTGCCGCTCCCGCGTTCGGGCCATTCAATCAGCCACAGGTGCGCTTCCTCGCCATCCAGGCCGAGGAATTCGAGTTCGCCGGCATCGGCAATCCGGTACAGGTCCAGATGCCAGGCCTCACCACCAGTGGCCAAGGGATAACGCTCGACCAGGGTGTAGGTTGGGCTGCGGATCGCGCCCTGCACGCCGAGCGCGCGCAACAACGCGCGGGCGAGCGTCGACTTGCCCGCGCCGAGATCACCCTGCAGATGCACCACGGCGTGCATCGGTCGCGAATGCGCCAGTCGCGCACCAAGCGCATCGGTGGCGGCGCTGTCGGTCAACTCCAACGAAATTGCATCGGGTGCAATCACCACGGCTCCTGGACTAATCACGCACGCTTTCGGGATTGGCAAAATGGCGCAGCCACGGCATCAGATCACTCGGCAACAGGCCGCGCTCGCCGCCCTCGTGCGCAGCGGCGTCGCCAGCGGCGGCGTGCAGCAACGCACCGCAACTGGCGGCATCGAAGGCGCGCAGTCCCTGCGCGCGCAAGGCCGAAATCACACCGCTGAGCACGTCGCCCATGCCGCCCACGGCCATGCCGGGATTGCCGGCGGCGATCACGCGCGGCGTTTCGTGCGCGGCGACGACAATACTGCCGGCACCCTTGAGCACCACCACGCAGGCATAGCGTTCGCACAGGGCGTGTGCCGCCGCAAAACGATCGCACTGCACGTCGGCGGTGGTGCATCCGAGCAGGCGCGCGGCCTCGCCCGGATGCGGCGTCATGACCGCATCGGCCGGCAAGGCGAACGGATGCGCCGCCAGCAGGTTCAGGGCATCGGCGTCGAGCAGCAGCGGCTTGCCGCTGGCCATGGCGCGCTCGAACAGCGCGCGCCCCCATGCGTCCTGGCCGAGTCCGGGCCCGAGCGCGATCACGTCGGCACGCTCCAGCGCCATCTGCAGCGAGGCCGCATCGACAACGCCATGCGCCATCGCCTCGGGCAATCGCGACAGCAACGCGGTGACATGCGACTCGCGCGTGCCGACCTCGGCCAAGCCCGCTCCGCTGCGCAAGGTCGCTTCGGCGCATAGCGCGATCGCCCCACCGCTGCCGTGATCACCACCTATGCACAGCACGCGGCCGTTGCGACCTTTGTGGCTGTCGCGCGGACGCGGCGTCAGCCACCGCGACAGATCGATCGGCGCCAGCCGCTCGGCACGGACCGGCACATCCGTCGTGAAGTTGTCTCCGGCCTGGGTCAACGTCGCCAATGACACCGTGCCGGCATGATCAAGCGCAGCCCCGGTCCGCAGACCGGCCTTGGCCGCGAGGAATTCGATGGTGCGCACCGCGATCACCGCCGGCGAGTGCGCATGGCCACGATCGGCATCGACGCCACTGGGCACGTCCAGGGCCAGCACCGGTGCCGATTGCGCATTGATCGCCTCGATCAGGGCGCCACTGACGGCATCCGGCGCGCGTGCCAGCCCGATGCCGAACAAGGCATCGACCAGCACGTCTGCTACGGGCAACGCGCCCGATTCGAATACCTCGACCGCCCCGCCACTGGCTGCGTAATCGCACGCGGCGCGGCGCGCGAGCTCGCTGCGCGGCGCCTGTCCGGGCAGGTGAACGGCGATTACCGGACGCCCGGCCTCCTGCGCGTGTCGCGCCAGCACGTAGCCGTCACCGCCGTTGTTGCCAGGGCCGCATACCACCACGATGCGCTGCGCCTGCGGCCAGTGCGCCAGCAACTCGCGCCAGGCAGCCTGGCCGGCGCGGCGCATCAGTGCGTAATCGTCGCCCAGCACCTGCGCCGCCCGCGCCTCGACCGAGCGCAAGGCGGCGGCATCGTAGAGGGCGGCGGTGAACGGCGCGGCATCGTGAGGCATCGCACGATTCTATACTTGCCACACCGTGAAACCCGCCGAACACCCGCTGCACCCGATACCCACCGCGATGCCCGACTACGCCGTACTGGCGCGGCGCATCCGCGCGCTGGCACACGAGTTCGGTTTCCAGCGTTGCGGCATCGCCGGCATCGAACTCGGCGACGACGAGGCCCACCTGCGCGATTGGCTGGCGCAGGGGCTGTACGGCTCGATGGACTGGATGGCGCGCCACGGCGAGCTGCGCGCACGCCCCGACGCCCTGCACCCCGGCACCATCCGCGTGATTTCGGTCGGCCTCGACTACGGCCGCGATGCCGACGAAGCCTGGGCCACGCTTGACGCGGGCGAACGCGCCTATGTCGCCCGCTACGCGCTCGGCCGCGACTACCACAAGCTGATGCGCCAGCGCCTGCAACGGCTCGCCGACCGCATCGCCGCGGAGGTGGGTCCGTTCGGGCACCGCGTGTTCGTCGATTCGGCACCGGTGCTGGAGCGCGCGCTGGCGCGCAACGCCGGCCTGGGCTGGATCGGCAAGCACACCTGCCTGATCGACAAGGACGGCGGCTCGTTCTTCTTCCTCGGCGAGATCTACGTCGACCTGCCGTTGCCGGTCGATGCGCCAGCCAGCGCGCATTGCGGCACCTGCCGTCGTTGCATCGACATCTGCCCGACCCAGGCCATCGTCGCGCCGTACCGACTGGATGCGCGACGCTGCATCGCCTACCTCACCATCGAGCACGAAGGCGCGATTCCCGAGGAGCTGCGCGCACCGATCGGCAACCGCATCTTCGGCTGCGACGACTGCCAGCTGATCTGCCCCTGGAACAAGTTTGCGCAGCGCACCGACGAGCCGGACTTCCGTACCCGCAACGACCTCGACAAGGCCACGCTGGTGCAGTTGTTCGCCTGGAGCGAACCGGAGTTCCTTCAGCGCACCGAAGGCACGGCGATCCGCCGCAGCGGCTTTGAGCGCTGGCAGCGCAACATCGCGGTGGCGCTGGGCAATGCGCCGTCGACGCCGGAAGTGGTGGCTGCGCTGCAGTCGCGCCGCGAGTCCGCCAGTCCGATGGTGCGCGAGCACATCGAGTGGGCGCTGCAGCGGCACGGCGTTTAGCTCCTCTCTCTTCGGCGCCCGAAGGGTATCCAGAGCCGAGAGGGGCTGAGGCGAGGGTTCGCTGCGAGCACCAAACCTCGCGTTCGCCCCGTACCCTCATCCGCCCTTTGGGCACCTTCTAAATCAGCGGCAGCCCGGGTAAGCGAAGCGCACCCGGGGCCAATCTCCCGGATGCGGCCTTCGGCCTTATCCGGGCTGCTGGTCAGCGCAACTGGTCGAGCAGCGCCCGGGTCACCGGGTCATCGGCCTGCGCCTCGCCCGCCAACGCCGGTAGCAAGCGGCTCGCGACCTGCTTGCCCAGCTCGACGCCGAACTGGTCGAAGGCGTTGATGCCCCAGACCACCGACTGCAGGTAGACGCTGTGCTCGTACAGCGCCAGCAGCGCACCGAATGATTCCGGCGTAAGTGCGTCGAGCAGGATCATCGTGGTCGGCCGGCCGCCGGCATAGGCGCGGTGCGGGTCGTCGCTGGCCTGGCCGTTGGCGAAGGCCTCGGTTTGCGCCAGCAGGTTGGCGTGCAGTGCGCGATGGTTGTCGGCATACGGTGTATCGCTGCGCACCACACCGATGAAGTCGGACGGCACGATCGAGGTGCCCTGGTGCAGCGCCTGGAAGAAGCTGTGCTGGGTGTCGGTACCAGCGCCACCCCACCACACCGGCACCGTATCGACCTCCACCGCGGAGCCGTCGGTGCGCACCGACTTGCCCAGGCTCTCCATCACCAGTTGCTGCAGGTAGTTGGACAGCAGCTTCAGGCGTTCGTCGTAGGCGTGCACGGCCTGGGTGGCGTAGCCGAGACCGTTGCGGTTCCACACCGCGGTCAGCGCATGCCAGGCAGCGAGGTTTTGTTCGAGCGGCGTGTGCAGCACGTGCGCGTCCATCTGCGCGGCACCGGCCAGCATCGCCTCGAACGCGTCCATGCCGATCGCCAGCGCGATCGGAAACCCGACCGCCGACCACAACGAATAACGCCCGCCAACCCAGTCCCACATCGGCAGGATGCGCTCGGGCGGGATGCCGAACGCCGCGGCGGGACGCTCGACATTGGCCGACACCGCATACAGGCGTCCACCATCCGCCGACGCGTGCTCGCCGAGCCAGTCGCGCAGGATCGCGCCGTTGAGCAGCGTCTCCTGCGTTCCAAAGGTCTTGGAAATGAGCACTGCAGCCGTGTGGCGCGGGTCGAGCCCGGCCAGCACGCGCTGCGCGGCATGGCCATCGACATTGGAAAGGAAATGCACGCGGAACCGACCCGGCGCCGCGCCGGTCAGCGCATCGACCGCCAGGCGCGGCCCCAGATCGGAGCCACCGATGCCAACGCTGACGACATCGGTGACGTCGCCGGCAGCCAACGCATCGATCAGCACACGCATGCGCGCCCGCGCTTCCACGGCCTGCGCGTGGGCCGCGCGTGCGGTCGCCGTCGATGACAGGTCACCACGCAGCGCCGTGTGCAGCACGGCACGGCCTTCGGTGAGGTTGATCTTCTCGCCGTCGAACAGCGCCTGCAGCTTGTGCCGGGCACCGGCCTGTTCTGCAAGGACAAACAACGCGGCCAGCGCATCGCGGTCGTAATGCTGGCGTGCGAAGTTGGCGTAGATCGGGCCGACGCGCAGGGCGAAATCCTGCGCGCGGGCCGGATCATCGACAACGAGCTTGTGCAGCGGAGTTTGAACAACACGCCCTGCCTGGGCGAGAAGTTGGCTCAGACGGGGTTCGTGGCTCATGCGCTGCCTGGAAGTGGAGGGATCAGGCGGCCTGAGCCGGCATCGAGCGGTTGGTGTGCGTCAACGCATTGCTGCGGTCGACGTAGACACAGGTCGGCTTGTGCTTGGCGGCTTCGGCCTCATCGCAGACGCCGTAGGCGCAGATGATCACCAGATCGCCCGGCTGCGCGCAGTGCGCGGCGGCGCCGTTGACCGAGATCACGCCACTGCCTTCCTCGCCGCGGATGGCGTAGGTGACGAAGCGCTGGCCGTTGTTGACGTTGTAGATGTGGATCTGCTCGTACTCGCGGATGCCCGAGATATCGAGCAGACGGCCGTCGATCGCGCAGGAGCCTTCGTAGTGCAGCTCGGCGTGGGTGACGGTGGCGCGGTGGATCTTGGCCTTGAGGACGTTGAGTTGCATGTTCCTGACTCCGACCGCGGACGTGCGGGCGTGAAAATCGAAGTCTAGCAGCGCATGGCGCACTGCAACATCACCCCCAGCCCCGGATTGGCGACGCCGCTGGAACGGTTCAGACCGCCACCGCAGCCGCGATCAGGCCTCGAATTCGAGATTGTCGATCAACCGGGTCCGGCCTAGGCGGGCCGCAATCAGGGCCACCCGTGCCCCGCCCTCGCCATCGGCGGGGACGGTCAGGTCCAGGCCTCGGATCACGGCGTAATCCGGCACGAACCCGGCGGCGGCCAGGCGTTCGTGGGCCTCGGCCTCGATCGCCCCGCGCGGCCGGCCGGCCTGGGCCGCCTCGCGCATCGCCTGCAGGCAACGGTGGATTTGCGCCGCCTGCTCGCGCTCGGGCGCCGACAGGTACTGGTTGCGCGAGCTCATGGCCAGGCCACTGCCCTCGCGCACGATGTCCGCGCCGATCACTTCGATCGGGAAAGCCAGATCGCGGACCAGGTAGCGGATCACCGCCAGTTGCTGATAGTCCTTGCGCCCGAACACCGCCACGTCCGGCTGCACCTGGTTGAACAACCGCGACACCACGGTGGCCACGCCGTCGAAATGACCGGGGCGGTGCGCGCCTTCCAGGGTTTCGCTGACCGCCGGCACCTGCACGCGCACGGTCGCCTCGACGCCGTAGGGGTACATGGTCGCCACCGAAGGCAGCCACACCGCATCGCAACCGGCCGCCTCCAGGCCATGGGCATCGGCCTCGGGCGTGCGCGGGTACTGGGCGAAATCCTCGTTCGGACCGAACTGGGTCGGGTTGACGAACACGCTGGCAATGACGCGATCGGCGTGCGTGCGCGCCAGCCGGACCAGCGAGAAGTGGCCGTCGTGCAGGTTGCCCATGGTCGGTACCAGGGCAACGCGCAGTCCTTCCCGGCGCCACTGCGCCACGCGCGCGCGCAGCGCGGCCAGCTCGGTCACGGTTTCGATCATGGCGGTTCGACGGACGTTTGACGCGTAGGTGTTCGAGACGGGGGTACGCCGGTCAGGCATAGGAGTGCTCGGCGTCGGGGAAGCTGCCGCCGCGCACGGCCTGTGCATAGGCCTGCACCGCACCGGCGATCGAGCCGCCCTGCGCCAGGAAATCCTTGACGAAGCGCGGCCGGCGATGGCCGGAATTGACCCCGAGCAGGTCGTGCAGCACCAGCACCTGGCCATCGCACTGCGGGCCAGCACCGATGCCGATGGTCGGGATAGTGAGGTCGGCGGTAATCGCCGCCGCGACCGGGGTGGGCACGCATTCCAGCACCAGCAAGCTGGCGCCGGCCTCGGCGACCGCGCGTGCATCGGCACGCAGCTTGGCAGCCGCCACTTCGTCGCGGCCCTGGACCTTGTAGCCGCCCAGGCGCAGCACCGATTGCGGGGTCAGGCCCAGGTGGGTGCAGACCGGGATCTCGCGCTCGACCAGGAAGCGGATCACCTCGAGCTTGTGCCCCGCGCCCTCCAGCTTGACCATCGCCGCCCCGGCCTGCAGCAGCTGCACCGACGCATCGAGTGCACGCTCGGGCGTGGCGTCGGCCTGGAACGGCAG
This sequence comes from Lysobacter cavernae, assembly GCF_042648505.1. Lineage (NCBI taxonomy): Bacteria > Pseudomonadati > Pseudomonadota > Gammaproteobacteria > Lysobacterales > Lysobacteraceae > Lysobacter > Lysobacter cavernae. The sequence goes on from NZ_JBHRXK010000001.1 coordinate 427,067, forward strand.
ATCGGCGATCAGCAGCGCCTTGTTCAAGCCGCGCGCGACGCAGGTGGTGTGGTAGGCGATGTCCGCGGTGGTGACCGGCAAGGTGCTGTCGTGGCCCTGCACGACCATGCCTAGCGAATCACCGACCAGCACCAGGTCGACGCCGGCGGCGTCCATGGTGCGGGCGAAACCGGCGTCGTAGCAGGTCAGCATCACCAGCTTGCAGCCGTCGCGCTTGGCATCGGCCAGGGCCGGCACGGTCCAGGGTTTGTCGTTGGGGGTTCCGGCGTACATGGGCTGGGGCCTGCCTGCTGTTAGAGCCTACTGGCGCGGCCGACCTGGGCGCGGGCGCTCAGGTGTCTGCCGTGGGGTCGGCATAGGGTAACGCCTGGATGTCGCCGGCATCGATCCTCGCCAATGCCTCGTGTGCCAGACCGATGTGCGCAATCACCGCATCGGGTGCGATCTCGACCAGCGGCACCAGCACGAACGCGCGCTCGTGCAGGTGTGGATGCGGCACGTGCAGGCCGGGTTCGTCGACGACCGCATCGCCGTACAGCAGCAGATCGAGGTCAAGCGTGCGCGGGCCCCAGCGGTCACTGCCATCGGCCCGGCGATCGCGTCCGGCCCGGTGCTCGATCGCCAGCAGCCCCGCCAGCAAGGCCGGTGGCGTCAGCGAGGTTTCCAGCATCGCCACGGCATTGATGAAGTCGGGTTGCTCGGTCACGCCCCAAGCCGGCGTCCGGTACAGGCGCGAAGCACGCAGCAATCGCGTCTGGGCCAGCGTGTCGAGCGCAGACAGAGCCGTGCGCACGGTACCGACACTGTCGCCGAGGTTGCTGCCGAGGCCGACAAACGCGACCGTGACCGGGTTCATTCGCCTGCGGGAGCCTGGCCACGCCGCCGGCGCCGGCGCTTGCGCGGTGCGACTTTTTCGCCCTCATCCGCGCCCTCGTCGATGGCACGCGCCTCGATCTGGGCGGCGAGCTCGTCGCCAGACTTGGCCTGCGCGTCGCGCCAGAAGGCGACATCATCGGCATGCTCGTCCGAAGCCGTCAGGCGCAGCACCAGGAAATCGAACGCCGCGCGGAAGCGTGGGTGCGACAGCAGGCGGAACACGCGCTTGCGCTGGCGCTGCGAGAAGCGCGACTGCAGCAGCCAGATCTCCTGCATCGGCAGCGAGAAGCGGCGCGGCAACGCGATCGTATTGAGCTGGTGCACGGTCACGCGATCGGCGGCGCGGCGTTGCGCCTCGGCCGCATGCACGCCCTGCGCCTGCAGCGCCATCAATGCGCGGCAATAGGCCGGCCACAGCAGCAGCGCGAACAGGAACGCCGGCGATACCGGCTCGTCATTGGCGACCCGTGCGTCGGTACCCTTCAGGCCTTCCAGCAGCATGCGCCGCAAGGCGCCGCTGCGATTGGACGCCAGCGCCGCGGCGGTTTCCGGCAACAACGCCGGCAACAGGCCATGGCGCTCCAGGCCGAGGAAGCTCGCGACCGCGTGGCCGGACAGGAACAGCTTCAGGCATTCCTCGAACAGACGCGCCGGTGCGGCCTCGGCCAGCAACGGCGCCAGCTGCGGGATCGGGGCCGCGGTGGCCGCCTCGATCTCGAAACCGAGCTTGGCCGCCAGCCGTACCGCGCGCAGCATCCGCACCGGGTCTTCGCGGTAGCGGGTTTCCGGATCGCCGATCAGGCGCATCAGGCGATTGCGCACATCCTCGAAGCCGCCGGTGTAATCACGCACCGAGAAATCCTCGATGGCGTAGTACAGCGCATTGGCAGTGAAGTCGCGACGGATCGCATCGTCCTCGATCGTGCCGAACACGTTGTCGCGCAGCAGTCGGCCGCCTTCGTGCTGTTCGCGGTCGCCGCTGCCGTCGTCGCTGTTGGCGCGGAAGGTCGCGACTTCGATGATCTCGCGGCCGTAGACCACGTGCGCCAGGCGAAAGCGGCGTCCGATCAGGCGGCAATTGCGGAACAGCCCCTTGACCTCATCCGGCGTGGCGTCGGTGGCCACGTCGAAGTCCTTGGGATGGCCGCCGGCCAGCAGGTCGCGCACCGCGCCACCGACCAGGTAGGCGCCGAAGCCGGCATCGCGCAACCGGTACAGCACGCGCAAGGCGTTGGGGCTGATGTCCTTGCGCGAGACGTTGTGCTGGTCGCGCGGGATGATCCGCATCATGGCATTGGGAGATTGGCTGTCTGGCTGCATCGAGCGGGCGTCGCCGCGTTCCGGAAAAAAACGTGAGTGACCGTTGCCGGCGGCAACAGCGGCGCATATACTAGCAGGCCGCGCCACGTTGAGAGTCTGGCGCGGGGCCCACCGCTTCACCCTGCTCCCATCGTCTAGAGGCCTAGGACACCACCCTCTCAAGGTGGATACACGAGTTCGAATCTCGTTGGGAGTACCAGATACGGACAAAGCCCGCGCAGCGATGCGCGGGCTTTGTCCTTTCTGCACCTGTCCGCGGCTAGGGCCAGCCGGCGCGAGTCGCTACAATATTGGTCTGCCCCCAGCGCTTTCACCACGGATCCAACACCATGCCCTTCGTCGTCACCGAGAACTGCATCAAGTGCAAGTACACCGACTGCGTCGAGGTGTGCCCGGTCGACTGTTTCCACGAGGGCCCGAACTTCCTGGTGATCGACCCGGACGAATGCATCGACTGCACCCTGTGCGAGCCGGAATGCCCGATCAATGCGATCTACCCCGAGGACGACGTGCCGGCCGGGCAGGAAGCTTTCGTCGCGCTCAATGCCGAACTGGCCAAGGCCTGGCCGGTGATCACCACCCGCAAGGACGCCCTGCCCGACGCCAAGGACTGGGAAGGCAAGACCGGCAAGCTCGACCAGCTCGAACGCTGACCCGGGCGCGTCTCGCTGCAGCCATAGCCGAGGCGGACCCCGCAATGAAAACGGGCGCCCACGGCGCCCGTTTTCGTATCCGGTGGCGGTCGGATTACTCGTTGACCAGCGCCGTGCGCAGCGTATCGATCAGCTTCTTCGGGGCGTCACCGGCCGCGGGCAAGCCGCGCGGATCAACGGCCGAGATGTAGGCGCCGACATCGGCACCGGCCACACGCACCAGGAAGTTGCTGCCCTGGTAGTTGACGTCGTAGACGCCCAGCGCCTGGGCGCTGCTGGCGACTTCGACGCCCTGCACTGCGGCCAACGCCTCGCCGACCTTGGCGAACACCTCGTCGCGGGTGCCGACCATGGTGAAACCGATCGAGGTGGCGGCCGGCGCGGTCGAACCCGGCACCGCGGCCGGGACCGGCACGTTCACCGCGGTGTCGGTACGCGGCAGGTCGAGGTCCGGCGGCACTTCCAGCGGACGCGTCTCCGGGCTCTGCGCGTACAGGTCATTGCCCTTGCGGAACCAGCTGCAACCGGAGCCGACGACGACACCGACCAGCAACAGGCCGGCAACGGCGGCGCGGGACATCGAAACATAAGAACGCATGTGAATCTCCTGCAGGGTTCAGGCCGCGAGCGGGTCGCGGCAGGTTTGTTCGAGTTCGCGGACCAGGTCGGCGATTTGGCCCGCCGCCTCGTGGTGAGGGGCGGACAAAGGTAACAGCGGCAGGCGCAGGCCGTGGCCGATGCCCTGCCGCGCCAACAACGCCTTGACCGGGATCGGATTGGATTCGACGCCGAGAAATTCGTAGGCGGCGCTCATGCGCCCGTCCCATGCCTCGGCCTCGCTGCGCTTGCCGGTCCGGGCCAGGTCGGCGAGGCGGCGGAAAGCCGCCGGCAGCACGTTCGAGGCCACCGAGACAATGCCGTCGGCGCCGGCGAGCATGGCCCGGCACGCGGTCGGGTCGTCGCCGCTGAGCACGGTGAAGCCGTCGTCCTTGAACGCCAGCAATGCCGCCATGCGCTCGGGCTCGCTGCGCGCTTCCTTGATACCGACGATGCGCGGATGGTCGGCCAGTTCGGCCACGGTCTCCGGCAGCAGATCACCACCGGTGCGGCCGGGCACGTTGTAGAGCACGATCGGCAATGCGCCGTCGTCGGCGATGGCACGGTAGTGCGCGACCAGACCAGCCTGGGTCGGGCGCACGTACGGCGGTGTCACCACCAGCGCGGCATCGGCGCCGAGCGCGGCGGCGCGGCGGGTCTGCTCGATGGTCTTGGCGGTGTTGGACTGGCCGGTGCCGGCCAGCACCGGCACATTCCGGTTGCCCGCATGCCCACCGACGAATTCGATCGCACTGCGCAGCAGCGTGTCGAACTCGGCGTCGTACAGCGCGGCGGCCTCGCCGGTGGAGCCGGCCACGACCAGGGCCTGGGTGCCGCCGTCGAGCTGCAGCTGGAGCAGGAGCTGCCAGGCGTCGAGGTCGAGTTCGCCGGCCGTGTCGAACGGCGTCGCCAGCGCGGTGATGCTGCCGGTAAGTCGCAAGGTGTTCAGTCCCGTGGGAGTCGGTATTTCGTTGAATCCCCGCACATGGGTGTGCGGGCCATTGATCAGGGACGATCGTAAGGGAATGTTACTTGCGGCCCGAAAGCACGGGCAAGTATGCTGCCGTCAAGCCGCAGCCCGTACGCGGGCCGCCGTTCAGTCTCCGAGCTCCACAGCTCCATTACGCAGGCGCCGCCTTGACCGATTCCGCATCCCGGCCGTCGCCGAACGAAAATCACCTCCTGATCAACGCCTATACGACGCATCCGGAGTCGCCACTGTTGTCGGTGACGCGCCGGATCACCGACTCGGGCTGCAACCTGGTCGATGCGCGCCTGGCCACGGTAGGCCGCGATGTCTCGGTGACCGCGCTCGCCGTCGGCTCCTGGGACTCGGTCGCCAAGCTCGAGGCGATGCTGACCCGGCTCGAGCGCGAGGAAGGCATCAAGCTGGTCTGGTACCGCACCGGCCCCAAGGCGATGCAGTCCAACCTGCTGCCGTACGTGGTCGAGGTCGTGGCCGCGGACAAGCCCGGCATCCTGTTCCAGCTCGCCGACTTCTTCGACCGCCAGGGCATCACCATCGAAAGCCTGCACTGCTCGCGCTACCGGGCCATGCAGACCGGTGCCGACATGTTTTCGGCCCAGGTCACCATCGGCGTGCCGGCGAGCATGCACATCGCCGCGCTGCGTGATGACTTCCTCGAGTTCTGCGACCACCTCAACCTCGACGCCATCATGGACCCGATGAAGTTCTGAGAAGGCAGCGATGACCGCACTCGATACCGGCGACCGCATTCCCAAGTCCGTTTCCGAGCTGCCGCTGGCCCTGTCCAGCGGCGCGACGGTCCAGCTCAAGGACTACGCCGGCCAATGGCTGGTGCTGTATTTCTACCCGAAGGACAGCACGCCGGGCTGCACCACCGAGGGCACCGACTTCAACGCGCTGTTGCCCAAGTTCAAGAAGCTGGGCGCGACGGTGCTGGGCGTGTCGCGCGACTCGATCAGGTCGCACCAGAACTTCTGCACCAAGCAGGGCTTCAAGTTCGACCTGGCCAGCGACGCCGACGAGGCGCTGTGCCAGGCCTTCGGCGTGATCAAGGAAAAGAACATGTACGGGCGCAAGGTGCTCGGCATCGTGCGCAGCACCTACCTTATCGACCCCAAAGGCGTCATCGCCCAGTCATGGCAACCGGTGAAAGTCCCCGGCCATGCCCAGGCCGTCCACGACACACTCAAGGCTGCCGCAACGCAGTGATCACCCCAGCGTTCAACCCGTTCCGCCGTCCCGCCCCGCGGGCCACGGCGGCGCTGCCCTGCCCCTTCCTCAGGTCATCTGCCAGGAAATCCGAATGACGCGAAGCAAGCGCATCTACGTGCTCGACACCAACGTCCTCATGCACGACCCCACCGCGCTGTTCAAATTCGAAGAGCACGACGTGTTCCTGCCGATGCAGGTCATCGAGGAGCTCGACAACGGCAAGAAAGGCACCTCCGAGGCCAGCCGCAACGCACGCCAGGTCAGTCGCTTCCTCAACGAGCTGATCGAGGCTTCAGGCAGCGACAAGATCCACGACGGCATTACCCTGCTCCGGCCGAAGGGCCTACAACTGCGCGGCGTGCAGAGCATCGGCAAGCTGCGCTTCCAGACCCGCGACTTCGACGCCGGCAAGCGCTTCGGCGCGGTGATCCCGGACAACCACATCCTCGGCTCGATCCTGTCACTGAAGGAGTCCGACCCGGGCGTGCCGGTGGTGTTCGTGTCCAAGGACATCAACCTGCGCATCAAGGCTTCGATCGCCGGGATCGTGTCGGAGGACTACGAGAACGATCGTGCGCTCGACGATTTCAGCCTGCTCTACACCGGCGCGACCGCGCTGCCGGAGGACTTCTGGCAACGCCATGGCAAGGACCTCAAGTCCTGGACCGAGAAGGGCCGCACTTATTACGAGATCTCGCGCAGTGAGGACGACCGCGGGCGTGATGACGACTGGCATCCGAACCAGTTCCTGTACCTGCCCGGCGACGACGAGTCCGAACTCAAGGTCGCCAAGGTCACCGACGCCAAGGTCACGCTGCAGATCGTCGACGACTTCCGCCACAACCAGCACGCCGTGTGGGGCATCACCGCGCGCAACCGCGAGCAGAATTTCGCCCTCAACGCGCTGATGGACCCGGAGATCGATTTCGTCACCCTGCTCGGCACCGCCGGCACCGGCAAGACCCTGCTGGCGCTCGCCGCTGGTCTGGCGCAGACCATGGACCAGCAGCGCTACCGCGAGATCATCATGACCCGCGCCACGGTCAGCGTCGGCGAGGACATCGGCTTCCTGCCCGGCACCGAGGAAGAAAAGATGACGCCGTGGATGGGCGCGCTGACCGACAACCTGGAAGTGCTCACCCACAACCAGGAAGGCGGTAGCTGGGGCCGCGCGGCAACCAACGACCTGCTCGCCTCGCGCATCAAGATCCGCTCGATGAACTTCATGCGCGGCCGCACGTTCCTGAGCCGCTGGCTGATCCTGGACGAGGCGCAGAACCTCACCCCGAAGCAGATGAAGACGCTGATCACCCGTGCCGGCCCCGGCACCAAGATCGTGTGCCTGGGCAACGTCGAGCAGATCGACACGCCTTACCTGACCGAGACCACCTCCGGCCTCACCTACGCGGTCGACCGCTTCAAGAACTGGAACCACAGCGCGCATGTGACCCTGCGTCGGGGCGAGCGTTCGCGGCTGGCGGATTACGCCTCCGAAGTGCTGTAGCCGCTATTGCTCTTTGTAGGAGCGGCCTCAGCCGCGAGCTCTCCGGTTGTCGAATACAAAATCAAGAGCCCGCGGCTGAAGCCGCTCCTACAAAAGCGTGTGCGCGCCGATGCACAATGGCGCCATGGACGACCAACGCCCCATCTGCGCACTAACCATCGCCGGCTCCGACTCCGGCGGCGGCGCCGGCATCCAGGCCGACCTCAAGACCTTCGCCGCGCACCGCGTGCACGGGCTCAGCGCGATTGCCGCGCTCACCGCGCAGCACACCCGCGGCGTGACCGCGGTGGAGGTGCCGCCGACGGCATTCCTGCGCGCGCAGATCGACGCCTGTTTCGACGACTTCGCCATTGGCACGGTCAAGCTCGGCATGCTCGCCAACGCCAGCGTGATCCATGCCGTGACCGATGCGCTCGAGCACTACCGCCCGACGCACGTCGTGCTCGATCCGGTGATGATTGCCACCTCGGGGGCGCGATTGCTCGAGGCAGCCGCGCTCGACGCGCTGCGCACGCGCCTGATCCCGCTGGCGACCCTGATCACACCCAACCTGCCCGAGGCCGAACTGCTGCTCGGCACGCCCATCCCCGACATCACGGCGATGCGCGAGGCCATCCACGGCCTGCAGCGGCTTGGTGCGCGCGCGGTGCTGCTCAAGGGCGGTCATCTGCCCGGCGACGGCGACGTCGTCGACCTGTTCGCTCAGGGGCAGGAGGACGTGTGCGAGATCGCACACCCGCGCCTGCGCATCGATGCGCACGGCACCGGCTGCACCCTGGCGTCGGCCGTGGCCGCCAACCTGTGCCGCGGCCGTTCATTGCAAGCCAGCTGCATCGCCGCGGCCGACTACGTGCACGCGGCGCTGCGCGGCGGCTATCGACCTGGACGCAGCGAGGTCGTCGTGCTTGATCACTTTGGAGCGGCACCGCATGGCTGAGGCGTGGCAAGCACACGGATTCGACACTCAGGCCGATGACGGCCATCGCTGGCAGGTGTTCGCGCGCGTGCCGGCGCAACCGCGGGCGAGCCTGCTCTGGCTGCCGGCGCTGGGTGTCGCCGCCAAGCACTACCTGCCGTTCGCCGAGGCCTTGGCGGCCGGCGGTATCGCCGTATTCGTGCACGAATGGCGCGGAAACGGCAGCAGCAACCTGCGTCCGGGCCGGCGTGACGACTGGGGCTATCACGAACTACTTACCCGCGACCTGCCCGCCTCCGAGGCATTGCTCGAACAACAAGCCCCCGGTCTGCCGCGCATCGTCGGTGGCCACAGCCTCGGCGGTCAGCTGGCGTGCTGCCATCTCGCCCTGTCACCGGAGCGTGCGCGGCAGCTGTGGCTGGTCGCCAGTGGTGCGCCGTATTGGCGTGCCTTTCCGTTGCCGCACCGATTGTGGTTGCCGCTGGCCTACCGCTTCCTGCCGTGGTTGGCGCAGCGCCGCGGTTCGCTGCCGGGCCGGCACATCGGTTTCGGTGGCGAGGAAGCGCGCGGGCTGATCCGCGACTGGGCACGCACCGGCCTCAGCGGCCGTTATCGGGCGGCCGGCCTGAAGATCGACCTGGAAGCCGCAATGGGCGCGCTGGTCGACCTGGACGTCCGCGCCGTGGCGATGCAGCGTGATTGGCTCGGCCCGGAGTCCTCGTTGCGCTTCCTGCTGTCGAAGCTGCGCCACGCGCGCGCCACGGTCGACATTCTCGACAGCACGCAGCTGGGCACCCGCGCCGACCATTTCGCCTGGATGAAGCAACCCGAAACGGTGGCGGCGACATTGCTGCGCTGAGCAGCTTTTACGCCGAATTTACGCCGCCGGCGCGGCAGGGAATGGAGGCTTTACTGGGCATCTCCAGACAATGACGGCGTGGCCAATCGGGCCTCGTCCTGTTTTCTGGATACCTGCATGTCCCTGCATCTTTTCCGCTCGCGCGAAGCGTCCATCCCGCTGCTGTTTGCCGCCTGCGCGGGCATCGGCCTGCTCGCCCTGGGCGCACGCGCCGAGGCCGCCACGGTCACCGGCAACGCCACCCTGACCACCGACTACGTCTGGCGCGGCACCACCCAGACGCAGGGTGATCCGTCGGCACAGGCCGGCTTCAAGGTCGCCAGCGAGTCCGGTTTCTACGGCTCGGTCTGGGGTTCGAACGTCGAGTTCGCCCCGGAAACCCACGCCAGCAGCGAGATCGACTACACGCTCGGCTGGGCCGGCAACGTCGCCGATGACTGGGCGCTGGACGTCAATGTCCTGTACTACCAGTACCCGTCGACCACGGTCGACCTCAACTGGGTCGAGCTCAACGGCACCATGACCTGGAAGAGCAACTACTGGCTGCAGCTGGCCTACTCGCCGGAAGCCCTCGGCAGCGACGAGAACGGCATCTACACGCAGGTCGGTGCGCGCTTCCCGATCAACGACCAGTTCCGCATCGAGGCCGCCGCCGGTTACTACTACCTCGACGACGTCTACGACGACAGCTACCTGCACGGTCAGCTCAGCGCGATCTGGGCGGTCAAGGCACCGCTGGAACTGCGCCTGACCGCGCATGCCACCGATTCGAGCGCCGAGGACATCTTCGGCGATGAGTTCGCAGGCAACCGCATCGAAGCGGCCCTGCAAGCGTCCTTCTAAGGAGACGACGATGCCTGGCTGGCTGGCTCTGGTGTGCAGCATCGCGGTGGTGGTTGCCGCCGCGTACCTGCTGTACGTGGTTCTTCGACCCGAAGATTTCTAAAACACTGCCGTCATTCCGCGCATTCGCGGGGCTCCGGCGTCTTCTTCGGCAAAACCGTGAAGGCGCTGGACTCCCGTACCCGCACGAATACGGCTTGAGAGCACAACAATGATCGAGACTGTTCTTGTCATGGTCCTGGTGATCGGCCTGGGTTGGCCGCTGGGACACTACCTGGCCCGCGTGATGCGCGGCGAACGCTCCTGGCTGGACCGCGTGTTCGGGCCAGTCGAAAGCCTGATCTACAAGGCAGTCGGCACCGATGCGAAGCGCGGCATGACCTGGCGCGGTTACGCCAAGGCGTTCGCGTTGAGCAACCTCGTGGTCGGCCTGGTGGTCTGGGTGCAGTTCATGGTCCAGGCCTGGCTGCCGCTCAACCCCGATGCCATTCCGAACATGCGCTGGGACACCGCGCTGCACACGATGGTGTCGTTCCTGACCAACACCAACCAGCAGCACTACTCGGGGCAGGCCCAGCTCAGCTACCTGTCGCAGATGATCGGCATCGTCGGCCTGCAGGTGGCCACGCCGGTCATGGGCCTGGCAATGGTGGTGGCGACGCTGCGTGGCTTGTTCGGCGGGCGCCAGGAAATGGAACAGACCGCCGCCAGCGGTACCCAGGCCATCTCCGGTCATGGCGCTGTGCGTGAAGGTGAGGACCGCGACGTCGGCAACTACTGGGTCGACGTGACCCGCGCCACGTTGCGCTTCCTGCTGCCGCTGTGCCTGATCTGGTCGGTGCTGCTGACCTCGCAGGGCGTGCCCTCGACCTTGCAACCCGGTCCACAGATCACCCCGGTCGATGCCAGCGTCGAGATGAAGACGCAGAAGATCCCGCTCGGCCCGGTCTCGCCGATGGTCGCCATCAAGCAACTCGGTTCCAACGGTGGCGGCTGGTACGGCCCGAACAGCGCGGTGCCGCTGGAAAACCCGACGCCGCTCTCCAATTTCCTCGAAATGCTGGGGATCATGCTGATCCCGGTCGCGATCACCTTCATGGTCGGTCCATTCACGCGTCGGCGACGGCTCACGGCCATGGTCTTCGGCACCATGCTGCTGATGTCGCTGGCCTCGACTGGATTGTCGTTGTGGTCGGAGGCGTACTCCACCACCACCGCCGATCCGGCGCTGATGGAAGGCAAGGAAGTGCGCCTGGGCGCCGAAGCCTCGGCGCTGTGGTCCTCGGTCACCACACAGGTCAACAACGGTTCGGTCAACTCGATGCACGACTCGCTGGCGCCGCTGACCGGTGGCGTGGCGATCGTCAACATGCTGATCAACTCGATCTGGGGCGGTATCGGTTGCGGCCTGCAGCAGTTCCTGGTCTACCTGATGCTGGCGGTGTTCCTGGCCGGCCTGATGACCGGACGCACGCCGGAACTGTTCGGCCGCAAGATCGAGGCGCCTGAAGTGAAGCTGCTGGCGCTGCTGATCCTGCTGCAGCCGATCGTGTTGCTCGCCTTCACCGCTATCACGCTGGCCGTGCCGGAATGGACCGGAAACTCCAATCCGGGCTTCCACGGCATCAGTCAGGTGTTCTACGAGTACTCCTCGGCCTACGCCAACAACGGCTCCGGCTTCGAAGGACTCGGCGACGCGACCTACTGGTGGAACCTGAGCTGCGCGCTGGTACTCGCACTGGGCCGCTTCCCCGCGTTGATCGTGCCGCTGGCCGTCGCCGGCCTGATGGCGAAGAAGCGCGTGGCCCCGGAGAGCAGCGGCACCCTGCACGTGGAAACGCCGACCTTCTCGCTGACCCTGATCGCAGTGATCGTGATCCTGACGGTGCTGCAATTCATGCCCGCCCTCGTACTGGGCCCCATCGCCGACCACCTGGCTTTGACCAGCTCGGCAACGGGACTCTGAGGTAACAAACGTGACTGACACTATTCAAATCCCTCCGGGTAATTCCCATCTGGGTGCGGCCCGCCGCCAGGCCGTCGCTGGTCTCGACGCCGCGGCGCTTCGCACCACACTGATCGAGTCGTTCCGCAAACTGTCGCCGCGGCAAGCGGTAAAAAGCCCTGTCATGGCGGTCGTGCTGCTCGGCACGGTGCTGTCGGCGCTGATCACCGTGGCCACGCCAGGCAATGCGGCCTTCGGCATCGCGGTGACGGCGATCCTGTTCGTGACCGTGCTGTTCGCCAACTTCGCCGAAGCCGTGGCCGAGGCACGTGGCCGTGGCCAGGCCGCCTCGCTGCGTGCGGCGCGGCGCGACCTGGTCGCCCGTCGGCTGGACAACGGCAAGGGCGAAAGCCGCATTGCCGCGGCCTCGCTGAAGCCGGGCGACCGCGTGATCGTCTCCGCTGGTGAATTGATCCCCGCCGACGGCGAGATCGTCCACGGCGTCGCGACCATCAACGAAGCGGCCGTCACCGGCGAGTCCGCACCGGTGCTGCGCGAGGCCGGTACTGACCGCTCCGGCGTGATCGGTGGCACCAAGGTGCTGTCGGACGAGATCATCGTCCAGGTCAGCGCCGAACCGGGCCACAGCTTCCTCGACCGCATGATCGCGCTGGTCGAGGGCGCCAATCGCCAGAAGACGCCGAACGAGATCGCGCTGACGATGCTGCTGGCAGCGATGACACTGACCTTCCTGGTCGTGGTCGCCACCCTGCCCGCGCTGGCCGGTTTCGTCGACGCCAAGCTCGATCCGCTGCTGCTGATCGCGCTGCTGGTGTGCCTGATCCCGACCACCATCGGCGGCCTGCTGCCGGCCATCGGCATCGCCGGCATGAACCGCGCGCTGTCGGCCAACGTGCTGGCCAAGTCGGGCAAGGCGGTGGAAGTGGCCGGTGACGTCGACGTGCTGCTGCTCGACAAGACCGGCACGATCACCCACGGCGATCGCCAGGCCACCGCGTTCCACCCGCTGGCCGGTATCGATGCCTCGCAGCTGCGCGACGCGGCGCTGCTGTCGTCGCTGGCCGACCCGACCCCGGAAGGCAAGTCGATCGTGCGCCTGGCCCGCGAACTCAAGAGCACCGTGCCCGAGCCCGAGCACGCCAACTACGTGCAGTTCACCGCGCAGACCCGCATGTCCGGTGTCGATCTGGGCGACCGGGTCATCCGCAAGGGTGCCGGCGACTCGATCGGCCAGCACGTGCAGTTGCTCGGCGGCCAAGTCGTACCGGAACTGGCCGCGCGCATCGAACAGGTCGCTCGCGGCGGCGCTACCCCGCTGGTGGTCGCCGAAGGCCGCCACATCCTCGGCGTGATCGAGCTGTCGGACGTGGTCAAGTACGGCGTCAAAGAGCGCTTCGCTCGCTTGCGTGCGATGGGCGTGCGCACGGTGATGATCACCGGCGACAACCCGCTCACCGCTGCAGCCATCGCCGCCGAGGCCGGCGTCGACGATTACATCGCCGAAGCCCGCCCGGAAGACAAGCTCGCCCGCATTCGTGCCGAACAGGCCGGCGGCCGGCTGGTGGCGATGGTCGGCGACGGCACCAACGATGCCCCGGCGCTGGCCCAGGCCGACGTCGGTCTGGCGATGAACTCGGGCACGCAGGCGGCCAAGGAAGCCGGCAACATGGTCGATCTGGACAGCGATCCGGCCAAGCTGCTGGCGGTGGTCGAGGTCGGCAAGCAGCAGCTGATCACTCGCGGCGCGCTGACCACGTTCTCGCTGGCCAACGACGTGTCCAAGTACTTCGCGATCCTGCCGGCCTTGTTCGCCGCCGCCATCCCGTCGATGGCCGCGCTCAACATCATGCAGCTGTCCAGCCCGCGCAACGCGGTGCTGGCGGCGCTGATCTTCAACGCGATCATCATCCCGGCGCTGATTCCGCTGGCCCTGGCCGGGGTGCGCTTCAAGCCGGCCAGCGCGGTGTCGTTGCTGCGTCGGAACATGCTGATCTACGGCGTCGGCGGTGTGCTGCTGCCGTTCGTCGCCATCAAGCTGATCGACCTCGTCCTTGTGGCATTGGGGTGAGCGGACGCTGCTTGCGAGCCACTGGCTCGCGCGTCTGCGAACGCCCAAGCGCCATGCGCTTGGGCCGGGGCGATCCGCGATAGGTCACGTCATTTTTTGTGCTGGAAGCAAATTCCCATGAATGTAAACACAATCATCCAAGCCCCATCTGCAATGCTCGAAGACGGCACCTCGCTGCGTGCGAGCCTGCTGTTCACCGTGGTGATCCTGCTCGGCTTCGGTTTTCTCTACTCGCTGGTCGGTGCCACCCTGGGGCGCGTGCTGTTCCCGCAACAAGCCACCGGCAGCATCATCACGATCGATGGCAAGGAGCGTGGCTCGGCCCTGGTAGCCCAGCCGTTCGGCGACGCACGCTACTTCCAGCCGCGTCCGTCGGCAGCCGGCTACGACCCGATGGCCGCGGCCGGCAGCAACATGGCACGTACCAACCCGGACCTGCGCAAGCGCATGGCCGAGCTGACGGCCGAAGTGGCCGCACGTGAAGGCATCCCCGTCAGTGACGTCCCCGCCGAGCTGATCACCCAGTCCGGTGGCGGCCTCGATCCGCACCTGTCGCCACGCGGCGCCCAGGTGCAGATCGCCCGTGTCGCGAAGGCGCGCGGGCTCAGCGAGGCTGACGTCACCGCGCTCGTGGAGGCACACACCGAGCAAGCCCAATACGGTTTGCTCGGACAGCCGCGGGTCAACGTGCTGCAGCTCAACCTGGCCCTCGACGCAAAGCGCTGACAGGCAATGCCCCATCATCCCCGCCTTGGCGGGGATGATTCTTTTTCTGACACGCCCCCGCCTTGGCAGGGATGATTCTTTTTCTGACACGCCCCCCGCCTTGGCGGGGATGATTCTTTCTTTGACACGCCCCCACGAAGCGGGGCCGATGGCTTTACAGGCACAATGACCGCATGAGTGACGCCCGCAGCGACGCGCTTCGTCAACAGCAAGCCGATGCCCTGATCGGAGAACTGCAACGTCAAGGCGCCGGCCGCCTGACGATCTTCCTCGGCGCCGCCCCCGGTGTCGGCAAGACCTACACGATGCTCAGCCGCGCGCGCGAACTGCAGCGCCGCGGCCTCGATGTCGTCGTCGGCCTGGTCGAGACCCACGGCCGCAGCGAGACCAGCGCCCTGGTCGAAGGCCTGGAGGTGCTACCACGCAAGCGGCTCGACTACACGCCCAGCAATGGCCGAAGCCGCGTGCTCGAAGAACTCGACCTCGACGCCCTGCTCGCGCGCAAGCCGAAGCTGGCGCTGGTCGACGAACTCGCCCACCGCAATGCCCCGGGCAGCCGCCACGAGCGGCGCTGGCAGGACGTCGTTGAACTGCTCGACGCCGGCATCGACGTCTACACCACCATCAATATCCAGCATCTGGA
This sequence comes from Lysobacter cavernae, assembly GCF_042648505.1. Taxonomy (NCBI): domain Bacteria; kingdom Pseudomonadati; phylum Pseudomonadota; class Gammaproteobacteria; order Lysobacterales; family Lysobacteraceae; genus Lysobacter; species Lysobacter cavernae. The sequence goes on from NZ_JBHRXK010000001.1 coordinate 442,238, forward strand.
AAGCCTCAACGACGTGGTGCACCGGATCACCGGCGTGCGCGTCAGCGAGACCGTGCCCGACGCGGTGTTCGACCGCCTGCGCGACATCGTCCTGGTCGACCTGCCACCGCGCGAGCTGATCGAGCGCCTGCAGCAGGGCAAGGTCTACGTGCCCGAGCAGGCCGCGCACGCGCTGCAGGCGTTCTTCTCGCCCAGCAACCTCACCGCGCTGCGCGAGCTGGCGATGCAGACTGCCGCCGACCGTGTCGACAGCGACCTGCGCGAGGCACAGACCGCGCGCGGCCTGCCCGGCGTGCCGCTGCGCCGCGGCGTGATGGTGGCGATCGACGGCCGCGGCCAGTCCGAGTACCTGGTGCGCGTGACCCGTCGCATTGCAGAGCGCCGCGACGCGCCGTGGACCGTGGTCACCGTGCAGGCCAGTGCGGTGCCGGACGAAGCGCAGCAGCTTGAACTCGACCGGGCCTTTGCCCTCGCCCGCCGCCTCGGCGGCGACGCGGTGGTGGTGCACGGCGGCAACGTCGTCGAGGCCCTGCTCGACCACGCCGGCCGCTCCGGTGCCAGCACCATCGTGCTCGGCCGCACCCGCGAGCGGCCGTTCGCGCGCATGGTCAACCGCACGCTCACCCAGCAGTTGATCCAGCGCGGCGCGCATTACGAGCTGACCATCGTCAGCACGCCCGAGGCACGCGCCAAGGCGCGGCGCTCGGTGCACCAATTGGGCGGCTACCTGACCCGCAACGACGCGGCCCTGGCGGTGATCGCCGCAACTGTGGCCACCGCGCTGGGCTGGATCGCCGAGCGCTGGATCGGCCTCGACGACCTGTCCCTGATCTTCATCGTCGCGGTGGTGCTGGTCGCCGCGCGCACACGCATGGCCGCGGCCGTGATCGCTGCCGGGTTGTGCTTCCTCGCCTACAATTTCTTCTTCATCGAGCCGCGCTTCACCTTGCTGATCGGTGCGCGCCAGGGCGTGACCACGGTGGTGCTGTTCCTGGTCGCCGCGCTGGTGGCGGGGCGCCTGGCCTCGAAGCTGCGCATGCAGGTGCTGGCATTGCGTGCCGCCAACGCGCAAGCGACCGCCTTGCAGACGCTGGGCCGACAACTGGCCGCTGCGGCCGACCGGGGCCAGGTACTGCAGGCCGGCCGCGAGGCACTCAAGCGATCGCTCGGGGCCGACGTGATGATCCGCATCGGCGATCAGGCGCTGCACGGCGAAGGCGCGCCGGCGATGAGCGACAAGGACCGCGCCGCGGCCGACTGGGCACTCAAGCATGGGCAAGCCGCCGGCCGCTACACCGACACGCTGGCTGGGTCGGAATGGTGGTTCCTGCCCCTGGCGATCGATGGCAGCCAGGGCGGCGTGGTCGGCCTGCGCTTTCCATCGCAGCAGCATCGTCTTGGCGCCGAGCAACGGCGCCTGGCCGAGGCGATGGCGGAAGACATCGCCCAGGCCCTGGTCCGCACGCGGCTGGTCGCCGACCTCGAGGACGCGCGCATCGGCAACGAGACCGAACGCTTGCGCTCGGCCCTGCTGTCGTCGGTCTCGCACGACCTGCGCTCGCCGCTGGCGGCGATCATCGGCGCCGCCAGCAGCCTCGACAACTACGCCGAGGCGATGAGCCGCGAGGACCGCCACAGCCTGCTCGAGACCATCCGCATCGAGGGCGAGCGCCTGGACCGTTACATCCAGAACCTGCTCGACATGACCCGCCTCGGCCACGGCGGCCTCACCCTCAACCGCGACTGGATCGGCGTCGACGAGCTGATCGGTTCGGCCGTCGCGCGCCTGCAGCGTTACGAACCGGGCGCGCGTTTCGAGGTCAGCATCGAACCGGGACTGAAACCGATCTGGGTGCATCCGGCCCTGGTCGAGCAGGCACTGTTCAACGTGCTGGAAAACGCCGCCAGGTTCTCGCCGGCCGGTCAGAAGGTCGCCGTGGAAGCGAAGCTGCTCGACGACGGACAACTGCGCATCGACGTGCGCGATCGCGGCCCGGGCATCCCCGAGGACGAGCGCAAGCGCATCTTCGACATGTTCTACAGCGTTGAGCGTGGCGACCGCGGCCGCCAGGGCACCGGTCTGGGCCTGGCGATCTGCCAGGGCATGATCGGCGCGCACGGCGGCAGCGTGGAGGCGCATCCGGGCATGGATGGGCGCGGCACCACGATCCGGATTACCCTGCCGCGTATCGAGCCCTAGGCGAGTTCAAGCGACCCGAATCCAGGAAGGATTCGTCATCCCCGAGTAGACGAGGCTTTTTTTGCCAGCCGGAGGGCTGCACCATCCAAGGACTTCCGCCTTTGATGGCAACGGGGCGAGTCCACATACTGAAGCCACGTCCCTGATTCCCGCCTGCGCGGGAATGACGGGCAAAAGTCAAAATAAGCAGACTCCATGAGCGATGCCCGCCCCCCCGACAACGCCAGCACACCGCCGCCTCGCGTCCTCGTTGTCGACGACGAACCGCAGATCCGCAAGTTTCTCGATATCAGCCTGCGCGCGCAGGGCTACGTGGTCGAAACGGCCGAGACCGGCGGCGGTGGACTGGAAGCCCTCGCCACCCACGGTGCCGACCTGGTGATCCTCGACCTCGGCCTGCCCGACCGCGATGGCCACGAGGTGCTGCGTGAATTGCGGCAGTGGTCGTCGGTGCCGGTGATCCTGTTGACGGTGCGCGCCGGCGAAGCCGAGAAGGTCGCCGCGCTCGATGCCGGTGCCAATGACTACGTCACCAAGCCGTTTGGCGTGCAGGAACTGATGGCGCGCGTGCGTGCGCTATTGCGCTCCCACACCGCTTCAAACGAGGCTGCACCGGTGTTCGATGACGGCCACCTGCACATCGACCTGGCCCGCCGCGAGGTGCGTCTCGACGGCGAACTGGTGGCACTGGCACGCAAGGAGTACGCGCTGCTGGCCCTGCTGTTGCTGCACGCCGGCCGCGTCGTCACCCAGCCGCAATTGCTGCGCGAATTGTGGGGCCCCACCCACCAGCACGACACGCACTACCTGCGCATCCTGGTGGGAAAGCTGCGACACAAACTCGGCGATGACGCCGCAGCGCCGCGTTGGATCGCGACAGAACCGGGCGTCGGCCTGCGCTTCATCGAGCGCGTTCCTCCGCCTTGATCTGCGCTGCAAACGGGATCGCTGGCATCGCCACCGCGAGTCACGGCACGCGCGTTATGCATGCATAAAAAGGCACAAGGGCCAATGAGCGTTAACCCATTGACCCTTGTGCTTTTGTAGTGGTGCGCCCGGAGAGATTCGAACTCCCGACCACCAAGTTCGTAGCCTGGTGCTCTATCCAGCTGAGCTACGGGCGCTCAGTCGGAAAATTATGGCGTCTCGTTACCGATTCGTCAAATATTTTCCGAAACTTTTTTCTGTCGATCGATGCATGCATCCGTGCATGACCGACAGAGCGAATCGTCCAAGGACGATGCGCCAATCTGGTTGAGGACGATGATGGAACGAGGCAGGAGTTTCCTGCATCCGTTCGCATGACCGGCGCGCAATGCACGACGGGAATGTCACGAACTCAACCAGCAAAACTGGCGGAGACTGAGGGGTGAGGCCTGGCGTTTGCGAGCCACTGGCTCACGCCAGGGTCGAACGCCATCGCGCGTGAGCACGATGGCCGGTAATCCAAAGTCGTAGCCATGGTAATGGCGGAGACTGAGGGATTCGAACCCTCGATGGAGCTTTTGACCCCATACTCCCTTAGCAGGGGAGCCCCTTCAGCCACTCGGGCAAGTCTCCGCGACGTAAAGCGTTGCGGGCGCAAAGCATAACGGCTTGCTCCGCGCGCGGCAAACAATTTGTGTCAGCCGCCTGCGTTCTTGCCCGAATCGTCAGCGGGCTCTTCGCCTCGCTGGATGCGCTGGTAGATCTCTTCGCGATGTACTGCGACATCTTTCGGTGCGGTAATTCCGATACGCACCTGGTTACCCTTGACGCCGAGCACGGTGACAGTCACCGAGTCGCCGATCATCAAGGTTTCACCGACGCGACGCGTCAGGATCAGCATCTAACATCTCCTATGGCCGGCAGTTCCCTACCGACAATGCGGCGCTCCCGGGAGCGCCTCCAGTTCGTACACAAACGTGAACCATAGTAGCGGCCGGTCAAACCGGGCCGCAACCGCAAAAGGTCACTGTCTGCCGTTCAGATAAGCTTCTGTTCAACCCAGCCCGTGACACCGGCCAAGGCCCCGGCCAGAGCCGGACCGTCATCGCCGCCGCCTTGGGCCATGTCGGCGCGACCACCGCCCTTGCCATTGATCTGACTGGCAACGTGGGCGATCAGTTCCCCCGCCTTGACCTTGCCAGCCGCGCTTCCATTCACTCCGGCGACCAGTGCCGCCTTGCCGTCGCTGGCACCCGCCAACACGATTACGGCATCGCCCAGTTGTTGCTTGAGGCGATCGACCGCCTCGCGCAACGCCTTGGCATCAAACCCTTCGAGCCGGGTCGCCACCACCTTGACCCCATGGACCTGCGCCGCCGAGGCGCCCAGGTCGGAGGTCGCGCCGGTGGCGGCCTTGGCCTTGAAGGTATCGAGTTCGCGCTCGAGCTTATTCTGCCGCTCGAGCAGGGCCCGCAGTTTCTCGGACACGTCCGCTGCGTTGCCGCCCAGCAGTCGCGCTGCTTCCTCCAGGCGGCGTTCCTCTTCGTCGACGTAGTCGAGCGCGCCCTGCCCGGTCTGCGCCTCGATGCGGCGCACCCCGGCAGAGACACCGCCCTCGGAGACGATCTTGAACAAGCCGATATCGCCGGTGCGCGACACATGGGTGCCGCCGCACAGCTCGGTCGAAGCCTCGCCCATGCGCAACACGCGCACGCGGTCGCCGTACTTCTCGCCAAACAGCGCCAGGGCGCCGAAGTCGAGCGCTTCCTGCATGCCCATGTGATGCACTTCGACGGCCGCGTTGTTGCGGATCTCGGCATTGACACGGCGTTCGATCTCGGCCAACTCGGTCGCGCTGAGCGGAGCGAAATGGGCGAAGTCGAAACGCAGCCGGTCCGGCGCGACCAATGAGCCCTTCTGGGTGACGTGATCACCGAGCACGCCGCGCAGCGCGGCGTGCAGCAGGTGCGTAGCCGAATGGTTGAGCACGGTGGCGTCACGGCGGGCCGCGTCGATCGTGGCACGCACGCGATCTCCGCGCTTGAGCGTGCCGGCGGCGAGCGTGCCGAGGTGGCCGTGGAACTGGCCGGCGAATTTCTGCGTGTCGCGCACGACGAAACGGGTCGTGCCGGCATCGATTTCGCCAGCGTCGCCGACCTGGCCGCCGCTTTCGGCATAGAACGGGGTGCGATCGAGAATCACCACCGCTTCGTCGCCGGCGGCGATCTGCTCGACCGGGCGGCCGTCGCACAGCAGCGCCACGACTTCGAGGTCGTCCTCTGCCAACTGTTCGTAACCCAGGAACCGGGTCGGCGACAGCTGCGCGGCCAGCTCGGCCGGCATCGTGGTGGCGTTGCCAAACTTGCCGGCCTCGCGCGCCTTGCGGCGCTGCTCTTCCATCGACTGGTCGAAACCGGCCATGTCGACCGACAGGCCGCGCTCGCGCGCGATGTCGGCGGTCAGGTCGACCGGGAAGCCGTAGGTGTCGTACAGGCGGAACGCATCGGCACCCGGGATCACACCTTGGGAGCGAGCCGCAACCTCGTCGAAGATGCGCATGCCCGAATCCAGCGTCTCGGCAAAACGCTCCTCCTCGGCGAGCAGTGCCCGCTCGACGAACTCACGCTTGGCCGCCAGCTCCGGATAGGCGTCACCCATCACCTCGACCAGCGGCGCGACCATGCGGTGGAAGAACGGTCCCTTCTGGCCGAGCATCCAGCCGTGGCGCAGGGCGCGACGGATGATCCGGCGCAGCACGTAGCCGCGGCCTTCGTTGCTGGGCAGCACGCCATCGACGATAAGGAACGAACAGGCGCGGATGTGATCGGCGATCACGCGCAGCGATTTGTTGCCCAGGTCGTTGGTGCCGGTGAATTCGGCCGCCTTGACGATCAGGTGGCGGAACAGATCGATCTCGTAGTTGCCGTGCACGTGCTGCAGCACGGCAGCCAGGCGCTCCAGGCCCATGCCAGTGTCGACGCACGGCGCCGGCAGCGGCACCAGGGTGCCATCGGGCTGGCGGTCGAACTGCATGAACACCAGGTTCCAGATCTCGATGTAGCGGTCGCCGTCCTCGTCGGGCGAACCCGGCGGGCCGCCGAAGTGCTGCTCGCCGTGGTCGTAGAAGATCTCGGTGCACGGACCGCAGGGGCCGGTGTCGGCCATCTGCCAGAAGTTGTCGGAAGCGTACGGCGCGCCCTTGTTGTCACCGATGCGGACGATGCGCTCGGCCGGCACGCCGATCTTGTTGTGCCAGAGGTCGTAGGCCTCGTCGTCGGTGTGGTAGACCGTGACCAGCAGGTGCTCGGCCGGCAGGCCCCAGACCCCGGTCAGCAGTTCCCAGGCCCAGGCGATCGCCTCGGCCTTGAAGTAGTCGCCGAACGACCAGTTGCCCAGCATCTCGAAGAAGGTGTGGTGGCGCGCGGTGTAGCCGACCTGGTCGAGGTCGTTGTGCTTGCCGCCGGCACGCAGGCAGCGCTGCACGTCGGCCGCGCGCACGTAGCCGGGCTTCTCGCTGCCGAGAAACACGTTCTTGAACTGGACCATGCCCGAGTTGGTGAACAGCAAGGTCGGGTCGTTGGCGGGCACCAGCGGTGCCGACGGCACGATGGTGTGGCCTTTGCCGCGAAAGAATTCGAGGAAATCGCTGCGGATTTCGGTAGTGGTTTTCATGCTTGACGCGGAAGGCGAAGGGCGGGTCGGAGTCGCCGCACACCCGTGGCCTGCGGCCCTTGACACATTGGGGCCGCCATCTCGAGCAGACAAGCAAAAACCGGGAAGTCAACAAGCATAGCAGCCTGCGCGGGCCTTAGCGCGCCCGTCAGGCAGTCTGAACCATCAAAGGGCGCCGGGCAGGCGGCTCGGGCGATGCCCACCCTGCCCGCTCCAGAGTCAGGGCGCGTGAACGACCCTGCGGACGGCCCCGGGCTCGCCGCGCAGGTGGCCGCGCCGCCGCTCCACCTGTGGCGGAACGGCGAGCTGGCGGCGGTCCCGCATGGGGCTGGCATAGCCCTGCGGGTGCCGCGATTGCCAATGCCAGGCGTCCCGGCACATGGCAACGACGTCGCACTGTGCCCGCCAGCCCAGTAGCCGTTGCGCCAGCGACGGGTCGGCATAGACCGCCGCGACGTCGCCAGGACGGCGATCCACGACCTCGTAGGGAATCGCGCGGCCCGACACCTGCTCGAACGCCTGCACCAGCTCCAGCACGCTGACCCCCTGTCCCGTGCCCAGATTGACGGTCAGGTTGCCCTCACTACGCAGCAGGTAGTCCACGGCATCCACGTGCGCCCGGGCCAGGTCGGTGACGTGGATGTAGTCGCGCACGCCGGTGCCGTCCACGGTCGGGTAGTCGCCACCGAAGACCCGCAGCCGGTCGCGCCGCCCCACCGCCACCTGGCAGATGTAGGGCATCAGGTTGTTGGGCGTGCCGCCGGGGTCTTCGCCGATCAGGCCCGAGACGTGTGCGCCGACCGGATTGAAGTAACGCAGGTTGGCGGCACGGAACGAGGCATCGGAACGGCACAGGTCTTCGATCAGCTGCTCCATCACCAGTTTGGTGCGGCCATAGGGATTGGTGACCTGCAACCGGGCATCCTCGCGCACCGGCACCCGTTCCGGATCCCCGTAGACCGTCGCCGACGAACTGAACACCAGCCGCCGCACGCCGGACGCGCGCATCGCCTGCAGCAGATTGATCGTGCCGCTGATGTTGTTCTCGAAGTAATCCAGCGGGCGTTCGCAGGATTCACCGACGGATTTGAGTGCGGCGAAGTGGATCACCGCATCGAACCGGTGGCGTGCCAGAAGCTCCATGATCGCGGCCTTGTCGCACAGGTCCACCTGCTCGAACCCGATCGGCGCACCGATCACATGACGCAGACGCCAAAGCACCTGTTGCGAGCTGTTGACCAGACTGTCGGCGATGACCACGCGGTGGCCGCGTTCGGCCAGTGCCACGCAGGTGTGGCTGCCGATGTAGCCCGCGCCACCGCAGACCAGAATGCGCAGCCGGAGTTTGTCGTGCATGTGCAGCAGATCCCTGGCCGCGCCCCGGCCCCCTTGATCTCCATCAACGCAAACTGGATGTCAGAACGTCCATCGCCAACGACAGCGATGAAGCACGCGGCCGCTGGCCGGACGCAGGACAAATCGCCGTTAACACCGAGACACCACGTCCAGCAGACGCACGAGCACAACGAATGAAGAGTCGACCTGAGGGGAGGTCTGCTTGCCCATGAACGCCCCGTTGCCGTCCATGGATCAAGTGCGGATCGCAGTGATCGGTCTGGGTTACGTCGGTTTACCGCTCGCGGCCGCTTTCGGAAGCCGTCTGCCGACCCTGGGGTTCGACATCAACGCCGAGCGCGTGGCCGAACTCGAACGACATCACGACCATACCCACGAAGTGTCCGCCGAAGCCCTGCGCGCGGCTCGCCTGCTCACGCTCAGCAGCGACCCGCAGGCGCTAGCTGGCTGCAACGTGTTCATCGTGACCGTGCCGACGCCGATCGACGAGTACAAGCGCCCCGACCTGCGACCGCTGGAATCGGCCAGTCGCGCGGTCGGGCGCGCGATCGGCCGCGGTGGTGTCGTGATCTACGAATCCACGGTCTATCCCGGCGCCACCGAAGAGATCTGCGTGCCGATCATCGAGCGCGAATCGGGGTTGGGCTTCAATCGCGATTTCTATGCCGGCTACAGCCCCGAGCGGATCAACCCCGGCGACCACCAGCACCGGCTGGAAACGATCATGAAGGTAACTTCGGGCTCGACCCCGGAGGCGGCCGCCCTGGTCGATCGCCTGTACCGGCAGATCGTCAGTGCCGGCACCCACCAGGCCTCCAGCATCCGCGTGGCCGAAGCGGCCAAGGTGATCGAGAACATCCAGCGCGACGTCAACATCGCGCTCATCAACGAACTGTCGCTGATCTTCCATCGTCTCGACATCGACACCCAGGAAGTGCTGGCCGCGGCCGGCACCAAGTGGAACTTCCTGCCGTTCCGGCCCGGCCTGGTCGGCGGCCATTGCATCGGCGTGGACCCGTATTACCTGACCCACAAGGCGCAGCAGATCGGCTACCACCCGGACATGATCCTGGCCGGACGTCGCATCAACGACGGCATGGGCGGTCATGTCGCGTGCCGGGTCGTCAAACTCATGCGCCAGCGGCAGATCCAGACCGCCCAGGCGAAGGTGCTGGTGCTGGGGCTGGCGTTCAAGGAGAACTGCCCGGACCTGCGCAACACCCGTGTGGTCGACATCGTCAACGAGCTGCGCAGTTACAACGCCCAGGTCGATATCCACGACCCGCGGGTCAGCCGGCGCGAGGCCCAGGCCGAATACGGCATCGAGCTGATCGCCGAGCCGGAGCCTGGCAAGTACGACGCGGTGATCCTCGCCGTGCCGCACCGCGAGTTTGTCGAACTCGGACCCGAACGCATCCGGGCGCTGGGCACCCCCGGCGCGGTGCTGTTCGATGTCAAGCAGGCGCTGCCACGCGCCAGCATCGACGGCTGCCTGTAATGCGGGTCCTGGTCACCGGCGCGGCAGGCTTCATCGGATCGCACCTGAGCGAGCGCCTGCTCGCCCGCGGCGATGAAGTGTTCGGTTTCGATGATCTCAACGCCTACTACGACCCACGCCTGAAGCAAGCGCGGCTGGCGCGGCTGATCCCGCACCCGAACTTCGGCTTCGTGCGCGCGGCACTGGAAGACCAGGCCGCCCTGAACGCCGCTTTCGCCGACTTTGCGCCGCAACGGGTGGTCAACCTGGCCGCCCAGGCCGGGGTGCGCTATTCACTGGAGAACCCGCGCGCGTACATCGACAGCAACATCGTCGGCTTTCTCAACGTGCTCGAAGCCTGCCGACACCGTGGCGTCGAGCACCTCGTGTACGCCTCGTCCAGTTCGGTCTACGGCGCCAACCGCAAGCTGCCTTTCAGCGTCGAGGACGGCGTCGACCATCCGGTCAGCCTGTACGCCGCCACCAAGAAGTCGAACGAGCTGATGGCGCATACCTACAGCCATCTGTTCGACCTGCCCACCACCGGATTGCGCTTTTTCACCGTGTACGGGCCGTGGGGACGGCCGGACATGTCGCTGTTCCTGTTCACCCGCAAGATCCTGGCCGGTGAACCGATCGAAGTCTTCAATCACGGCCGCCACAGCCGCGACTTCACCTACGTCGACGACATCGTCGAGGGTGTCATCCGCAGCCTGGACCGGGTGCCGGCACCGGATCCGGACTACGACGCGATGGCGCCCACGCCCGCCCGATCCTCAGCGCCTTACCGCGTCTACAACATCGGCAACCACCAGCAGGTCGAACTGCTGCGCTACATCGAGGTGCTGGAGCAGTGCCTGGGTCGCAGGAGCGAACGCCTGCTGCTGCCGCTGCAGCCAGGCGACGTGCCCGACACCTACTGCGATGTCGAGGCACTGCAGCGTGACACCGGTTACGCGCCGTCCACTCCGATCGAAGTTGGCGTGAGCCGTTTCGTCGAGTGGTACCGCTACTTTTATCAAGTCTGATTCGAGTCTGGATGCACCGCCTTGGCCGGGCCGGCAACGGCAGCACGTTTGCAAGGACGGAACACGGGGGTAAACCATGAAACACTTTTTCCACGGCCTGATGGCCATCGCGCTGTCCCTGCAGCTGGCCGCCTGTGCTTCATCCGGCGGCAGCGAGACGGCTCCTCCGTCCACCGAGACGCAGGCGGTCGATACCTACCAGATCGGCGTTGACGACCTGGTCCAGGTGTCGGTCTGGCGCAATCCGGACCTCGGCGTCATCGTGCCGGTGCGCCCCGACGGCAAGATCTCCGTGCCACTGGTCGGTGACGTCGTCGCTGGCGGCCGCACTCCCGACGTGGTGGCCAAGGACATCCAGGAACGGCTCACCGCCTACATCCGCGACCCGCAGGTCGCCGTGATCCTGACCGAGCTGCGCAGCCACGAGTACCTGTCGCGCGTGCGCGTCACCGGTGCGGTACGGCAACCGGTGTCGATCCCCTACCGCCAGGGCATGACCGTGCTCGATGCGGTGCTGGCCGCCGGCGGCGTCACCGAATTCGCGGCCCCCGACCGCTCCGGCCTGTACCGCAAGGAAGGTGAAAGCACCACCAACTACGCTGTGCGCCTGGACCGCATCCTCAATCGCGGTGACCTGACGACCAACTTCAAGGTCGCGCCGGGCGACGTGATCACGATCCCGGAGCGTGCCCTGTGAGCAATGCCATCACCGAATGGACGGGCTCCGAGGAGCGTCCGTCCCCGCTCGCCCTGGTCCCGGTCGCCACCGAGGCGTTCCGGCGCCACCCGATGCTGCTGCTCGGTGTGTTCGCGGCGATCGCGCTGGGCGCACTTGCACTGGGCATCGTGCTGCCGAAGAAGTACACCGCCTCGACCACGATCCTCGTCGAGGAAGGCAACATCATCGCGCCGTTGATGGAAGGCCGCGCAGTCCCCACCGGCGTCGCCAACCGCGCCAGCATCGCGCGCGAGGTCGCCTTCAGCCGGCGGGTCATGAACGAGATCCTCAAGACCGGCGGCTGGATGAAGTCGCAGCCCGACCCGCTGGCACAGGACCGGCTGATCGAGCAGATCACCGAGCGCACCAGCATTTCCAACCCGCGCGAGAACCTGATCCGGATCAGCTACGTCGACGCCAAGCCCGAACGCGCCTTCGAAGTCACCAAGCGCTTCGCCGACCTGGTGATCGAGGAAAGCCTGGCGGCCAAGGACCGTGAGAGTCGGGCGGCCTACGCCTTCATCGACTCGCAGGTGCGCCAGTACCACGGCAAGTTGACCGACGCCGAAGCCAAGCTCGAGCAGTACCGCGGCACCAACCCCGACGCCCGCCCGGGCATCGACACCGACGTCAACGCGCGCATCGGCGAACTGCGTAGGCAGGTCGAAACCGGGCGCATGGACCTGCTCGATCTGCGTTCGCAGGAAGGGGCGCTGCAGTCGCAGCTGTCCGGCGAGAACGAAATCACCACGGTGCAGACGCGCGCCGGCCAACTGCGCGCCCGCCTGATCGAGCTGCAGTCCGAGCGCGACCGCCTGCTGCTCAACTACACCGATCAGCACCCGGACGTGGTGCGCATCCAGCACCAGATCCGCGACCTCGAAGAAGACCTGGGTCGCGAGGCCGAACGCCAGGAAGCGCGCATGGCGAGCACGCCCAGTTCGCTGGAAGGTGCCGCCACGTACAACCCGCTGTACGCCGAGCTGCGCAGCAAGCTGGCCGAAGCCAGCCGCCGCAGCGGTGCCACCGCCGCACGCGTGGCCACCGCCGAAAGCCTGCTCGCCCGCGAACTCGAGCGCAGCAGCCGCATCGCCGCCTCGGAAAGCACCCTGGCCGAACTCACCCGCGATTACGAGGTCAACCGCGACCTGTACCAGGACCTGCTCAAGCGGCGTGAAAACGCGCGCGTGTCGATGAACCTGGACGCCGAGCGGCGCGGCCTGAGCTTCCGCATCCAGGAGCCGGCGACCATGCCGCTGCGCCCCAGCGGGCTGCGCCTGATGCATGTCTCCGGCGCCGGCCTGGCCGCCGCTACCGTGGCGCCGCTGCTGTTGCTGTTTGGCCTGCTCAAGCTCGACCCGCGCGTGCGTTCGCCGGCCCAGTTGGAGCGCAGCACCGGCCTGCCGGTGCTGGGCACGGTGCCGCCCTTGCTGGCCGGCCCGCACCGCACGCAGTCGCTGCGCCGCATGGCGCTGGCGGCCCTGCTGTTCCTCGCGGTTCCGCTCGCCTATGGCGTGGTTCTCACTCTGAAGCTGGTGCATGCGCTATGAACGACGCCTCCCGTGCTCCCTATGCCATCGACGAAGTCGCCGAACGTCGCGCGGCCAGCCGCTCGATCGCACGCATGACCGGTGGCCAATCGCTCACGCCGATCCAGTCGGCCGAGCGCTCGCTGATCCATCGCACCGAAGTGGCCCGGCCCGAGGTCGATGCCTTCCGCGAATTGCGCACCAAACTGCTGGCCACCATGGACGGTAATTTCGTCACCCTGGTGGCGCCGGTCAGCCGTGGCAGCGGTGGCAGCTTCGTCGCCCGCAACCTGGCAGCCGCCTTCGCCTTCGACGAGGCCAAAAGCGCGCTGCTGATGGACTGCGACCTGCGCCACCCGTCCCAGCACACCACCTTGCGCATCGACACCGGCAAGGGCGGGTTGATCGACTACCTGGAAGACCCCGACGGCGACGCCGCCGATGTCCTGTACGACACCGGCGTGCCGCGGATGCGCCTGCTCCCGGCCGGCCGGCTGCGCGACTCCGGCGTCGAGTACTTCTCCTCGTTCCGCATGCGCCTGCTGCTGGATTCACTGCGCAGCCGCTACCCCGACCGCTATGTGTTCCTCGACAGCCCCCCGGTCCGCGGCGGTCCCGATGCACGCATCCTGGCCGACCTGGCCGATGTGATCGTGCTGGTCGCCGGGTACGGCCGCGACACACCCTCGGCGATCAACCAGGCGGCCTCCAGCTTCGACCCGAACAAATTCGCCGGCGTCGTCTTCAACCAGGGGGTCTGATCTGTACCCGATCATGCGCGCGTTGGACCGGCCCGATCGGTGCCGCAGCGTGACCCGACGGCTGCCGCCGGCGATGCTGTCGGCCGCCCTGCTGGCGGCCATGTCCGGTACGGCATTGGCCGTGGACGTCGACTACCAGGTCGGCGCTTCAGCGCTGCGGTCGGACAACATTGCCCTGAGCGAGGACGATGCAACCAGCGAGACCGTGCTCTCGCCGCAGTTCCGCTTCGAGGCCGAGCAGAACAGCTCGACGCTGCAGATGCTGGCGCGCGGCAACGTCGAATACCTGCATTACGCCGAAGGCAGTTTTGACGATGAGGTACGCGGCGAGCTCGCCGCCACCCTCAACTGGACCCTCCTGCCGAAACGGCTCGATTTCGTCGTCCGCGACTACCTCAATCGCGAACCGATCAACGTCCTCACCGGTTTCAGCCCGGGCAACCAGCAGGAGGTGAATGTCTTCATCGCCGGCCCGACCTTCTACAGCCGTTTCAGCGAATCGACCCTCGGCCAACTCGACCTGCGCTACGGCAACAGCTATGCCGAGGAGAACAAGAACTTCGACGGCGACCGCTACAACGTCGCGGCACGCGTCCTGCGCGATATCGATGCCGTCTCCACGGTCTCGATCAATGCCGAAGCGACCAAGGTCGATTACGACGAAGCCGGCAGCTCCACCGACTACACCCGCTACGATGCCTACGTCGGCTATACCCGCACGCTGGCATCGGTGGATTTAGGCATCGACCTGGGCTATGCCCAGGTCCGCCTGCGCGACAGCGAACATGAAAGCGAACCGACCGCACGCCTCAACCTCGGCTGGCGCGTGTCGCCGCGCAGCGAGATTGACGCCAACCTTGACTACGAATTCGGCGACGCCACCCAGAACACGATCACCCGTGCCGACATCCCCGGCGGAACGATCATCAACGACTTCAGCAATGCCGACGTGGTGATCGGCCCGGGCGTGTTCCGCCTGCGCCGACTCGATCTTGGCTACAAATACCAGGGCGAGCGCATCGACCTGCAGTTTCGCCCGTACTACCAGCGCTTCGAGTACCTGGACGACACCAATCCAGACCAGATCAGCCATGGCGGCGCGCTCGAGATCGGTTACCTGCTGCGGCCGCTGACAAGGTTGTCGCTGCTGGCTGCCCATGAGCGCCGGGAGTTCGACCAGCTCAGCCGCGAAGACAAGGATCTGGCGATCTACCTGTCACTGGTCAACCAGATCACCCGGCATTGGAGTTGGCAAGTCGATCTTCAACACCGTGAACGCGACAGCACCGATGCGGGGATGAGCTATGACGAGAATGCCATCATTTTCGCCGTCAACTATCGTCGCTGATGACGCCGACACGACCGGACCCGACACGCACGCGGACGCAACCGTCAGCGAAGGCGGGCGCATCCGCCTGCTGGTATTGACCGACACGTCGATCCTCTCCTCCGGCGGCAGCGAACGCTTCCTGCGCAACCTGATGGCACGGCTGCCTCCGGAGCGTTACCGGGTGGTCGTCGTGCAGCTCACCGACACCACCCGTGCCTGGAGCGATACCAGCCTTCCCGACGGCATCCAGCATGTGCAGCTGCGCTCATTGCCCATTGCCGCGGTGTACGGCCTGCGCGGCTGGCTTGCGCTGCGCTCGCTGCGGCGGCTGGTGGAACGCGGGCAGTTCGACATCATCCAGTCGCAGCATGAGAAGTCCGACCTGCTCAACGCCTTCCTGCCGCGCACGAAGGGCTCGGTCCGCATTTCCAACCGGCGCGACATGGGCTTCAACAAGAGCGCACGCCTGCGCTTCCTGTTCCGCTTCCTCAATCACCGCTTCGACTGCGTGGTCGCGCCCGCACAGCCCATCCTGAGCGGGCTCGCCCGCGAGGAGGACATGCAGGCGCGTCGCATGCTGTGGATACCGAACGGGGTCGATACCGAACGCTTCCAGCCACAGCCGCTGTCCGCACGACGGCAAACCCGCCTGGCCCTGGGCCTGGCCGAGGACGCGATCGCCTTCGGCTGCATCGCCAGCCTGACGCCGGTGAAACGCCACTGCGACCTGATCGAGGCCTTCGCCCAGGTCCATCGCCAGTGCCCGCAGGCGCGGCTGCTGCTGGTCGGCGATGGGCCGCTGCGCGAACCGATCACCGCGCAGATCGAGGCACTGGGCCTCAGCGAAGCCGTTCGCCTGCTCGGCAGCCTGCCCAACGTCGAGGGCGTATTGCCGGCGCTCGACGCGGCCGTCCTGGTCTCGTCGACCGAGGGCATGTCCAACGCTGTGTTGGAGGCCATGGCCTGCGGCCTGCCGGTCGTCGCCACCGGCGTCGGCGGCAACCTGCAACTCGTGCAGCACGGCATCAGCGGCTTGCTGGTGCCGGCTCACGAACCGGCCGCGCTGGCCGCCGCCTTGCAGCACTTGATCGACGAACCGCTGATGCGGGAGCGAATGGGGGCCTCGGCGCGGGCGCGAATCCTGCGCGAGTTCTCCCTCGACAGCATGGTGCACGCATTCGATCGGCTCTATCACCGCTTGCTGGGGCGACCATGAACGCCCATGCGCCCGCACCGGCCGCGTCAGTGGTCACCGCGCGGCCCACGCCCGCCGCCGCGTCGACCCGGCTGCAGGCGCGGCCGGTGCTGCAACTGCGTTCCAGCGCCGGCCTCTATGGCGCCGACCGGATGGTGCTGGCGCTCAACCAGGCCCTCTCCGGCCAGCATGTGCCCAGCCGTTTGCTCAGCATCCACAACTACCGCATGCACGAACAGGCGCTGCACGCGATGGCGCGCGCCAAAGGCCAGCATGCCGAGCTGCTGCCCTGCCGGGGGAGATTCGACCTGGGCACGGTGCGCGCACTGGCCGCACAGATCGATGCGGTGGGCGCGCCGGTGCTACACGTACATGACTATAAAAGCGCGTTCTACGCCTGGCTCGCGACGCGCCAGAGGCCGTTGCCGATGGTGGCCACCTTGCACGGCTGGCTGGTCGACTCGCACTCGCAGCGCCTCTACAACCGTATCGAACTGGCCCTGCTGCGCCGCTTCGACGCGCTTGCGGTGGTATCGCACGAGCAGATCGAACCGCTGCTGCGCGCCGGCATTCCGCGCGGACGCATCCACCAGGTCGACAACGGCATCGAACTGCCATCCGGCGACGTCTCGGACGCAGCCGCATTGCGGCGGGAGTTTGGGCTGGACGCAGCCCGCTTCGTGTTCGGCGCCGTGGCACGGCTATCGCCGGAAAAAAACCTGGCGATGCTGCTGGAGGCGATTACGCCACTGGCCAAAGCCGACGCCGGCGTGGCCCTGGTCATTGCCGGCGACGGCCCGGAGCGGGCGATATTGGAGGCACGCGCGCAGTCCCTGGGCATCGCGTCGAGCGTGCATTTCCTGGGCGCACGCGCCGACATGGAGCGTCTCTACCCGGTGTTCGACTGTCTGGTGCTGCCGTCGCTGAGCGAAGGCATGCCGCTGGTCGTGCTGGAGGCGATGGCGTTCTCCCTGCCGATACTGGCCAGCGCCGTCGGCGGCATCCCCCGGCTGCTGGCGCACACCGAGCATGGCCGCCTGGTCCGCCCCGGCGATGCCGACGCGCTGCGCGCCGAATTGCAGGCCGCATCAGCCGAACCCGGCCGGCGTGATCGCCATGCGCGCAGCTACGTGCGCCACCAGCACTCACCCGAAGCGATGGCCCAGCGCTACCTCACCGTGTATCGCTCGTTGCCGACAGGTCGCCATGAACGCACCACTGCCTGACGCGCGCAACGCCGCTCCGGCCGAGCGCTTCCCGCTGGCGGCACGGGCCCTGCGCACCACGACCGCACGACCGCAGGCGGCAGCGGCGCAGGTCCGCAGCCGCGTGTCGGCCCGGGCCCACGCGCCCAACAACTGGGTGCTGTATGCGTTCCTGTTCCTGCTGCCACTGCAGAACCTGCAGACCGGCTACCTGCCCGATTTCGGCGGTGGCCTCAATTTCCTCAACATAGGCTTCGCGCTGTCGCTGCTGGGGGCATGGATGACGCGCGGCCGCATCGCCTCAAACGAGCCAGTAAACCGTTGGGTGCTGGCCTATGCCGTGTACGCACTGGTATCGCTGTTGGTCGGCTATCAGTTCGTCGGCAATGCCGATACGCATGCCAACGTGCTCAAGGACCACCTGGTCGGGGTGTTCATCGTCTATCTGGTGCAGATGAGCGTGCAGGACTGGACCGGCGTGCGGCGGATCCTGATTGCCACGATCCTGCCACTGCCCTACATCGCCAAGGTGGTGTGGGTGCAACACCAGAGCGTGGCCAGCTGGCACTACTCCGACGACCTGCGCATCAAGGGCACGTTCTCGCTGCTCGGCGCCAACGAGCTGGCCGCGTTCTGCGTGACCGTCGCGGTGATGCTGTTCGCGCTGCTGATGGCGGCGAAGCTGTCACGGGTCTGGCGACTGGCACTACTGGCCGGAATCGCCTGCATGGTGGTGGGGGTGCTGTATGCCTATTCGCGCACCGCCTACGTCGGTCTGATTCTCGGCCTGGTGACGGTGATCATGGTGTGGCGGGGGCGCTGGAAGATGCTGCTGCCGCTGCTGCTGATCGCCGCCTTGCTGCCCAACCTGATGCCGCAGTCGATCGTCGAGCGCTTCGACAGTACCTCGGTGGAGGAAGGCAAGCGCGATGAAAGCACCGAGCTGCGCTTCGAGTACTGGAAGGTGGCGATGGACAACTTCCAGAACCATCCGTTCACCGGCACCGGCTTCCACACCTTCCATCACCGCGAGATCAACCCCTACGGCAAGGACACGCACAACCTATACATCCGCACCCTGACCGAAGGCGGCGTGCTGGGCGCGGTGGTATTGCTCGGCCTGCTGATCGCCGTACTGCGCACGGCGCGGCGCGAACTGTCGAATTCGCGAACGGGCAGCCTGCGCTATGCCCTCGCACTGGGGCTGGTCGGCGCATGGATGGCGCTGGTCTGCGGCAATTTCTTTGGCGACCGCTTCACCTATTACCCGATGATCGCCTACTTCTGGACCTATGTGGCCTTGGTGGTGAAGGCACGCCACCTGCCGGAGGAACCCGCACGATGACGGTGGCGCTGACACGCTGGATGCAATACGCCTTTGCGCTGTGCACCCACTACAGCGGGCTGGACCTGCTCTACCGGCGGTTGTCGGGGGCGGGGCTGGTGCTGCTGATGCTGCACCGGGTACGCGACGAGCACGATCCTTACCCGCTCAGCACGTCCAAGGACAGCCTGCGCCAACTGATCGGCTGGTTGCGTCAGGGCCACGCGCTGGTCAGCCTGGACGAGGGACTGCGGCGGCTGGCGAACCACGACAACGCGCAGCTCAACTACGCGCTGACCTTCGACGATGGCTACCGCGACAACCTGCGCCTGCTCGATGAAGACCTGCGTGGTGCCCCGGCGGTGCTCTATATCGTCACCGATCACATCGGCGGCGAGCCGATCTGGGTGTACCGGCTGACCCATGCCGTCGAAGCCCGCAGCCGCGACCACCTGGACCTCAGCGAACTCGGGCTTGGCCATTTCGACCTGTCCGACGCCATCGACCGCGAGCGGCTGTATGCACTGCTGCCGCCGCGGCTGAAGCAATTCACCCCGGCGCGTCTCGAGCAGTGCCTGGCCACGGTGATCGCGCAGATCCAACCCCGTCCGATGCCGCACGACAGCGGCGAGATGCTCGAGTGGGAGGACGTGCGTCGGCTCAAGGCACGCGGCATCCTGATCGGTGGACACACCTGCAACCATGTGCTGCTGAGTCGGGTCGACGACGCCACCGCGCACACCGAGATCGCCGACTCCCACGCCCGCATCGCCAGCGAGCTCGGCGCCCCGCCCCTGCATTTCGCCTACCCCAACGGCGCGCCTGGCGACTTCGGCGAGCGCGATGTCCGCCTCGCGCAGGAGGCCGGTTTCCGTACAGCGGCCACGACGGTCGAAGGCGTCAACCGGCGCGGTGTCGACCCCTACCGCCTGCTGCGCTACAACGTCCACGAGGACCGCTACCGCACGCCTTCCGGGCGCCTGTCCAAATCCCTGTTCTTCAGCGAGACCAGCGGCCTGCTGGGCTGGCTGCGCACCCAATGGCGGGCCTGACCATGTTGCCGGTGCTGATGTACCACGGCCTGCATCGCGACGCGCATTCGCACGGTCGCTTCGATCCGGTGTACAGCGTGCGGCCTGACGATTTCGCCCGCCAACTGGACTGGCTCCAGGCCAACGGCTATCGCAGCATGCATCTGGACGATGTCGCACTCGATACGGCTGCGGACTCACAGACGCTGCTGATCAGCTTCGACGACGGCGACGCGTCCAATATCGAAGTGGCACTGCCGCTGTTGCGCGCACGCGGCATGAGTGCGGAGTTCTTCATCACGTCCGACTTCATCGACCGGCCCGGCATGCTGACCTCGACCGATGTCCGCGCGCTTGCTGATGCAGGCATGGGCATTGGCGCCCACGGTTGCAGTCATGCCTTTCTCGAGGACCTCGAACCTGCTGCCCTTACCGCTGAACTGCGCGACAGCCGCCATCGTCTGCGCGTGCTCACCGGCGGCGCAGTCAACGCGTTGGCACTGCCCGGTGGCCGCGGCGGCGAACGCGAGCTGCATGCGGCACAGGCGCTGGGGTATCGCTACCTGTTCGGCTCGGTGCCCGGCCCCAATCACCGCCCGCGGCGCGACGCCTGGCTGCAACGGCTGGCGGTGACCCGCGACACGACGCTACCCGAGTTTGCCGCCCTGGTGCGCTGGCGTGGTCTGCGCCCGCGTCTTCTGCGCGCGCGTTTCGCTGCGTTGGCACTGCCCAAGCGCGTGCTCGGCAACACCGGTTACGCACGTTTGCGGGAGCGACTGCTGTGATCGGCGCGCTGCTGTTCTGGTCCAGCATCGGCGTGGTCGCCTACACCTACGCCGGTTACCCGCTGCTGGTCGCAGCCCTCGCCCAGCAGCGCGGCCGCGCACCACGCGAGGCCGACCTGCAGCCGCCACTGACCGTGGTGGTCGCCGCCTACAACGAGCAATCGCGGATTGCCGGCCGCGTGCACGACATCCTCGCCCAGGACTACCCCGCCCACCGCTTGCGGGTGCTGGTCGTCAGCGACGGCAGCAACGACTGCACCGCCCGCGAGGCGGCGCTCGACGATTCGCGCGTCAGCGTCCTGGCCTTGCCACACAACGTCGGCAAGGCGCAGGCGCTGAACCTCGCGCTGGAGCAGGTGGACACCGAGCTGGTGGCCTTCACAGATGCCCGGCAGCGCTACGGCGAGGGTGCGCTGCGGGCACTGGTCGCGCCGTTCGCCGATGCCGACGTCGGCGCCGTCAGCGGCGACCTGGTGCTCGAACCCGCCACCGGCGCCGGCCACGAGGTCGGCCTGTACTGGCGCATGGAGAAGGCGTTGCGCGCCGACGAGGCACGGCTGGGCTGGCTGCACGGTGTCAGCGGCGCGGTCTATGCGCTGCGTCGCGAGTTGTTCGAGCCGCTGCCGGCGGGCACCGTGCTCGACGACATGTGGGTGCCGTTGCACGTGCTGCTCGCCGGCCGTCGCGTATGGATGGCACGCACCGCCATCGCCTACGACCAAAGCAGTGCCGATGCCACCGAGGAGTTCCATCGCAAGCTGCGCACGCTGGCCGGCAACTGGCAGTTGCTGGCACGGCTGCCGGTACTGATGGACCCGACCCGCAATCCGGTGTTCTTCGCCTGGTTCTCACACAAGTTCCTGCGCCTGCTGGTGCCGTGGGCGTTGCTGGTGGCGTTGTTCGCCTCGGCGTTGACGCCGGGCTGGCTGTACCGTCTTGCCTTCATCGCACAGTTGCTGGGCTATGCCTGGGCCATTGCCGGGCTGCGGCTGCCACGGCTGGCGGCCAGGGTGCCGTTGCTGCCGGCCGCGGGCACGTTCCTGATGCTCAACCTCGCGGCACTGCTGTCGTTGCCTGCGTCGTTGGCCTGGCATCCGTCGCGGTTGTGGAAAAAGCACTGATGGCGCGCGTACTCGCCCTGACCAGCCGCCTCCCGTTCCCGCCGCGTGAGGGCCATCAACTGCGCGCCTGGCACCTGCTCAAGGCCTTGGCCCAACGCCATGAAGTGCACCTGTTGAGCTTCCTGCGCAGCGATGATGACCTGGCCGCTGCCGATCCGTTGCGCGCAGTGTTGCACGGCCTGGAGACTTTCCCGATTCCGAGCGAACACTCACGTGTCGCACTCGGCAGCGCCCTCGCCCGCGGCACGCTGACGCGATCACCGTTCCTCGCCGCCAAGTACGCTTCTTCGACCTTGCGTGACCGGCTGACGACGCTGGCCCGCAATGCCGATCTGGCGCACTTCGACATGCTGCCATTGATGGCGCACGCCGATTGCGTGCCTGCCGGCGTCCCGGTGGTGTTCAACGCGCACAACGTCGAGCACCAGTTGCTCGACAACCGCGCCCAGATCGAAGCGCGACCGCTGGCCCGTACTTTTCTGCGTGGACAGGTGCCGCGACTGCGCACATTTGAACGCACTGCCTGCCACCGCGCCGACGCGGTGCTGGCCTGCTCCGACAGCGATGCCGCGGCGCTGCGTGAACTCGCCCCCGGCACCCGGGTGCACACCGTGCCCAACGGTGTCGACCTCGAGGCCCATCGTCCGTCGCCGCAGCCCCCAACTGGCGCGCAGCTGGTGTTCGTCGGCCAGATGGGTTGGTTTCCCAATCGCGACGGCGTCGACTGGTTCCTGCGTGAGGTATTTCCCCGCATCCTCGCCGCGCGTCCCGACGCGGAGCTCGTCCTGGTCGGCAAGGCCGAGGGTCTGGAGATTCCGCAAGCACTCGCATCGCGGGTACGCCTGGCTGGCTTTGTGCCGGACCTGCGGCCGGCGGTGCACGCCGCGGCGGTCTACGTGGTGCCGCTGCGCGCCGGCAGCGGTACGCGTCTGAAGGTGCTCGAGGCAATGGCCCTGGGCAAGGCCATCGTCACCACCACCGTCGGCAGCGAAGGCATCGCCCTGCGTCACGATCACAGCGCGCTGTACGCCGACGACGCCGAATCCTTCGCCGCGGCGGTGCTGGCCCTGCTGGACTCACCCGAACGCGCCGCCCGTCTCGGTGCCGCCGCCCGCACCTGCGCCAAGGCGCACTACGGCTGGGATGCGATCGGCCGCGATCTGCTGGGTCACTACGACCGGTTGCTCATGTCGTCGACCACCGCACGCACGGCAATGTCATCATGAACCTCGCCAGCGCACCGCCACAGCAACTCGAACCGGAACGTGGCACGTTGGCGAGCGCGCTGTACCCGCCGGCAGTAGCCGTCGCGCCGCTGCGGGTCGGGTTGCTGGTCGATGGCGATACCGTCCCGGCCTGGGTTGCACGGATCGTCGCGCAGATCCGCGAAAGCGGCTTCGCGCAGGTGGTGATCGTGGTGCGTAATGGCGAGCAGCCGCGCCGGTTGTCGTTGCGGGCGCGCATCCGTGCACGGCTGCGGCACTTGCTGTACCAACGCTACACCCAACGCGACAGCGCCCGCCGGCGCGGACCGGACTCGGCCTTCGCCTACCGCGACCTGCAGCCGCTGGTCGGCGACGCGTCCTGGCTTACGGTCGAACCCAAGCGTCGCGGCCACGTGCACCGCTTCAGCACGGCCGATCTGGCCCGCATCCGCGCTGCGCAGCCAGACCTGCTGCTGCGCTTTGGTTTCAACATCCTGCGCGGCGAGATCCTGGGCGTGGCGCGGCACGGCGTGTGGTCCTACCACCACGACGACAGCGCGCAGTACCGGGGCGGGCCGGCGATGTTCTGGGAGATCTTCGAAGGCAATCCGCTGACCGGCACGGTACTGCAGCGGCTCAGCGAGGAACTCGACGCCGGCCACGTGCTGTACCGTTCGCACGCAGCCACGCACCCGCATTCGCTGGAGCTGAATCGCAACGCCGCCTACTGGAAGGCCTCGTCGTTCGTGCTGCGCTGCCTGCGCACGCTGGCGGCCGGCGACGCCCTGCCCGAGACCGTTTCCGGTCGCTGCGACAAACCGCTCTACCGCACGCCCGGCAACCTGCGCATGGCGCAGTTTCTCGGCACGATCGCCGCGCGCAAGAGCCACATCCTGGTCGAGGACCGGCTGCGTGTTCCGCACTGGTTCGTCGCCTGGCGCCGCGGCAACCCACTCCTCGACCCGCATGCGCCGCGCCTGTCCGGCCTGCGCGAGCTGCCCTGCCCGCGCGGCCACTTCTACGCCGACCCGTTGCTGCACCTGCATCACGGCGAACCGTGGCTGTTCGTCGAGGACTACGACTACCGCCGCGGCAAGGGCACCCTGGCCGTGCTGCCGTGGAGCGACGATGGTCCGGCCGGGACGGCACGTACGGTGCTCGATCTGGACGTGCACCTGTCGTACCCGTTCGTGTTCGAGTGGCGCGGCGAGACCTACCTGGTCCCCGAATCGGCCGCCGCACATCGCATCAGCCTGTTTCGCGCGCGCGCCTTTCCGGACCGATGGGAGTTCGTCTGCGACCTGTTGCAGGGGCACCGCGCGGTCGACGCCACGCTGCACGAGCACGACGGCCGCTGGTACCTGTTCGCCAACGTCTGCGAGGCCGGCGGCGGCACCTACGACGAGCTGTTCCTGTTCCATGCCGACACGCCGCTCGGACCGTTCCGGCCGCACCCCGGTAACCCGATCGTGTCCGATGTGCGCCGCGCGCGCCCGGCCGGACGGCTGTTCACGCGCAACGGGCAACTGATCCGCCCCGCGCAGGATTGCGCACGTGGCTACGGCAACGCCGTGGTGTTCAACCATGTGCAGGAATTGAGTCCCAGCCGCTACCGCGAGCAGCCGCTGGGCCGTCTCGCCCCGGACTGGGCGCCGGGCTTGAGCGGGTGCCATACCTACAGCGCGCTGGCCGGATTCGAGATCGTCGACGGCAAGCGCCCGACCTGGCGCCGCAGCGTCGGGGCGCCGCGCTAACGCAGCGCTGCGCGGCTACGGCACAGCGGCCTCGTGCCTGGCTTCGCGGCGCGCGCGCCAGGCATAGACCGTCGTCCCGGCCAGCTCGTGCAAGGCCAACTCGGCCTTGCTCAGTGATGACGACTGCGGGAGGTAATAGCCCCAGCTGCCCGGCGGTTGGTAGTCGCTGTCGTTGGGGTAGGCGCAGGCCTCGAAGCCGGCCGCGCGAAACGCCACCAACGCCCGCGGCAGGTGCAGCGCGGAACTCACCAGTCGCACGTGCGTGGGCAAGGTGCCGCGCAGGGCGAACGCGCTTTCCCAAGTCGTAGTCGAACCGGTTTCGGTGCGCAGCGCAGCGGTCGGCACTCCCCAGTCCTGCGCCAGCCGCGCCAGCACCGTGCTCTCCTTGGTGGCGAATGGGCCGCCGCCGGCAATCACCAGTTCGCTGCCGGGGTTGCGCTGCCACAGTGCGATCGCGCCGCGCAGCCGTCGCCAGCTTTCCGGAGCCAGTGCGACGTAGTCGTCGTTGACGGCCGGATCCCAGTCGTAGCCAGCCGAGAGCAACACGATCGGCATCCGGCTCGCGTCCGCAGCGCACAACGCCTGCGCGGGAGTGCGCGATTCGACGTAACGCACCAATGCATTCGCGCCCAGTGGCGTGCACAGCAGCAGCAGTACCACCTCCAGCACGATGCCGGCGACGCGCAGCGGTTTGCCCAGCCGCCGCCAGGTCAGACACAGCAGCAATGCCAGCAGCAGCGACCAGGTCAGCGGCGAGATCAGCAGATGGGTCATGCCGACAGTCTTGCATGGCCGCTGCCTGCGACGCAGCCCGTACTAGTAGGGGTCTGCACACGTCCACTCCCGGACGGACACGGCCTGGACGCCGTGCCGCGTCGATCGCCCCGCGCGACGACGGGGCCTGATGCCGGTCCACCGCGGGGGGATCCGTCCGGGGGAGGCCGAGTGTTCGAGATTCTGCGGCAAGATTTCCAGCGCTATTACCGGGTGGCCCTGCCGCTCGGGTCGACTCTGGCACCGGTCCGCGCCTGCCTGCGCTATGGCTTCATCGCCGTGTGCCTGTACCGCTATGGCCGCTGGACCCGCACGTTGCGGCCACGCTGGCTGTCGCTGCCATTCAAGCTCGTCCATGTGCTGCTCAAGGTGCCGGTCGAACTGCTGTTCGGCATCGACATCTCAGCCAATGCCAACATCGGCCCGGGGCTCTACATCGACCACTTCGGCGGCATCTTTCTGCACGGCGATGCCGGCCGCAACCTCAGCGTCACCCAGGACGTCACCCTCGGCTACAAAGGCGCCGGCAAGTCCAGCCGCTGGCCGCAACTGGGCGACGACGTCTACATCGGTGCCGGAGCCAAGGTGATCGGCGACGTGCGCATCGGCGACGGCGTGGTGATCGGGGCCAACACGGTGGTGACCAGGGACGTACCCGCACGCATGCGCGTGGTCGGTGCGGCGGTACGGGTCACGCCGATCATCGAGCCAATTGTCGAGCCAACCACCGCCACACCGCTGTCCCCCGACGCGATGTCGGACACCTGCGGTGCACCGAGCCCACCACTGCGCCCAACCACGGAATGTCACGTCGATGCGGCATTCGATTCGGCACCGGCATCGGGGACCCGGCCATGACACTGCTCAAGACCTTCGCGGCGCAGCTGCCTTCCAACTGGCAGCACGAACTGAAGAAACTCAACTACGGCCGGCAGATCCGCCGCAACCGCTTCTTCACCACCGAGCCGGAATTCGCGCTGGTCGACAGCATCATCCAGCCCGGCGACTGGGTCATCGATGTTGGCGCCAATGTCGGCCATTACACCAAGCGTTTCTCCGAACTCGCCGGCCCCGGCGGTCGCGTGATCGCATTCGAGCCGGTACCGACGACATTCGCGCTGCTGGCGGCAAACGTGCGGCTGTTTGCCAACAACAACGTCACCTTGTTGAATGCCGCGGCCTCGAACACGACCGCGACCGTGGGCATGGCGATTCCGCACTTCGACAGCGGCCTGACCAACTACTACGAGGCGCATCTGTCCGCGCTCGATGACGGCGCGCTGGCGGTGCTGGCTTTGCCGATCGATGCGCTGGGCATCGAGCATCGGGTGGCACTGGTTAAGGTCGATGCCGAGGGCCATGACGCGGTCGTGCTGGACGGCATGCAACGGCTGCTGGCACGCGATCATCCGGTGCTGATCGTCGAGACCGCATCGGACGACGTCATCGCGAGTCTGACGCGGCTGGGCTATGGCTGGCAGCGCCTGCCGG
Organism: Lysobacter cavernae; assembly: GCF_042648505.1. Taxonomy (NCBI): domain Bacteria; kingdom Pseudomonadati; phylum Pseudomonadota; class Gammaproteobacteria; order Lysobacterales; family Lysobacteraceae; genus Lysobacter; species Lysobacter cavernae. Next base: position 469,121 of record NZ_JBHRXK010000001.1, read on the forward strand.
ACTCGCCCAACCTGGTGTTCCGGGCCAACCCGCATGGCATGCCCCGCCCGGCATGACCGCCCGGGGTCCTGGCGGGCGCTGAGGCAGTTTGGACTGGGCCTGGTGGTGTTCGTTTGCGGCACGGCACAAGCCGCGACCACTTATTACGTACGCACCGACGGCGGCGATGCCGCCCAGTGCACCGGTAAGGCCAACGCCCCCTACTCCGGCAGTGGCACCGCCCAGGCCTGCGCCTGGAAGTCCCTGCACGTCGCCCTGCCCGCCAACGCCACCGCCCGCATCGCCGGCGGCGACACCGTCCTCATCGGGGCCGGCGAGTACATGATCGGCTGGGGCGCCACCGGCGCCGCCGGCGGCCGCTGCTACTCCGGCGGTCCCTACGACTGCTACCTGCCGCCCATCCCCAGCGGCCCCAGCGCCACCGCCAGGACCCGCATCCTCGGCCAGGGCCACGATGCCGGCTGCAAAGTGCCGCCCAAGCTGTGGGGCACCGAGCGCGTCACCACCGTCCTCAACCTCGCCGGCAGCTCCAACGTCGAAGTCGGTTGCCTCGAGATCACCGACAAGAGCGACTGCGTCGAAGGCCACAGCAACGGCGCCGCCAGGTGCCAACGCGACACCGCGCCTTACGGCCAGTGGGCCTCGGCCGGCATCGCCGCCTCCAACTCCAAGAACGTCTGGCTGCATGACGTCAACGTCCACGGCCTGGCCAACACCGGCATCCATGCCGGCGGCCTCACCGACTGGACCCTCGACCGCGTCAAGATCGTCGCCAACGGCTGGGTCGGCTGGAACGGCGACATCGGCGCCGCCAGCTCCAACGCCGGCCAGATCACGATGCGCAACACCGAGATCGCCTGGAACGGCTGCGGCCAGAAGTGGCAGACCGGCGCGCCCTGGGCCTGCTGGGCCCAGGAAGGCGGCGGCTACGGCGACGGCCTGGGCACCGGCCGCACCGGCGGCCAGTGGCTGATCGAGGACTCCTACGTCCACCACAACACCTCCGACGGCATCGACCTGCTGTACATGGACGGCAACGCCAACACCTCGGTCACCGTCCGCCGCGTCTACGCCGTCGGCAACGCCGGCAACCAGGTCAAGGTCTACGGCAACTCCACCGTCGAAAACTCCGTCGTGGTCGGCAACTGCGCCTACTTCAACGGCAAGGACAACATGCTCCACGGCGACCAGTGCCGGGCGCAGGGCAACACCCTCTCGGTCGGCCTGGTCGCCGGCCAGACCGCCAACATCCGCCACAACACCGTCACCGGCGAGGGCGACTGCCTGATCCTCACCACCGACGGCACCGCCACCTCCAGGCTCAACATCCTCAACAACGCCCTGATCGGCCAACCGGACTTCCTCGCCACCCGTGGCGGCTACCCGGAGCAGACCTGCGGCCACTACGCCCACGCCAGTGCCGCCGCCACCACCTACGCCGGCAACCTGGTCTACAACGTCAAGTCCGGCCAGTGCCCCAGCGGCAGCATCTGCGGTCAGGCCCCCAAGCTGGCCAACCTCACCCTGGCCGGCTTCGACGCTACCCCCCTCGCCGGCAGCCCCGTCATCGACAAGGGCATCGCCATTGCCAGCGTGGTCAATGACTTCCACGACCGCCGCCGCCCTCACGGCGACGCTGCCGACATCGGCGCGATCGAAGCGCAACGCTGAATCTCCGATCTGCTCGGACAGCCTGGCCCCACGCAGCAGCGTGAGTGGCGCCTGACGCACAGCGTCACCCTGAATACGCATCGGTCGCGCCTAACGGCTATTCAGCTTGTACGCAAGGTGAAGGGCAACCCTTAGGGATCAAATTTAAGAGACCTAAGTCACAAAACAGGAGGGATGGGGCAAGAACACTACCGGCCTCCCGGGGGGGACCACTTTGCCTTTCTGTGCCGTAATGCGGCAGGAGCTTCTCCTTGATGTCTGCTTTGCCCGGTCGATCCTTGTTCAAACCCTTCCTGTGGTTGCTGTTGAGCCTTGCCGCCTGCGGCACGGCGCAGGCGGCCACCACTTATTACGTACGCACCGACGGCGGCGATGCCGCCCAGTGCACCGGTAAGGCCAACGCCCCCTACTCCGGCAGTGGCACCGCCCAGGCCTGCGCCTGGAAGTCCCTGCACGTCGCCCTGCCCGCCAACGCCACCGCCCGCATCGCCGGCGGCGACACCGTCCTCATCGGGGCCGGCGAGTACATGATCGGCTGGGGCGCCACCGGCGCCGCCGGCGGCCGCTGCTACTCCGGCGGTCCCTACGACTGCTACCTGCCGCCCATCCCCAGCGGCCCCAGCGCCACCGCCAGGACCCGCATCCTCGGCCAGGGCCACGATGCCGGCTGCAAAGTGCCGCCCAAGCTGTGGGGCACCGAGCGCGTCACCACCGTCCTCAACCTCGCCGGCAGCTCCAACGTCGAAGTCGGTTGCCTCGAGATCACCGACAAGAGCGACTGCGTCGAAGGCCACAGCAACGGCGCCGCCAGGTGCCAACGCGACACCGCGCCTTACGGCCAGTGGGCCTCGGCCGGCATCGCCGCCTCCAACTCCAAGAACGTCTGGCTGCATGACGTCAACGTCCACGGCCTGGCCAACACCGGCATCCATGCCGGCGGCCTCACCGACTGGACCCTCGACCGCGTCAAGATCGTCGCCAACGGCTGGGTCGGCTGGAACGGCGACATCGGCGCCGCCAGCTCCAACGCCGGCCAGATCACGATGCGCAACACCGAGATCGCCTGGAACGGCTGCGGCCAGAAGTGGCAGACCGGCGCGCCCTGGGCCTGCTGGGCCCAGGAAGGCGGCGGCTACGGCGACGGCCTGGGCACCGGCCGCACCGGCGGCCAGTGGCTGATCGAGGACTCCTACGTCCACCACAACACCTCCGACGGCATCGACCTGCTGTACATGGACGGCAACGCCAACACCTCGGTCACCGTCCGCCGCGTCTACGCCGTCGGCAACGCCGGCAACCAGGTCAAGGTCTACGGCAACTCCACCGTCGAAAACTCCGTCGTGGTCGGCAACTGCGCCTACTTCAACGGCAAGGACAACATGCTCCACGGCGACCAGTGCCGGGCGCAGGGCAACACCCTCTCGGTCGGCCTGGTCGCCGGCCAGACCGCCAACATCCGCCACAACACCGTCACCGGCGAGGGCGACTGCCTGATCCTCACCACCGACGGCACCGCCACCTCCAGGCTCAACATCCTCAACAACGCCCTGATCGGCCAACCGGACTTCCTCGCCACCCGTGGCGGCTACCCGGAGCAGACCTGCGGCCACTACGCCCACGCCAGTGCCGCCGCCACCACCTACGCCGGCAACCTGGTCTACAACGTCAAGTCCGGCCAGTGCCCCAGCGGCAGCATCTGCGGTCAGGCCCCCAAGCTGGCCAACCTCACCCTGGCCGGCTTCGACGCTACCCCCCTCGCCGGCAGCCCCGTCATCGACAAGGGCATCGCCATTGCCAGCGTGGTCAATGACTTCCTGCTGCAGCCGCGCCCGGTTGGTGCCGCCGCGGACATCGGCGCCTACGAGGTGCAAACCGGTGGCGGCACCCCGCCGCCGATCTGCAGCCGCGCCGCCCCGACGCTGACTCTGAGCGGCCCGACCGCCGCCGTGGCACCGGGCACCTCGGTGCAGTACAGCCTGAGCCTGCGCAACAACGACAGCAGTGCCTGCGCCAGCACCAACTTCAGCCTCGCCCGGACGGTTCCGAGCGGCTGGACCGGCACGCTCGCCGCTGCCAGCCTGGCCCTGGCCCCGGGTGCCAGCTCCAGCACCATGCTCACCGTGGCGTCCCCCGCCAATGCCGTCGCCGGCGCCTACAGCATCGGCAGCGGTACCAGCAGCAGTGCCGGCAGCAGCCACACGGCCAGCGCCTCGGCGACCTACACCGTCGCCGGGTCGACGCCGCCGCCGGTCTGCACCCGCACCAAGCCGACGCTGACGCTGAGCGGCCCGACTGCCGCAGTAGCGCCGGGCACGGCGGTGAACTACACCGTCAACCTGCGCAACAACGACAGCAGTGCCTGTGCCAATACCACCTTCAGCCTCGCCCGGACGGTACCGAGCGGCTGGACCGGTGCGCTGACCGCAGGCAGCCTGACCCTGGCACCGGGCGCAAGCTCCAGCACCAGCCTGAAGGTGACCTCGGCCAGCGCCGCCAGCAACGGCACTTATGCGATCGGTGCCGGGACCAGCAGCGCCGCTGGCAGCAGCCACACCGCCAATGCGACGGCCAACTACACGGTGACCAAGCCGACCATCCCGCCGCCGGTGATTGGCCCGCTGACCACCACCGCTTCGGTCAACAAGAGCAGCTATCGCCTGCGCGAAACCGTCACCATGAGCGCGCGCGTGCTCAAGAGTGGCAAGCCGGTCCGAGGCGCCCAGATCGTATTCAACGTGACCCGTCCGAACGGCCAGGTGGTTGTGGTCAAGACCACCAGCAACAGCCTGGGCAACGCCACCGGTCGACTGGGGCTGGGCACGAGCACCTCGGGAATTGGCAACTACGCGCTGCGCGTGGACGCCATCAGCCACCCGGAAGTCGTCAGCGCCTACACCAGCTTCAGTGCGCGCTGATCCGGCACGGTGAAGTGACTGGCCTCAGGGCCGGTCACCGACGCCAAGTCAACGCCAAGTCATAAGTCGTATCGGGGAACAGTTTCGGGCGGGTGCCATCAGCATCCGCCCGATTCTTTTCAGAATCCCTCGGGCGCTTCAGCCTGCCGAGTTGGCCGAGCCCGCAGACGGCCACCATCGCCGCAGCAAGGCCCGCATCCTCGCATCCAGTGTGAGCACCGCCAGCGCATACAGCAATGCGGCCGTGCTCCCACCCAGCATCAGGCGCGCCCAACCCGGGCGCAGGTCGAGCAATCCACCGGCCCAGACCCCCGCCACGCACAGCACGGCCGCCGCGACCGCGGTCGCCACGACGCGCGGCTGCGGCAGCTGCAGCAAGGCACGCGGCACCAGCAGGCAATGCGCCGTGGCCAGCATCAGCGAGCTCACGGCCGTCGCATACACCGCCCCCATCACTCCGTGCAGCGGGATCCACCACAGGTTGAGTGCCACGTTGAGCAGCAAACCGCTGGCCATCAACACCAGCACTTTGAATGAGCGTTTCTCCAGCAACAGGCCATAACCCGCCACCATCAGCACCGGCTGCAGCGCGTAGACGATGCCCAACCACGAAAACACCGGACCGGACGCGGCCTTGCCGTGGCCGCTCAGCGCCACGATCACATCGGTGCCGAAGCACCACAACAAGGCCGCGATGCCGATCGAGACATAGGTCATCGGCAGCAGGATGCGCTCCTTCAGCGCACGCACCGCGACCGGCCCTTCGGTGTCGTAGAGCCGGTTCGCCGCCGGCGCGAACGCCTCGAACAAGGTGATGCTGAGAAACACATTGACCTGCATCGCCAGCGAGGAGCCGATGGTGTAGATGCCGACCGGGGCGAAATCACCGAGCAGGTTCTTGAGCATCAGGCGGTCGACCGACACCAGCGTCACCATGATCAGCTCGTTTGCCAGCAGCGGCAGGCCGTAGAGCATGCCTTGGCGCAGCATCGCCGGATCGAGCAGCTCGCGCGAGTACACCAGGTGACGCCGCGCCCAATGGACGAAGAACACGACCGCCAGCACCGCCGCGAGCATCTTGCCGCCATACGCCGCCATCGCGCTGTGCTGCAACAGCAGCACCGCACCCAGCATCAGCACCAGCTCCAGCCAACGCCAACCGACACGCGTGAGCATCACCAGACGTGAGTTCTCGCTCGCGCGCAGCACCATCTCGACCATGCTTGCGAACACCAGCATCGGCATCATGCCCAGGGCCAGCCAGAACATCGGCGACTGCCGTAGCCCGCTGGCCGCATCGACAAGCAGCGTGCCAAGCACGATCGCGCCCCACAGCAGCAACGAGATCGCCAGCGGCAAATAGAACAGGTTGGTGGAAAACGAGCGCAGCCGCGCGGCGTCGCCGTCATGCGGATAGAAGCGCAGCACCGCGTGCTGCGCCCCGAGCTTGCCCAGCGATACCGCCAGCAGCACCCAAGTGTCGTAATAGCCGAGGATGCCGTACTGGGTATTGTCGAGCAGACGGGTCAGGATCGGGAACGAGACCAGGCCTGCGGTGATCACCAGCAAACTGCCGGTGGAATAGCGCAGGTAGTGCGTGACCAGGCCGTGCCGCTTTGGGGTGACCGTGCCGTGCCCGGGCGGCATGTCCACCTTGTCCGCGGCGATCATGACCCGCCCCCACCAAAACGATACGCGGCTGATGCGCGCAACAGCCCGCGCCAGCCACGTGTGTCGCGCGGATTCAGGTGCACCGCCTGCAGGTAGGCCTGCCACATGCGTTGGTACTCCCGTTCGGGCGAGCACTCTTCGGCCTCGCTCAGCGCCAACGCGGCCTGGGCCGCCGAATGTAGGCGCCGGCCTTCGGGAAAATCACGCATGCGTTCGACCAGAAGTTGCCGTGCGCGCAGCATGCGCTCGCGATTGCGGCTCATCCCGCCACCGTGCACGCGGTAATCGGCTCCGTGGTAGGACAGGTGCCGCACCCGGCCGCGCAGGCACAGGCGCAGCCACAGATCGCGGTCCTCGCAGCCCAGGTAGGAATAGCGCAGGTCGAAACCGCCCAGCGCTTCGGCCATGTCGCGACGGAACACCGCGGTCGGACAGGCCACGTGCTCGTGCCGCAGCAGGATCGCCCTGAACGGATCGTCGGCCCAGCGCGACCAGCGCCCGCGGTCGAGGAACAACGCCGTCACCGTATCGTGCTCGTCGACGAAGCGGACATCGGCGTGCACCAGCACCGTGCCCGGGTCGGCCTCCAGCGCGGCCACCGCCTGCGACAGGTGCTGCGGCATCCACAGGTCGTCGCAATCCAGCAGGGCCAGGTAGCGCCCGCGCGCCTCGACCATGGCGGCATTGCGCGCGGCGCACAGGCCGGCATTGGCCTGCTCGAAGTAGCGCACCGTCTGCGGGTAGGTGGCGGCGTAGTCGCGGGCGATCTCGCCACTGCGGTCGCTGGAACCGTCGTTGAGGACAATGATCTCCAGTCCGGAAAACGACTGCGCCAACGCGCTGCGCAATGCCGCCTCGAGGTAGCGCTCGCCGTTGTAGACCGGTGTGATCGCGCTGACCACGGGCGTGCGGGCATCGTCCCCAGCCGTCTTGTAGCGCGCAGGCGCATGACCGCTTTCGGGCACTGTCCGCGGCGCGCGCAATCCATCGTTCATGGCTTGGTCCCGGCCCGGTCTTCGACGAATTGCGCCTGCATCCAGGCCGTCACGGCCTGTTGCAGGCGCAGGCGGTCGCGGCGCAGATAAAAGGTGTGATCACAGTCGCGCCAATACTGCAGTGATACCTGCCGGGCCCGTGCCGCCTTGCCGAGGCACGCCGCCAGCTGGCCGCGATGGTTGAAGTACCGGTACGCGCCGCCGGTATAGATGAACAACAGGCGCACATCGCGTGCGACGAGTTGCGCCATCTGCCGCGCGGCCAGTGCCCGCGGCGGGAAGTCACGGTAATCGTCCAGGCCGGGCTGGTGCGCGCCGCGATGGCGCAGCGCGGTCCAGATCCTGCGCGGATCTAGCAGGCGCGGCCACAGGTGGCGCAGCCAGAAGCCGGCCGTGCGGTGCGCCAACCCGTCCAGCAGCACGGTGCCGACCACGCGCTCGTCACCGACCGCCAGATGAAACGCGTCGTCGGCCCCGGAACAGATGCCGCCGAGCACGAACTGCTCGGCGCCGGTTTCGGCCTGCAACAAAGCCATCGCCGCCTGCACCTCGCCGAGACGGCGCTCGGCCGAGGCCAGCGGCGATATCGGGCTGTCGCCCAAGCCGGACTGGTCGAAACGCAGCACGGCGAACCCGCACGCATTCAGCGCCCGCGCCAGCTGCACATAGCCACGGAACGGCCCGACGCGGTGCATCAGGCCGGCATTGAGCAGGATCACGGCGGTGCGTGCCGCCGTGTTGGAAGCGCCGCCACGGGGACGACCAAGGACACCGATCAATCCGGTTCCGAAGCGGTGCGCGCTCTCGCCCAGACCATTATCGGCGCGTTCGATCGAACCGACCTGACGTACGAACTCGTTCACGGCGCGCCGCCGGACAGGTTCCGCGCCAGCTGTGCCACGCTACGGCGCGGCAGTGCCAGCGACTCGAACAGGTTCGGATCGTCGAACAACGGCGCATCGGCGACGTCGAACGTCAGCACGTCCACCGCGACGCCGGCTTCGCGCTGCCGCGCCGCGTACTGCTGCAGCGCTGGTGTCATCTCCCAGACCGCCAGCAATACTCGACTGCCCGCGGGCAGCGGCCACTGGTTGGCATCCTGCCGTGCCAGCGTGTCCAGCCATGCCGGGTCAAGATCGAAACCGATCAACTCATCCGCCGCATTCCCATCGCTGCCGAACGGGTAGCGTCCGGCCTCGTGCAGTTGCTGTCGATGTTGCTGGCGCCAGTCGTCGACCACGGCGCTGCCGAGCAGGTGCGGATCCCACAGCACCAGATCCACCGGCTCGTTGTTGCTTGCGGCACGGGCCAGCACCGGCAGTGCGGCGCTGCGCAAGGCCAGCTGGTGTGGCCGGGCGACTCCGGAAAGGTCGCGCAGGGCTGATACGGCGGCGCCGAGATCGTCCTGCAACCCAGCCCAGCTCAGCTCACGGCTGTCCCCGGCGGAGTCGCCGCTGCCGAACCAGTCGAAGCGCAGCACGGTCGTGCCGGCCACGGCCTGCGCCTGCGCCAGCGACCACAGCGCACGCTGGCTGCGGATCCCGTCCTGCAACAACGGCGGACACATCAGCAGCGCATCGCCACGCGCGCCGTCGACGGCGTGCAACATCCCGAACAGCGATCGTTGTGGAGGGCCGAAGAAGAACGGTCGGGTCATCAATACCGGGCCTTGTTGCTCTGGAACAGACGGATGAAGCCGCGGGCAATACGCGCGCCGAGGGGTTGCTGCGGCGCAACGGCCCCGTGCTGCGGCAGATCGACTGCGATCTGCGCCAGCGTCTGCGTTGCCAGGCGGATCAATTTGATGCGCACGCCGGTGTCGCGGGCAACGCGGTTGGCCATCTGCACGGCCAGCATGGAGTGGCCACCGAGATCGAAGAAATTGTCCGTCGGTGTGACCTCGCCCCCCAGCAGCCCGGCCCAGACGCCGGCCAGGTAGTCCACGCGCGGGTCGGGCGGCGCCGCGTCCGCCACGGTTGCTGGCGCGGTGGCCAACGACGGTCGCGGATGCGGCAAGGACTTGCGGTCGATCTTGCCGTTTGGCAGCAACGGCAGGGCATCGAGCACGACGAGGTGCTGCGGGATCATGTAATCGGGCAGCGTGTTGCGCAGGTGCGCGATCAGCGCCGCTTCGGCCAATGCCCGTTGCGGCGCAGCGACCACGTACGCGACCAGACGCACATCGCCGGGGCGGTCCTCGCGTGCAACCGCGACCGCGCGCGCTACCTGCGGATGCGACAGCAGAGCGTGTTCGACCTCGCCCAGCTCGATGCGGTGGCCGCGCAGCTTGAGCTGGAAATCGAGCCGGCCAAGATGCTCGAGTTGTCCGTCCGCACGCCAGCGACCGAGGTCGCCGGTGCGGTACAGACGCGGCGGCGACGCGCCATCGGCAGACGGAGCAGCATGGCGATCGACGATGAAGCGCTCGGCGGTGAGTTCCGGCCGATGCAGGTAGCCGACCGCCACCCCTTCCCCGCCGATGCAGATTTCGCCCGGCACGCCAATCGGGCACGGCCGCAGGCGTTCGTCGAGGATGCGCACCACCGTGTTGGCGATCGGAGTGCCGATGGCAATGATACCGTGACCCGGATCATCCACGCGCCAGCAGGTCGACCACACCGTGGTTTCGGTCGGGCCGTACAGGTTCCAGACCTCGGCACAGCGCGCGTGCAGCTGCACGGCGAGATCCGCCGCCAGTGCCTCGCCACCGCACAACGCCTTGAAACCCGCGCGCGGTGCCCAGCCGGTGTCGATCAGCATGCGCCAGGTCGACGGCGTCGCCTGCATCACCGTGGCCGCGCTAGCGTCCAGCAATGCAGCCAAGGCATGACCGTCCGCTGCGGTTTCGCGGCGCGCCATCACCACCTCGGCGCCCAGGCTCAACGGCAGGAACAGTTCGAGCACCGCGATGTCGAACGAGGTCGTGGTGATCGCCAGCAGGCGATCGTCCGCGGCCAACCCCGGCCGTTGGCGCATGCTCGCCAGGAAGTTCAGCACCGCGCGGTGCGGCACCTGCACGCCCTTGGGCTTGCCGGTCGAGCCCGAGGTGTAGATCACGTAGGCGACCGCATCCGCAGCGACCGGAACGTCATCGACCAGCGGCTGCGCCTCGATCGACTGCGCATCGGCGTCCAGCAGCATCAGCTTTTCGCGCGGCCAGGCCAGCGCATCGACCTGCGCACCGCGGCTCACCACCAGCGCGAGCCGGGCATCGTCGGCCATGAAACGCAGGCGCTCGGCCGGATACGCGGGATCGAGCGGCACGTAGGCCGCGCCGAGCCGCAGCACGGCGAGCATCGATGCCACCAGGTCGGGGCCGCGGTCGAGGCAGATGCCGACCAGGTCGCCGGCACGCACGCCACGCGCGTGCAGGCCCGCGGCGATGCGCCGGCTGCGCGCCTGCAGTTGCGCGTAACTGGTCGTCGTGTCGTCGAAGCGGATCGCCGTGCGCGCCGGCGTGCGCTCGGCCTGTGCGTCGAGCAAGGCATGAACCGTGCGCTCGACCGGTTGCGCTGCGGCGGTCGCATTGGCGTCGGCGAGCAGACGGCGGTCGTCGTCGCAAAAGAGGTCGAGGTCGCCGACGGCGGTGCCCGGATCGCGCCGCACCGACTCGAGCAGTGCGATGAAGCGCTGGTGCAGCCGCGTCGCGGTGTCGGCGCTGAGGATGTCGGTGTTGTAGGTCAGGCCGCCGGACAGGCCGTCGCCGTGTTCGAGGAACCACAGCCCGACATCATTGCTGGTGCCGCGCTGGAACAGCAGCAGGTGTTCGTGCTGCAGCTCGCCCCAGCGGGTCTTGCGCTGGCGCACGTCCTGGAACGAGAACAGCGCCTGGTAGATCGGCGAGCGGCTGGTGTCGCGCGGCACGTTGAGTTTGCGCACCAGATGCTCGAACGGCACGTCCGGATAGGCGAAAGCATCAACCACTGCCGCACGCACCGCGCGCACCAGCTCGATGAACGGTTGCTCCGGATCGATGCGCAGGCGCAGCGGCAGCATGTTGACGAAGAAGCCCATCACCGTTTCCAGCGCCTCGCTGCTGCGGTTGCGCACCGGCAGGCCGACGATGAGGTCGCGCTGGCCGCTGAGCCGATGCAGCAGCGCGTAGTACGCCGCCAGCAGGGTCATGAACAACGTGGCCTCGGCGCCTGCGCCGACCTCGTGCATGGCCTCGGCCAGGGAGCGGTCGACATGCACCCATTCGGTGCTGCCGCCACCCGTGGTGTGCACCGGACGCGGGTGATCGTGCGGCAGTTGCAGCGGCTCCAGGTCACCGGCGAGGTGCTGTTTCCAGTGGGCGATCTGCGATTCGAGCTCGTCGCCGCGCAGCCATTGCAGGTGCCATTCGCTGAAGTCGCCGTAGCTGACTTCGAGCTCGGGCAACGGCGACGGCCGGCCGGCGACGAAGGCCTCGTACAGGGACGCCATCTCGCTGTAGAACAGGTCGAACGACCAGCCGTCCCAGATGATGTGATGGGTCATGAAGAACAGCGCGTGCTCCTGCTCGCCCAGACGGAACAGGCGCGCGCGGAACAGCGGCGCCTGATCGAGCTGGAACGGCGCAGCAGTCAGTGCTTCCAGGCGTTGTTGCAATGCGGTTTCGCGCTCGGATACCGGCAGCGCCGACAGGTCCTCGACTGGCAGCAGCGAGGCATCGACCCGATCGCAGACCACCTGCACCGCGCCATCGCCTTCGGGCACGATGATCGTGCGCAATGCGGCCTGGCGTCGCAGCAGTTCCTGGAAGGCACGCTCGAACGCGGCCAGGTCCATCGGCCCGCGCAGGCGATGCGCCGACGGCGTGTTGTAGGTGACCCGCCCTGGTTCCATCTGCTCCAGCACCCACAGCCGCTGCTGCATCAGCGACAGCGGCGCCCGGCGCTGATCGGCGCGACGGGCGACCGATGTCCGTGCTGCGCCGGCTGGCGTGGTCTTCTGCGTAGCGACCTGCTTCGCCAGGCGCGCGACCGTCGGGCCGTCAAACAACGCACGCAGTGACAGCGATGCACCGAGCTCGCGATTCAACCGCGACGTCAGCTGCGCGGCCAACAGCGAATGTCCGCCGAAGGCGAAGAAGTCGTCGTCGATACCGACTTCCGGCACGCCGAGCACCTGCGCCATCGCCGCGGCAATGGTGCGTTCCAGCGCATTGCGCGGCTCGGTGCGCGCGGTTTCGACGCCCTCGGGACGGTGGGTCGGCACCGGCAGCGCCTTGCGGTCGATCTTGCCGTTCGGCAACAGCGGCATCGCGTCCAGTGCCACGATGTGCTGCGGGATCATGTAATCCGGCAGGGCCTGGCGCAGGTGCGCCTGCAGCGCGGCCTCGTCGATCGCGGCTCCGGGCTGTGCGACCACGTAGGCGGCCAGGCGCACGTCACCGGGCCGGTCCTCGCGCGCCATCGCCACCACGCGCGCCACCCGTGGATGGCTGGCGAGGTGGTTCTCGATCTCGCCCAGTTCGATGCGGTAGCCACGCACCTTGACCTGGAAATCGAGGCGGCCGAGGTGCTCGAGGTTGCCATCGGCGCGCCAGCGGCCGCGGTCGCCGGTGCGGTACAGCATGGCGGCCCTGCCCACTGTGGAACGCTCCGCGCCGGCGAAACGATCGGGGATGAAACGGTCGGCGGTGAGCTCCGGACGGTCGAGGTACCCCAGTGTCACACCGTCGCCGCCGATGCAGATCTCACCGGGTACGCCGCGCGGGCACGGCTCGCCCTGTGCGTCGAGGATCCACACCTGCGTATTGGCGATCGGCCGGCCGATGTGCACATCGATCGGCCCACCGGGCGCGGCGGCGATGCGGGCACAGGTCGACCACACCGTGGTCTCGGTCGGGCCGTACAGATTCCACAGTGCCGCGCAACGCGGCAGCAGTTGCGCGGCCAGATCCGGTGGCAGCGCTTCGCCGCCGCACAAGGCGGTGAAGCCGCTGTCGCCGGTCCAGCCGGCCTCGAGCAGCAGGCGCCAGGTGGCTGGCGTGGCTTGCATGATCGTCGCGCCGCTCGCAGCCAGCAGGGCTTTCAACGCGCCACCGTCGCTGGCGCTGTCTCGGTCGGCCAGTACCACCGCCGCGCCCACGCTAAGCGGCAACAGCAATTCGAGCACCGCGATGTCGAACGACAGCGTGGTCACTGCGAGCAAGCGGTCGTCGGCGCCGATACCGGGCTCGCGCCGCATCCCCACCAGGAAGTTGTTGACCGCGCGATGCGGCACCTGCACGCCCTTGGGGCGACCGGTGGAGCCCGAGGTGTAGATCACGTAGGCGACCGACTCCGGCGTGGCGGCATCTTCGTCACGACCGAGCCGACTCGTCGGCTGCGTGGCCAACTCGTCGTCGAGGCGGTCGAGCATCAGCACTGGACGACCGCGCAGGTCGAAATGCGCGGCATGCCGTTGCTGGGTCAGCAGGGCCGCCAGACCGGCGTCGCCGGCCATGTAGGCCAGGCGCTCGGCCGGGAACTGCGGGTCCAGCGGCACGTAGCCGGCGCCGCACTTGAGTACGCCGAGCAGTGCCGCGAGCATGTCGGCGTTGCGATCCAGGGCCAGGCCAACCAGGGCGCCACGGCGCACGCCGCGCGCGCGCAGCAGGTGGGCGATGCGATTGGCGCGCGCGTCCAGCTCCGCATAGCTCAGGTGCGCATCGCCGCAATGCAAGGCGGTGCGTTGTGGGGTCTGGTCGCACTGCGCCTCGAAGGACTCGTGCATGCGGCCGTCGCGATCGTAGGCGACGGGCGGCGGCTGCAACGCGGCCAGCTCGGCACAGGCATCGGCATCGACCAGCGGCAGAGCGGCAACCCGCGCCTCAGGCTGCACGACCGCAGCGCGCAGCAGCGACTCGAACGCCGCCAGCCACCGCCGCACCGTCGCCGCATCGAACAGGTCGCGGTTGTACTGGCATTCCAGCCGCAGCTCGCCATGCGCCTGAACCGCGTTGACGAACAGCTCGAAGTTCTCGTGGCTGCGCGGATTGCAGCTGAAGTCCAGGGCCAGGCCCGGGAAGCCGGTGCTCTCGTGGTCCAGCGCCTGGTCGATGTTGAACATCACGCTGATCAGCGGCAATCGCGCCGGATCGCGTTCGATGCGCAGCTTCTTCAACAACGTGCCGAAGGTGTAGCGCTGGTGCTCCAGCGCATCGAGCAGAATGTCCTGTGCCGCGTCCAGCGCCTGCGCGAACGGCTGCGCCGGGTCCAGGTCGAAGCGCAACGGCAGCAGGTTGACGCAGTGCCCGACCAGATGATCGTGGCCGTCGACCGACTGTCCCGCCGCCGGGATGCCGATCACCACCTGCGACTGCGCGCACAACCGCGACAACAGCGTGGCGAAACCGGCCAACAAGGTCGCGAACAGGCTGGCGCCGCGGCGTGCGCCGAGGCGGCGGATCGCCGCGACCAGTTCGGTATCGAGGCAGCAGTCCTCGCGCGCGGAGGCAAAGCTGCGCCGCAGCGGACGCGGGCGATCGGTGGGCAGGTCCAGTACCGGCGCACCGTCGACGAAACGCGACAACCAGTAGGCCTCGTCAGCACCGTCTCCACCCGCACGCGTGGCCTCGGCCAGGGCGTAATCGGCGAATGCCTCCGCTTCGGGCGCGACAACCTCGGCGTGGCCGCCATGCTGCGCATAGAAGTTGCCGAGCTCGCGCACCAGCACCCACCACGACCAGCCGTCGCAGACGATGTGGTGGGCGGTAAGCAGCAGCACGTGCTCGTCCGTCCCCAGGCGCAGCAGCTCGGCGCGCAACAGCACATCGCGATCAAGTGCAAACGGTGTGTCCACCGCCTCGTGCAGGCGCTGGTCGAGCGCCTCCGTGCGTTGCGGCTCCGGCAACGCCGCCAGGTCCCGCAGCGGCATCGCCAGTTCGATCCGCTCATGCACACACAACGTCTCGCCATCGGGGCCGAAATTGGCGCGCAGGGCGTCGTGGCGATCCACCACGGCCTTTAGCGCCGCCTGCAATGCCGCGCTGTCGAGTGGCCCGCGCAGGCGCAGCGACACCGATTCATTGAACGCGAGCGAGGCATCCGGGCCGAGCCGATCGGCCAGCCAGACCTCGCGCTGCGGTTCGGTCGTCGGTACCACCCGCGACAGCTCGCCGCCGGCGAACGGGTCGTAGTCGACGGCGATGGACGCCTCGGCGACGGGCGCGGTTTGGCTCATCCGCCCACCTTGACGTACTTGCCTGCCTGCTCGGGATGCGGCACGAACCAGGCCGGGCGGCCGTCGGGTTCGCGGCCCAGGCGCGCACCTGCCACCGCCGGCCGTGCCGCATCCATCACTGTGCGCGGGGTTGCGCTGCGCCGTGGCAGGAACTCGGCCTCCTGCAGCTCGATCACCGAGTCCTTGAAGGCCTGGATGATGCGCTGGAAGTCGGCCTCGCTGTGCGCGGTGGTCAGGAAGCAGGGGAAGTTGTCGAGAATGTGCACGCCGCGGCTTCGCATCATCGCGAACAACAAGTCCTGCAGCGGGTGATCCTCAAGGAAGAAGGTCTTCCATACCGAGGCGAAATGGCGGACCTCGATCGGCGCACCGTGATCGGCGCAGAACGCATTGAGCTCGACGGCCATCGCCGTGGCCCGCGCATTGAGGCGCTCCTGCAGCGGTGCGCCCTGCTCCTTGATGTGCGTGAGCACGGCATGGGCCGCGGCCAGCGCCAACGGATGGCGCACGAAGGTGCCGGCGAAATAGGTCACGCCCACGGTCGGCATCGAATCATCGCCGAACTGCCAGTGGCCGCCGTCGAGCGCATCCATGAATTCGCGCCGGCCGGCGATCACGCCGATCGGATAGCCGCCGCCGACCACCTTGCCGTAGGTCGCCAGGTCGGCCTGCAGGCCGAACACGGCCTGGGCGCCGCCCGGGTGCGCGCGAAAGCCGGTGACCACTTCATCAAACACCAGCAAGGCGCCGTTGTCGCGCGTGATCTGGCGCAACTCGTGCAGGAACTCGCGCGGCTGGAAGTCGGGCCGCCGGCTTTGCACCGGCTCGACCAGCACCGCGGCGATCTCGTGCGCGCGCTCGCGGATGATCTGCAGCGACTCGGGCGTGCCGTAGTCGAGCACCAGCACGTGCTCGGCGGTGTTGCGCAGGATGCCCGGCGCGGCCGGCACCGCGCGCAGCTTGCGTGTGCCGCGCACGATCATCTCGTCGATGATGCCGTGGTAGGCACCGGTGAACAGCACGACGGTCTCGCGCCCGGTCACGGTGCGCGCGATCCGCAACGCGCCCAACACCGCCTCCGAGCCGGTGTTGCACAACGCGGCGCGATCGTGGCCGGTGACCTCGCACACCAGCTGAGCGACTTCGCCGGCGAGCGGGTGTTGCGGCCCGATCTCGTAACCGAGTTCGAGCTGACGACGCACGGCGTCGAGAACGAACTCCGGCTGCCAGCCGAACAGGCTCATGCCGAAGCCGTTGAGGGCATCGACATAGTCGTTGCCGTCGAGGTCGTGCAGGTGTGCGCCCTTGGAGCGCTCGATCACGATCTGGTAGACGATCTCCTTCAGCAACGGCCGGAAGCCGTTGACCACGCGCGGGTCGGCCATGCGCGCACGGTGCGCCTGCGTGTAAGCCTTCGATTTGGCGGTGCGCGCGACATAGCGGTCGATGAACGCATCGAGCTTTCCACGCTGGCGCTCGCTGAGTTCGAAGCGTGCGTTGTTGTCGATGCGCGCGATCGCGCCGAAGGCTTTCTTGACGTCGTACCGGGTATGGGCGAGCGCGGCTTCTTCGTCACTGGCCTCTGCTGCCGATGCCGTCTGCGGCGGTGTGGCTGGAGCCGCGGCCGCCATGACCGGGACGGGCGTTGCAGCAGCGGCACCAGCCCCTTGTCCGGTCAGCAGCGCGAGCTGCTGCGCCATCAGCTGCATCTGCTGCGCGATCACCTGGCGCACGTAGTCGTCGCCGGCGCCCGCTGCCAATGTCACAGCGGTGATCGACGGCGCCGACACAGGGAGCACCTGCAGCGACGGCGTCGTCGACACCGGAAAACCCTGCGCCGCGGCATCGGCCGGTGCCATCGCATCCGGCGGCAGCTGCGCGTCCAGCATCGTGGCCAGACGCGCGAGGCTGCCGCCCTCCCCCATCAGCTGGCGGAAGGTGATGGGTACCGCGAAGCTCTTCTGCAACTGCAAGGCGACCTGGGTCAGCATCAGGCTGTCGAGGCCGAGCTCGATGAAGTTGGCCTCGGTGTCGGCATCGGCCAGGTCGAAGCCGGCCACGTCCTCGAACACCTGCTTGAGCTGCGCGATCAACCGCGGCCGGCGATCGGTGGCGGGCGTGGCGGTGGACGCCGCAGGCAACGACGTGACGGCATGGGGCATGACGGTCTCCAGGGCCGCGGGCGCGGCGATGGCGGGATGCGCAACCACGTTGGACGCGGCCACGGCGGCCTCGATCCAATAGCGCTGACGCTCGAACGGGTACGTCGGCAGACGCAGGCGCCGGCGCAGGCCACGGCTATCAAACACGGCCGGGTCGAGCGCGGCGCCGCGCATCCACAGTTGGCCGGCGGCGGTTCGGATATTGGCCGGCTCGGCATGTGGTGTGTCGGACAACGAGGCGATCGCCGCGATGTGATGCTTCTGGGTGTCGGGGTGCTGACGCGACAAGGCACTGAGGGTGGCGCGCGGACCGACTTCGAGCAGCACCCGCGCCGGCACGTCGAGCACGCGGCCCAGCGCAGCGGCGAACCGCACTGGCTCACGCAGGTGGCGCGCCCAGTATTCGGGCGACGTTGCGTTGGCGGCATCGAGCCAATCGCCGCTGACGGTCGAAACCAGCGGCAGTTGCGGCGCGGCGCGTGCGACGGCGGCCACTTCGGCCAGGAACGGCGCCACCACCGGCTCCATCATCGCCGAGTGGAACGCGTGCGAGGTGCGCAAGGCACGACAGGCGATGCCTTCGGCGTCGAGTTGCGCCTGGAACTGCGCAATCGCCTCGTTCGCACCGGCGACCACGCAATTGCCGGGGGCATTTTCCGCGGCCAGCGACAGCGCGGCGGGCAAGCGCGGCAGCAGTGCATCCAGCGCCAGCCGCACCGACAGCATGCTGCCCCCGGGCTGGGCCTGCATCAGCGCCCCACGTCGGGCAACCAGGCGCAGGGCGTCGGGCAGCGTGAACACACCGGCCAGCGTCGCCGCGACGAACTCGCCGACGCTGTGGCCGATCATCGCGGCCGGCGTGAGACCGAAGCTCATCCACAACCGCGCCAGTGAGTACTCGATCGCGAACGTCGCCGGCTGCATCACCGCGGTCGGCAGCAGGGCCTGTGGATCATCGCTGAACACGCGCTCGCGCAGGTCGAAGCCGAGTTCGTCGCGCAGTGAATTGGCGCATTCGTCGAACGCCTCGCGGAACGCGGGTTCGGTCGCGTACAGCTCGCGCCCCATGCCGGCGTAGGTCGCCCCCTGGCCCGGGAACAGGAACACCACGTCGCTATGGCGGGCGGGACGGCTGCGCGCCACAGCAGCCTCGGTATCGGGGCTGCGCAATGCGGCGACCGCATCGTCCACGCTGTCGGCCACCACGGTCACGCGGTGCGCGAAGGCCTTGCGGCCGGTCGCCAGCGTCCAGGCGACGTCGGCCAGGTTGGACTCGGGTTGGGCCTGAAGATGATCGGCCAGTTGCGCGGCGGCCTGCCCGAGTGCGGTGGGCGTCCGCGCCGACAGCACCAGCAGCTGCGGCCCCTGCGCCGGCTCCGATGCCGGCAGCGGCGGCGCCTCCTCGAGCACCACGTGCGCGTTGGTGCCGCCGACACCGAACGAACTCACGCCGGCGCGACGTGGCATGCCGTCGCTGCGCCATTCGTCCAGTCCGGCATTGACCACGAACGGCGAGCCGGCAAAGTCGATGACCGGGTTTCCCGACTGGAAATGCACGGTGGCCGGAATCGTGTGCTGTTGCAGGGCCAGCGCGGTCTTGATCACGCCGGCGGCGCCAGCAGCGGTCACGGTGTGGCCGATGTTGCTCTTGACCGAGCCGATCCGGCAGAAGCCGGTGTCGGACGTACTGCGACGGAAGGCCTTGACCAGGCCTTCGATCTCGATCGGGTCGCCCAGCGGCGTGGCGGTGCCGTGGGCTTCGACATAGCCAATGCTGCGCGCCTCGACGCCGGCATCGTCGAGCGCCATCGCGATCACCGCCGCCTGCCCGTCGCTGCTGGGCGCGGTGAAACTGGCCTTGCCGCCGCCGTCGTTGTTGACCGCGCCACCGCGGATCACGGCATGGACCGGGTTGCCGTCGGCGATCGCATCGGACAGGCGCTTGAGCAGCACCACCGCCGCGCCGTCGCTGAACACCGTGCCCTGTGCGCGCGCGTCGAAGCTGCGGGTGTGTCCGTCCGGCGACAGCATCGAGCCTTCCTGGTACAGGTAGCCGCTGCGCGGTGGACAGGTGACCGAGGCGCCGCCGGCCAGAGCCATGTCGCAGGCGCCCGCGCGCAGGCTGGCCACCGCCTGGCAGATCGCCACCAGCGAGGTCGAGCAGGCGGTGTGCACGCTGATCGCCGGCCCGGTGAGGTTGAGCTTGTGCGCGACGCGGGTGGCGATGTAGTCCTTCTCGTTGTCGAGCATCACCTGGAACGCGCCGAGCTTGGCGATCAGGTCCGGCCGTGCGGCGACATGGCGCTGGAAGTAGGTGGCGTTGTACATGCCGGCGAACACACCGACCGGGCCCGGCGTCGCATCGGGCACGTGGCCGCCGCGCTCCAGGCACTCCCAGCACAGTTCCAGGAAGATGCGCTGCTGCGGATCCATCAACTCGGCTTCCTTCGGGCTGATCCCGAAGAACGCCGCATCAAACTGCTCGACGCCGCCGATCACGCCGCGCGCGGGCACATAGGCCGGATCGTTGCGGTCGGCATCGCTGACACCGGGGTCGAGTTCGTCGCTGCGGAACACCGTGATCGAGTCGCGGCCGTCGCAGAGGTTCTGCCAGAACGCCTCGACATCAGCCGCGCCGGGGAAGCGCCCGGCCATGGCAATGATCGCGATCGGTTCGGCACCCTCGTGACGTGCCGGTGTACGCGCCAGGCGCGTGGTGTCGACGGCCTGCGCCGCCGCGCCGTCGAGCGCTGCCGCCAACGCCGCCGGTGTCGGATACTGGAACAGCGTGGTCGCGGCGATGCCGCTGCCGCGCCCGCCACGCAGTTGCTCCAGCAGGCGCAGCGCCAGCAACGAGTTGCCGCCGAGCTCGAAGAAATTGTCGTGGCGCCCGACGCGCTCGAGGTCGAGCTGCGCGGCGAAGGCGGTGCACAGGCGCTGCTCGCTGGCGCCCAGCGGCGGCTCGTAGGTCGCGGCCAGTTCGGGACGGCTGCGATCCGGCGCCGGCAAGGCCTGTCGGTCGAGCTTGCCGTTGCGCGTCAGTGGCATCATCGGCAGCAGCAGGTAACGCGCCGGCAGCATGAAGTCCGGCAGCGTCGCGGCCAGGTGTGCGCGCAATGCCGGCGCCGTGGGCGACGTCGCACCCGGCATCGCCACGACGTACGCCAGCAGGCGTTTCTCACCGGCCGGGTCGGCGCGTGCGACCACCGCGCAGGACTGCACGCCGGGATGCTGTGCGAGAGCCGCCTCGATCTCGCTCAGCTCGATGCGGTAACCGCGGATCTTGACCTGGGTGTCGCTGCGACCGACGAACTCGATGACGCCATCGGGCCGGTAACGCACCAGGTCGCCGGTCCGGTACAGGCAGTCGCCGGGGCGACCGAAGGGATCGGTGACGAAGCGTTCGGCGGTCAGCTCAGGCCGCTTGAGGTAACCGCGCGCGACGCCGGCACCGCCGACGTACAGCTCGCCCAGCACCCCGACCGGCACGGGCTGACGGCGCGCGTTGAGCACGTAGACACGGGTATCGGCGATCGGACGCCCGATCGGAATCGAAGCCGCCCCTTCCTCGACCTCGTCTATGGCATGGGTGCAGGTGAAGGTGGTGCATTCGGTCGGGCCGTAGCCGTTGCGCAGGCGCGTCGCCGGCGCGGCACGGCGCATGCGGCGCACGTGGTCGACCGACAACGCCTCGCCACCGGTGAACAGTTCGCTCAGGCCGGACAGCTGCCGCGGGTCTTCGTCGACCACCGTGTTGAACAAGGCCGCAGTCAGCCAGGCCGTGGTCACGCCGTGCCGGGAGATGGTCGCGGCGAGGCCGGCGCCGGTGGGCATGGCCTGGTCGTGCACGACCACGCAACCGCCGTTGAGCAGCGGCCCCCACAGCTCCAGCGTCGATGCATCGAAACCGAGCGGCGCGGCGTGCAGCATGCGCGTGTCCGGGCCGAGCTCGATGTAGTCGACATCGCAGACCAGGCGCAGGATCGAGCGGTGGCAGACCTCCACCCCCTTCGGCGTGCCGGTCGAGCCCGAGGTGTACATCACGTAGGCCAGCGAGTCGCCGCGGCTGTGGATGTCCTCGGTCTTCGACCACGTCTGCGGCGGCTGCCCGACCGCGACACGGAAGATCGCCGCCGGCAGCGGCAGCGCGGGATGGTCGTCGTCGACCACCGCCACCCGGGCGCCGGCATCGTCGAGCATGAAGGCCAGGCGCTCGGGCGGTTGCGTGGCATCAAGCGGCAGGTATGCGGCGCCGGCCTTGAGCACGCCGAGCACGGCCACGACCGCCGCCACCGAGCGTTCCAGCGCCACCGCCACCACGCCCCCGGGCCGGACACCCGACCCGTGCAGTTGCCGCGCCAGCGCATCAGCACGGCGGTCGAGTTCGGCAAAGCTCAGCGACGACTGAGCATCGACCACGGCCAAGGCATCGGGATGGGTCTGGCAGATCCGGGCAAAGCGGCCGTGCACCGTGTCCTGCACCGAGCGCGGCACGGCGGTGTCGTTCCATTCGAACAACTGGCGCCGGCGCTCGTCCGGGTCGAGCACATCCACCTCGTCGAGCGCCGCATGCCCGGCCGCGAGTGCCCGCAGGACCCGTTGCGTGCATGCCGCCATCAAGGCAACCGCATCGACGGTAAGCGGCGCCTTGAACTTCACCTCGAGCACCCGTTCCCGCAGGCACAGCGTCCAGAGCGAATGCGACACCGAATCGAGTGTTTCTGCCGCATCGGCGCCGACGTCCCCGGCGAGCACGGCCCAGGTCGTCGTCTGCGTCATGGCCGGCGCTTGCCGCAACGCCTCCGCGGTCTCGTCCAGCCAGGCAGCGCAGGTCGATCCGCCGGAAACGGCAACTGCCAGCTGCCGCACATTCGATGCATCGCCAGCGGTCATCAACACCGTATCGGCCCCGGTCAACCGCGATTCCAC
This sequence comes from Lysobacter cavernae, assembly GCF_042648505.1. Classification (NCBI taxonomy): domain Bacteria; kingdom Pseudomonadati; phylum Pseudomonadota; class Gammaproteobacteria; order Lysobacterales; family Lysobacteraceae; genus Lysobacter; species Lysobacter cavernae. The sequence continues at coordinate 491,615 of NZ_JBHRXK010000001.1, forward strand.
CAGGGCCAGAGCCGTGCACACGAATGCGACTGGCGTTGCTGCAACGGATTGCACGGCCTCGGTCAATGCTGCGAACACCGACGGATCGAGTGCCACGCGCAGATGCTGCCAAGCGCCATCGTCGCGACCACCGCGCAGTGGCAACACCTCCAGCAACGGAGTGGCTTCGGTGAGCTGCGCTGCGGCCGGTGCCCGTTCGATGTTCATGGCAGTACGTCGGCAAAGCGGGCCACGCCCGGCACAGCGTGACGACCGGCGAGCGAACGGGCGAAGCCGCGCACGCTGATCATCGAGGCGACGCCGGTGTGCGTCAGCGTGTCGAACAGCGGCCATTGCCCCACCGCCGGCGGAGCGATGCCGGCACTGCGCATCAGCGCGTGCAGCTTGTGCAGCAAGGCGTCGCGCCGGGTGGCCTGGGTGTAATAGGTGAAGCTCATCGTGATCGACGGCTCGTCGCCGTTCTCGACCATGTGCGGGCTGGTCGACGGCATGTAGGCCCCCTGCCCCGGCTCCAGGTCGAAGACCTGCGCACGCTCGCGGAACTCGTCGCGCCAGCGCAGCAGGTCACGCTCATGGCGATGGTGGAAACGATCGCGTGCCTGCTCGCTCGCCACGACCGTGTCGCGGTGGTCCCAGACGTAGACGCGCTTGTGGCCGCGTAGCTGCAGGATGAAGTTGTGTTCCTTGTCGAAATGGAACGGTGTCACCGTGCGCGGCGAGGACACGAAAATCCAGCCGGCGCGATGGCACATGCCCGGGTCGCGTGGCTCGACCTGTGGTCGGACGCTGTCGAGCACCGTCCCGACCAGTTCGCGGTAGATCGGATCGATCTGCACGTTGAGCAACGACATCCAGGCCTTGGCCGCCTCGATCGACTGCAGGGTCTGCGCCGCTGACTGCCGGTTCGGGTGCAGGTTCGGGGCATCGTTGAACGGCGTGCCGGCGGTCGCGTCGTTGCCATGGCTGCGGATGCTGCCGCGCGCTTCCAATCGCGCACCCAGCTCGACCAGCGATGCAGGCTGCAGCAACGGGTGCCCACACAAGTGGTGCCGCACGGGTTGGATGCGCCACGGGTGAAAGGCGTCGGTATCGATGTCGATCAGGGGCCTGCGTTCCGTCGCCATGCAATCAATGGCCGATACCAGGCCCAATGTGGTCGTAGGCATCCGCCCGCCTCCCCTGTGCGCTGCGCGTCCGTCATCCCTTTGGTCCTGAATGAAACGTGCCTGGATGGCAATTGCGGCCACCCGATCGACGTCGACACAACCGATGCGGTGCGCGCTACGATGGCCACCGCACTGGATGACTGCATTGCCATGAAGCGGGACTTGGCACAGCTTTATTCACAGCTCGAACTGTCTCCCGACTGCACGCTGCAGGAGCTTCAGCGTGCCTATCGTCGGCGAATCTCCGAACTGCATCCCGACCGCCTGGCCGGCGCGCGCCTGTCGGAAGGCGGCAAGCTGCCCGACCTGATCTGGCTGTACACAGCGGCAGTACGTTTCCATCGCCGTCATGGCCGGCTGCCAGGCGCCGGCCCCGTGCACGTTGCGAACGTTCAGCGCGCGGCCACCATGACACCAGCCGATGCAGTGGCACCGCCTCGACCTGCTGTGCACGCACAGGACACGCCATCGCCTTCGCACCGCAACTCACTGCTGGCCATAGGCCTGGTCGTGTTGCTGCTGGTCCTCGCGCTGGTGTGGGATTGGCCGGCACCAGTGACCTCGATGTCCTCATCCACCGAGGCCGCACGCATCGATCCGACTGTCGCGGCCGTTGCCGCCAGCACGCACCAACTCGAACTGGGCATGGATGCGGCCACCGTGCTGGCCATCCAGGGCGAACCGCTGCGAGTGAGTGGCTCGCAATGGGACTACGGCCCGTCCTGGTTGCAGTTCGAGCACGGGCGTCTGGCCGACTGGCACAGCTCGCCCCTGCGTCGCCTCAAGACCGCAACACCGTCACCGCCCGAGCCATCGTCCGCGACAGCGCGCTAACGCTTGGAAGCCCCCTGTTGCATCGGTGAGCGCGCCACTACCGCCGCCGATGTGGCGTCCGCGGAAGTACGCCGCGGACGCCACGCCACCCGCCGACGCAGGAGCTGCCAGAGCACCGACAGTCCCGGGCGCGGGTCGTTCCAGCGGAACACGTGGTAATGCGCCGTCGCCCATTGGCCCAGCACCTTCAACCATGACGGGCGCTGGTCGCGTCGCGAGAACACGGTCTGGACGTCACCGGCCAGGCTGACGCAACCGGCACCGACCGGATACGCACGTGTGGCCACGGTCACCGGCAGATCGAGTGCGTCCTCCACCGCCATGCGGCACACGTTGACGCCGCAGCGCGCGGCAAACTCGATGTACCACCACGCCCGGGTGTTGACCTCTAGCAGGCGGTACACGCCGTCACGGGCATCGCGCTTGAACTCGGCACTGAATATGCCGCGGTAGTTCAACTGCTGCAGCAGTTCGGACAGGCTGTCGACTGCGCCGGCGACATCGCGCAACGGGATGCTCTGGCAATACGAGCTGTTGCCGAAATCGGCCGGAAATATCCGCAACCGCCGTCGTGCGAACAACCCGGTCAGAACGCCATGGCGATCGCGGAAACCGTCGACGAAGTAATGGTCAGCGGCGCTGCCGGGAATGTACTCCTGTGCAATCAGCTTGAAGCCATCGGCATCGAGCCGCTCCCAGACGCTCTCCAGCTCGTTGCGGCTGCGCACCCAAACCCCTTTCTGACCGGTCACCTGGCTGAAGTGTTGCGAGTCGGCTGGCTTGATGAACACTTTATCCAGCGCATCGAATGGAATCACCTCGATGTCGCTGCTGCAGGCGATCGAGAACGTGCGCGGATGCGGAATGCGCGTGCGCGCCAGGTATTCACCGAAGCGCGCCTTGTCCTGGAGGATTTCCAGGGTCTGATGCGAGCTTGAGCTCACCCGGAAACGACCCGCCAGATCGCTTTGTGCCAGCCCCGCCAACCACAGCGCGGCATCGTCGGCACCGGGAACCAGCACCGCCTCCGACAGCGGCATCGCGCTCAACAACGCCTGCGTGTTCGTCCCGATCCCGCCATCCCATCGCACCGTCCCCGGCGGCGGCCGATACCAGCGTGAGCGTGTGGCCAGATCATCCGCCGGGCAGGCCACATAAGCAGGAATGGCCGCCTCCACGAGTGCGCGCAACGCGCCAAGCGCGGTGTGACCCCGACCGACGACGATCGCGGGCACCCCGATACCTAACCTGGCCATACAACCCCAGCCAGCGGATCAGCGGCGATCAAGTGCATCGGCGGACCTTCAACGGGCCCCACGACGGAACAGCACCACTTCCACGGTCTGCAGCAGGATCATCAGGTCGAACACCAGCCCGTGATTCTTGACATAGAACAGGTCGAACTTGAGCTTTTCCTCAGCGTCACGCACCGATGCCCCGTACGGGTAGCGCAGCTGCGCCCAGCCCGTCAGTCCCGGCTTGATGCAATGGCGGATGGAGTAGTAACGAATCTCCTGATTGAGCAGGTCGACGAATTGCGGCCGCTCGGGCCGGGGGCCAACAAAACTCATTTCGCCGCGCAGCACGTTGAACAATTGCGGAAGTTCGTCGATCCGGGTCGAGCGGATGAAGCGGCCGATCCGCGTGCTGCGGTCGTCGTTGCTGCTGGCCCAGCGTGCCACGCCGTCCTTCTCGGCGTCGGCACGCATGCTGCGGAACTTGACAAGTTCAAAACTGCGGCCGCTCATGCCCACGCGCGTTTGCCGGTAGAGCACCGGCCCGTCCGACTCCGACCAAACACACAACGCCACCAGCAACATGATCGGCCATGCCATCAGCAGCAATGCCGAAGCGGCGATCAGGTCAAACAAACGCTTGCCCAGGCGCCGCGGCATCGAATTGTCGAATCCGCCAGAGAAGACCAGCCAGGATGGATCGACCACGTTCAGCGTTACCACGCCGGCCTCGCGCTCGAAGAACGTCGACAGGTCGGTCACGGCGATGCCGCGCTGCGCGCAGCGCAGCATCTCGTCCATCGGCAGGCCACCGCGACGCTCATCCAGGGCAACCACGATTTCTTGCACTTGCAGCCATTCGGCCAAGTCGGACAAACCGAAGTCGGTCTTGACCAACAGCTCATCCGGCACCAGCACCGGCTGGCCGGGCACCGGCATGAAACCGACCAGCACGAACGAACGCCGGTCGGCGCTGCGACGAAGCCGCGTGTTGATCAGGTCGGCGTTCTTGCCGGCACCCAGCACGACGATGCGACGCCGAAACACGTCGGCACGGATCACGTGCTTGAGCACCAGCCGCAAGGCGGCCACGCCCAACAGACCCAACACCAGCGCCAACAACAGCACGCCACGGCCGATGTAGGCCACCGGCATCAGGTAATACAGCACCAGCAGGCCAATTCCACCGAAGGCAACCGACAACACCAGCCGCAACAGGAAATCCAGCCGGTTGTGGCGGACATGCACCTGGTACAAACCGAACGCGGACATCGCCGCGGTGATGAACACGGCTACCACCAGTGCCCGCACCAGCGCGTACTGGATGAAGATCTGGTACCCGGTGGAGTCGTACAGGAATCGCAGCCAGGCCGCGCACAACACCGCCAGCACTAAGACTCCCAGTTCCAACAGCCACAACAGCGCGACTGCGCGACTCTTTCGACTCGACGAGGCATGGTTCATGGGCTGACCGCCTCCACGTGCAATGAGTCGCAGCGTGATTCCTGTGACAACGACACCTGCGGGCCACGGCCGTCACACAGTGCCTGCAAGCCATGCATGCGGCACGTACTTCCGTCGATAAATATGGCCCCGCTGTCGCGCAAGCCGGCGGCGACCATCGGACTAAAACAGACCGGTGTGAACATGGCTTCCCCCTGTACTCCCATCGCAACCGCGATCCCGGCGTCCAACAAAGAGGATCACTTACCAGCCATCCGCCCTTGGATCGAACGCTTCGGCTAGTACAACGCGAGAGCAGTCGCCGGGCGGCCGTGCGATGCAACTGGTGCCGCACCATCGGGTCGCAACCAGGCACTGATGATCGTAGTGGTCGGCGGCGCGGCCACGGCGACCTCCCATACGTCCGAACCAACCAACCGGTGCAGCGCAGTCATCCCGACGCAGCCACCGGATGGCAGTGGCTGTACTCCTAGCGGCGCGGTGAAACTGTTCATTTCGCAGGCCAGGCCGATGCCGGCCGCCTTCAGCAACGCTTCCTTGCGCACCCACAGTTGCAGCAGGGCCGCGGCACGTTCCTGTGCCGCGATGCCGCGCAACGCCAATGCCTCGACCGGGTGACAGACGCGTTCGGCGATCTCGGGCATCACCGACGCGCGCCTCATCGCTTCGATATCAACGCCGATCGGACCGGCGGCCGTCACCGCGATTGCCGCGACGCCATCGGCATGGCTCAAGCTGGTGTGCAGCGCGCCATCGGCCAATCGCGGACAGCCGCGCGAATCGCGGCCGAGCGGAACCGCCCTGGCATCGCAGCCCAGCGCGATGCCCAGCAACAGACGATGCAGCGCGTAGGCAAGTGCCAGAGCCTCGCGCCCGGTGGTTCTGCGCTGACGTTGCACACGCTCACGCTCAGTGGCATCCAGCACGGCGGTCGCCTCCGGCAACCAGGCCCGCCAATCGTCCAGTTCGAACAGGACGACCGCACAGCGCTCGCTTGAATCCGCCATCCAGTGAGGTGATGGCAGGGCCCGGGTCAGCACCTTGCGCAGGTCGTTGCTGCCTGGACGTTCAGCCTCCCCATTCGTGCTGGCTCGATTCGTGCTGACTCGAAGCACCGCCCCTGCCCCTCGACTTCGGCATGCAGCGCCGCATTTCAATGAAACGCAAGCACCCGCAAAAGGGGGACAGCGCCCGATCGCCAACACCGGTGATGGCATCAGGCGAATACGGACTTGCCCGCCCTGCCAGCAGTCGCCCCTCGTCAGTACGCCGTCGGGCCAGGCCACGTCCTGTTGGCGTCGTCGATTGCGTTGTCTTGCCAATACCACTGTTTCGAGAGCGTCGATGTGAGCATGCCGCTCGATACCACATGGACGCTTGGCCGCAAGCTGCGCCGTATCGCCAACGAGTCGGCCGAGCTGCCGGGTTTGCGCTGGCTTGCCGAACCGCTGCACCGTCGCATGTTCCGCCGGAAACGCAGCGGCAATGCCTACTGCGGCGTCTACGAGAGCTACACGCAGGCATTGGCCAGTGCCAGCGCATTGCGGGCCTTGCCTACGACCTACGACACCGATGCATCACCGCGCATGTACCGCGACCGCCTCGAGCAGGTCCGGGTGAGCGACTACCCGCTGCTGTACTGGCTGTCCCGCCTGTTGGCCACCGGCCAGCGGCGTGTGTTCGACCTGGGCGGGCATATCGGCATCAGCTATTACGGTTTCCGCCGCTACCTGGACTACCCCGCGGACCTGCGATGGCAGGTGCACGACATGCCGTCGGTGACCAACGCCGGCCGTGAATTGGCACGCGAGCTCGACCCTTCCGGCAGACTGGAATTCACCGATGCCCGCGAGGATGCCGACGACTGCGATCTGCTGGTCACCAGCGGCGTGCTGCAGTACCTGGACTACACCCTGCCGGAACTGTTGCAGACGCTCGATCGTCCACCGCGGCACGTGCTGGTCAACTTGACCCCCATGCACCCCAGCCGTGGTTATTTCACTCTGCAGAACCTGGGCATTGCCATCTGCCCATACCGGGTCTGCGCGCTTCCGGAATTCGTCGCCGAGATGGAAGCGCTGGGCTATCGCCTGCGCGATCGCTGGGAGTCGTTTGAACGACAGCTACGGGTGCCATTCGAGCCGTCCTGCACGATCGACAGCTACCACGGGTTCTATTTCACGCGAAGCTGAGCACCGGGTATTGCCAGCTCGGGCAACAGCTGACCGCTTGCCGAGTTGCCCCGGCCGGCAACGGCAAATGAATCGATGGGTACAAGCCAGGGCGCCCGGCCCGTCAAAACCGCGCCCATTCAATCGTCGGGGTCGAAACGGGTGGCGGCACGCACGCTGTCGCCGTCGAAGCCGCGCCGGAACAGGAAATCGGCGGCCTTGCGGCGCAACGCCAGGTCCTCGGTCACGGTGCTTCCAAAGCGGCGGCGCACCAGGTCGCGGGCGTTCTCGGACCAGTCGCCGTCAAAGCCGGCCAGGGCACGGGCAATGGCCTCGCCATCGAGGCCGTGCGTGCCCAGCTCGGCGCGGATGCGGATCGGTCCGTAGCCGCCGCTCGCACGACTGCGCACCAAGCTCTCGGCAAAGCGGGCGTCGTCCTGCCAACCGTCACCCGCCAACCGCTCGACCGCAGCCTCGACCTCGTCCGCGTCCAGACCCCGCGAGGTGAGCTTGCGGGTCAGCTCCTTGCGCGAATGCTCGCGCCGGGTCAGCAGCCCAAGCGCTCGCTGGGTCGTACTCAGCTCGCGGACGGCGCGGCGGCGGCCGGGCTTGCCGGACCCAGGTGAATCCGAACCGCCACCGGGCAGGTCATCGTGCATCGGCGTACGCGACGCTCATCAGGCGTCGGCGTCCTCGGCAGCGTCCTCGTCGCGCTTGGCCTCGGCGGGGACGAATTTCTCGCGCAGCGCCGCCTCCAGGCGCACGGCCATCTGCGGGTTGTCCTTGAGGTACTGGCGCGCGTTCTCCTTGCCCTGGCCGATGCGCTCGTCGTAGGCGCTGTACCAGGCGCCGGACTTCTCGACCAGTTTGGCGTCCACGCCCATGTCGATCAGTTCGCCCTCGCGCGAGATGCCCTCGCCGTACAGGATCTCGGTGATGACCTGCTTGAACGGCGGCGCCAGCTTGTTCTTGACCACCTTGATGCGGGTCTGGTTGCCGATGATCTCGTCACCCTTCTTGATCGCACCGATGCGACGGATGTCCAGGCGCACCGAGGCGTAGAACTTGAGCGCGTTGCCACCGGTGGTGGTTTCCGGGCTCTGACCCGGCATCATCACGCCGATCTTCATGCGCAGCTGGTTGATGAAGATCACCATGCAGTTGGAACGCTTGATGTTGCCGGTCAGCTTGCGCAGCGCCTGGCTCATCAGGCGCGCCTGCAGGCCGGGCAACTGGTCGCCCATCTCGCCTTCGATTTCGGCCCTGGGCGTGAGCGCGGCGACCGAGTCGATCACCACCATGTCCACGGCGTTGGAGCGCACCAGCATGTCGGCGATTTCCAGCGCCTGCTCGCCGGTGTCGGGCTGGCTGACCAGCAGGTCGTCGACGTTGACGCCGAGCTTGGCGGCATAGGTCGGGTCGAGCGCGTGCTCGGCGTCGATGAACGCGGCCGTGCCGCCGGCCTTCTGGCACTCGGCGATGGTCTGCAGGGTCAGCGTGGTCTTGCCGGAGGACTCCGGCCCGTAGATTTCGACGACACGGCCCTTGGGCAGGCCGCCGATACCGAGCGCGATGTCGAGCATCAGCGAGCCGGTGCCGATGACTTCGGCCGGCTCGGCGACGCGGTCGCCCATGCGCATCACCGAACCCTTGCCGAACTGCTTTTCGATCTGGCCCAGGGCGGCCGACAGGGCGCGCTTCTTGTTCTCGTCCATCGTGGATTCCTTGAAGGGTCGGTTGCGTGTTGGGGGCAATCTAGCGGGCGCAGGTCGCACGGGGTGAGACATCGGCGCTTGCAGTTGAAATTAATGTGGGCGGTTGCAGGGGACTGCAGGGATGGTCAGGAATGGGCTGTCGGAAAGAGCCGCACCGCAGCGCCGGAAAACCCCAGGGGCCGCGGCCGCGCTCACCGGTTCGGCCTCACCAGGCCGCAGTACAGGCCCTCGATGGCGAAGTCCTGGTCCGGTTCGACCTCGATCGGCGCGTAATCGGGGTTGCGCGGCAGCAGGCGGATGCGGTCCTTGCCGATCTTGAGCAGCTTGACGGTGATCTCGTCGTCGATGCGCGCAACCACGATCTGGCCGGAACGCGCATCGCGGGTGCGGTGCACCCCGATCAGGTCGCCGTGAAAGATGCCCTCGTCGCGCATCGAGTCGCCCTTGACCTTGAGCAGATAGTCCGGGGTCGGCGAGAAAAACACGCGGTCGAGCAGGACGAAATCATCGGAGCCGATGTCCGCGCCGATCGGCCGGCCGGCCGCGACCTGGCCGAGCACCGGCAGGCGCAGGGTGTCATCGCTGGCAGTGGCAGCGACCTCGTCGATTGGCGCGGCGGCCACCCGCCCCGCCGGCTCGCACAGGCGGATGCCGCGCGCCCGGCCCGGCATGCGTTTGATCGCGCCGGCCTGCTCGAGCGCCTCGAGGTGGTACTGGGCCGCCCGCACGCTGCTGAAGCCCATGGCCTGGGCGATCTCGGTCTGCGACGGCGGCAGGCCGTCGGCCTCGATCCGCTCGGCGATCAGGGCGAGGATGGTCCGCTGGGTGTCGGTGATATCCATTAGTAGCAATACTACTAACGAAATTTCGCGGACGTCAACCCCGCCGACAGCCTCAGGCCATCAGTTCGGCCAGTCCGTGCAGGGCCGCGGCCACGGTCTGCCGGCGCACGGCATCGCGGTCGCCATCGAAGTGGAACGTCACTGCGGTCGGATAACCGCCGCGACGCTTCCACGCGATCCAGACGGTGCCGACCGGCTTGCCTTCGGTGCCACCACCGGGGCCGGCGATGCCGGTCACGGCCACGGCCAGGGTCGCGCCGGAATGCACCAGCGCGCCGGACACCATCTCGATCACGGTCTCGCGGCTCACCGCGCCGTGCTCTTCGAGTGTCTGCGGGCGCACGCCGAGCAGGGCCTGCTTGGCCTCGTAGCTGTAGGCGGCCATGCCGGCCTCGAACCAGCCCGAAGATCCCGGGATGTCGGTGAGCATCTTGGCGATCCAGCCGCCGGTGCAGCTCTCGGCGGTGACCAGGGTTTGACGGTTGCTGCGCGCAGCCTCGCCGACCTGGTCGGCAAGCTGGCGCAGGGCGGCATCGGAGACGTCGGTTTTCATGCGCGAACTATAGCCGCATGCCCTGCTCCTGCCGATGACAGGTGACACCGCGGGCGGGTCGCCTTCGACCCGCCCGCGCTGCGACTCAGTACAGCACCCGCAACGTCACGCCGTAGGTGCGCGGCGCACCGAGGAAGGCATTCCACGAGCCGGTCTGCAACGGTGCGTCGAAACCGACCTGCTTGTACTCCTCGTCGGCCAGGTTGAGCGCCCAGGCCTCGACCATCCAGCGCTTGTTGCTGGCACCCAGGCCGATCCGTGCGTTGACCACGGTGTAGGCCTCCTGCGCTTTCTCCGGGTCCAGGTCCGAGCCGGTGTTGTAGTCGGACATGTACTTGGCGCCCAGGTTGAAACGGGCCATGAGGGTGTCGCTGAAATCCCAGTCGTAAGTGACCGAGGCCGTCGCCGACCAGTACGGCGCGAAGCTGGCACGGCTGCCGGGCAGCTTCGACAGGTCGGCATCCGGCAACGGGTCGTCGCCGTACTTGGTGTCGGCGTAGACCACGCCACCTTGCAGGCTCAGGCCGTCCAGCCGGGTCTGCCACAGCACCTCGGTGTCGATGCCCTGCGACACCACCTCGGGGATCGAACGCACCACGAAACTGGTGCCGAGGAAGCTGTTGAGCTGGAAGTCGCTGTAGGTCTGGTGGAACAGCGTCGCATTGAGCAGCAGGTTGCCGCCGGCCCAGGTGGTCTTGGTGCCCAGCTCATAGCTGTCGACGAACTCGCCCGGGAACGAGGTGTCGTTGACCGGCACGATGCCGGCCGTGCCGCTGGACAGACCGTTGGAGGACTGCACGCGATCGAGGTTGAAGCCACCGGCCTTGTAGCCGCGCGCGGCCGAGGCGTAAGCCATGACCTGCTCGTTGAAACGGTAAGCGGCCTTGAGCGTGCCCGACCATTCCTTCTCATCGCGCTCCTGGCGGGTATCGCGGCCGTTGTGGAGCACGTTCGCCCACGGCAGGCAGGAGAAGCCGATCACCTGCGGGACCAGCGCCGGCAATGCGGCCAGCGGCACACCACGCGCCGCCAGCGCCTGCCCGACCCGGGTCGGATTGGACAGCGCCGAAGCACAGCCCAGGCCACCGTTCGGGTTGCTGTACAGCGAGTCGAGCGTCTTCTTCTCGCGGGTGTAGCGCAGGCCCAGAGTCAGGTCGAGCGCATCGGTGGCGTGCCAGGTGTTGTTGGTGAAGATCGCCGTGCTCTTGGCATTCTGCTCGTAGTCGTCGTCGGCGCCGAGGCCGGCAAAGCTGCTGCCGAACGGTCGTCCGGTCGCCTGCGACAGGAACGTCGCCGCATTGGCCATGTTGACCACACCCGGCGGAAAGCGCGAGGCGATCTGCCCCAGCACCGCCGTCGACAGGTACGGCTCGTAGGCCGCACCGATGCGGTAGGAGTCGTGCCGGGTCAGGTCCTCATCCGTATAGAACAGGCCGACCATCCAGTCGACGCGATCGGTCGCGCCCGTCAGGCGGAATTCCTGGCTCAGCGTCTCGAAGGCGGTGAGCGACTCGTTCGGGTCGGCGTTGCGGTACAGCAGGTCGGCGCTGGAGAAATCGAAGTCGAGGCCGTTGATCGCCTGCCAGTCGCGCCAGCCGGTGATCGAAGTCAGCTCGGCGCCGCCGAACCACGGCGTGAGCCAGTCGACCTGCATCGCCACGCCCTTGTCCTTGATGTCCTGCTCGGTCGAGCGGTTGCTCCAGGCCTGCCGCGCGAACGGATCGGCCACCGGCGCCACGCCGCTGTCGGGCGACAGCGCGTCGATGATCGCCGCGGTCGGGCCGCGCACCGTGGTCACGCCCGCGCAGCAGTTCTCTTCACGGCTGGTGAAGTCGGCGATGAAGTTGATGTCGAGGGTGTCGGTCGGCTCAAACAGCAGCTGGCCGCGCAGCGAGTGGAAGTTCTGGTCGGTGTCCTCGTCAAGCGTGCGCGGGCCGGCACCGGTGTGCACGTCGAGCAAACCGTCGCGCTTGCGCTGGGCCGCGTATACGCGGAACGCCGCGTTGTCGCTGATCGGGGTATTGAGTGATCCGGCCACGCCGAGCGCGTTGTAGTTGCCCGCGGTGATCTCGCCCTCGACCTGGGTGAGGTAATGCGGGCGCTTGGTGATCACGTTGATGACGCCGGCCGAGGTGTTCTTGCCGAACACCGTGCCTTGCGGCCCCTTGAGTACCTCGATGCGCTCGATCTCGCCGAGGTCGCCGAAGCCGACACCGTTGCGCGGCCGGTACACGCCATCGATGACCACGCCCACCGACGACTCCAGGCCTGCGTTGTCGCCGACGGTGCCGATGCCGCGGATGCGGGCGACGGTCTGCACCTCGCTCTGGGTACTGGTGACGGTCAGGCCGGGCACCAGCACCTGCAGGTCCTTGACGTCGCGCACGCCGGTGTCCTGAATGATCTGGTCGGACAGCGCCGTGACCATGATCGGCACGTCCTGCAGCGCTTCCTCGCGCTTCTGCGCGGTCACGGTCAGGCCGGCCAGCGTGGTGGGTTCTTCCGCGGTCGTTTCATCCGCACGCGGTGTGCGACGGTCCTGCGTCGTCGAAGTGTCCTGCGCCATCACGGGCAGGGCGGGCAGCGAGCCCAGCGTCGCCGCTACAGCGAGCATGAGCAGCTTCCTCGGAAGCAGTTTTCCTGAAGCAACAGGCATTGCCGGCTTGCACGAAACCATTGCGACCCCTCCCCTCGATGGTTGGATGATTGGCGCGAGTCCCCGAACTCGTGCACGCGCTTACCCTGTAACGCGGCCGACGACGCCTTCTCACCCCAACGCAATCCGGCCTCGGATTCGGGCATACGGCGGCGAACGGTGGGCCGACCGTAGCAGGCCGGTGGCGCAGGTCACGCCGCAGTGCAGCAGCGGCCCTCAGCGACACGCAGGTGCGGCGTTTTTCCGCATCGGGACAGGCTATCGCCGCCGTTAGCCTTTCCGGCTTTCCATGATTGGAAGGTTGTTCGATGCGCCGCTGGATGACGAAGACGATGGTCAGCCACTGCCCAGCGACGGCCAGGAAATACAAGTAAACAAGGCGTTGGAACCCTGCGACCGGGTCGCAAGGCCGCGAAAGTGGCCGCGGCTGTTAGCCTAGTCACCATCGCATCGCCGGCCCCGCAGCCGGCGCCATCCCCCGACAGCACCGACCTACGATCCATGAGTTCAGCCGACCGGCCGCAAGAGCACACGCCCCTGATGAAGCAGTTTTTCGCCGCCAAGGCGGAGCATCCGGAGGTGCTGCTGTTCTTCCGCATGGGCGATTTCTACGAGTTGTTCTACGACGATGCGCGAAAGGCGGCGCGGCTGCTCGACATCACCCTGACCCAACGCGGCAATTCGGCCGGCCAGCCGATCCCGATGGCCGGCGTGCCGCATCACGCGGCCGAAGGCTATCTGGCACGGCTGGTGGCGCTGGGCGAGTCGGTGGCGATCTGCGAGCAGATCGGCGACCCGGCGCTGGCCAAGGGCATCGTCGAGCGCAAGGTGGTGCGCATCGTCACCCCCGGCACGGTCACCGACGAGGCACTGCTGAGCGAACGCCGCGACACGCTGCTGCTCACCATCGCGCGCAACAAGAATGGCTACGGCCTGGCCTGGGCGGATTTGGCCGGTGGTCGTTTCCTGGTCAACGAAGTCACGAGCGACGACGCACTGGAAGCCGAACTCGCCCGCCTGGAGCCAGCCGAAACGCTGGTCGCAGACGAAGACGGCTGGCCGCCTTTCGTGGCCGAACGCAATGGCATCCGGCGGCGACCACCGTGGCTGTTCGACGCCGACAGCGGCCGCCGCCAGCTGCTGCGCTTCTTCAACCTGCACGACCTGTCCGGTTTCGGCCTGGACGACAAGCCCTTGTCGATCGCCGCCGCCGCGGCGTTGCTGGGCTATGTCGAGGAAACCCAGAAGCAGCGCCTGCCGCACCTGACCTCGATCGCGGTCGAGTCCGGCGACGGCGCGATCGCGATGAACGCCGCCACGCGCCGCCACCTGGAACTCGATACGCGTGTCGACGGCGACAGCAAGCACACCCTGCTCGGCATCCTCGATTCGACCATCACCCCGATGGGCGGGCGCCTGCTGCGACGCTGGCTGCACCGGCCACTGCGCGACCGCCCGACGCTGCGGTTGCGCCAGCAGGCGGTGGCCACGCTGATCGACTCGCGCACCGGCGACGATGTGCGCGAGCGGTTCCGCGCGCTTGGCGACCTGGAGCGCATCCTCTCGCGCATCGCCCTGCGCAGCGCGCGCCCACGCGACCTGTCGACCCTGCGCGATGGCCTCGGCCTGCTGCCGGACGTGCGCGGGCTGCTCGCGCCGCTCGATTCGCCGCTGCTGGCCGCACTGGCCAACGAGCTCGGCGAACACGACGCGCACGCGCACCTGCTGGCCTCGGCGATCGTGCAACAGCCACCGGTGCTGGCCCGCGACGGCGGCGTGTTCGCCGAAGGCTACGATGCCGAACTCGACGAGTTGCGCACGTTGTCGACCCACGCCGACCAGTTCCTGATCGATCTGGAAGCGCGCGAGCGCATCGCCAGCGGCATCGCCACGCTCAAGGTCGGCTACAACCGCGTCCACGGCTACTACCTCGAGGTCAGCAAGGCGCAGGCCGACAAAGCGCCGACGCACTACACCCGCCGGCAGACACTGAGCAACGCCGAGCGCTACATCACCGAGGAACTCAAGCAGTTCGAGGACAAGGTGCTGTCGGCGCGCGAACGTGCGCTGAGCCGCGAGCGCCTGCTGTACGAGCAATTGCTGGACGCATTGAACGAGCGGCTGGAACCGCTCAAACGCTGCGCCACCGCGCTGGCCGAACTCGACGTGCTGGCCTGTTTCGCCGAACGCGCGCAATCGCTGGACTGGGCGCAGCCAGTGTTGAGCGACGAGCCTGGGCTGAGCATCGAGCGCGGCCGCCACCCGGTGGTCGAGGCAGTGCGCAGTGAGCCGTTCGAGCCGAACGATCTGGTGCTGCACGACGACGTGTCCGGCAATGGCCGCCGCATGCTGATCATCACCGGCCCCAACATGGGCGGTAAATCGACCTACATGCGCCAGAACGCGCTGATCGTGCTGCTCGCCCACATCGGCAGCTTCGTGCCGGCCACGCGCGCGGTGATCGGCCCGATCGACCGCATCCTGACCCGCATCGGCGCCGGTGACGACCTGGCAAAGGGCCAGTCGACCTTCATGGTCGAGATGACCGAGACCAGCTACATCCTCCACCACGCCACCGCACAATCACTGGTGCTGATGGACGAGATCGGCCGCGGCACCTCGACCTACGACGGACTCGCGCTGGCCGAAGCCTGCGCACGCCACCTGGCGCACGTCAACGGCGCCTACACATTGTTCGCCACGCATTACTTCGAACTGACCGCGCTGGCCGAACCCAGCAGCGGCATCGCCAATGTCCACCTGGACGCGGTCGAGCATCGCGACAAGGACGGCAGCGAGCGGCTGGTGTTCATGCACGCGGTCAAGGACGGCCCGGCCGATCGCAGCTTCGGCCTGCAGGTGGCCGCGCTCGCAGGCCTGCCCAGGGCCGTGGTGCAGCAGGCGCGCAGCCGGCTGGCCGAACTGGAGCAGCACAGCCGCGACCTTCCGGCACCGACGCTCGCGCCCGCGACACTGGATGCACCGCAGCAATTCGGCCTGTTCGCGACGTCATCCGCCGCGCTCGATGCACTGGCCTCGATCGACCCGGACGAGCTGACGCCCAAGCAGGCGTTGGAAGCGCTGTACCGCCTGAAAGCCCTGATCTGAGCCGCTCAGCACGCGCCACGGCGGGCGCCTCACGCGCGCATAACGTTCCGGACGTAAGTTGATCCGGTCGTCGGGGCGGGTTTAGCGCGCTGATCAATTGAAACCAGCTATCAAACCGTTTGCAACAAACGATTGTCATTGATCGCTGGCGCTCTCTAGCCTGACCCGACAGTGCATCGAGCCTGTGCCAGCACCGGGTCAGCAACAGCGGCCCACCGCTGGCGCTCGCGCTACGAACAAGGACCGCGCTCCCCAGGGAATGCGGCCATGGAATCCATGACAGCCAGACAGAGAGCGGAGTAGACATGTCAAGCGAAGCGAAATGCCCGTTCCACAACGCCGCCGGCGACGGCAACAGCAACCGCGACTGGTGGCCCAACCAGTTGCGGCTGGACCTGCTGAACCAGCATTCGAGCCGGTCCAACCCGCTCGACCAGGACTTCAACTACGCCGAGGCATTCAACAAGCTCGACTACCACGCGCTCAAGAGCGACCTGCGCAAGTTGATGACCGACTCGCAGGACTGGTGGCCGGCCGACTTCGGCCATTACGGCGGCTTCTTCATCCGCATGGCGTGGCACAGCGCGGGCACTTACCGCATGGGCGATGGCCGCGGCGGTGGCGGCCGCGGCCAGCAGCGCTTCGCCCCGCTCAACAGCTGGCCGGACAACGTCAGCCTGGACAAGGCGCGCCGCCTGCTGTGGCCGATCAAGCAGAAGTACGGCCAGCAGATCTCCTGGGCCGACCTGATGATCCTCACCGGCAACGTCGCGCTGGAGACGATGGGCTTCCGTACCTTCGGTTTCGGCGGCGGCCGCGAGGACACCTGGGAGCCGGACCTCGACGTGTACTGGGGCCGCGAAACCAAGTGGCTCGGCGGCGACGAGCGCTATGCGAAGGGTTCGCCGGGCGTCGAGAAAAAGCACGGCGTGCTGGTCAAGGACGACGACAGCATGGTCAAGCACTCGCGCGACCTGGAAAACCCGCTGGCCGCGGTGCAGATGGGCCTGATCTACGTGAATCCTGAAGGCCCGGACGGCAATCCCGATCCGCTGCTGGCAGCGAAGGACATCCGCGACACCTTCGGCCGCATGGCCATGGACGACGAGGAAACCGTCGCCCTGATCGCCGGCGGCCACACCTTCGGCAAGACCCACGGTGCTGCCCCGGCCGACAACGTCGGCCCCGAGCCGGAAGCCGCTGACCTGGAGGCACAGGGCCTGGGCTGGCGCAACCGCTACGGCAGCGGCAAGGGCGGCGACACCATCTCCTCCGGACTGGAAGTCACCTGGACCCAGACCCCGGTGCTGTGGAGCAACAACTTCTTCGAGAACCTGTTCGGCTTCGAATGGGAGCTGGAGAAATCACCGGCCGGCGCGCACCAGTGGGTGGCGAAGGATGCCGGCGACGTCATTCCCGATGCCCACGACAAGTCGAAGAAGCATCGCCCGAAGATGCTCACCACCGACCTGACGTTGCGCTTCGATCCAATCTACGGGCCGATCTCCAAGCGCTTCATGGAGAACCCGCAGGCCTTCGCCGACGCCTTCGCCCGCGCCTGGTTCAAGCTGACCCATCGCGACATGGGCCCGATCGTGCGCTATCTCGGCCCGGAAGTGCCGAAGGAAGAACTGATCTGGCAGGACCCGCTGCCCACGGTCGATCATCCGCTGGTTGGCGCCGCCGACATCGACGCGCTGAAGAACAAGATCGCCGACTCCGGGCTGTCGGTGGCCGAACTGGTCAGCACCGCATGGGCCTCGGCCTCGACCTTCCGCGGCGGCGACAAGCGCGGCGGCGCCAACGGCGCGCGCATCCGCCTCGCACCGCAGAAGGACTGGGCGGTCAACCAGCCGATGCAGCTGGCCAAGGTGCTCAAGGCGCTCGAGCGCATCCAGATGGAGTTCAACTTGGACGCGGGCGGCGGCAAGAAGATCTCGCTGGCCGACCTGATCGTGTTGGCCGGTGGCGTGGGCGTGGAACAGGCGGCGAAGGCAGCCGGTGTGAATGTCACCGTGCCCTTCTCCCCGGGCCGCACCGATGCGCGCCAGGACCAGACCGACGTCGACTCCTTCGCCCTGCTCGAACCCTTCGCCGATGGCTTCCGCAACTACCTCAAGGGGCCGACGGAGGTGCCGGCCGAACACCTGCTCATCGACCGCGCGCAGTTGCTGACCCTGACCGCGCCGGAGATGACCGCCCTGGTCGGCGGCCTGCGCGTGCTGGGCACCAATGCCGACGGATCGAAGGACGGCGTGTTCACCGACAAGCCCGGCGTGCTGGGCAACGACTTCTTCGTCAACCTGCTCGACATGGGCACGGAATGGAAGCCGGCCGATGCGGGCCGCTACGAAGGACGCGACCGCAAGACCGGTGCCGTGAAGTGGACGGGAAGCCGTGTCGACCTCGCCTTCGGTTCGAACTCGGTGCTGCGCGCGCTGGCCGAGGTCTACGGCAGCACTGACGGCAAGGCGAAGTTCGTCAACGACTTCGTCGCCGCATGGACCCGGGTGATGAACCTGGACCGCTTCGACCTGGCCGCCTGACCTCATCATCGCGGAGACCACAGGCCCGGCGAGCGATCGCCGGGCCTTTTGTTTGGCGCGGCAGGGCCATGCGCATCATCACAAACGCTGAACAATCCGGCGCTACGATGCTTTTCTTTCTCACCACTGGATGGACGCCATGGCTGCTTCGCTGACCGACGATCTGCTCAACCAGTTGCAGGGTCAGCCGTTGGCCGAGATCGGCAGCCAGCTCGGGCTGTCGCCATCACAGGCAACCGGTGCGGTGTCGGCCGCGCTGCCGCTCCTGCTCGGCGCGCTGGGCCGTAATGCCAGCCAGCCGCAGGGCGCCGAGGCATTGTTCGGCGCATTGCAGCGCGATCACTCCGGCCTCGACATCGGCAGCGTACTCGGCACGGTGATGGGCGGCGGTGGTCAGGGCCAACAGATCCTCGGGCACATCTTCGGCGCGCGCGAGCAAGGCGCGGCTCAGGGGCTGGGCGCGGCCACTGGCCTGGGCAGCGGCCAATCCGGTGCATTGTTGAAGTTGCTCGCACCGATCGTGCTCGCCTACGTGTCGAAGCAGATGATGGGCGGCGGCGCACAGTCGGCTTCGCCGCAGATGCTGGGCCAGATGCTTGGTCAGGAGCAGCAGCAGATCACCCAGCAGGGCGGGCTCGGTGGCGGCCTGCTCGGCGCCGTGCTCGACCGCGACGGCGACGGCGACACCGACTTCTCCGACCTGATCGGCCTGGCCGGCACTTTCCTTGGCGGTCGTCGCTAGGCCGTTGAAGTTCTGAATGCACGCGATCGGCAGGTGCAGACGCCGCGCGCCCGCACCGTCGCCGGCCGGCTACATCGCGTCGATATCACCCAAGGCACGGATCAGGCGCCGTGCGCGCTTGTCGGGCTTGGTTTCGGGCGGCCGGAAGCCGTTGCGCTCGGCCGCACGCAGCGCGCGTAGCTGTTCGCGTGCGGCACGTGAGGCCTCGCTTTCGGCGTACAGCGTCTGCGCGACGCTGGCCGGGCTGCGCATGTCGCTGAGCGCGAGCACGCCGATCTCGAATATTTCCTCGCCGCGTACGACACGCAGCGCATCGCCCGCGCGCAGCACCCGCGACGCCTTGGCGCGTTGCCCGCCGATCTCGACCTTGCCGGTCTCCACCGCCTGCTTGGCCAGGCTGCGGGTCTTGTAGAAGCGGGCGGCCCACAGCCACACGTCCAACCGCACCACCTGCATCGGATTCTGGTTGTCTGTCACAGCGCTTTCCGGCATCGACCACCGCCCTATCCGTGTACGGATTATCACAGAACCGCGCCGCATCCACGCCAGCATGAAGGCATACCGATTCTTCGCCGTCGCAATGCTACGGTGCCGGTCTTTCCCCGTGGTTTCCTCATGACGCCGACCTCGCACAACCTGACCGAAGGACCGATCGGACGGAACCTGCTGGCGTTCGCCCTTCCCATCCTGGGCGGCAACGTGGCGCAGTCCTTGAACGGGTCGGTCAATGCCGTCTGGGTGGGGCGTTTTCTCGGCGAGGAAGCGCTGACCGCCACGGCCAACGCCAACAACATCATGTTCTTCCTCATCGGTTCGGTGTTCGGCATCGGCATGGCCGCGACGATCCTGATCGCCCAGGCCATCGGCGCGCGCGACATCGTCCAGGCACGACGCGTGATGGGCACCAGCGCGACGTTCTTCATCAGCCTGTCGGCGGTGATCGCCGTGCTCGGCTGGTGGCTGTCGCGGCACCTGCTGGCGGCGATGGGCACGCCGGCGGTGTCGCTGCAGTTGGCCGAGGACTACCTGCAGGTGATCTTCCTTGCGATGCCGACGCTGTACGCATTCGCGTTCCTGTCGGCGGCGCTGCGCGGCGCCGGCGATTCGCGCACGCCGTTCCGCTTCCTGTTGGTAGCGGTGCTGCTCGATATCGTGTTCAACCCGCTGCTGATCTTCGGCATGGGCCCGTTCCCGGAGCTGGGCATCGCCGGCTCGGCATGGGCCACGCTGCTGTCACAGGGCCTGACACTGTGCGCACTGTTGCTCTATCTGCGCCACAAGCGTCACCCACTGTGGCTGGGACGGCGCGACGCGCACATGTTCAAGGTCGACCTGACGATCCTGCGCGCCCTGGTGGTCAAGGGCGTGCCGATGGGGCTGCAGATGGTGCTGATCTCGCTGGCGATGATCGCGATGATGGCCATGGTCAACCACTATGGCACCGACACCACGGCCGCCTACGGCGCCGCCATGCAGCTGTGGACCTATGTGCAGATGCCGGCGATGGCCATCGGCGCGGCGTGCTCGTCGATGGCGGCGCAGAACGTCGGCGCAGGCCGCTGGGATCGCGTTTCGGCCACGGCGCGGCTCGGCGTGACGTTCAACTTCCTGCTGACCGGCGCACTGATCGCCCCGCTCATCCTGCTCGATCGCTGGACGCTGGCGCTGTTCCTGCCCGAAGGCAGCAGTGCGCTGGAGATCGCCCGTCATCTCAACCACATCTCGGTGTGGTCATTCCTGTTCTTCGGTGTGACCTTCGTGGTGTCGGGCGTGGTGCGCTCGACCGGCGCGGTGATACCGCCGCTACTGATCCTCGCGCTGGCGCTGTGGGGCATCCGCGTGCCGTTCGCCAACCTGTTGCAGCCACGGCTGGGCACCGATGCGATCTGGTGGAGCTTTCCGATCAGCGCGGTGTGCTCGATGGTCATGGCGCTGGCGTATTACCGCTGGGGGCACTGGCGTCGTGCGCGCATGCTGCCGCCGGATCCGCACGAGGTCGCCGTGCCGGCCGAAGTGCCGGCCGCACCGCCCTCGCCGGTGGCCGACCCGAGCGCCGAAGCGGACGACCCGCTGCCGCTGCAGCAATCAGCGGCCCTGCACCCCGGACCTGCGACTGAGCGTTAGCGCAAGGCTGAATAAGTGCCGTCATTCCCGCGAAGGCGGGAATGACGGGCAAAAGCGACCTGATCAGCGTTGTCTTACCCGATCGGACGCATCGCGGGCAGCGCAAAGCGAGTTGCCACAAACGCAAACGGCCGCCCTGAGGCGGCCGTCATCGCGCAGCAAGCCGGAGGATTACTCGGCGGCTGCAGCAGCCTTGGCCTTGGCGTAGGCGGCCAAGTCTTCCTTGATGCGCGCCTTCTTGCCTTCCAGACCACGCAGGTAGTACAGCTTGCCGGCGCGGACCTTGCCGCGGCGCTTGACGTCGACCGAGTCGATGATCGCGCTGTGGGTCTGGAACACGCGCTCGACGCCGAAGCCGTGCGAGATCTTGCGGACGGTGAACGACGAGTTCAGGCCGGCATTCTTCTTCGCGATGACCACGCCCTCATAGGCCTGGACGCGTTCGCGGTTGCCTTCCTTGACCTTGACGTTGACGATCACGGTGTCGCCGGGGCTGAACTCCGGCAGCTGGCGCTGCACCTGTTCGGCTTCGAAGTTCTGCAGCAGCGTATTGAGCGAGGGCTTGTTCATTGGGAGGACCTGTTGAGTCTTGCCTGTTGGTGTCGTTGTAGCGCGAGTGCACGTGGACCCGCGTCTGGCATGGATGAAGCTAAGAGTGTAGCGAAGCCGCGCATTATAACGGCCTTTTCCCTTGTATGACTAGCAGTTACGCGACTTCGGCCCGCTCTGGGCCGGGGTAGCGTCCGGGGTTTCGTCCCCTTCCCCGTTCAGCTGGGCCCGGTAGGTGTCGAGCAGCTTGCGGTCGGCTTTGGACAGGGACGCCTCGTCGATCAGGTCCGCACGGCGCTGCCAGGTCCGGCCGAGCGACTGCATCCGGCGCCAGCGGGCGATCTCGGCATGGTTGCCGGACATCAGCACCGCCGGCACGTCGCCGAGTTCATGCTCGACCGGGCGGGTGTAGTGCGGGCAGTCGAGCAGTCCGTCCTCGAAGCTGTCCTGGACCGCCGATTCGGCGTCGTTCAGGGCTCCGTCCTGCAACCGCGCGACCGCATCGACGACCACCGCCGCTGCCAGCTCGCCACCGGACAATACGTAATCGCCGATCGAGATCTCCTCGTCGACCTCAGCCTGGATCAGGCGTTCGTCGACGCCCTCGTAGCGACCGCAGAGCAGGATCAGACGCTCGCGGGCGGCCAACTCACGCACCTTGGCCTGGGTCAACGGCGCGCCCTGTGGGCTCAGGTAGATCACCTTGGCCGGCCGTGGGTCGGCCTCGCGAGCCGCCTTGAGGCTGGCGCGCAGCGGCTCGATCAGCATGACCATGCCGGGGCCGCCGCCGAACGGGCGCTCGTCGACCCGGCGGTAGTTGCCTTCGGCGTAGTCGCGCGGGTTCCAGCCGTGCAGCGCCAGCAGGCCGCGCTCACCGGCACGCCCGACCACGCCGAACGCGGCGCATTGGGCGATGAACTCGGGAAACAGGCTGATGACGTCGATGCGCACGGCGCAATCCGGTTAGAACTCGGGGTCCCAGTCGACCGTGACCACCCCGGCCTCGAAATCGACCGCGGTGACGTACTGCGGCTGCACGAACGGGATCATGCGCTCGCGCTCGTCGTCGCGCGCCACCAGCACGTCGTTGGCGCCGGTGGCAAACAGGTGCGTGACCGTACCGAGCGGCACGCCGTCGACGGTTACCACGCGCAGGCCTTCCAGATCGACCCAGTAGTACTCGTCGGGCTGGGGCGGCGGCAGGGCCGAGCGCGGCACGTAGATCTCGGTGCCACGCATCGCTTCGACCGCATCGCGATCATTGACGTCAGGGAACGCGGCGACCAGGTACTTGCCGCTTTCCTTGCCACGCACGCCCGCAAGCTCGCGCTCGCGGCCTTGCGGGTCGCGGACGATCCAGGGCTGGTAGCGGAAGATCGCGCTGCGCGGCTCGGTCCAGGACTCGAGCTTGGCTTCGCCACGAACGCCGAAGGCGCCTAGCACCCTGCCCAACAGGATGCGGCGCCCGGAGTCTGTCATGCCGGAAACGGCCGCGCGTTGTTCACGCGCGGCCAGCGGATCAGGCGGCAGGAGCGGTCTTGGCCGCCTGCTTGTACAGGTCGGCGACCTTGTCGGTCAGCTGCGCACCCTGCGACACCCAGTGCTTGACGCGCTCGAGGTTCAGCTCGACGCGCTTCTCGGCGCCCTGGGCGACCGGGTTGTAGAAACCGACGCGCTCGATATTGCGGCCGTCGCGGGCGCTGCGGCTGTCGGTAACGATGATGTGGTAGAAGGGGCGCTTCTTGGCGCCACCACGGGTAAGGCGGATCTTGACCATGTG
Source organism: Lysobacter cavernae (assembly GCF_042648505.1). NCBI lineage: Bacteria > Pseudomonadati > Pseudomonadota > Gammaproteobacteria > Lysobacterales > Lysobacteraceae > Lysobacter > Lysobacter cavernae. Next base: position 515,100 of record NZ_JBHRXK010000001.1, read on the forward strand.
CTGCAGTTCCTGTGTTGCCCAGTCGGCGGACGTGCCGAGGTAAGCCGGGCATTGTAGGCCATTGACCTGGCGAAGGAAACCCGGCACGACCCTGCCGCGCCGGTCGCCGGACAGGCCCTTCGGCCTGCCCCGGGCGCGAGCCATCCCGCTAAAAGGGGCCATGAGCCCAGGCCCAGCCCCCCAAGGACAAGGCCTCTGTCCCGAACGTCCGTATCAAGGCGCTCCAGTCAATGCGGCCGCCTCCGCCGCCCGGATGCGCTCCGGGTTGGGCGGATGCGTGGACAGATACCCCGCGGCCCCTTCCGCCCTGCCCTTCGGCGAGCTGCGTTCAAGCCGGCGCAGCATGTCGGCGAATGCCTGCGGCGACCGGCCGCGCCGTTCCAGCAGGCCGAACGCGTAGGCGTCGGCCTCGCGTTCATGCCCGCGCGAGAACCCGTTGCTGAGCAGCACCGCCGGGATCGACACCGCCAGCGACGAGCCGGACACGTCGCCGAACAACATGCCCGCCAGCAGGAACACGGAGGAGCTTTCCAGAGCCTGTCGCATGCCGTGCCGGTGCACGTGATGGCCAGCCTCATGCGCCAGCACGGCCAGCAGCGCGTCGTCCGAACCAACCTGCGCCAGCAGTTGGTCGGTGACATAAATGCGTCCGTCCGGCAGCGCGAACGCATTGGCGCCAATGCCTGGCGCATCGACGATACGCAGCTGCATCTGACTGGCACGCGGTTCGTCCTGGATCAGGTGCGCGAACTCACGCTGGAGCCGGGCCTGGCGATCAGGCGACTGCTGCGTCGGCGCGAGATGACTGCGCTCCAGCAGTACCACCACCTGTGCGCTGGCATGGCGCTCCACTGCCTGTGGTATCCGCTCGGCCACCACCCTAGCGAGTGCAGGCACGCCGAACTGGACGAAGCCGACCGTAGTCAGCACCGTCACGAATGCCGCGAGGGCAATCGCCGTGCGCCGCCGTTCCAGCCAGTCCGCGAAGGCCTCGATCCGACTGGAATGGCGCGGCAGCCAGGCATCGAGCAAAGGCGAGTCGGCACATTCGATCTGGCCATGCCCGTGCCGGCGCAACATGCGTGGCGTGCTGCCCAGGCGCGGACTGAGCGTGATTTCGGCCAGCGGCCAATCGTGTGCGTCACCCTGTGCGTCCTCAACCCGCAGCACTCCCGGCATGGCCAGCCGCAGCCGCACCCCAAGGGCGCGGCTGGACCGACCATCGAACCATTGGCCGGTGAGCTCGTTCAAAAGCCCAGGTCCATGCCAACGTCCAGGGCATCCACCAGTTCGGCTCCGGCGGCCGCATGACGGCTTTCGGAGGCCGCGACGAACTCCTCGATGTTGCCCGCGGCCAGCAACGTGAAATGCTCGGCGCGGTACCGTGCCAGCCGCACCATCGCCCACGGCACCGCCAGGCCTAGCGTGCAGACGATCGCCACGAGGTTGCAGAAGTAGATCCAGAGCAGGTCACGCACGCGCTGCGTCGACTCGAAGCGGTGAGGCCCCAGGCGGGCGCTGTTCCACAACAAATTGTGGTATCGCACCTGCAGGAAGATCATCACCGCGAAGAACCCCAGGTAGAACGCCGCAATCCCGAAGGCAAAACCCATCCCGGCAGCCGCCTTGGCGCCGGAGCCTCCGGTAGCTACGGCACTGCCCGCCAGCATCACGACCGCGATCAAGCCAGCCACTACCACGCCCACGGCGATCGCATACGGCACGTAATAGGCACCGGTCTGGCCGCGATAACTGAAGCGCTTGACGCCATAGCGGTGACTTTCGACCAGGAATTCGTGCTGGCGCTTCTTCATGACCGGATACAGCAGCGACAAGGTCATGCCGCTGAGCCAGCCCCACAGCAGGAACGGACCGTAAGCCTCGCCGATCCCGCCATCGAAACGAAACGACAACCCGCGCCATGCGGAATTGCGCGCACGAAAGCGCAAGGTCAACACCAGCAACGCCGGCACCATGAGGGCAATCGCAAGGATGAGCAGCAGGTACAGGCCGGGCGAGAACTTCGAGCTCACCACCAGTGCGATCACCACGGCATAGGCAATCAGCCGCCCCTTGAGGATCGCCAGCGGATTGGCGAGGTAGTCGAAACTCGAATCGGCAAGCCGCGTGTTGGCGTAGAAATAGCGCTCGGTGCGCACCTTGGCCCAGGCCGAGTAGATGCCCAGCGTGACAATGCTCAGCAGCAGGTTGACAAACCAGATACCGAAGTACTCGCCGGCGCGACCGCTGAACTGCGGGCCATGGCGCACTACCTGCGTGGATTCCACGGGCGCGGGCGCATGGAAATCATCGGCCGACCAGGTCGGCGGGATTCTGTCGAGCATGTTTTCCCCCTGAAGCCGGCGAGCCGGCAGATCGATGCATGAAGCATGCAACGTCCTGCCGGGCTCCCCAGCCCGGCATTGGCAGCGACGTTACCCGATCTTCACGCCCGGCGCAGGGCCACCGCGCACGCAGCCGAACTCAGCGGAACGGCATCCCGCCGCGGCCACCCATCATGCCCTTCATGCCGCGCATCAGGCCTTTCATGCCGCCGCCGGAGAGCTTGCTCATCATCTTTTCCATCTGCTGATACTGCTTCATCAGCTTGTTGACGTCGGCCGGGGTCATGCCGGCGCCCTTCGCGATGCGGGCACGGCGCGAGCCGTTCAGCAGGCCCGGGTTGCGGCGCTCCTTGCGGGTCATCGAATTGATGATGGCCACCATCCGCGGTACTTCCTTGCCGGTGACCTGGCTCTTCACCGAGTCCGGGATCTGGCCCATGCCCGGCAACTTGTCCATGAGCCCGTGCAGGCCGCCCATGTTCTGCATCTGCTCGAGCTGGTCGCGCATGTCGTTGAGGTCGAACTTCTTGCCCTTGGCGACCTTCTCGGCGAGCTTCTTGGCCTTGTCCTGGTCGACCTGCTGCTCGACCTGCTCGACCAGCGACAGCACGTCGCCCATGTCGAGGATGCGACTGGCGATGCGGTCGGGGTGGAACACGTCCAGGCCGTCGGGCTTCTCGCCGACGCCGATGAACTTGATCGGGCGCTGGGTGATGTAGCGCACCGACAGCGCGGCACCGCCGCGGGCGTCGCCGTCGGTCTTGGTCAGCACCACGCCGGTCAGCGGCAGCGCTTCGCCGAAATGCTTGGCGGTGACGGCGGCGTCCTGGCCGGTCATCGAGTCGACCACGAACAGCGTCTCGACCGGATTGACCGCGGCGTGCAGCGCCTTGATCTCGGCCATCATCGCTTCATCGATGCTGGTTCGGCCGGCGGTGTCGACGATCAGCACGTCGACGTAGGACTTGCGCGCGTCGTCGATGGCGGCCTTGACGATGGCTTCGGGTTTCTGGTCGGCCGACGACGGGAAGAACAGCACGTCGACCTGCTGCGCCAGCTGCTTGAGCTGCTCGATCGCGGCCGGCCGGTAGACGTCGGCCGACACCACCATCACTTTCTTCTTGCGCTTTTCCTTCAGGTGCTTGGCGAGCTTGGCCACCGTGGTGGTCTTGCCCGCGCCCTGCAGGCCGGCCATCAGGATGACGGCGGGCGCCGGCACGTTGAGGTTGAGGTCGGCGGCCTGTGCGCCCATGACCGCGGTCATCTCGTCGCGGACGACCTTGATCAACGCCTGGCCCGGGGTGAGCGACTTCAGCACTTCCTGGCCGACCGCGCGCACCTTGATGCGCTCGATCAGAGCCTGCACCACCGGCAACGCGACGTCGGCCTCAAGCAGGGCGATGCGGACCTCGCGCAGCGACTCGCGGATGTTTTCCTCGGTCAGACGGCCGCGGCCACGCAGGCGCTCGATGGTGCCGGACAGGCGCTGGGTCAGGGATTCAAACATGCGGACGCTACCTGCGGATCGAGAGTGGACAAGCCGAATGGAGAGGAAAAGCGGGGGCGCGAAGTATAGCCCGGCCACTGCGGCCCGCCGGCCCTGCGGTTCGTCGCGCGGCTGTGCGACACTGCCGCGATGACAATCGTTCTCATCGCTGTCGCGCTTTATCTGCTGGCGGCAGCCCTGCTCATCGTCGCCGTTCGTCGCGATGCCCGCCCGGCCTCGCGACTGTGGTTGTTGCCTGCAGTGACGGCCGTGGCCTTGCACGCCGGCGCGCACCTGCTGGCCTGGCACCAGGCAGGCGGCGCCGACCTGCACTTTTTCGCTGCGTTGTCGCTGGTCGGATTGGGCATGGCGGCATTGACGGCGATTGTCGGTGCATCCGGGCGCATGGCCGCGCTCGGCGTGGTGGTATTCCCGTTGGCCGCGTTGACCCTGCTCGGCTACCAGAGCTACGGCCACGTGCGTACCGAGACGCTCGACTGGCGCCTGCAACTGCATGCCTGGTTCGCCCTGCTCGCCTACGCCACGCTGGCGATCGCCGCCCTGCTGGCGGTCATGCTGTGGCTGCAGGAGCGCGCCCTGCGCCGACGCGAATTCCACCACTGGTTGCGCGCCCTGCCGCCGCTGGTCGAGCTGGAAACGCTGCTGTTCCGCACCATCGCGGTCGGCTTCGTGCTGCTGACCGCCACCTTGCTGACCGGCCTGGTGTTCGTCGAGAACCTGCTCGCCCAGCACCTGGTCCACAAGACCGTGCTCAGCCTGCTGTCGTGGCTGGCCTTCGGCGGCCTGCTGCTCGGCCGTTGGCGCTACGGTTGGCGCGGCGCCACCGCGGTGCGCTGGACCCTGGTCGCGATGGCCCTGCTGGTGCTGGCCTTCTTCGGCAGCAAGTTCGTGCTCGAACTGGTGCTCCGCCGCCCGAGCTGACCCTGCCTTACGCCTGTTCAGGCCTGCAACCGGCCGTTCCATTGTTGAGACAATATTTGCATTGACAAATATTGCACAGGCTATAAAAATGCCGCGGCATGAACACTCCCGCCACCGTCACCTGCAGCGGTTCGACCCTCGGCCTGCTGTTCCGCCAAGTCCGCGACGCCATGTGGGCGCGGATGGAGCACGAGCTGGCCGCTGCCGGCCATGAGCTGACCTTCAGCCAGTACATCACCCTGAAGATGCTTGCCAACGGCCCGGCCGGCGTGACCGACCTGGCCCGCTTCGCCGAGCTCAATCCCGGCGCGATGACCCGCCTGCTCGACAAGCTCGAAGCCCGTGGCTTCGTCACCCGGGTCGCTGATCCGGCCGACCGCCGCGCCCTGCACATCCATCTCACGCAGACCGGCCTGGCCATGTGGCAGGACGTCAACCAGTGCGGCCAGCGCGTGCGTGAGTGCGCCATGACCGGCATCAGCGAAACCGAACGCGAGCAGCTCATGCGCCTGCTCGAACAAGTGCGCGACAACCTTTCCCTTTCCGACTCCTGACCCATGGCCATTCCTGACACTCGCCCGCTGCGCGGGCTGAAGCCCGTGCTCACCGTGCTGACGGCGGCACCGCTGCTGGCAGCCATCCTGGCTGGCTGCGCGAGTTCGCGCGGCCTGACCCCAGAAGGCGTGCCGATCGATGCCGACACGCTGCACAGCCAGCGCAACCTCGGCCCGTCGGCGGTGTCCGCCGCGGCGTTTCCACGCCAGGACTGGTGGACTTCGCTCGGCGACTCACAACTGAATGCACTGATCGACGAAGCCCTGGCCGGCACGCCGAGCCTTGCCGCCGCCGACGCGCGTATGCGCCAGGCGATCGCGCAGGCCGGCCTGGCCGATGCCGCGCGCAAGCCGACGCTGGGCGCCAGCGCGCAATACTCCGGCCTGCAGATTCCCGAGACGGTCGCCCCCGAGCCGATCGGCGGCTCGTACCAGGGCGTCGGCCTGTTGAGCCTCAACTTCAAGTACACCTTTGACCTGTGGGGTGGCGAACGCGCTCACTGGCAGGCCGCACTCGGCCAGGCCCGCGCCGCCGAAGTCGACGCGCAGGCCGCACGCCTGACGCTGTCGTCGGGCATCGCCCGCGCATACGTGGTGCTGGCGCAGGCCCACGCCGCACACGACGTCGCCGTTGCCGACAGCGAGCGCGCCACCCGCCTGCTGACACTCGGCCGCCAGCGCGTAGCCGCCGGCCTCGACAACCAGTTGCAGATCCGCCAGGCCGAAAGCGCCGTCGCCAGCGCCCAGCAGCAGATCCAGGCCAGTGCGCACGAGATCGAAACCACCCGCAATGCGCTCGCCGCCCTGCTCGGCAAGGGCCCGGACCGTGGCCTCGACATCGCCCCGCCGACGTTGCTGACCGCCGGCACCCCGCAAGTGCCCGCGGTGCTGCCGAGCGAGCTGCTCGGCCATCGCCCCGACGTGGTCGCCGCACGCTGGCGCGTCGAAGCCGCGCAGCATGGCATCCAGGCCAGCAAGGCGGCGTTCTACCCGACCACCAACCTCAGCGCGATGGCCGGCCTGGCCGCGGGCAACCTAGGCGACCTGTTCGGCAGCGACGCGCTGTTGCTGCAGGGCGGCCCCGCGATCAGCCTGCCGATCTTCGACGGCGGGCGCCTGCGCAACCAGCTCGCCCGCAGTAATGCCGAGTACGACCTGGCCGTCGCCAACTACAACCAGAGCCTGGTCGGGGCACTGCGCGAAGTCGCCGACGTGTTGCAGGCGTCGCGTTCGCTGGATGCGCAGATCGTTTCGGGTACGCAGGCGCGCGATGCCGCGCAGCAGGCCTGGGAGATCGCCACGACCCGCTACCGCGCCGGCCTCGGCACCCAGCTCGATGTGCTCGCCGCGCAACGCCCGTTGCTCGAACTGGACAAGCAACTCACGCAGCTGCATGCGCGCCGCCTGGCCGCCTCGATCGATCTCGATCGTGCGCTCGGCGGCGGGCTGGTTCTCAACGCCCCGGATTCTTCTGACGACATCGCCAAGGCCCCCACGCCATGACCACCGAACTCAACCCCAACGCCTCGGCCGCGCCGCAAACCAACGGCAAGCGCAAGAAGGCGCTGCTGATCCTGCTCGCCGCGGTGGTGATCGCCACGATCGCCAGCACCGCCTGGTACCTGCTGGTGGCGCGCTGGCATCAGGACACCGACGACGCCTACGTGCAGGGCAACGTGGTCAGCATCACCCCACAGACCAGCGGCACCGTGGTCAGCATCGGCGCCGATGACGGCATGAAGGTCGTCGCCGGCCAGGTGCTGGTGCAGCTCGATCCGAACGACGCCAAGGTCGCCTACGAGCAGGCCGTCGCCAACCTCGCCAACACCGTGCGTCAGGTGCGTGGCCTGTACAGCGCGGTCGACTCCGGCCAGGCCGATCTGGCCGCCCGCCAGGCCTCGGTGGAACGCGCCCGCGCCGACCTCAAGCGCCGCGAAGGCCTGGTCGCCAACGGCGCGGTCTCAGCCGAAGAACTCGCCCACGCCCGCAACGAGCTGGCCGTGCTCGAGGCCGGGTTGCGCGCATCCACTGGCAACCTGTCGCGCAACCGCGCCCTGGTCGATGCCACCACGGTCGCCGATCAGCCGCAGGTGCAGGCCGCAGCGGCGCAGCTGCGCCAGGCCTACCTCAACCTGCAGCGCGCGGCGATCGTCGCGCCGGTGTCGGGCTATGTCGCCAAGCGCAACGTGCAACTCGGCCAGCGCGTGCAGCCGGGCACCACGCTGCTGACGATCGTGCCGCTGGAGCAGGTCTGGGTCGAAGCCAACTTCAAGGAAACCCAACTACCGCACATGCGCCTCGGCCAGCCGGTCGAGCTGCATGCCGACCTGTACGGCGACGAGGTCACCTACACCGGCAAACTCACCAGCCTCGGCCTCGGCACCGGCAGCGCGTTCTCGCTGTTGCCGGCGCAGAACGCCAGCGGCAACTGGATCAAGATCGTGCAACGCGTGCCGGTGCGCATCGAGCTCGATCCCAAGCAGCTCGTCGAACACCCGCTGCGACTGGGCCTGAGCATGCACGCCGACGTCAGCCTGCGTGACCGCAGCGGCGCGGTGCTGGCCGATGCGCCGCCAAACAAGCCGGTGCTGACCACCCAGGCCTACGCCAGGCAACTGGCCGATGCCGATGCGCTGATCGACCAGGTCATCCGCGACAACCTGCCGGGTACGCGACGCAGCTGAGCAACAAGTAGCGGTGCAGCCCGCGCAAGCGACGCACCTGGAAAGACCACCCGGGCGCGGCCTTTCCCGGGCTTCATCTACCCCAAGCCGTCATTCCCGCGAAGGCGGGAATCCATGGACGTTACTCCTGAAAAGCAGAGTCCATGGATCCCCGCCTGCGCGGGGATGACGAGCAAAAGCGGATTTGTGTCCTACGTCATCCCGTCTGAGGAGATGACGTAACACCAGGAACTGCCATGTCATCGTCCTCCTCCAGCACCGCCCCCGCCCAGGCCGGCTTCCGTCCGCCCAACATCGCGCTGACCACGCTCGGCCTGGCGCTGGCGTCGTTCATGCAGGTGCTCGACCTCACCATCGCCAACGTGTCGCTGCCGACCATCTCCGGCAACCTCGGCGGCAGCGCCAATCAGGCGACCTGGGTGATCACCTCGTTCGCGGTGAGCAACGCCATCGCGTTGCCGCTGACCGGCTGGCTGACGCGCCACTTCGGCGAGCGCAAGCTGTTCGTCTGGGCCACGCTCCTGTTCGTGGTCGCCTCGCTGCTGTGCGGCCTGGCCAGCAGCATGGGCTTGCTGGTCGCCGCGCGCGCGCTGCAGGGCTTCGTCGCCGGGCCGATGTACCCGATCACGCAGGCACTGTTGATCTCGATCTATCCACCGCACAAACGCGGCCAGGCGATCGCCTTGCTGGCGATGGTGACGGTGGTCGCGCCGATCGCCGGGCCGATCCTCGGCGGCTGGATCACCGACAACTACAGCTGGGAATGGATCTTCTTCATCAACGTGCCGATCGGAATCTTCGCCAGCCTGGTGGTCGGCAGGCAGTTGCGCGGTCGCCCCGAGAAGCTCGAGAAACCCAAGATGGACTACGTCGGCCTGATCACCTTGGTGATCGGTGTCGGCGCGCTGCAGATCCTGCTCGATCTGGGCAATGACGAGGACTGGTTCCGCTCGCACCTGATCGTGGCCCTGGCGATCGTGTCGGCGATCGCGCTGGCGGTGTTCGTGATCTGGGAGCTGACCGACAAGGACCCGATCGTCAACCTGCGCCTGTTCCGTCACCGCAACTTCAGTGCCGGCACCGCGGCGATGGTGGTCGCGTACGCGGCGTTCTTCAGCGTCGGCATCCTGGTGCCGCTGTGGCTGCAGCGCAATCTCGGCTACACCGCGATCTGGGCCGGCTTCGCCACCGCGCCGATCGGCATCCTGCCGGTGCTGCTGACGCCCTTCGTCGGCAAGTACGCGCACAAGTTCGACCTGCGCTGGCTGGCCACGTTCGCCTTCATCGCGATGGCGATGACCAGTTTCGCGCGATCGGGCTTCAACCTCGACGTGGATTTCCGCCACATCGCGATGGTGCAGCTGTTCCAGGGCTTCGGTGTGGCGTTGTTCTTCATGCCGGTGCTGCAGATCCTGCTGTCGGACCTGCAACCGCACGAGATCGCTGCCGGCTCGGGTCTGGCGACGTTCATGCGCACGCTCGGCGGCAGCTTCGCCGCCTCGCTCACCACCTACGCCTGGACCGAGCGCGGCGCCGTGCACCACGCCCACCTGACCGAGAAGGTTTCCGGCTACGACCCGGCCACCGTCGACACCGTCACACGCATGGGCGGCGGCGACCTGCAGCGCGGCGCGGTGATGCTGGAGCGCATGATCTCCAACCAGGCCGCACAGATCAGCTTCAACGAGATCTTCTACCTGCTCGGCCTCATCTTCCTCGGGGTGATCGCCTTCGTCTGGCTCGCCAAACCGCCGTTCGTGGCCAAGGTCAGCGGCGCGGCCGCGGGTGGACATTGAGCCGCAGGCGCCTCGACAAGGGCCAGGCGGACCTCGCCCTTGTGACTTGCGGTGCCCGCCACGCCGCACCGCTCGCGTTATAGGGGGCATGACCTCCACGGTGAGTCGACGATGGACCCGTCCCAATCCGCGCCCCATCAGTACGTGCTCACCCTGTCCTGTCCCGACCGTCCCGGCATCGTCCATGCCGTCACCGGCCATCTGTTCCGGCATGGCGGCAACATCCTCGAATCGCAGCAGTACAACGACCTCGACACGGATCGTTTCTTCATGCGCACCGTGTTCGCCCTGCCGGCGGTGGAATCGTCTTTCGAGGTGTTGCAGGATGGCTTCGACGCGCTGGCACAGGGGTTTGGCATGCGCTGGACCCTGCGCGACCGCAGCCAGCGGCGGCGGGTCATGCTGCTGGCCTCGAAGTTCGACCATTGCCTGGCCGACGTGCTCTACCGTTGGCGCATCGGTGAACTGCCGATGGAGATCACCGCGATCGTCGCCAACCACCCGCGCGACACCTACCGCCACCTCGACTTCGACGGCGCACCGTTTCACTACCTGCCGGTCGACCAGGGCCGCAGGCACGAGCAGGAAGCGGTGCTGGGATCACTGATCGAAAACACCCAGACCGAGCTGGTGGTACTGGCGCGCTACATGCAGGTGCTGTCGGCGACGCTGACCGAGCGTCTGGCCGGACGCTGCATCAATATCCACCACTCGTTCCTGCCCGGCTTCAAGGGCGCACGGCCTTACCACCACGCCCACGCCCGTGGCGTGAAACTGATCGGCGCCACCGCGCACTTCGTCACTGCCGATCTCGACGAAGGTCCGATCATCGAGCAGGACACCCAGCGCGTCAGCCACCACGACACCCCCGCCGACCTGATCCGCATCGGTCGCGACATCGAGCGCCGCGTGCTGGCGCAGGCGCTGCGCTACTACCTCGACGACCGCATCCTGCTCAACGATGGCAAGACGGTGGTGTTCGCGGTCTAGAAACCGGGCGATTACGGCGGAACAGCGTCAATCCGCAGCCGCTTCCAGCGCCTCGGCCAGCCGCTCTACCGCAATCACGGCCATGTCGCCGACCTTGCCGCTCTTGGGGGCATTGCCCTTGGGCACGATCGCGCGCTTGAAGCCGTGCGTGGCGGCTTCCTTCAATCGTTCCTCGCCGTTCGGCACCGGGCGGATCTCGCCCGATAGTCCAACCTCGCCGAAGGCCACGGTCTGCTCGGCCAGCGGCCGGTCGCGCAGCGACGACAGCACGGCGAGCAGCACCGGCAGGTCGGCGGCGGTCTCCTGCACGCGGATGCCGCCGACCACGTTGACGAACACGTCCTGATCACCGACACCCACCCCGCCGTGGCGATGCAGCACCGCCAGCAGCATCGCCAGGCGGTTGCCCTCCATGCCGACCGCAACGCGGCGCGGGTTCGACAGCGGCGAGGCATCGACCAGCGCCTGCACTTCCACCATCAGCGGCCGCGTGCCCTCGCGCGTGACCATCACGCAGCTGCCCGGCTGTGGGCTGCGGCTGCCCGACAGGAAGATCGCCGAAGGGTTGGGCACTTCGCGCAGGCCCTTGTCGCTCATCGCGAACACGCCCAGTTCGTTGACCGCGCCGAAGCGGTTCTTGAACGCGCGCAGCACACGGAAACGACTGCCGCTTTCGCCCTCGAAATACAGCACCGCATCGACCATGTGCTCAAGCACGCGCGGGCCGGCGATGCCGCCCTCCTTGGTGACGTGGCCGACCAGGAATACGGCGGTGCCGGTTTCCTTGGCATAGCGCACCAGCCGTGCCGCACTCTCGCGCACCTGGCTGACCGAGCCCGGCGCCGCACTCAATTCCTCGGTCCACAGGGTCTGCACCGAATCCGCCACGATCAGGCTCGGCCGCATCTTCGCCGCGTGCTCGAGGATGCGCTCGACGCCGGTCTCGGCCAGCGCATGCACGCCATCGATCGGCAAGCCCAGGCGCGCAGCGCGGCCGGCAACCTGTCCCAGCGACTCCTCGCCGGTCACGTACAGGCCCGGCAGGGTCTGCGCCATCTGGCTGATCGCCTGCAACAGCAGGGTCGACTTGCCGATGCCCGGGTCGCCGCCGACCAGCACCACCGAACCGTGCACCAGCCCGCCGCCCAGCACGCGATCGAATTCGCCAATGCCGGTGCCGACGCGCGCCTCCTCGGAATGACTCACGTCCTTCAGCGCCGTGACCGCCGGCGCATCGACCTTGCCGGCCCAACTGCTGCGCCGGCTGGCCGCGACGCCGCCGGCGGCCTTGGTGGCCGGCTCGACGACGAATTCGCTCAACGTGTTCCAGCCGCCGCACTCACCGCACTGCCCCTGCCACTTGTTGTAGTCGGCCCCGCATTCGGAACAGACATAGGCGGTGCGGGCGGCCTTGGCCGAGGACTTGGCGACGGGTTTGGACATGGCGGTGGCACATCGGGAAAGTCCCGCACTGTACCGGGCCTGCGTCGCGTCGCGCGAGACTGGCGATTGGATTGCCCCTGTCTGCGGTGTTCGCGCCGCTACGCCGCAAAGCGCACGTGATGCTCGGGATAGAACGCGCTCAGCTCCTGCTGCGGCGTACCGAGCAGGCCCGCGACATCGCCTTGCGGGACGACACTGTAGCCGCGTGCATCGATGTCCTTGACGATGCCCTGCCAATCCAGCCGCGGCGTCGCCATGTCGCTGTCCATGACCCAGCCGAAGTGCAATTCGCCCAGCGCAGTCATTTCCTCGTCCGGCAATGGCGCCCCGCAAGGAGCCACTACATAGCCTTCGTCTGCGCCCACCACAAATACATCCATCCGCATGTTCAACACCTTGTCGATACCTCATCCAAGGACAGGCGGCATGGTGGCGATCTCAAGGCTAAAAATTGGTGAACATGGCATTGCCGAACCATGAAACGTTCATCCTGCGCAGCGCCGTGGGCCACGGAGCGCCTTCGGTGGGATGCGACGCAAAGCTGCAACCCGCGCAAACACAAAACCCCGCATCAGCGGGGCTTTGGGAGCGTCCGGCCGGTCTGCGGCCTTCGGATCATTCACCGGGCGGTCATACCGCCGTCGGAGCCACATGGTGCCGGAAATAGGAATCGAACCTACGACCTACGCATTACGAATGCGCCGCTCTACCAACTGAGCTATTCCGGCATGAAACCTTGCCCGTGGGCCACCCGCGCCGGCAAAGCGTGCGGGAGGCGAATTCTAGGCGCTACGCGGCTTTGCGGTCAATTGACCAGTTGCAGGCGCAGCTCCTTGGGCAGCGCGAAGACCATGTCCTCGGGCTCGCCGTCCAGCTCGCCCACGTGCTGGGCGCCCAGCTCGCGCAGGCGCTCGATCACCCCGCGTACCAGCACTTCCGGGGCCGAGGCGCCGGCGGTGATGCCGATGCGCTTGCGACCCTGCACCCAGGCCGGGTTGATCTCGACCGCGCCGTCGATCAGATAGGCCTCGATGCCCTCACGCTCGGCCAGTTCGCGCAGCCGGTTGGAGTTGGAGCTGTTGATCGAGCCGACCACCAGCACCAGGTCGCACTTGGCCGCGAGTTCGCGCACAGCGTCCTGGCGATTCTGGGTGGCGTAGCAGATGTCGTCGTGGCGCGGCCCCTGAATCGCCGGGAACTTGGTCTTGAGCGCCTCGATCACCACGCGCGTGTCATCCACCGACAACGTGGTCTGGGTGGTGTACGCCAGATTCTCGGGCTGGCCCACCACCAGCGCGGCGACATCGTCGGTGTCCTCGACCAGATAGATGTGGCCACTTGAAGCGAGCCCTGAGCCGATTTCGCGCTTCCACTGGCCCATGGTGCCTTCGACTTCCGGGTGGCCTTCATGGCCAACCAGCACGACATCGCGACCGGCGCGGCAATGCCGCGACACTTCCAGGTGGACCTTGGTCACCAGCGGGCAGGTCGCGTCGAACACCTTGAGTGCACGGCGTTCTGCCTCCTCGCGCACGGCCTTGGAGACGCCGTGGGCGCTGAAGATCACCGTGGCGCCGTCCGGCACCTCGTCGAGTTCCTCGACGAAGACCGCGCCGCGGTGCTTGAGGTCGTCGACCACGAAGCGGTTGTGCACGACCTCGTGACGCACGTAGATCGGCGCGCCGAGGGTCTCGATCGCGCGCTTGACGATCTCGATGGCGCGGTCGACACCGGCACAGAAACCGCGGGGGTTGGCGAGCAGTACGTCCATGGCGTGATTTTACTCCCCTGCCCGCTTGTCAGGCTTGCCGTCTGGTTTGCCGCCGAACAGCCCGAACAGGGCGATGCCGACCGCGCCGGCGACGATCGCCGAATCGGCGATGTTGAACGCCGGCCAGTAGTGGTCGCGCCAGTGCCACTGGATGAAATCGACCACATGGCCGTGCAGCAGGCGGTCGATCACGTTGCCGATCGCACCGCCGATCACCAGCGCGAACGGCAGCGCATTCTTCCAGTCGCGACGCGGGGTGCGTGTCAGCCAGTAGCCGAGCAGTCCGGTGATCGCCAGCGCCAGCACCACGAAGAAGTACTTCTGCCAGCCGCCGGCGTCGCTGAGAAAGCTGAACGCCGCACCAGTGTTGTAGGTGCGGTACCAGTTCCAGAAGCCTTCGATCACCGGTATCGCGGTGTACTCGGGCAGCGCCTTCAGCACCCACAGCTTGGTCAGCTGATCGAGCACGATCACCAGGGCCGACAACCCCAGCCACGGCAACGCGTTGGGTCGCACCGCCGCCATCAGAACCACCTCCGGTCTTCGCCAGCGCCTTCGATGTTCTCGACGCAGCGGCCGCACAGGCCCGGATGCGCGGTATCGGTGCCAACGTCGGCGCGGTATTGCCAGCAGCGCACGCACTTGCTCTTGCCGGTCGGCGTCGCCAGCACGGCGATGTCCTTGACGGTGTCGTCGGCGATGATCTCGACGTCGCCGCTGATGAACAGGAACCGCAACTCGTCGGCAAACGGCGCCAGCCAGTTCTGGTCGGCGACGCCGCAGCGCAACGCGAGCTCGGCCTCGAGCGCGGCGCCGATCTCGCCGGCGGCGCGCATCGGCTCCAGCGTCTTGCTGATGTCCTCGCGCAACGCCAGCAGGCGATCGAAATCCTCGGCCGACAGCGGCGCGTCCTCTGGCAGCACGGCCAGTCCGTCGTACCAGGTGGCGAACAGCACATTGTCCTCGTGCTCACCGGGCAGGTAACGCCACATCTCGTCGGCGGTGAAGCTCAGCACCGGCGCGATCCAGCGCACGAACGCCTCGGCGATGCGGTACATCGCACTCTGCGCCGAGCGGCGCCCGCGCGAGTCCTCCGGCATCGTGTACAGGCGGTCCTTGGTCACGTCCAGGTACAGCGAGCCGAGATCGACACTGCAGAAGTTCGACAGCGCCTGCACGATCTCGGCGAAGTCGTAACGCTCGTAGGCGGATGCGATGCGGTCCTGCAGCTGCGCGGCGCGATGCACGATCCAACGGTCGAGCGCGACCATGTCCTCGAGCGGACGCAGGTGCACGACCGGATCGAAGCCGTTGAGATTGGCGAGCAGGAAACGCGCGGTGTTGCGGATGCGACGGTAGACGTCGGCGTTGCGCTTGAGGATGTTGTCGGACACCGAGATTTCGTTGCGGTAATCGGTCGAGGCGATCCACAGGCGCAGCACGTCGGCGCCCATCGCGTTGATGACCTTCTGTGGCTCGACCGTGTTGCCGAGCGACTTGGACATCTTCTTGCCCTGCTCGTCGACAGTGAAACCATGCGTCAGCACCTGCCGGTAAGGCGCCACGCCGTCCATCGCCACTCCGGTCAGCAGCGAGCTGTGGAACCAGCCGCGATGCTGGTCGGAGCCTTCCAGGTACAGGTCGGCCGGCTTGTACAGGCCGTCCTGCGGGCGCTGGGCGAGCACGCACTCATGGCTGACACCGGAGTCGAACCAGACGTCGAGGATGTCGGTGACTTTCTCGTAGCGCGCCGCCTCGTCGCCAAGCAGGTCCTGCGCGGTCATCGCATACCAGGCGTCGGCGCCTTCCCATTCGACCTTGTCGGCGACCTGGCGCATCACCTCGGCCGAGCGCGGGTGCGGTTCACCGGTCTCGCGGTCGTAGAACAGCGCGATCGGCACGCCCCAGTAACGCTGGCGCGAGATCGTCCAGTCCGGACGGCCTTCGATCATGTTGTAGATGCGCGCCTCGCCCCACTCCGGCACCCAGCCGACCTTGCCGATCTGTGCCAACGCGTCGCGGCGCAGGTTGGCCTGTTCCATCGAGATGAACCACTGCGGCGTGGCGCGGAACGCCACCGGCGTCTTGTGGCGCCAGCAATGCGGGTAGCTGTGGGTGAGCTTGCTTGCGGCAAGCAGATGACCGCTGGCGCGCAACACGCCAAGGATGGGCTCGGCGGCTTTCCAGATGTGCAGGCCGGCGAGCGTGACGCCCTCGCCATCGACAGCTTGGGCCGGCGGTGTCGACGGCAGGTACAGGCCGCGGCCGTCGACCGGATTGATCTGCGCCGCGGTGTAGCCATCAAGCAGCCCGTCCTTCAGCGCGACCGCGTAGTCCTCCTGGCCGTGGCCCGGAGCGGTGTGGACCACGCCAGTGCCGTCTTCGGCGGAGACGTGATCGCCAACCAGCACAGGGATGTCGCGCTGTGCGTAGAACGGATGCTGCAACCGCTGGCCGGCCAGATCCGCGCCCTGCGCGTGACCGAGCACCACCACGTCTTCGATGCCGTAGCGTGCCAACGACCCGGTTGCCAGCGCCTCGGCCAGCACGAGCAGGCGACGGCCGCCGTCAGCCGCACGCGGGCCTTCGACCAGCACGTAGTCCAGCTCGGGACCGACCGTCACCGCCAGGCTCGCCGGCAGCGTCCACGGCGTGGTCGTCCAGATCGGCATCGCCACGCGCACGTCGTCGTCGATGGTGGCGCCGAACAGCGCCGCCAGTGCGGCCGGGCGACGCGCGTCGTAGGCGACGTCGATGGCGTCGGACACCTTGTCGGCGTACTCGATCTCGGCCTCCGCCAGCGCCGAGCCGCAGTCAAAGCACCAGTGTACCGGCTTGGCACCGCGCACCAGGTGGCCGCGTTCGACGATCTTCGCCAGCGAACGGATGGTGTCCGCCTCGTAGCGGAAATCCATCGTCCGGTATGGATTTTCCCAGTCACCGAGCACACCCAGGCGCTTGAAGTCGCGGCGCTGCAGGTCGATCTGTTCTGCGGCGTATTCGCGGCACTTCTGCCGGAACGCGGCCGCATCGAGCTTGTCGCCGACCTTGCCGTACTTCTTCTCGACCTGGTGCTCGATCGGCAGACCGTGGCAGTCCCAACCCGGCACATAGGGCGCATCGAAGCCGGCCAGCAGCTTCGACTTCACCACGATGTCCTTGAGCACCTTGTTGACAGCGTGGCCGATATGGATCGCGCCGTTGGCGTACGGCGGACCGTCGTGCAGCACGAAGCGGCGCTCGCGGTTGCCGACCTTTTCGCGGATGCGCTGGTACAGCTCCTCGCCCTCCCAGCGCGCCAGCGTCTCCGGCTCGCGCTTGGGCAGGTCGCCGCGCATCGGGAACTCCGTCGCGGGCAGGTGCAAGGTGGTTTTGTACTGGTTCTGATCGTTATTGGTCACAGCGGGCGCTCAGGCGAAAGCTCTTGGTCGGTCTTGCGAAAGGATGGCGCGCGCCTGCTCGGCATCGCGGTGCATCTGCGCGGTCAACGCCGGCAGATCGGAAAATTTCAGCTCGTCGCGCAGCTTCGCGACGAACTCGACCTCGATGCGGCGACCGTACAGATCGCCGTCGAAATCGAACAGATGGGCTTCGAGCAAGGGCTCGACGCCGGCCACGGTCGGCCGGGTACCCAGGCTCGACACCGACGACCACGGCTTCGCGTCGACGCCGTGCACCCATGTGGCGTAGATGCCCGACAGCGCCGGTGTCTTGCCGGCGAAGCGCAGGTTGGCGGTCGGGAAACCGAGCGTACGGCCGAGCCGCTGGCCGCGCACGACCCGTCCGCCGATCGCGTACGGGCGCCCCAGCCAGCGTGCAGCCGCAGCGAAATCGCCCTGCTGCAAGGCCTCGCGGATGCGCGTGCTGGACACGCGCTCGCCGTCGAGCAGCACCGGCTCGATCTCGCCGGCAACACAGCCGGACTCGCTGCCGATGCGATGCAGCAAAGCCAGGTCGCCGCTGCGGCCCTTGCCGAAACGGAACTCCGGCCCAACCCAGACCTCGCGCGCGGCCAGGTGCCGGATCAGCACGCTGCGCACGAATTCCTCCGCGCTCACGCCGCTGAGACGGGCGTTGAAACGCAGCAACCCGACCTGATCGACTCCGAGCGCGAACAGCCCTTCGGCCTTGGCCCGTGGCAGCAACAACCGCGGCGGCGGCGACGCTGGCGCGAAGAACTCGCGCGGCAGCGGCTCGAAGCTCAGCGCGACGGCTGGCAGGCCCAAACTGTGCGCACGCGAAACGGTGTGGCGCACCAACGCCCGATGCCCCAGGTGCAGGCCATCGAAGGCGCCGATGCAGACCACACTGCCGTGCGGGCACCGCGGCCCGCCCTCGACGTCTCGAAACAGCCTGCTCATTCCTTGGAAGTATAGCCGCGGCGCGCCGTCTCAATGCCCACGCAGATCGCGCGGACGGATCCCCTGCAGCCACAGCATGGCGCCATAGGCAGCCGCACCTGCGCCGACGACCACCGCCAGCTTCCATGCACGCTCCCACCACGGCCACACGGTCCAGTCCTGCCAACACCACAGCAACGCGATCAGCACGGCGGTCATCGCCAGGCTGGCCACGGCGATCTGGCGCAGCAGGCGGCGCCAGCCCGGCTGAACCTCGTACACGGCGGCACGGCGCAGGTACCACCACAACTGCAGGGCATTGACCCAACCGGCCACGGCGATCGCCAAGGCCAGGCAGGCATGCGCACCCGGGATGCGGCCGAGAGCCTGCAACGGATGACCGCCGGCGCTGGCCAATGCGGCCCGGCCGATCTCGGTCAGCCACAGCAGGCCGGCCAGCAGCGCGATCGTCAGCATCACGTTGACGATCACCGACACCACGGCGGCCTTGACCGGCGTGCGGGTGTCCTGGCGCGAATAGAACGCCGGCGCCAACACCTTCACCAGCAGGAACGCCGGCACCGCGACCGACTGCGCCATCAGGCTCAGCTGCGCCATGCGGGTGTCGGCGGCGGTGAAATTGCCGTACTGGAACAAGGTCGCGATCAGCGCCTGCGCGCAGAAGACCAGGCCCAGGCAGGCCGGCACGCCGATCAGCAGGCACAACCGGAAGCCCCAATCCAGCCCCTTCGAGTAACCCTGCCGATCGGTCACGGCATGGCGCCCAGCCAGGTGCGGCAGGATCACCGTGCCGATGGCAACGCCGAACATGCCCAGCGGAAATTCAAGCAGGCGATCGGTCAGATACAACCAGGTCACGCTGCCGACGATCAGGTACGAAGCAATGCCGGTGTTGATCAGCAGGTTGACCTGCGCCACGGACGAGCCGAACAGGGTCGGAACCATCAGTTTCATGATCTTGCGCACGCCCGCATGCGCCCTGCCCCAACGCGGCCGCGGCAACAGCCCCAGCTTCGCCAGCGACGGCAGCTGGAATGCCAGCTGCAGCACGCCCGCGACGAACACGCCCCAGGCCAGCGCCAGCACCGGCTCATAGCCCCAATCGCGCATCAGCGGCGCCAGGCACAGGGCCGCGGCGATCATCGACAGGTTCAGCAGCACCGGCGACAGGGCGGGCACCGCGAAACGCTGATAACTGTTGAGGATTCCGCCCGCCATCGACGCCAGCGAGATGAACAGCGCGTACGGGAAGGTGATGCGCAGCATCTCCTCGGCCAGCTTGCCCTGCGCGCTGCCTGGCTCGAAGCCGGGCGCGAACAGCGGCATGATCCAGGACGCACCGATTACCACCATCGCGGTCAGCACCACCAGGGCCGCCGTCAAAGTGCCGGCAACGCGGTCGACCAGCTCCTTGACCGCAGCCTGGTCGTGCTTGGCCTTGTACTCGGCCAGCACCGGCACGAACGCCATCGAGAACGAGCCCTCGGCCGACAGCCGGCGCATGAAGTTCGGTATCCGGAAGGCGACCAGGAACGCATCCAGCATCGGGCTGGCGCCGAACGTCCACGCGTAGACCTGGTCACGGATCAGCCCGGAGACACGCGAGATGAAGGTCATCGCGCTGAAAATGCTGGTGGAGCGCAGCAAACCGGCCTTGCTCATCGCCCGCCCCCTGCCCGGTTGACGCAAGCCACTGAAACGGCCATACTTTTGGGTCTGATTTTCCGCAATCCCATTTTTCTCTTACCAGTTTCCAGGAATTCGCCGTGGCAAACATCAAGTCCGCCAAGAAGCGCGCCAAGCAGGCAGTCGTGCGCAACGCCCGTAACGCCAGCCAGCGTTCGATGCTGCGCACCTCTGTGAAGAAGGTGCTCAAGGCCCTGGGCGAGAACGACGCCGCCGGCGCCGAAACCGCCTTCGCTGTCGCTCAGCCGATCCTCGACCGCTTCAGCGCGCGCGGCCTGATCCACAAGAACAAGGCCGCCCGCCACAAGAGCCGTCTGATCGCGCGCATCAAGGCACTGAAGACCGCCTAAGCGCTCGCTCGATACGCAGAACCAAAACCCGGCCTCGGCCGGGTTTTTGTTCTGGTCGAAATTCGCCCCGGCCTTGGCCGGGTTTTTGTTTTGGCCAAGGCCGCGACCGACATCGGCCGCCGCAACAGCCGGCATGGCGCTGGCGGGCGCGCCAGCAGCCATGTCCGCGCTTCCTGTTGCCGCCCGCGCCCTTGGCTCAGGGCGCATGGCCACCGGCCGCGTTCGCGGCTTCCAGCGCGTCTTCACGCTGGCGATCGAAGAACGCCATCACGTCGAGCATGATCGGCCAGGTGCCTTCGCGGCCAATCGCCGAGACCAGGTACCAGCGGTCCTTCCAGCCCAACTCGTCGATGATCGCCTGCGCCGCGGCCTGCTGCTCTTCTTCCAGCAGCAGGTCGGCCTTGTTGAGCACCAGCCAGCGCGGCTTGGCCAGCAGCTCGGGGTCGTGCTTTTCCAGTTCGCGCTCGATCGCGCGCACCTGCTCGGCCGGATTCACGCCTTCGACCCCACCTGATCCGCTGTCGAATGGCATGGGAGCGATGTCGACCAGATGCAGCAGCAACTGCGTGCGCTGCAGGTGGCGCAGGAACTGCGCGCCCAGCCCGGCGCCGTCGGCCGCGCCCTCGATCAGGCCGGGAATGTCGGCGATGACGAAGCTGCGGCCCGGCTCGACGCTGACCACGCCCAGGTTCGGATACAAGGTGGTGAACGGATAGTCGGCCACCTTCGGCGTCGCCGCGGAGACCGCGCGGATCAGCGTGCTCTTGCCGGCGTTCGGGAAACCGAGCAGGCCGACGTCGGCGAGCAGCTTCAGCTCCATCCGCAGCACGCGCTCTTCGCCCGGCAAGCCTGGCAGGGCCTTGCGTGGCGTGCGGTTGATCGAACTCTTGAAGTGCATGTTGCCCAGGCCGCCCTTGCCCCCCTTGGCCACCAGCAGGCGGTCGCCGTGGGTGGTGAGGTCGCCGATCACCTCGTCGGTCTCGACGTTGGTGACCACGGTGCCGACCGGCACGGCGATGACCAGGTCATCGCCACCCTTGCCGTACATCTGCCGGCCCATGCCGTTCTCGCCGCGCTTGGCGCGGAACTGCTTCTGATGGCGGAAGTCGACCAGGGTGTTGAGGTTCTCGTCGGCCACCAGCCAGACGCTGCCGCCCTCACCACCGTCGCCGCCATCGGGGCCGCCGAGCGGAATGAACTTTTCGCGGCGAAAACCGATGCAGCCGTTGCCGCCGTTGCCTGCGATGACTTGGATTTCGGCTTCGTCGACGAGTTTCATGGGGTTCTCAGCAGAACGTTCCAGCAGAACGATCAATAGTGTTTCACAAACGAAAAGCCCCGCCGAAGCGGGGCCCCTCGCGGATGGTGCGTCGCCAGCTCAAGCCGCGGCTTGAACCGGCAGGCAATTACCCGGCGACGACGCTGACCGTGCGGCGCTTCTTCGGACCCTTGGTCGCGAACTCGACCTTGCCGTCGACCAGCGCGAACAAGGTGTGGTCGCGGCCCAGACCGACGCCGGCACCCGGATGGAACTGGGTGCCGCGCTGGCGGACGATGATGTTGCCGGCCTCGATGGCCTGGCCGCCGTACATCTTCACGCCGAGGTATTTCGGGTTGGAGTCGCGGCCGTTGCGGGTGGAACCTACGCCCTTTTTATGTGCCATGGCGGCTTCTCCTGATTAGCCGGCGATGCCGGTGATTTCGATTTCGGTGTAATGCTGACGGTGGCCCATCTGCTTGCGATGGTGCTTGCGGCGGCGGAACTTCACGATGCGCACCTTGTCGGCACGGCCGTGGCCGATCACCTTGGCAGTGACGCTGGCGCCCTTGAGGGCATCGCCAAGCTTCACGCCTTCGCCATCGCCCAGCATCAGGACGTTGTCGAGCTTGATCTCGCTGCCGGCTTCGACATCGAGCAGTTCAACGCGCAGGGTTTCGCCCTGCATCACGCGGTATTGCTTACCGCCGGTGACTACAACTGCGTACATGACCAGATTCCTCTGTAGTTATTTTGGTCGCTGCCGCGCCCTGGCGGGCGGACAGAAGCGGAATTGTAGGGGTTTCAGCGGCTTACAGCAACTCCACCCATCCACACGAAAGCAGCCGGACGGGCTGTCTCCGGCGGGCCTGGCCTGCCACGGCCTTAACGCGGCGCGTGCTGTACTCGCCTCGCCCGCGGCCTGGGCTGCGGCCAACTCCATTCAGGAAGGAGTATTGCCATGTTCAACCGGATTCTGGAACAGGTGGCGGGCCGGTTCGGCCTGAGTCAGGAGCAGGCACGACCGCTGCTGGGGGCGCTGGTGGCCCTGATCTTCAACCCCAAGCGCGGCGGGCCCAGTGGCTTCATCCAGGCCTTCCGCGACCGCGGCCTGGGTGACGTGGTCAGCTCCTGGCTCGGCCATGGCACCAACCAGCCGATCAGCGCCGCCCAACTCGAAAGCGTGCTCGGCACCGACACCCTGGCCGGGATCGGCGCCAAGCTGGGCCTGCCGACGGCGACGGTCGGCAACGCGGCAGCGGCCATGCTCCCGGATGCGGTCGATGAGCTCAGCGAGCACGGCGACCTGCCGACCAGCGTCAGCGGCTGGCCCGAGAAGCTGCAGCACTGGTTCGGTGGGCTCGGCACGGGCATGGACGAATTCGGCCAATGGGGGGCCGCGGCCATGACCGGGGCCGGTGCCGCAGTGACCGGTGCGCGCGCAGCGGATCCCCCGCGACCGCCGGTTGATGCCCCGGCCAGAGCCGGCCTGAGCCGCTGGCTGCCCTGGCTGCTGATCGCGGCGGCGATCATCGCCGCGTTCGTGCTGTCGCGCGGCTGCAAGCGCGAAGCCACCGCACCGGTCGCCGACACCGCGCCCGTGACCGCCCCGGCGCCGGCGGCAACGCCCGCCGCGCAGTTCGACTCGCGCCTGGTGCTGACCCGCACCGGCGACAAGGTCACCTACGACGGCGTGGTCGACAGCGAGGCCACCCGCAGTGCGATCACCGACGCCCTGACCAAGGCGTTCGGGCCCGGCAATGCCAGCGGCCAGCTCAGTATCGACCCGAATGCGCGTACGCCGGGCTGGCTGGCGGCCCTCGCCGGCTTCCTGCCGCAATTCACCGCCAACGGCGCCACGCTCACCTTCGAAGGCAACCGCGTCGACCTCAGCGGCAACCTCGCCGACGCCGACCGGATCGGGCTGCTCGGCAAACTGAAGGCGGCGTTCGGTGGCTTCAGCTTCGGCGGCCTGTTCGAGAGTGCCGCCCAGAGCGTGGGCGCGGTGGCGGAGAGGACCTCGGATGCAGCCGCGCAGGCGTTCGACAAGCTGGCCCCGGGCAAGTTCAGCGCCGACGACCTGGTCAAGGCACTGAACCTGATGGTGATCCACTTCGAGACCGGCAGCGCGCGGATTTCGTCCAAGAGTGACGACATCCTCAAGAAGGCCGCCGATGCGATCAAGGCCGCGCCAGCGGGCACCCGGATCGAAGTGGGCGGCCACACCGACAACACCGGCAATGCCGCCGCCAACACGACGCTGTCGCAGCAGCGCGCCGATGCGGTGAGCCAGCGCCTGGGCGAGCACGGTGTCGACACGGCTGGACTGAGCAGCAAGGGCTACGGCCAGGACAAGCCGGTGGCTGACAACGGCACCGACGCCGGACGCGCCAGCAACCGCCGCATCGAGTTCACCGTACTGAAGTAACCACGCATGCCATGCGACCCATGCAACGGGGACGCAACGCGTCCCCGTTCTTGTTGCGATGGCCACAAGATGCGAAAGATTCCACAGCACCAGTCTTTCGAATCAATGCGGCACGACGCCCGGATCAGGCCGTTTTCATCCACTCTTCACGCCACTGAAATCATCGCCACTTGCGCGGGGAGAATGGTTCGACTAGGTTCCAAATCGTGAGCGACTACAGGGGGTCGCTCCTTACGAAATCCCGGCACTGACTCGTGTGCGCACAGCTCTGCGCAAGGAGGCCGTCGCTGCGGTTTTTCACCCAGGGAGTCCCTGATTAGATGCAACTGGAAGGATCCAGTCTGTCCCTGCTTCGCCGCGGCAAAGTCCGCGGCTCGCTGCCGCCGACGCGTGCCGAATCCCGGCGCGGCCCGACACCCGCTCCTTCGCATCTGCACGCCCCTGCGGGCGTGCATCGGCTCGCCTGCACCCAATCCATGAAACCTGCGCGGCATCGCATCGTCCGGGACGGACGTGGTGCGATCGGCGCCCACCGAAGTCACGCGGGACGGCACCTTGCCGTCACCGCGGACCCGTACCCGACGTCAGGCAGGGGGAGACGCCGGGAGTCTTGAGCAGCTCACAACAAAGGATGTTGTCATGAACCGCAAAGCACGCTCACTGAAATGGACTGCACTCGCCATGGCCACGGCGATCGTCATCGCGCCGGCCGCCTACTCCGGCGGCAAGGTGCCGACCGTCAAGAACAAGGTAACCAGCCTCTCCCCGCAGGCCGCCAAGGCCGCTGTCCCCGCGCAACACGACCGCTTCATCATCACCTACAAGGGCGAGGCCAAGCGCCTCGGCGCGGCCGCCAACCAGCAACAGCTGGCCAGCGCCGCCAAGTCGCTGGGCGTTGGCATCATGCCGCTGCGCACGCTGGCCACGGGCGGTGCGCTGATCCGCACCGAGCGCAAGCTCGACAGCGTCGCCAGCAAGCAGCTCATGATCGAACTGATGAAGGACCCGAACGTGCTCACGGTCGAACCCGACCGCCTGCGCAAGCCGCTACTGGTGCCGAACGACCCGCTGTACGCGCAGCAGTGGCATTACAAGAACGGCCCCGGCGGCATCAACGCCGAACCGGCCTGGGACCTCAGCACCGGTGACGGCGTGGTGGTCGCGGTGCTCGACACCGGCAGCACGCCGCACGCCGAACTGGTCGGCAGCTACGTGGCTGGCTACGACTTCATCATCGACACGGAAGTCAGTGTCGACGGCGACGGACGCGACGCCGACCCGAACGACCCGGGCGACTGGCACGACGGCGAGTGCAGCATCTTCGGCATCCCCGATGACAGCAGCTGGCACGGCACCCACGTCGCCGGCACGGTCGCGGCGGCCACCAACAACGGCGTCGGCGTCGCCGGCGTCGCATTCGGCGCCAAGGTGCAGCCGGTGCGCGTGCTCGGCAAGTGCGGCGGCTACGAGTCCGACATCATCGACGCGGTGACCTGGGCCTCCGGTGGCAGCGTCGCCGGCGTACCCGACAACGCCACCCCGGCCGAAGTCATCAACCTCAGCCTCGGCGGCGGCGGCGCGTGCAGCGTGGCCGAACAGGCGGCTTATACCGCGGCAAAGGGACGCGGCACCACGATCGTGGTCTCGGCCGGCAATTCGTCGGCGGATGCGGCCGGTTACTCGCCGGCCAGCTGCAACGACGTGATTACCGTGTCGGCAGTCGGTCCGACCGGCGCACTGGCCGGCTTCTCCAACTTCGGCGCCGTGGTCGATGTCGCCGCCCCGGGTGGCTCGGGCTCGGCCCCGGCCGCGGACAACATCCTGTCGACCCTCAACCTGGGCCTGCAGGGCCAGGAAGGCGACGGCTACGCCTGGTACGCCGGCACCTCGATGTCGGCCCCGCACGTGGCCGGCGTGGTCGCGCTGATGCAGTCCGCGGCGGCAACGCCGAAGACGCCGGCCGAGATCGAGAAGATCCTCGAGAACACCGCCTACGCCTCCGGTGGTTTCGCGACCGGCTGCAGCTACGACAAGCCCTGCGGCGCCGGCATCATCGACGCCCGCTACGCGGTGGCCGTGGCCTCCGGTGCCGAACCACTGCCGGCCGACCCGCCGCCGCCGCCGCCGCCGCCGCCGGCGATCGAGCTGGCCAACGGCGTGACCGTCACCGGCATCGAAGTGCTGGCCGGCGGTACCGTCCGTTACCAGTTGGAAGTCCCCAACGGCGCCTCCAACCTGCTGTTCGCCATGTACGGCGGCACCGGCGATGCGGACATCTACGTCAAGTACGGTTCGGCACCGACCAACACCTCGTACGACTGCCGTCCATTCAGCGGCGGCAACAGCGAGAACTGCTTCTTCCCGGCCCCGCAGGGCGGCACCTGGTACGTCAACGTCAAGGGTTTCAGCAACTCGACTGGCGTGTCGCTGTTCCCGAGCTTCGTCGATGCCAACTGGCCGCGCGCGGTCGAGGCGGAAGCGACGGCGCTGACCAACCACCGCACCCGCACCACCCTGTCGTGGACCCACGGCAAGCGCAACATCGACATCTACCGCAATGGCGCGATCCTCAAGACCGTGCGCAACAACGGCGTCGCCACCGACACGTTCCGCATCATCGGCAGCGGCACCATGAGCTACAAGCTGTGCAACAACGGGACGCAGGAATGCGCCAACCCGGTCGAGATCGAGTACTCCTCCAGCCGCTGAGCACCACACGGCGGATTCAGAGGGCCCGTTGCATCGGGCCCTCTCTTTTCGCGTCAGCCAGGCCATAGCCATCGGCCTGACGATGCGATTTCCCGGTCGAACCCGATGTCGAACCTCTGGAGTCCCAATGACCCAACACTTGTTCCACGACCCGCTACGCCGTTCCACCACGAATCCGAAGCCGGCGATCGTGGCGCTGCTGGCGATCGGCCTCACGCTCACCCTGGCGGCCTGCAACCGCGAGTCGTCCACGGCCGGCACCGCGAGCAGCCCTGAAACCGCCAGCACCACCGCAGCGGTGGCGCAGTACGAAGCCCGCCTCAACCTGGTCAACAACAACGGCAAGGTCCGCTACGACGGCACGGTCGACAGCGCGGCCAGCAAGAACGCCATCGTCGAGGCGCTGGACAAGGCCTACGGCGCCGGCAATGCGTCGGGCGCGCTGGCGGTCGACAAAGGCGCTCGATCGGCGCCGTGGCTGGGCAAGCTGCCCAAGTTCGCCGCCGCGTTCACCATGCCCGGTGCGGCCGTGGCCTTCGAAGGCCAGGCCATCGAACTCAGCGGCTACGCGTCCCCGACCGACCGCGCGGCGCTGCTCGGCAAGGCGCAGGCGCTGTTCCCGGGCTACCGCTACAGCGGCCTGTTCGAGGGGGTCGGCAACAATGCCGCCAACCCGGCCAGCAGTGACGCCGCGCAGGCCCTGACCCGCCTCAAACCCGGCGCCTCGGCGGCGGAACTGATGCAAGCACTGAACCAGACCCCGATCCAGTTCGAGGACGGCAGCGCCAAGGTCACCGCCGGCAGCCTCGACCTGCTCAGCAAAGCCGCCCAGGCCATCCAGGCCGCCTCGGCTGGGGCTCGCCTGGAAATCACCGGCCCGGCCGGGAGCACGGGCGTGGCCGCGGACGATCTGGCCTTGTCCAAGCAGCGCGCCGAGGCGATCAAGGTGCAGCTGATCGTCAACGGCGTCAGCCCAGCCGTGATCGAGACCCAGGGCCAGCCCGGCACCGGCCAGGCCGGCGCCAGCTTCAAGCTGCTCAAGTAGGCCGCCCGCAAGGCCCGCAACACGGGGGTGCAAGCCCCCGGTGTTGTTGCGGCCACAGCTCGACTCGGGCACATCACTACTGCTCGGCCGCCGCCGCGGCAGTCGGCCGGGGCTTCCTTTTTTCGGATTTGCCCCCATCTTCGCCAATCGATACGCTCACCTGTTCGTCGTCGCGTTGCGCGAGGACGGCCCTCCCCCAGACAGGCACCCGATGGCGCTGGACTACATCCGCATCCGCGGCGCGCGGACGCACAACCTCAAGAACATCGATCTCGACCTGCCGCGCGACAAGCTGATCGTGATCACCGGCCTGTCCGGCTCGGGCAAGTCGTCGTTGGCGTTCGACACGATCTACGCCGAAGGCCAGCGCCGCTACGTCGAGTCGTTGTCGGCCTACGCGCGGCAATTCCTCAGCGTGATGGAGAAGCCCGACGTCGACCACATCGAAGGGCTGTCGCCGGCGATCGCGATCGAGCAGAAAGCGACCTCGCACAACCCGCGCTCGACCGTCGGCACCATCACCGAGATCTACGACTACCTGCGCCTGCTGTACGCGCGCGTCGGCTCGCCACGCTGCCCGGATCACCATTACCCGCTGGAAGCACAGACCGTCAGCCAGATGGTCGACGCGGCGCTCGCGTTGGACCATGAGCAGCGCTACATGCTGCTGGCGCCGGTGATCCGCGAGCGCAAGGGCGAGCACGCCCAGGTGTTCGAGCAGTTGCGCGCGCAGGGCTACGTGCGCGTGCGCGTCGACGGCGTACTGCACGAGATCGATGCGGTGCCGCCGCTGGCGCTGCGCGTCAAGCACACGATCGAGGCGGTGATCGACCGCTTCAAGCCGCGCGAGGACATCAAGCAGCGCCTGGCCGAATCGTTCGAGACTGCCCTCAAGCTCGGCGACGGAATGGCCCAGGTGATGTCGCTCGACAACACGTCCGATAAAGGCAGCGACGCGCCGCCGCTGCTGTTTTCGTCCAAGTACAGCTGCCCGGTCTGCGACTACTCGCTGCCGGAGCTGGAACCACGCCTGTTCTCGTTCAACTCGCCGGTCGGCGCCTGCCCGACCTGCGACGGCCTCGGCGTGGCGCAGTTCTTCGACCCGTCGCGCGTGGTCGTGCATCCGGAGCTGTCGCTGTCGGCCGGCGCGGTGCGCGGCTGGGACCGTCGCAACGCCTATTACTTCCAGCTGATCCAGTCGCTGGCCAAGCACTACAGGTTCGACGTCGATGCGCCGTGGCAGTCGCTCAGCGCGGACGTGCGCAACGCCGTGCTGTTCGGCAGCGGCGAGGAACTGATCAGCTTCACCTACCTCACCGAAAGCGGCAGCCGCAGCCAGCGCAAGCACCGCTTCGAGGGTATCGTGCCCAACCTGGAACGGCGCTACCGCGAAACCGAATCGGCCGCGGTGCGCGAGGAACTGGCCAAGTACATCAGCGAACGTGCCTGCACCGAGTGCGGCGGCGCGCGCCTCAACCGCGCCGCGCGCAACGTGTTCGTCGCCGAGCGGCCACTACCCGAGATCGTGGTGCTGCCGGTCGACGAGGCGCTGAACTTCTTCAAGGGCCTCAACCTGCCCGGCTGGCGCGGCGAGATCGCGATCAAGATCGTCAAGGAGATCGGCGACCGGCTGCGCTTCCTGGTCGATGTCGGCCTCGACTACCTCACGCTCGAGCGCAAGGCCGATTCCCTGTCCGGCGGCGAGGCCCAGCGCATCCGTCTGGCCTCGCAGATCGGTGCCGGCCTGGTCGGCGTGATGTACGTGCTCGACGAGCCGTCGATCGGCCTGCACCAGCGCGACAACGAGCGCCTGCTCGGCACCCTCACCCGCCTGCGCGACCTCGGCAACACGGTGATCGTGGTCGAGCACGACGAGGACGCGATCCGCCTGGCCGACTACGTCGTCGACATCGGCCCCGGGGCCGGCGTGCACGGCGGCGAGGTGATCGCACAAGGCCAGTTGGCCGATTTGCTGAAGGCGCCGCGCTCGCTGACCGGCCAGTACCTCAGCGGCAAGAAGCGCATCGAGATTCCAAGCAAGCGCCACAAGCCCGATCCGAAGACCACGTTCCACCTGCACGGCGCCAGCGGCAACAACCTCAAGAACGTCGACCTGGCCGTGCCGAGCGGCCTGTTCACCGCAGTCACCGGCGTGTCCGGCTCGGGCAAGTCGACGCTGATCAACGACACCTTGTACGCGATCGCTGCCAACGAACTCAACGGCGCCTCGCACACGCCGGCACCGTACAAGTCGCACGAGAACATCGAGCTGTGGGACAAGGTGGTCGATATCGACCAGTCACCGATCGGGCGCACGCCGCGCTCGAACCCGGCCACCTACACCGGCCTGTTCACACCACTGCGCGAGCTGTTCGCGCAGGTGCCGGAAGCGCGCGCACGTGGTTATTCACCGGGCCGCTTCAGCTTCAACGTACGCGGCGGCCGCTGCGAGGCCTGCCAGGGCGACGGCCTGATCAAGGTCGAGATGCACTTCCTGCCGGACGTGTACGTGCCCTGCGACGTCTGTGGCGGCAAGCGCTACAACCGCGAGACGCTGGAGATCCTCTACAAGGGCTACAACATCAACGACGTGCTCGAGATGACCGTCGAGGATGCGCTGAACCTGTTCGAGGCGATCCCGTCGATTTCGCGCAAGCTGGAAACGCTGGTCGACGTCGGCCTGAGCTACATCAAGCTCGGCCAGTCGGCGACCACGCTGTCCGGCGGCGAAGCCCAGCGCGTGAAATTGTCGAAGGAGCTTTCGCGCCGTGACACGGGACGCACGCTGTACATCCTCGACGAGCCGACCACCGGCCTGCATTTCCACGACATCGAGCACCTGCTCGCCGTGTTGCACCGCCTGCGCGACGACGGCAACACCGTGGTCGTGATCGAGCACAACCTCGACGTGATCAAGACCGCCGACTGGGTCATCGACCTGGGCCCGGAAGGCGGCCACCGCGGCGGCAGCATCCTCGCCACTGGCACGCCCGAGCACATCGCCGCATTGCCGCATTCGCACACCGGCCGCTTCCTCGCCCCGCTGCTGGGTGTGACGCAGGCCGAGCCCAGCCGGAAACCGAGCCGGAAGAAATCCGCCGCATGAGCACCCCAAGCCCGATGCAGTAACTCAGGAATGCGGCTTGCCTCTGGGAACAGGGTGCTCCGCAAGGGACGTTGTGCTCTGGCTGATCTTGCGGCGGGTGAAAAACACTCGCCCAGCAGACGGGTTCTAACTCAGCGAAGCCACGATCTGCCTGCATGGCAGTAGTTCGTTCTAGCTGGAAACGTGACCCGCACAGCCCTGCACCTAGAGCCACTCCCACAGAAACCACGCCTGCGCGGTTTCGCCGGGTGCCAGCCGATTGGGCGCGAGATTGAAGGCATCGGGCGGCCCGGTTTGCGGCTCGATGCAGGTGGCGTGCGCCGGCTGGTCGTAAACGACCCAGTGCGTGCAGTCCGACGTCAAGCGCAACCGCTGGTCGCCGTGATGCACCCGTACCGGCGCATGATTGATGAAGCAGTCGTCCCACGGACCCGGCGGCGGCGGCGCGAGCGGCAGGGTCGCGATGCCCTCCGCATCACGCGGGTAAAGCGCGGTCGGCGCGAACTCAACCAAGTCAGGTTTGCACCACCACGGGTGCCAACCGAGGGTGGCCGGCATCGCCCGATCAACGGCAGTCACCGACAGCGTCATGTGCAGTCGATCGGGGGCGACGTCGATACGCTGGCGGGCGAAGCCGCCGAAGGGCCAGCTCTGATCCTTCGGCAATGCCAGCGACAGCTCGACGTGCTGCGGCGATTGCGCGTCCACCTGCCATGGCAGCGCGAGGCCGACGCCGTGAATGGCGTGACCGCCGAGGTTGGTCGGCAGGTGGTGGTGCTCGCCGTCGAATGCGAATTCGCCGCGACGCACACGTCCGGCCCACGGCACCATCGGGTACGAACCCCAGGCGATCATCGCCGGGTTGTCCGCACTGTAGCCGACCAACTGCTCCACCCCGTCGATGCGGACCTGCGCGATACGGCCGCCGGCCTGTGGTGCGATGTCGACCGACACCGAACCCTGC
Source organism: Lysobacter cavernae (assembly GCF_042648505.1). NCBI lineage: Bacteria > Pseudomonadati > Pseudomonadota > Gammaproteobacteria > Lysobacterales > Lysobacteraceae > Lysobacter > Lysobacter cavernae. The sequence goes on from NZ_JBHRXK010000001.1 coordinate 547,018, forward strand.
GCCAGGGTGATCAGCGGCCCCGGCGCCAACTGCGTCATCGCCGCATCAGGCGCCATAGGGATCGATCGTGCGGATGCGCCCGTCCGCTTCATGGTGAAGCGGTGCCACCTTGATCGAGCGCAAGTGCGTCACGCCGCCCGACAGAATCGAGTCGTGATAGAACAGGTACCACTGGCCCTGGAACTCGACGATGCTGTGGTGCGTGGTCCAGCCCACCACCGGCGTGAGGATGCGGCCGCCGTAGGTGAACGGTCCGTACGGGCTGTCGCCGACTGCATAGCACAGCAAGTGCGTGTTGCCGGTGGAATACGAGAAGTAATACTTGTCGCCGAACTTGTGCAGCCACGACGCTTCGAAGAAGCGACGGTCGTGGTCACCGGCGTGCAGCGGTTGTCCGTTCTCGTCGAGGATCAGCACCTCGCGCGGCGCTTCGGCGAATTCCTTCATGTCCGGGGCCAGGCGCGCGATGCGCGGCCCCAGTGCACGCTCGCCGCCAGCCGGTTCCTCGAAGGATGCGCCGTAGGCATTGTCGCGGTACTTCTGCAACTGACCGCCCCACAGGCCACCGAAGTACATGTACGACACACCGTCCTCGTCGGTGAAAACCGCCGGGTCTATGGAGTAACTGCCCTGCACCGCCTCCGGCTCCGGGATGAATGGCCCTTCCGGACAATCGCTCACCGCAACGCCGATCTGGAAGATGCCGTCGGCGCGCTTGGCTGGAAAGTACAAGTAGTACTTGCCGTCCTTGGTCGCCGCATCCGGCGCCCACATCTGCCGCTGCGCCCAGGTCACGTCCTTCACGTGCAGCGCCACGCCGCAGTCCACGGCCTCACCGTCGGGCGAGTCCATGCGCAGGACGTGGTAGTCCTCCATGCCGAAATGATCGCCGTCGTCGTTCTCCGGGATGCCGGCGTCGAAATCATGGGAGGGGTAGATGTAAATCCGACCCTCGAACACGTGCGCCGACGGATCGGCCGTATAGATATGCGTGACCAGCGGCTGCGAGATGGCCTTGGTGGCCAGCGTTTGCAGATTGTTGGATTCGGATGTGTCGGACATGAAGGTCTCCGCGAGCTTCTTTGGAGCGCTGAAGTGGGGATCAGGCGGTCGCGCCGGCCTGCAAGCGCCGTGCAGCCAGTTCCTGCTCAATGCGCGATTCCATCGGCTTGTTGATCTCATACAGGAACAACAACGCTATGCACGTCAGGAACGGCAGCGAGGCGTACACGCTCACCGCCATGCGGATGCCGTCCACCGTCTGCGCTGCCTGCACGGGTGCGTCGGCGGTGTAGCCGTAGTAGGCCAGGATGCCCGCGACCAGCGCACCGCCGACACTCAAGCCGATCTTCAACCCACACAGCATCGCCGAAAAGATGATGGCCGTCGCGCGCCGGTTGTTCTTCCACTCCGAGTAGTCCGCCACGTCGGCGATCATCGCCCACAGCAGCGGGATGGTGATGCCGTAGAAGAAGCCGTGCAGGATCTGTGAGACAAACACCACCCACGTTGCCTGCGGTGGAAACACGCAGAACGCCAGCATGAACAGCGTGGACACGAACAGTGCGCCACCGAAGACATCGCGCTTGCCGAAGCGGTCTGCCAACCGCTTCGAGAACCCGATGCCCAGGATCATGAAGACGATGCCGCCCGCGTTGAACAGACTCAGCGCTGACGTGGGCGCATCCTTCGGCCACTGGAATTCGGTCAGGCCCACGCTGGTCAGCACCGAGTTGAGTCCGGCGATGAAGCCATTGAAGCCGACCTGATCGAGGAAGCCCGCCAGGTGCGTCGCGCTGAGGTAGTACTTGAAGTAGTACACGTACATGCCGCCCTTGAGCGCGAGCGTCATGAACACCAGGATGGTCAGCAACAGCATCACCACCCACGGCCGGTTGCGCGCCAGGTCACCCAGATCCTGCGCAACGCTGGACTTCTGCTCCGGCGCGGGGACGATGCGCTCCTTCGTGGTGAGGAAGGTGATCAGGAAGAACACGGTGCCGACGATGGCGAACAGCATCATCGTGTTGTGGAAGCCACGCACCTTGTCGCCGTCGCCGAGGATCAGCACCAACGGCAGCAGCAGCACCTGGATGACGAACTGCGCCACCATCACCGCCACGAAGCGGTAGGCGGACAGGCTGTTGCGCTGCGCCATGGAACCGGTGAGCACACCGCTCAGTGCCGAGTACGGCAGGTTGTTGGCTGCGTACACCATCACCAGCAGCGTGTAGGTCGCGAAGGCGTAGGCGACCTTGGCCTTCGGAGCCAGGTCGGGCGTGCTGAAGGCCAGCAGCGAGAACACCCCGAACGGGATCGCCGTCCATAGGATCCACGGCCGGAACCTGCCCCAGCGCGTGACCGTACGGTCGGCAGCGATGCCGATGATGGGCGTGAACACGAAGGCGCCCAGCATGCCGACGACGAAGATGATCGTCGCCGCCGTACCGGGCGCAATGCGGTACACGTCGGTGTAGAAGAACGCCAGAAACGTCACCAACGTCTGGAATATCAGGTTGGCGGCGAGATCGCCCAGGCTGTAGCCGATCTTCTCGGCGACCGACAACGTTTCGGAAGTGCTGTTCATGTGCCCCTGGCGTCGAGATTCTTGGGCCCCGCCGCAGCGAGGCCGATGTGGCGCGGCCCGCCCGTTGCTCGATGCACCGGAACGGGCCGCAGGTTACGGGTTACAGCTGTCGGATCACGATGTGCGATTGATCAGAACGTGCCGCGCACACCGATCGTATACGTGGTGCCCGGATCGTACATGTCGTTGACCGCATTGTCGTAGGCGAAGAAGGAACGACGCTCCTCGCCAGTGATGTTGAGCACGTTGAAGAAGATCTGCGGCTCGGACTTGATGCCATGCAGCGTGTAGCTGGAGGACAGGTCGAGCTGGCCGCGGTCTTCGCCGTAGATTTGCGCGAACGGGATACCCTGCTGGTTCGGACCCGTGCCGACGGCGCCTTCCTGCCAGTTGTACGACAGGCGCACCGAGGCGATGTCGTTCTCCCAGTAGGTGGTGGCGTTCCACATCTTCGGCGAGACGCCATAGACGTTGCCGGCCAGTGCGTTCGCGTCCTTGCCGATGGTGTCGATGTTGAGCTTCGAGAAGTTGGCCATGAAGCCTAGGCCCTCGAACACGAAGTTCAACGGCTGCACCCAGATCAGTTCGATGCCGCGGATCTCGAGCTCGGCATCGGCGTTGACTTGCTGCTGCACGTTCACCGTCGCCACGTCCGCGCCACCGCGATTGTTGATGGCCCGCTGCTGGTCGACGGTCAGCGATTCGAACGGAATGCCCAGGCTGGTGAACGGCCGGGTGGTCACGCCCTGGTAGGTGTAGCCCTCGATGCGCTTGTTGAACAGTGTCACGCCGACGAAGCCTTCGCCGCCCGTGTACCACTCGCCACCGATGTCGAAGTTGGTGGAGATGTACGGGGTCAGGTCCGGGTTGCCCTGGTTCGCAATCTGCGCCGAAATGTCGGTGAAGGTGGTGGCCGGCAGCATCGAGCTCGGGTTCGGGCGCGTCATCGTGCGCGAGGCCGAGGTGCGCAGCACGATGTTATCGGCCACGTCCCACGCCGCGCTGAACGACGGCAGCCATTCGGCGTAGTCGCCGCTCAGCGTCTGGTAGTTGCGCACGCCGTTGATGGTCACCGGGCCCTTGATCTGCTGGTCGGTCTGCGCGTAACGCACGCCCATGTTGAAGCGCATGGTGCGGTTCCAGATCTCCGACTCGCCGTTGACCATCATGAAGGCGGCGGTGTTCGCCTCGTCGAAGCCGCCGGTCGGCGCGCCGGTGTTGGCACCGGACGACTCGCCCGCGTTATCACGATAGAAGGCGTAGTTGGTGTCGGCCATGAAGCGGTTGAAGTCCACCGTCACGAAACCGAACGGGCCCGGCGTGATGTAGTTCGGCAGTTCAGAGGTCGGCACCTGCGACAGTGCGTATGGCTGCCAGTTGGTGCCGGTATCGCCGAAGCCGACGATGGTGCGGTAGTTCTCGTCCCACGCGAGGCCGAAGGTGACGTTGTTGCGGTCGTCGCCCAGCTGCAGGCTGGCGTTGAGGCCGCTGGTCTCGGTCACGCGCTTTTCGTTCTGCGCCCACACGCGGCCGCCGGTCCAGGTCCAGCCGATGTTTGGGTCGTTCAGATCGAGGTCAGTGGTCCAGCTGGGGATATCGCCGTTGTTGGTGTACTGGATCGTGGTGAGCGGCGAGTTGAACAGGATGGTCGGCGAGTCGCGGCGCATCCAGCTGCGGCTCATGCTGCCCTGCACGTCCAGCTTGACGTCGTCGGCGAAGTAGAACGTGCCGCCCGGCGTGACCTGCCAGTACTGCACTTCCTCGTGGTACGGACGCGCTTCGAGGAAGTACTGTGCGTTCTCGAACGTCGCGCTGGTGACGACGTTGTTCGCGTCCAGCTGCATGTTCGTCGGAACCATCGCGCCGTTGCGGCCGATCAGGTTCATGTCGATGCGGTCGTTGCTGCGCTCGGCCTTCGTGTACAGGACGTCCATGTACATGTCGACGTTCTCGTTCGGGCGCCACTGCATGGAGCCGAGGAACGAATCGCGGTCGCGGTCGCCGGACATGTGCACCGGGCGGCCAAGGCGCGGGATCAGCGCTTCGCCGATCTGCGCCGTGGTCAGGCCGGGGTTGTGGTCACGCAGCCATTGCGCGTCGATGACCTCGCCCGGACGGCTCGCGATGCTGGACGGAATGCGCCAGCCGTTGCCGCCGGTCGTGTTGCAGGGCTGGCCCATGGCCGGGAACTGGTTGCCCGGAGCCGTGTTCGGGTCGCCACCGACGCACTGCGAGTTGGTCAGGTTCGGATTGGTCCAGCCCACCGTCTCGTAGCCTTCCACGCCGAGCTTGCCGCGCGCGGACGTCACGCCGGCCAGCACGCCGAAGGTCTTGTCTTCGTTGAGCCAGCTGCCGATCACCGTGCCGCGCGGGCTGGCTTTCTCGGCGATGTCGTTGTAGTCGGCCTGCAGGATGTAGGTCAGCTGCGATTCCGGGCGATCGAACGGGCGCACGTTGCGCATGTCGATCACGCCCGCCGCGCCGCCTTCGGTCAGCGCCGCCGTCGGCGACTTGCTGACCTTGATCTGGCTGAAGAACTCGGTCGGGAACAGGTTCAGGTCGACTTCGCGGTTCTGGTTGGTCGAATCCAGGCCGATGGAGGCCGTGGCGACCGACGCGCCGTTGATGGTCGTCTTGGTGAAGCTGTTGGGCAGGCCGCGGATGGCGACGTTGAGACCTTCGCCGTTGACGTCGCGGTTGAGCTGGATGCCCGGGATGCGTGCCAGCGATTCGGCGATGTTGACGTCCGGGAACTTGCCCATGTCCTCGGCGAAGATCGAATCGGTGAAGCCCGTGGACTCGCGCTTGGCCTGGGTCGAGTACTCCAGGCTCTGGCGGAAGCCGGTGGCGACCACGCGATCGAGTTCCTTGATCTGTTCGGATTCCGTCCGCTCCGCCGGCGCCGCAGCCGGCTCGGCGGCTGGAGGCTGCGACGCCTGGGACGACGTCTGCTCCTGCGCCGAGGATGTTGGCTGCTGCGGCTGCGCCTGGGCGAACACCGCGCCGCTGGCCAGGCCAAGCAGGGCGACACTCAAGGAACGCGACAACACCGTTCTTGCAATCAGCATTTCCACCGTACTCCCCTCCCGTTTCTGGTGATCGGGTGGCGTGCGACGTGGTCGCATCATCACCGGCTTATTTTTTTGAATTGATTCCGAAGGAACCCTCGTGACCCGCCATGCCTCGGCGCGCCCTTGGTCTCGATGGTAGCGCTACCATTTGCAGCATGCATGCTGCAGGGCAACATGATCTCGCTGCGCTGCAGCATAGACACCACGCGGTTTGTGACGCAGTACGCGTTGAATTTTTTGCCTGTGGTCGGCGCTTATGCGTGCGTGGTAATGATAGCGCTACCATTCAATCGATCCGACCAAGCTCGCGAGGGATACAGCGATGCAAACCACCGCGCACCATTGCGTCACGCGAAAGCCCTGCACCGCCATCGATGCGTGCCACGCCATGCATACGGAACGGGCATGAACGACGGTGCTCCGGTCGCGGTCACGTCCACCCCGGTCGCTCGGGTCGGCCTGTACCGCTGGCGCATCTGCGCGATGTTGCTGGCGGCCACCACCATCAACTACATCGACCGCCAGGTACTCGGCGTGCTCGCGCCATTCCTGCAGACGGAGATCGGCTGGAACGAAATCGAATACGGCTACATCGTCACCGCATTCCAGGCCGCCTACGCCATCGGCCTGCTGTGCTCCGGCGCAATCATCGACCGACTGGGTACGCGCATCGGCTACGCCATCGCCATCAGCGTCTGGAGCCTGGCAGCGATGAGCCATTCGCTGGCGACGACCGTCGTGGGCTTTGCCGCCGCGCGCTTCATGCTGGGCCTGGGCGAGGCCGGCAACTTCCCGGCGGCAATCAAGACCGTGGCCGAATGGTTCCCGCGCAATGAGCGCGCGTTCGCCACCGGCATCTTCAATTCCGGCTCCAACATCGGCGCAATCGTCGCGCCGCTGATGGTGCCCATAGTCGCCACGGCGTTCGGCTGGCAGGCGGCCTTCCTGGTCACGGGTGCGCTCAGCGCGCTGTGGCTGGTCGCGTGGCTGTGGATCTACCACGCGCCGGAGGACCAGCCCAAGCTGTCGTCGGCCGAACTGGCCTACATCCGCAGTGACCCGCCCGAACCGTCAGTGCGCGTACCGTGGTCGCGCATCCTGCGCCATCGCCAGGCTTGGGCTTTCGTCGCGGCAAAGTTCATCACCGACCCGGTCTGGTGGTTCTTCCTGTTCTGGCTGCCCAAGTTCCTGCACGCCGAGTACGGCCTCACCCTGCTCGGCCTGGGCCTGCCACTGATCGTGATCTTCGTGATGGCCGATGTGGGTAGCATCCTGGGTGGCTGGATCGCCGGGCGCTTCATCAAGCTCGGCTGGAGCGTCAACCGCGCGCGCAAGACGGCGATGGCGATCTGCGCCTGCATGGTGGTACCGATCGTTTTTGCGGCGAAGGCGGAGAACCTGTGGGTTGCCGTCGTATTGATCGGCCTGGCGACCGCTGGTCACCAGGGCTGGTCGGCGAATGTGTTCACGCTCACCTCCGACATGTTCCCACGCCGCGCAGTGGCCTCCGTGGTAGGCATCGGCGGCTTTGCCGGCGCGGTGGGCGGCATGATGATCGCCACCTTCACCGGCTTCCTGCTCGAAACCACCGGCAGCTACGTCCCGGTGTTCCTGGTGGCCGGCTCTGCGTACCTGGTCGCGCTGGTGGTCGTGCATCTCCTCGCACCGCATCTGGCACCCGCGCAACTGGACGAAGCGAAGCACGTATGAAACCTGCATCCATGCCACTCATGAAGCACCTTCTACTCGTGGCGCTGGCAACGCTGCCGTTGCACCTGCACGCGCAGGACACAACGCCGCACACCGCGCTGGCCGTAGGCCACGGTAAATTCCTGGGCAGCGCCTACAGCCCGTCGCAGTCCACCGACTTCATCCGCTACTGGAACAAGGTCACGCCCGAGAACGCCGGCAAGTGGGGCGAGGTCGAGAAGATGCGCGACCGCATGGACTGGCGCGGCCTCGACGAGGCCTACCGGTTTGCCAAGGACAACGGCCTGCCCTTCCAGATGCACGTGATGGTGTGGGGTAACCAGCAGCCGGAATGGATCGAGACGCTGCCAGTCGCCGAACAGCGCGAGGAGATCGAGGAGTGGTTCGCCGCCGTCGCGCAGCGTTACCCGCAGCTGGATTTCGTCGAGGTGGTGAACGAGCCGCTCAATGATCCGCCGACCAAGGACGACGAAGGCGGCGGCCACTACATCGACGCGCTGGGCGGCAGTGGCAAAACCGGCTGGGACTGGATCATCACGTCCTATCGCCTCGCCCGTACGCATTTCCCGAACGCGAAGCTGCTGATCAACGACTACAACATCACCAACAAGCCCGACGCAACCCGACGCTACCGCGAAATCATCGACCTGCTGCGCCGCGACGACCTGCTCGACGGCATCGGCGTGCAGGCGCATGCGTTCGCGACCAAGCCGGGCGTGCCGATGTCGGTGCACCAGGCCAACCTCGACCTGCTGGCCGCGAGCGGCTTGCCGATCTACGTGACCGAGCTCGACATCGACGGCGCCACCGACGAGGAACAACTGAAGGACTACCAGCGCATCTTCCCGCTGTTCTGGGAGCACCCGGCGGTGCGCGGCATTACCCTGTGGGGCTTCCGGCCCGGGCTGTGGCGCGAGAAGGAAGACGCCACCCTGGTGCGCGCCGACGGCAGCGAGCGGCCGGCGATGGCGTGGCTCAGGCGTTACCTGCGCGGCGAAGCGAAAGCGCCGCCAGTGCATGGTCATACTGTGGTCGGGCGCATCGAACGTTTCGATCACGCGCTCGATGCACTGGTGCCGGCCGACGCGGTGGTCGAGCGACTCGCGGAAGGATTCACCTGGTCGGAAGGCCCGGCGTGGATCGACGACGGCAAGTACTTGCTGTTCACCGACGTGCCGGGCAACACGATGTACCGCTGGTCGCAGGACGAGGGTCTGGGCCTCTTCGAGCGGCCTTCCGGCTACACCGGCCTGGCCGACCCGGCGATGCGCGAAGCCGGCGCAAACGGCTTGCTGCCAGTGCGCGACGGCGGCCTGCTGCTCGCCGATTCGGGCAACCGCAGCGTGGTGCGCATGGACCTGGCCAGCCGCAAGCGCGTCACGCTGGCATCGCGTTACCAGGGCAAGCGTCTCAACAGCCCCAATGACCTCGCCCAGCGCGGCGACGGCAACGTGTATTTCACCGATCCGCCGTACGGACTGACCGGGCTGGACGCGTCGCCGCGCAAGGAGCTGGCGTTCAACGGCGTGTACCGCATTGACCGCGATGGCACGGTGCACCTCATCGACGACCGTCTCAGCTTCCCCAACGGCATCGCGCTGTCGCCGGACGAAAGCACGCTGTACGTGTCCAACAGCGACGCGGGCAACCCGGTGTGGATGGCCTACGCGCTCGATGCCAAAGGCAATGCCAGCGATCGCCACGTGTTCGCCGATGCCTCCGACCTGGCCGGGCCACAGGCGCCGGGCGTGCCCGATGGCCTGTGTGTCACCGCCGATGGCCACCTGTTCGCCAGCGCGCCCGGCGGCATGCTGGTGTTCGCGCCAGACGGTCGCCGGCTCGGCCGCATCGCCACCGGCCAGGCGGTTTCCAACTGCGCGCTGGGCGACGACGGCCGCACGCTGTACCTGACCTCGGTGAACGCATTGCTGCGCGTGCGCCTGTCACGCACGCCCGAGCAGCCACGCCCCTGAGCGGACGCGCCGCGGCGGTGTCGTCGCGATCGCACCTGCCGCCTCCACACTGAAGAAACCGCTGCCATGAACGCCCACGCCCGACCCCTCGCCCTGCACGAAGACCGGCTGTTCCCGCCCGATCCCACGCAGCGTGCCATCGCCCGCCGGCTGTACGCGCAGGTCGCGCACCTGCCGATCGTCAGCCCGCACGGTCACACCGATCCGGGCTGGTTCGCCGACAACGCGCCGTTCGCCAACGCTACCGAACTGCTGTTGGTACCCGACCACTACGTGTTCCGCATGCTCTACAGCCAAGGCGTGCCGCTGGACGCGCTTGGCATCCCGCGCGCCGACGGCTCGCGTGCGACAGTGGACCCGCGTGAGGCGTGGCGAACGCTAGCGCGCAACTTCCACCTGTTCCGCGGCACGCCATCGTCGATGTGGCTCAACCATGTCTTCCATGACGTGTTCGGCCTGCGCGTGCGCCTGGACGCGTCCACCGCCGACGAGTACTACGACCGCATCACCGCCGCGCTGCAGACGCCTCAGTTTCTGCCGCGCGCGTTGTTCGAGCGCTTCAACATCGAGGTGATCGCCACCACCGAGTCGCCGCTCGACCTGCTCGAACATCACGCCGCGATCCGCGACAGCGGCTGGCGGGGGCGCGTCATCACCGCCTATCGCCCGGATCCGGTGGTCGATCCGGAGCACGAGCAGTTCCCCACGGCGCTGGCCCGGTTCGGCGAGATCACCGGCGAAGACGTGACCACCTGGGATGGCTACCTGCGCGCGCACCGCCAGCGCCGGGCGTTCTTCGCCTCCATGGGCGCGACCTCCACCGATCACGGCCATCCCACCGCCGCCACGGCCGACCTGCCGCCGGACGAGGCGCGCAAGCTGTTCGACACCGTCGTGCGCGGCGCCGCGACGCCCGCGCAGGCCGAACTGTTCCGCGCGCAGGTCCTCACCGAGATGGCCGCGATGAGCCTGGACGACGGGCTGGTGATGCAGATCCACCCGGGCTGCTTCCGCAACCACAATGCCGGGTTGTTCGAACGCTACGGTCGCGACAAGGGCGCCGACATTCCGTTGCGGACCGAGTACGTGCATGCGCTCAAGCCGCTGCTCGACCGCTTCGGCAACGACCCGCGCCTGACCATCATCGTATTCACTCTTGACGAGAGCACCTACTCGCGCGAACTGGCGCCGCTGGCTGGCCACTACCCGTCGCTGTTCCTCGGCCCGGCATGGTGGTTCCACGACGCGCCGGAAGGCATGTGGCGCTTCCGCGAGCAGACGCTCGCCAGCGGCGGCTTCTACAACACCGTCGGCTTCAACGATGACACGCGGGCGTTTCTGTCAATTCCGGCGCGGCACGACGTGGCGCGACGCATCGACTGTGCCTTCCTGGCGAAGCTGGTGGCCGAACACCGGATGGACGAGGACGAAGCAGCGGAGGTGGCGGTGGACCTGACGTACCGGTTGCCGAAGCGGGCATATCGGTTGTGATTGCATCGGACAGCACGTCGCAATCCAGCGCAATGAGCACGGATATTCCTCCCTCCCCCGCTCGCGAGATAGCGATGGGGTGGAAGCGATTCGCCCACACCATCGGCGTGCTTCCCCTCGCGACACCCCTCTGCTGCAGGCGGGAAAGTGGGCGCAGCACGCTTGCGTTGGCAGCCATGGCCATGTGTCTGGTGATGGCGTCGCATCCGGTCGCCGCGACGGGTGGACCTGCGCCACGCGAACGCATCCTCATCGATACCGACTGGCGCTTCCACAAGGGCGATCCGCAAGGCATCACGCACGAGTTCGACTATGACGTGCGGCCGGAAGTCGCCCGCAGCGAGGACGGCAAGGCCGCCGATGCGCGTCCCGAGGAAGCAGCGAAGCTTGCATCGCGTTCCGCGCCCGTGCTCAAGCTGTGGATTCTTCCCACCGCCAATCCGCTGATCCGCGATCCCGCAAAACATCACGCGCGCCCCGCCGGTCATCCCGGCAGCGACGTGACGTTCGTGCAGGCGGACTTCGATGACGCGACCTGGCAGCACGTGACGCTGCCGCACGACTGGGCCATCACCGGGCCGTTCCTCAAAGACGGCCCCTACGGCGGCATGGGGCGGCTGCAGACATGGGGGCCCGTGTGGTACCGGCGCACGCTCGACATCCCCGCAAGCGATCGCGGACGCTCGATCTTTCTCGATGTCGACGGCGCGATGTCCTATGCGACCGTATGGCTCAACGGCAAGCTCGTCGGCGGCTGGCCGTACGGCTACAACGGCTGGCGCGTGGATCTCACCCCGTATGCGGTGCCTGGCGGCGAGAACCAATTGGCGGTCCGCCTCGACAACCCGCCAGAGTCTGCCCGCTGGTACCCCGGCGCAGGCCTCTATCGCAACGTCTGGCTGGTAAAAACCGATCCCGTGCATGTCGCGCATTGGGGCACACGGGTGACGACACCGCAGGTGTCGAAGGAACGCGCGACCATCGCACTGGACGTTTCGATCGACAACGATTCCGGAAGTGAAGCCAACGTGGCCGTCGTCACCGACGTCTATCCACTCGATGCCAACGGCGCCAGGACCGGCCGTGTCGTGGCGCACATCGACGGCGGCCATACGCAGGTCACCGCGAAGTCGAGCGCCAAGCTGTCCGCCTCCACCACCCTAGCCCACCCTCGCCTGTGGGGCCCGCTACCGACGCAGCAACCTCATCGCTATGTCGCCATCACCACGGTCACGCGCGAAGGCCGCGTCGTCGATCAAGTCGAAACGCCGTTCGGCATCCGCTCGATCCGCTTCGATGCCAACGAAGGCCTGCTCGTCAACGGCGAACGCACCGTCATCCGCGGTGTCAACAATCACCATGACCTTGGCGCACTGGGCGCGGCGTTCAACGAGCGCGCGGCAGAGCGGCAACTGCAGATCCTGCGCGAGATGGGAGCCAATGCGGTGCGCATGGCGCACAACCCACCGGCGCCGGAGCTTCTGGAACTCACTGACCGCATGGGACTACTCGTCGTTGATGAAGTCTTCGACTCGTGGGAGCGCAAGAAGACACCGCTCGATTTCCACTTGATCTTCCCCGACTGGCACGAGTCCGACCTGCGCGCGATGTTGCGCCGCGACCGCAACCATCCGTCCATCGTGCTGTGGAGTGTTGGCAACGAGGTCGGCGAGCAGTACACCGGCGAGGAAGGCGCGGCGATCGCGAGACGGTTGAATGCGATCGTCCACGAGGAAGATCCCACGCGCCCGACCATCAACGCGATGAACTGGGCCAAGCCCGACATGCCGTTACCCAGCACACTGGATGTGATCGGATTGAACTACCAGGGCGAAGGCATCCGCGATACGCCCGAGTTCGAAGGCACCGACCGCATCCGCACCAAGCCGCAGTACGACGCCTTCCATGTCGCGTTCCCCGACAAGGCCATCGTCAGCACCGAGACTTCCTCGGCATTGAGCAGCCGCGGCGCTTACCTGTTTCCAGTGACCAAGGAGACCAGCGCGCCGGTGCGCGACGGCCGTGGCGGCGATACTACGACCCGTCAGGTCAGCGCGTACGAATTGCACGCAGTGGACTTCGGCTCCAGCGCGGACAAGGTGTTCGCCAGTCTGGACCGGCATCCGTTCGTCGCCGGCGAGTTCGTGTGGACTGGTTTCGATTACCTGGGGGAGCCCACGCCCTACTACGACTCGCGCAGCTCGTACTCGGGCATCGTCGACCTCGCCGGCTTTCCGAAGGACCGCTACTACCTCTACCAGGCACGCTGGCGCCCCGACCTGCCAATGGCGCATCTGCTGCCGCACTGGACGTGGCCGGGCCGCGAGGGACAGGCAACACCGGTGCACGTGTTCACTTCGGGCGATGAAGCGGAACTGTTCGTCAACGGTGTTTCACAGGGCCGCAGGAAGAAGGCGCCGTTCGAATACCGCCTGCGCTGGGACGACGTGGTCTACGTGCCCGGCGAACTGCGCGTGCAGGCGTACCGGGACGGCAAACCCTGGGCCGCGTCGACCACGCACACCGCCGGTGCCGCATCGCAGCTACAGGCGGTGGCGGACCGGCGTGAGATCGCCAGCGACGGCCGTGACCTGTCGTTCGTGACGGTTCGCGTGCTCGACCGCAACGGCCGACCGATGCCGACCTCGAGTGCGCACCTGCGCTTCAGCGTGGAAGGACCGGGCGAGATCGTTGCGTCCGACAACGGCGATCCGACCGACATGACCTCGTTCGTATCGCGCGAGCGCAACGCGTTCAACGGCCTGTGCCTGGTGATCGTGCGCGGCCTGCCGGACCGCAACGGCACGATCACGCTGCGCGCCGAGTCCGGATCGTTGCAGCCGGCGTCGATCGAGCTGCGGTCCGTCGCCCATCCGTGAACCGTGGCGGATGCGGCGTTGGCCACATCCGCTGGATCGATCAGGCTGCGGAAGCCAGTGCCTGCGATACCGCCGCCGGCGATCCATCGCCGAGTTCGGCATAGGCGTGGCGCAATGCATCGACGAAGCGCGCCTGCTTCGTCAGATCACCAAACACCGCATCGACGCCGAGGAAGGCATCGACATCGCCCATAGCGTCGCCGGTGCAGGCGCGTCCGACCTGCGACAGCACTTGATCGAGCGGATCGACCAGGGCCACGCCCTCGCCGGCCTGGCGCCGCACGAACTGTATCCAGCCCGCGACCGGCAGGCACAGCCACCCGATCGGGCGCCCCGCGGCGAGCGCGTCGCCGATGGTGCCGAGCAGACGCACTGGCAGCTTCTGCGATCCGTCCCACGCGATCTGCGACAAACGGTGGCGCACCGCCGGGTTCTGGAACCGCGCGAGGATGGCATCGATGTAGCGCTGCGCATCGAAACCGCGCGGCGCAGCGACGTTGGGTGCGATGGCCTCGCGCATCAACCGCTCGACAAAACCGGCAAGCACTGGTTCGGTCATCGCCTCGGCCACCGTCTCGATCTGCAGCAGCGAGCCCAGGTAGGCCAGCGCCGAATGGGGCGCGTTGAGCAGCTGCAGCTTGGCGCGGTCATAGCCGGCGATGTCGTCGCTCATGGTCACGCCGACCCGCTCGAAGGCGGGGCGACCGTTGCAGAACAGGTCTTCCACCACCCATTGCGCATAGGTTTCGCGCTGCACCGGCCAGGCGTCCATGCAGGACAGCGCCTGCGCGACGCTGTCACGCAGCGCGTCGTCAGTGGCCGGTGTGATGCTGTCGACCATCGAGCGCGGAAATGCGACCTCCGCTTCGATCCAGCGTGCCAACCGTGCATCGACGTGCTCGGCGTACTGCAGCACCACGCGACGCAGGCGTCGGCCGTTGTCGGGCAGGTTGTCGCAGCTGAGCACCGTGTACGGCGCAACCCCCATCCGCCAGCGCCGAAGCAGGCCGGCGACCAGGTAGCCGATCGCACCGGCGGGTGCTTCGGGCGATGCCAGGTCGCGCACGATTTCCGGATGCGCCAGGTCGAGATCGTCGCCGGACAAGCAATAGCCTTTCTCGGTGATGGTCAACGTGACCAGCCGCACCTCCGGATTGGCCAGGCGCACCAGCACCGCAGCGCGCTGCTCGCGCGCGCACAGCAATTCGCGGATCGCGCCGATCACGCGCAGCTGCGGTCGCTCGCCGAGCAGCGCCAACGTGTACAGACCGTCCTGCGGCTGTAGCGCATCGCGCACGTCGGGATTGCGCAACGACACGCCGCTGATGGCCCACTGCGGATCATCGACGAGCAGGTCGTCGACGTAGGCCGCCTGGTGCGCACGATGGAACGCGCCCACACCAATGTGGACGATGCCGATGCGGGTGGCGCCGAGGTCGTAAGCGGGGCGGACGACCGTGGCAGGCAGCGTCGCCAGCGTGGCGGGGGTGAGGCGTGTCGAGTGGTGATGGGTCATGCCAGGCTCTTTGGATTGCATTCGGATCGCGACACGCAGCGCGCCTGTCCGTCATTCCCGCTTTCGCGGGGATAACGTAAACCTGCAGGATGGTGCTCGCCTGCGTTCCGCACCACTTACTTCGTCACCGTCAACGCCTTCGTGCTGCGCACGTCCGCACTCGACGCACCCACCTGCACTTCGTATGCCCCTGGATCGACCGAGTACGCATCGCGCTGCTCGTCCCAGGTGCGCAGGTCTCGGTCTGGCGTGATGGTGAAGGTGACCTCGCGCGATTCGCCAGGCTGCAGGTGGACGCGTTGGAATCCGCGCAGTTCCTTGCGCGCGCGTTCTCGCTTCGGCTCGGTGGGCTTGAGGTACAGCTGCACCACCTCATCTCCCGCGCGCGCGCCGGTGTTCTTCACCTGCAGCGACACCTTGACCGGCTGCGAGGGGGTCGCGCGCTTGCGGTCCAGGTGCAGGTCGCCGTAAGCGAAGCGGGTGTAGGACAGGCCGTGGCCGAATGCGTACAGCGGTTCGCCATCGAAGTAGCGGTAGGTGCGTCCACGCATGGCGTAGTCGTCGAACGCGGGCAGCTTTTCGTCAGCCTTGTAGAACGTCACCGGCAAGCGGCCGGCGGGGTTGGCGTCGCCGAACAGAACGTCGGCGACCGCGTTGCCACCGCGCTGGCCGGGGTACCACGCCACCAGGATCGCTGGCAGGCTCTGCTTCGCCCAGTCCACCGCCAGCGCGGAGCCCGTGGTCAGCACCATCACTACCGGCTTGCCGGTGGCGTGCAGCGCTTGCAGCAGCTTGCGCTGTGTTTCCGGCAAGCGCGTGTCGGTGCGGTCGCCGCCAGCGAAGCCCGGATAGTTGACCGTCATCTCCTCGCCTTCGACGTCACCTGTCAGTCCGCCGACGAAGATCACCACGTCCGATTCGCGCGCCACCTGCAGCGCTTCCTCAAACGGCGGCTTCGCGCCCGGCATGCGCCAGGCCAGGCGGATGCCGGCATCTCGTTCGTGTTCGTAGTACTCCAAACGGATCTCATAGGCGCGGCCGCCCTGCAGTTGCACGCTGGCGTGCCCGGCCTGCAGGCGGTCGCGGTCCTTCCAACGGTCGAGCAGCAGTTTTCCGTCCAGGTAAAGGCGGACACCGTCGTTGGCGGCGGCTTCCAACTGGTAAGTACCCGACACCGGCGGCAGCAGCTGCCCGCTCCAGCGGATGCTGAAGTCGTCCGCCGGCACGGCCTGGCCACCGTGCGCCTCGCCGCGCGCCATCAGGTTGTCGGTGGGTGAGCCGCGGTCCCAGCGGAAACCGATCTGCGCATCCACGCGTTCCAGCGCCGGCGTGCCCGACAGGTCCCGCGTGCGGAAGTACTCGCCGCGCAGGCCGCGCTCGGTGGAGCCGGCGGCGGGCCGCAAGTATTGCGGCTCGATCAACGGCATCGCCGCCGGATCGTCGCGGCCTTCGACCAGATCGACGCCGCGCGCATGCACGATGTGCGCGTTCGGCGCGGCCTCGCGAATGCCTTGCAGGACGGTCACCGGCGCAGCCGGCGTACCGTAGTAGTTGCCCAGCAGCGCCATGGTGTCGTCGGCGGTCGGGCCGACTACGGCGATGCGCTTGACCTCATGCGACAGCGGCAGGATGCCGTCGTTCTTCAGCAGCACGATCGACTCCTGCGCGACCTTGCGTGCCAGCGCGTCGTGCGCTGGCGCCTGGTTGACCGAGTACGGAATGCGCGCCCAGCGAACACTGGAAGGCGGATCGAACATGCCCAGCCGCATGCGCGCGGCGAACAATTGGGTCACCGCGGCGTCGACCTCAGCCTCGGAGATCAGCCCCTTGTGAACGGCAACGGGCAGCGAGGGCGCGTAGGTATCGCCGCAATCGAGCTGGGTGCCGTTCTTCACCGCGAGCGCGGCGGCTTCCTCGGGCGTGGCGACGATCTTGTGGTGCTTCCAGATGTCGACGATGGCCCAGCAATCGGACACGACATAGCCCTTGAAGCCCCACTCGTCGCGTAGCACGTCGCGCAGCAGGAACTGGCTGGCACTGGCCGACTCGCCGTAGACACGGTTGTAGGCGCCCATCACCGCAGCCACATCGCCTTCCTTCACCAGCGTCTCGAACGCCGGCAAATAGGTCTCGCGCAGGTCACGCTCGCTGGGGCGCGCGTCGAAGGTGTGTCGGTCGGCTTCCGGCCCACTGTGCACGGCGAAGTGCTTGGCGGTGGCGTCGAGCTTGCGGTACTTGGGATCGTCGCCTTGTAGGCCATTGACGAAGGTCACACCCATGCGCGCGGTGAGGTACGGGTCCTCGCCGTAGGTTTCCTGCCCACGGCCCCAGCGCGGGTCGCGGAAGATGTTGATGTTCGGCGACCAGAACGTGAGTCCCTGGTAGCGGCCGCGCTTGTCGTGGCGCGCGAACTCGTGGTGCTTGGCACGTGCTTCGTCGCCGATGACCTCGGCGATCTGCGCCATCAATGGCGTGTCGAACGTCGCCGCCATGCCGATGGCCTGCGGGAACACCGTTGCGCCGCCGGCCCGAGCGACACCGTGCAGCGCCTCGTTCCACCAGTCGTACGCGGGCACGCCCAGGCGCGGTATGGCCGGGGCGCCGTTCGCCATCTGCGCTGCCTTTTCCTCCAGCGTCATGCGCGACACCAGGTCGGCGGCGCGCTGATCGAAGCTGCGACTGGTGTCGAGGTACGCTGGAGCCGCTTCGTCATCAACGGCATTACCCGGCGGCGCACACAGTGCCTGCGCGCAAACAAGCAGCATGCAGGCCATTGCGAGCGAGCGCAGCGCAAGTGCGCTGTATCCGATCTTGCCACCATCCCCGCGAAGGCGGGAATCCATGGACCTGCGTTCGCCTTCGGCATTGGACGCGCTTCCGGCAACGTCCATGGATCCCCGCCTTCGCGGGGATGACGAGAAAGAAAGAACGCGTCCCGCCGAATACTTCCGTCCGTTCACGCCACGCATTTCAATCTCCTTATTCCGTCGTGTTGGTCCGCGCGTACGGCCCCACCGTCGCGCCGATGAAACCGCCCGCGACATCGGTGCTGAGCACCGTGCCGTCCACGCCTTGCTTCAACCAGGTCCAACCGGAGCCCGCGTCATAGGCGAACGCGTAGCGGCCGGCGTCGCCTTCGATCTTCAGCTTCATGTGCGTCGTGCCGCGTGGCAACGACGCCGTCGCCAACGTGCGCGTTTCGTCGCCGCGCTGCATGCGCAGCGTCAGCGTCACGCGCCTTCCTTCACGACTGGCGACAAAGGCGAGCCAGTGTTTCTCGTTCTGGAACGCGGCCAGCCCGGCCTCGGTGCCGGCGTCGGCAGGAACGTCGAGTGCAGTGCTCGCCTCGAACGCAAGATGCTGCTGTCGCCGCGCCAGAAATGAGGGGTTGCGCAGCGTGTCAAGCCCTTCACGCTGTGGATGTATCGCCAGATTTCCCGGCGACGACGACAGATCCGCCCAGTCCTGCTTCGGCACGCGCACGTACATCCAGGTCGCATCGAGCGCGGGCTGGTCGAACTCGTCGCGCCAGGTGAAGTTGCCGCTCAGTGGCGCCTGGTCGGCGTCACGCTGAAGGAACGAAGGCGCGTCGGCAACCTGCGGAATGCGCGCGTCATGGTCGAGGATCGTCGGCCATCCGTCCTTCCAGGTCACTGGCAGCAGGAAGGTTTCGCGACCAGTGTTGTAGTGCATGCGGTCGTACACGCGACTGGCGAGGAACACCGCCCACCAGCTGCCGTCCGTCGCTTCGACCAGATCGGCGTGACCGGCATTAGTGATCGCGTTGGCGCGGTCATCGGCAAGATCGCGCTGAGTGAGTATCGGGTTGTGTTCGTACGGCGCATATGGCCCCCACACCGAACGACTACGAGCCACCACCTGCGAATGCTGCGGGCCGGTGCCGCCTTCGGCGCAGACCAGGTAGTACCAGCCGTCGCGCTTGTAGAGGTGCGGGCCCTCGATCCAAATCGGCTGCTGCGACAGGTCCATTCCGCCATTGAGCAACACCTTGCGCGGGCCGATTGGCTTGAGCGTGGCAAGGTCGAGTTCCTGCATCCAGATGGCGCGATGGCCGTCGTACAGCGGCGTCCCCGGTGGCGCGTCGTTGTTGATGAGGTAGAGCTTTCCGTCGTCGAAGAACAGCGAGGGGTCGATGCCATCGATGTCTTTCAGCCAGACCGGGTCCGACCACGGCCCGGCCGGGTTCTTTGCGGTCGCGATAAAGTTGCCGCCGGCATCGACCGAAGTGTTGACCACGTAGAACGTGCCGTCGTGGAACTCGATGGCCGGCGCGAACACCCCGCGCGACATGCCCAGGCCGTCGAAATCGAGCTGCGACGGCCGGTCGATCACATGACCGATCTGCGTCCAGTGCACCAGGTCGCGACTCTCGAACACCGGAATGCCCGGAAAGTAGGCAAATGTCGAGTTGACCAGGTAGTAACGATCACCTGCGCGCACGATGCTGGGATCGGGATAGAACCCGGCCAGGATGGGATTTCGGTATTGGTTCGGCTTCAGCGGTGCATCGAACGGCGCATCGTGGCCACGGTACTGGAACCAGTCGAATAGCACCGGGCGGGCGGCGTGCGCCGTGGCCGACAGCGCGGCCATGGCCAGGGTCACGAGGATGCGACGCACGCCCTTCATGTCTTTACCAGTCCCACATCGCGCCGTCTTCCAGGCGCGCGATCGGCAGCTGCTTGGGAGCGTACGGATAGCGCGCGGCAAGCTTCTCGTCGATGGTCACGCCATGACCAGGCGTGTCACCGACGTGCAGGCGGCCGTCACGGAAGGCGTAGTCGTGCGGGAAGACTTCGTTGGCCTCGCCGGAGTGGAACATGTATTCCTGGATGCCGAAGTTGGGCACCCAGGTATCGAAGTGCAGCGCCGCACCCATGCACACGGGTGACAGATCCGTGGCACCGTGGAAACCGGTGCGAACCTGGTGCAGGCCGGCGAAGTCGGCCAGGCGGCGGATATGGGTGATGCCGCCACCATGCACGATGGTGGTGCGGATGTAATCGATCAGTTGGTTCTCGATCAGGTGCTTGCAGTCCCAGATCGAGTTGAACACCTCGCCCACCGCGAGCGGCGTCACCGAGTGCTTGCGGATCAGCTCGAACGATTTCTGGTTTTCGGCCGGCGTGGCGTCTTCCAGCCAGAACAAGCGGTACGGTTCGAGATCACGCGCCAGTCGCGCGGCCTCGATGGGCGTGAGTCTGTGGTGCACGTCGTGCAACAGTTCGACACCATTGCCGTGGTGGGCGCGGATGCGCTCGAACAACTTCGGCACCACCTCCAGATAGCGCGGCGTCGACCACACCGTCTCGGCAGGCAACTCGCTTTCGGCTGGTTCGTACGGCTTGCCGCCGCTGGAGATGCCGTAAGCCTTCTTCACGCCGGGCACGCCACATTGCGCGCGCACGGCCAGGAAACCCTTTTCGATGTACTTGCCGACCTCGTCGCTGGCCTCTTCGATGTCGCGGCCGTTGGCGTGTGCATAGACCAGTGCGCCCTCGCGCGAGCGTCCGCCCAGCAGTTGGTACAGCGGCAGGCCAGCCATCTTGCCGAGGATGTCCCACAGCGCGACGTCGACGGCGGCGATCGCCGTCATCGTCACCGGGCCGCGGCGCCAGTACGCGCCGCGGTAGAAAAACTGAAAGATGTCCTCGATGCGGCCGGCGTCGCGGCCGATCAGGTTCGGCACGAGGTGGTCCTGCAGGTACGACGCGACCGCCAGTTCGCGGCCGTTGAGCGTGGCATCGCCCAGGCCGGTCACGCCCGAGCGCGTGGTGATCTTCAGCGTGACGAAGTTGCGACCCGGGCTGGTCACGATGACCTTCGCCTCGACGATCTCGCGATCGTGCGCGGAGCCGTGGCGGTGTTCGGAAGTGTCAGGTGTGCTCATCGTGCGTGGTCGTCTGCGGAAGCCTGGGGAAGGGGGATTTCGAAAGGGCCGGCAGGCAGGTTCGCGCCATCGAACAGCGTGCACACCGGGCCGTCGGCCCAGCAGTAGCGCACGCGCGTGGCCTCGTGTGCGTTGGCTGCGCGCAGGGTGACGGTGTTGCCCCACGCCTTGGCGTCGGCGTAGCGGCAGCTGCCGGGCTGCGCGCGGCAGAGTTCGAAGCCGATGGCGCCGTCGGCACCGCGCGCGACCAGGTCGCCGCTGTTGCCGGTGAAGCCCAGCACGACTGCATCGTCGGTGCGGCGCACCGATTGCGGCACCGGACCGGACGGCGGCAACGCCTCGCCGTAGACAACATGGCGCGCCGCGCGCGCGAGGCGGCGGCCGACTTCCTGCTTGTTGGGTGGGTGGATGTCGTAGTGGTCGCCGATGTCGATGGTCACGACCAGGCCGGTGTCCGCATCGCCGTTGGCGACATTGCGCTGCGCTTCGCGCAACGCGGCCCATCCGCTTTCGTCCGGCTTCGACCTGGGCATGCCGTAGCCGGCGAGTTGCACGAGCAGCAGCGGCGTGCCATGACCGAAACGCGAGCGCCAGTCGTCGCGGAACACGCGCAGCAGCTCGCCGTACCGCGCGGCTTCGGAGGTGTTGGACTCGCCCTGGTACCAGAGCATGCCACGCAGGTTGTAGCGGCCCAGCGGCGCGATCATGCCGTTGTAGAGCGTCGACAGGCCCGCCGCCGTCTGCCACGGTGCGCGCGGCGGCGAGTCGGTGCCGGGCTCGGCGCGGTACTTCCACGGGTTGGACAACGGCACGCGGCTGCCGTCCTTGAAGCGCAGCGCGTGCGCCGACGCGGGACCGGCCAGGCCACCGTCGCGGTAGGTGTCGAGCACGTTGACGACCACCGAATTCTCACCGACCTTGAGCAACCCGCGCGGCAGCGCGTACTCGCGGCCGTTGCCGGCGCCGTACGTGCTGCCGACGGCAACACCGTTGACCCAGGCCATGTCCATTTCATCCGCGGGCGCGAGTGCGAGCACCGCGTCCTGCGCCGCCTGCTGCGCGGTCAGCTTCACCGTCGTTCGGTACCAGAGCATGCCGTCAAACCGTGCCAATTCCGGCACGCCCCACTTTTCCCACGCGCCCAGGTCGCGCGGCGCGGTGCGCCAGTCCTTGCCGGGGACATGACTCGCGCTCCACGGTTCGTCGCCCGGCTTCGCATCGGGACGCGCCTTCCACCAGCGCGTCCAGATCTCGCCCCAGCGGCCTATCGCCGGCACCGGGTCGGCCGCGTACTGCGCGAGCACATCGAGCTCGTCGTTGTAGAGGCCGGTACCGCGCAATGCCGGGCCGCTGGTCCAGGCCTGGATGCGCGAACCGCCCCACGCAGCATTGATCAGGCCCATCGGCACGTCGACGGTCTTCTGCAATTCGCGCGCGAAGAAATAGCAGGCGGCGGAGAAGTCGCGGACCGTCTCGGTGTTCGTCGGCGTCCACTGCACCGGCGAGGCTAAGGTTTCCTGTGGCGTCGCCGCGCCGCTCTGCGGCACGGTGAGCAGACGGATGCGGTCGTTGTCGGCGCCGGCGATTTCAGCGCGTGCATCGAGCGAGCGCCACACCTGCAGTTCCATGTTCGACTGGCCAGAGCACAGCCATACGTCGCCGACCAGCACGTCACCGACGTTCTGCACCACGCCACTCGTGCTGGCGGTGAGCGTGTATGGGCCGCCTGCCTTCAGCGCGGGCAGCGTCGCGCTCCAGCGCCCGTTGGCATCGGCTCGCGCGCGCCCGCGCTTGCCGGCGAAGGCAATCTTCACTTCCTCGCCGGCTTGCGCGCGTCCAAACACGCGGATCGGCTGGTCGCGCTGCAGGACGGCATGATCCTGGAACATCGCGTGCAGCAGCGTGGCGCGCGCGCCTTCGGCCGCGGGCGCGACGAAGGCGACAAGCGTCAATGCAACGCCCAGCAGCGGCGCAAGCAGGTGGTGTTGCATGTCAGCCATTCCCCGGGGCGAACGGAAATTCAAGCGATTCGTAGTAGTCCAGCGTGTGCGCCGGCGGCGCGTAGCCGGCCGGCAACGGGCGCTGCGAGAACGTCTGGAAGTAGGCGATGCTGGCGTCACGCCACCACTGCGCCTCCTTCTCCTGGATCGCCAGGAAGGCCGCGACCTGCGCGTGGCGCTCGGGATCGATGCGACCGGCCAGACCCGCCCAGGTGGTGCGCATGCCGCGCACGTAATCGACACCCTGTGTGTAGTGCACGACCAGCTCGTCCCACAGCGGGCGGCCCGACGTCGTCGTGTAGTCCCACGGCAAGTGGTGGAACCACAGTAGGAACTCCTCCGGCGTGCGTTGCGGGTCATTGAACTGCGCTGCGACCGGCTTGGCGTACTGCGACACGGCATCGCTGCCGCGCGTGGTGCGGTCGAAGCCGATGCCGTCCTGGGTCGCGCGGTGGTAGTACACCGCGGTCCAGTCCGCGCGCGGGCCGCCTTCCACCCATGGGCCCGGGCCGTAGTGGTGGCCGCGCCCCATCAGGTGGTGCAGGCCCAGCGGCGTCATGTAGTCCACGACCGCCTCGCGCGAGCCCATCATCATGCTGACGACAGGCTGGACGACACCGGCGTCGTTGGAGAACGTCATGCGCGCCCACTCTTCGGCGATGTCGCGCGATGACGACTCCGGGTTCCACGCCAGGCGGCCGAAGGCGTACCAGTTGGCCTGGTCGAAGTGCGAGCCGCTCCAGTTGCGGTCGCTGCCGATATTGGCCACGCCGGCCATGCCGGTGAGTTTGTAGCCGTGCAGCGAGCCGTCGACGACTTCCGCGACAGTGGTGCCATCGGCCTGCACCTTCGTGTCGGCGCGCAGTGTTTCCTCGAACAGCGGCCCCAGGTACGCCAGGTGCGTGGCGAAGCCCAGGTATTCCTTGGTGATCTGGAACTCCATCATCAGCGGCGTCTTCGGCATCGCCCCGAACAGCGGATGGAACGGCTCACGCGGCTGGAAATCGATGGCACCGTTCTTCACCTGCACCATCACGTTGTCGCGGAACTTTCCGTCCAGCGGGACGAACTCGCTGTAGGCCTGCTTGGCGCGGTCATCCGGCGTCTCGTGCGAGTACACGAACGCGCGCCAGATCACGGTGCCACCGTGCGGCTTCACCGCATCGGCCAGCAGGTTGGCGCCGTCGGCATGCGTGCGCCCGTAGTCCTGTGGACCGGGCTGGCCCTCGGAATTGGCCTTCACCAGGAAGCCGCCGAAATCCGGGATCGCCGCGTAGATTTCGTCCACTTTCGCCTTCCACCACTGCCGCACCTGCGGATCGAGCGGGTCTGCGGTCTTGAGACCGCCGATCTCGACCGGCGCGCTGAAGCGCGCGCTCAGGAAAACGCGGATGCCGTAGGGACGGAACACGCCCGCCAGCGCTGCCGCCTTCGCTATGACCATCGGCGTGAGCTGCTGTGCGCTGGCGTTGACGTTGTTCAGCACCGTCGCGTTGATGCCGATCGACGCGTTGGCGCGCGCATAGTCGGTGTAGCGCGGGTCGATGTAGTCGGGCAGCTTGTGCCAGTCCCAGATCGACTGACCGGCATAGCCGCGCTCGACGTGGCGGTCGAGATTGTCCCAGTGGTCGAGCATGCGCAGCTGCGTGCGTGGGGCTTCGCGGATATCGAGCGCACCAACCGGCTGCTGCGTTTGCAGCAACCGCAGGTAGTGGAAGGCGCCGTACAACGCGCCGATGTCCTCGTTGGCGGCGATCACCGTCGCGGCATGGCCATCGACGACCACGCTGCGGATCAGATAGCCCTCGCGGCCCAGGCCGGCGGTCTTCAGGCGCAGCCGCTCGATCAGCGGCGACGAGGACGGCGTGCCGACGATGAGCGCGCCGTCGACAGTAGCGGCATCGGCCAGTGCCGGCGCCGAGCCGAGCAGGCCCTCCAGGCCGCGCTGCAGTTCGGTGAGGGTCGCGACCTGGGTCGGCGTGCGGTCGCTGGCGATCAGCACGGTCGCGTGCACCCGGTAATCCTTCGCGCGTTCCGGCTTCGCGGCAGCGACGGGCTGGTAGCGCAGCCACAGCTCATAGCCGTCCTCGGCACGTGCCGGCAGCGCACACAGCAGCATCAGCAGCCAGCCCGCCGCGACCAGCATGCGGGCCAACCACAATGCCCTGTCATGCTGGCCCGCCTTGGCCGCTGCCGCTGCAAAGTCGCCGATACCGGGCACTGCCGATACCATGTGGGTTGCTGTCATGCCTATTCCTGGATCAGGGTGGTTGCGGGACTGGCCCGGTCGATCCACCGCTGCGGTGCCCCGCCGACCAAACGCCCGAAGGAACGACGTTGGAAAAGCCGAAGAAATCGATCCGCCGCAAGGGACACGCCGTCACCATTGATGAAGTGGCCGCGCTGGCGAACGTGTCGCCGATGACCGTCTCGCGTGTGGTCAATGGCCAGGGCAAGGTCCGCGACGCGACCCGCGAGCGGGTGATGCGCGCCGTGCGCGAACTGGGCTACACACCCAATCTGGCCGCCAGTGCGCTGGCCACCGCGCAGAACACGCGCATCGCACTGATCTACACCAACCCCAGTTCCGCCTACCTGCGCGAGCTGCTGGTGGGCGCCCTGCACGGTGCGGCGCGGACGGCAACGCAGCTGGTGATCGACACCTGGGAAAACCTCAACGCCGAGGCGCAGCGCAGTGCCGCACGCGCGCTCACCAAGAGCGTGGCAGGGGCGATCCTGCCACCGCCGCTGTGCGAATCCAAGGCCGTGGTGGCCGAACTGATCAGTGGTGGCATCCCGGTGGTGGCGATCGCTTCGGCGCGCTTCAACCAGGAAATCTCCTGCGTGCGCATCGACGACTTTCGCGCCAGCCAGGAAATCACCGAGCATCTGATCGCGCTTGGCCATACCCGCATCGGCTACATCAAGGGCCACCCCAACCAGACCGCGAGCGCGCGCCGCTTCGAAGGGTTCCAGGCCGCATTGAACGCGGCCGGCATCGCCCTCGATACTGCGCTGGTACAGCAGGGCTACTTCAGTTACCGGTCCGGCCTGGAAGCGGCCGAGAAACTGCTCAGTCACCGCCGTCCGCCGACCGCGATCTTCGCCAGCAACGACGACATGGCCGCGGCCGTGGTGTCCGTCGCGCACCGACGCGGCCTGGACGTGCCGCGCGATCTGTCGGTGGTCGGTTTCGACGACACGTCCGCCGCGACCACCGTGTGGCCGGAACTGACCACCATCCAGCAGCCGATCGCGTCGATGGCCGACTCGGCCATCGACGTGCTGCTGCGCGACATCCGCCGCAAGGACCGCAGCGCACGCATGCTCGCCGACCACGTGGTCGCGCACAAGCTGATCTCGCGCGATTCGGTCGCGCCGCCCAAGCGCGTGTCCACCAGCTAGCGCGGCATCAGTCGAAAGCGCCGGGCCAGCATTGGCTGGCCGGCTGCCATCGCGCATCGTCATCATCACGCGGTCCATTGATGCCCCGCCTCAGCCTTCCATCCGCTCCAGGGCAATGCCCTTGGTCTCGTAGACGTACTTGGCCACGAAGAACACCGAGATGATCGCGGCCACCGTATAGATGCCGTAGGCGCCGGCCAGGCCGATGCCGGCCAGCAGGATCGGGAAGGTCACCGTGATGAGGAAATTGGACGTCCACTGCGCCGCACCGGCCACCGCCAGTCCGGAACCGCGGATCTGGTTGGGGAACATCTCGCCCAGCATGACCCACATCACCGGGCCCCAGGACATGTTGAAGAAGATCACGTAAACGTTGGCGGCCACCAGCGCCACTGTGCCCATCGCATCGGACAGCACCAGCTTGCCGTTGCCGTCGAGCGAAGCGCTGGCAAAGGCGATGGTGACCAGGGCCAGCGACGCCGCCATGCCCACCGAACCGACCCACAGCAGCGGCTTGCGGCCGATGCGGTCGATCAGCACCACCGTCACCAGGCAGGCGCCAATGCTCAGCGCACCCGACAGCACGTTGATCAGCAGTGCGTCGTTCTCGGAGAAACCCACTGCCTGCCACAGCACCGCGCCGTAATAAAACACGACATTGATGCCCACCAGCTGCTGGAACGTGGCCAGGCCAATGCCGATCCACACGATGGGACGGATCTTGCCGGTGGCCTTGTTGACCAGGTCGGACAGACGCGGACGATGGTCCTGCGACAGCGACGCTCCGATCTCGCCCAGCGTGGCCTCGGCCTGCGTGCTGCCGTACAGGCGCGTGAGCACGGCCAGCGCGTCGGCCTTGCGGCCCTTCACCACCAGGTAGCGCGGACTTTCGGGAATGAACAGCAGCAGCAGCAGGAACGCCAGCGACGGCAGCGCCTGCATCCAGAACATCCAGCGCCAGGCCGCCTGGCCAAGCCACAACGGGTCGGTCGATGCGCCCGCGGCCTTGGCCAGCAGGTAGTTGCTGAGGAACGCGCAGAACAGGCCGCCGATGATCGCGATCTGCTGCACCGTCGCCAGCCGGCCGCGATAGCGCGCTGGCGCGACCTCGGCGATGTAGGCCGGCGACATCACGCTGGCCGCGCCGACGGCGAAGCCACCGAGCACGCGCGCCACCACGAACACCAGCGAGCTGTGCGCCGCGCCCGCACCGAGCGCGGACAACAGGAACAGCGCCGCGGCGATGATCAGCACCGCGCGCCGTCCCCAGCGGTCGGCCAGGCGGCCGGCAAAGAACGCGCCGGCCGCGCAACCGAGCAGCATCGAGGCGACCTCGAAACCGATGCCGGCGGAACTGGACTGGAAGGTCTGCTTGAGGCCGTCGACGGTGCCGTTGATGACACCGCTGTCGAAGCCGAACAGGAAACCGCCGATGGTCGCCACGCAGCTGATCAGGACGATGAAGCGTGTGTTCTCCGCACTGTTGCCATTGGCAATGCCGGCATTGTCGAGCATGGTGCTGTTCATTCCCCTACTCCGCTGTTGGTCCCAAGCCTCACCGCGCAGCGCGCGGCCCCCTTACCTGTGACGGGCGCCCCGCGTCGCGGAGCACCCATTGTTCCTGCAACGATGCCGCGTTTACCGGCGCAACAGATACTGGTTGAGCAGGTTCTCGTACTGCTCCTGGTGGCCGCTCAGCTTCACCGGCTCGCCGCTCTTGACCGCCAGTGCATGCAGGTCGGCCAGGCCCAGCTGGCCGTTCGCGAAGTCCTGGCCGGCACCGCTGTCGAAGCTGGCGTAGCGCTGCGCGCGCCACTGCTCCCACGGCGAGGCGTTGAGCAGTGCGTGCGCCACTTCCAGACCGCGTGCGAACGCGTCCATGCCGCCGATGTGAGCCATGAACAGGTCCTGCGCATCGGTCGACTCGCGCCGCACCTTGGCGTCGAAGTTGAGCCCGCCCGGGGCCAGCCCCCCCTGGCGCAGCACCACCAGCATCGCGCCGACGGTGTCGTACAGGTCGGTCGGGAACTGGTCGGTGTCCCAGCCGTTCTGGGCATTGCCACGGTTAGCGTCGATGCTACCGAGCAGGCCGTGATCGGAGGCGACCTGCAGGTCGTGTTCGAAGGTGTGGCCCGACAACGTGGCGTGGTTGGCCTCGATGTTGAGCTTGAAGTCCCGGTCCAGTCCGTGCTTTTGCAGGAAACCGGCGACGGTGGCCGAGTCGAAGTCGTACTGGTGCTTCATCGGCTCCATCGGCTTGGGCTCGATCAGGAACACGCCGTTGAAGCCGATGCTGCGGCCGTAATCACGCGCCATGGTCAGGAAGCGCGCGAAGTGCTCCAGCTCGCGCTTCATGTCGGTGTTGTGCAGGCAGGCGTAACCCTCGCGGCCGCCCCAGAACACGTAGTTCTCGCCGCCCAGTTCGACGGTGGCGTCCAGCGCCGCCTTGACCTGCACCGCCGCGCGCGCGACCACCGCAAAATCCGGATTGGTCGAGGCACCGTTCATGTAACGCGGATGGCTGAAGAGGTTGGCGGTGCCCCACAATAGCTTGACGCCGGTGGCCTGCTGGCGCTGCTTGGCCAGCGCGACCAGGTGCTTGAGGTTGTTCTCATACTCGCCGATATCGTCGGCATCCGGTGCCATGTCGATATCGTGGAAGCAGTAGTACGGCACGCCGAGCTTGGTGAAGAATTCGAACGCGGCGTCGAGCTTGGCCTCGGCACGCGCCAGCGGTACGCCGGCGGCGTCCCACGGGTAATTGCGCGTGCCCGGGCCGAACGGATCGTGGCCGGCGTTGCAGAAGCTGTGCCAGTAGCACACCGCGAAGCGCAGGTGCTCGGCCATGGTCTTGTCGCCGATCTTCTTGTTGGCGTCGTAGACCTTGAAGGCCAGCGGGTTGTCGGAATCACGTCCCTCGAACGGGATGCGGCCGATGCCGGGGAAGTATTCCTGGGCGCCGATGTAGGGAATGGTCATGGTGTCGGTATCACTGGTGGAGGATCGAATAAAAATCCCGTCGCCGGGGTTCGGCGTCAGCCGGACGTTTCCGTAACGGGCAAGGCCCTCGCGGGGGCAGTGGGAGAGGGGTTGGCGTTGAACTGCACGGCCGCCCGCAGGTGGCGCAGGAACACGCCGTAATGCGAGCGATAGGCCGCAACGGCTTCGCGCTCGGGCTGCGCCGACAGAGCCGGGTTCACACGCACGTGCTCGCACGCAATGTCGACGATGTCCCGGGCCTGGCCGCTGGCGTGGGCATGCGCCCACAAGGCCTGCAGCGCGGCGCCGAAGGCCGCGCCTTCGGCCTGCTCGGGCACTTCCACGGGCAGGTCGAACACATCGGCCACCATCTGCCGCCAGGCCGCGCTGTGCGAGCCACCGCCGGTGAGGCGGATCGAGTCGAACCGCATGCCCGCGGCCTGCAACGCGTCGTAGCCGTTGCGCAGGCTGAAGGTGGCGCCTTCCATCGCGGCGCGGTACAGATTGCCGCGCGTGAGGTTGTGCAGGTCCATGCCGTGCAGTCCAGCGCGCGCCAGCGGCAAATCCGGCGTGCGCTCGCCGTTGAAGAACGGCAGCATCACCAGCCCGTCGGCGCCCGGCCGGGTCTCGGCCATCACCGCGTCGCCATCGCGGCTGTGGAAGCCGAACAGGCGCGCCACGGCTTCGGTGGCGACGGTGCAGTTCATCGTGCAGATCAGCGGCAGCCAGCCGCCGGTCGAGGAACAGAACGCCGCCCAGCCGCCGTCGGCGTCGACGACCGGCCGATCCGCGTGCGCGAACAGCGTGCCGGAGGTACCCAGGCTCATGCTCAGCACACCGGCCTCGACGTTGCCGGTGCCGATCGCCGCCATCATGTTGTCGCCACCGCCGGCCGCCACGCGAACGTCACGAGGCAGGCCCAGCGCATCGGCGGTGGCCTGCGTGATCACGAAGCTGGCATCGGCCTCGACCAGCGGTGGAAGGCATTGCGACAGGTCACGGTCGGCGTCGAGTGCGGCCAGCAACTCCGGCGACCAGCGACGCGTGCGCACGTCCAGCCAGCCGGTGCCGGAGGCGTCGCCGTGCTCCATCCAGTACTCACCGGTCAGCCAGTAATTCACGTAGTCGTGCGGCAGCAGGATCTTCGCCATCCGCGCGTAGACGTCGGGCCGATGCTTGCGCGTCCATGGCAGTTTCGAAGCGGTGTAGCCGGCCAGGATCGGGTTGCCGGCCAGCGCGATGCTGCGCGCGACGCCGCCGACCGACTGCATGATTTCGTCGCATTCGGCGCTGGTGCTGGTGTCGCACCACAGCTTGGCGGGCGCCAGCACCTGGCCGTTGGCGTCCACCGGTACGAAACCGTGCTGCTGCCCGGACACGCCGATCGCCGCCACGCGCGCACGCTGCTCATCGTCCAGTCGCGCGAAGCAGATGCCGATCGCTTCGATCCACCACTGCGCCTGTTGCTCGCGCGAGCCGTCGTTGCCAGCGATCAGTTCCAGCGCATGGCCGTGGGTGGCGACCACGCGCCTGGCCTGCGGGTCGTAGGCGACCAGCTTGACGCTCTGCGTGCCGACGTCGAGGCCGATGAACAGGCTCATGCGCGGCACTCTCCCAGAAAAAAGTTAGCGCTACCATTTTTGTCGTTAAAAAAAACAGCGCTGGGCTGAGTCATGGCTGCAAGTCGGTATCCCGGTCGATAGCGAACTGTACCAGTGCTGCGAAAAAATCCTTTGTGCAGTGCGGAAAGTCCACCAAAACAATGGCTTGGGCATGACCACGACGCACCCCGGCCCACACCCTCGGCAGCGTCCCGACCCATCGTCTGGCAGATGCCCGACGGTGGCACCGGCACACCGCTGCCGATCCGATTGAAGCTGCGCCCGCTTGCCGCGCCCCCCTTTCTGCATTCGGGTTCAATGGCGCCCGCGCACTGCGCGCGGCGCCACCACACCTGACTACGCTGGCATCGTTGCAGGCCGCCGCCCCCATACCGCGGGCGCGGCCTTGCAGTACTTGTCGATGAACTCCTGTTGCAACGGCATGCGCGCAACCGCTTCGTCGATGGGTTTGCGTATCCCCGCCAACAGTTTGCATATGTCCTCGTCGCCCAGCGTGGCCGCCAACGGATGATGCTGCTGTGGCACGAGGCCCTGCCCCAGCATCACGTGCGTCCACGAGTCCACCCGGAACAGTTCGTTGGCGCCCTGCCATGCGTGCGCACGCTCGCGCCATGCGCGCAGGCGGATCGCCAGCGAGTCGGGCAATTCCATCTCGCGGCATTGCACCCACATCGGCTCGTCGCGCTGGTTGGCGTGGTAGTGCAGGATGATGAAGTCGCGTACGTGCTCCATCTCACTGCGGCTGGTCTCGTTGTACAGCTCGACCAGCGACGGCGGGATCCCGTCGAAGGGGAACAATTCGATCAGGCGCACGATCGCGGTCATGCTCAGGTGCAGACTGGTCGATTCCAGCGGCTCGATGAAGCCGCTGGCCAGGCCCAACGACACCACGTTCTTGTTCCAGGCCTGCACACGGCGACCGGTGCGGAATGGCACCAGCCACGGCTCGCGAATGGGCGCCGCGCCGACATCGTGCAGCAGCTTGGCGCGCGCCTCGTCGTCGGACATGTGGCGACTGGAGAACACCAGCCCGCAGCCCACTCGGTGTTGCAACGCGATGTGCCAGCGCCAACCGGCTTCGTGCGCGATTGCGCGCGTGTACGGCGCCGGCGATCCAATCGCTTCAGTCTGCACCGCCACCGCGCGATCGCAGGGCAGCCACTGGTTCCAGTCCTCGTAGCCGGTGCGGAGCGTCTGCTCGATCAGCAGGCCGCGGAATCCGGTGCAATCGATGAACAGATCGCCCTCGATTACCTGGCCGTCTTCCAGCACCAGCGCTTCGACGTTGCCCGAGCCGGCGTTCTGCCTGACCTCGTGGATCTTGCCTTCGATGCGCCTGAGGCCGTAGCCCTCGGCCTTCCTGCGCAGGAATCGCGCATACAGGCCGGCGTCGAGGTGGTAGGCGTAGTTGACCTGCGGCTGTTGCAGCAGCGCGAAGCGGTCGCCGCGTGAGGCCACGGTTTCCAGGCAGTAGTCGCCAAGCTCCGACGGCATCCCGCGGCGCAGGCTATCCAGCCAGAAGTGGTGGAAGCCACACACCAGCGTGCTTTGCCCGGTGATGCCAAACGGATGGATGTAGCGCTCGCCGTGCCGGCGCCAGTTCTCGAACGAGATCGACAGCTTGAAGGTGCCAGCGACCTCGCGCAGGAACTCCTGCTCGTCGATCTGCACGAAGCGATGGAAGTTGCGGATTGGCGGAACGGTCGACTCGCCCACACCGACCGTACCGATCTGCTCTGATTCGACCAGGACCACGTCGAGCCGGTCGCGGAACTGGTGCGTCAGCGCGATGGCCGCCAGCCAACCTGCCGTGCCGCCACCGGCGATCACTACCTTGCGAATTCCGCCTTTGTCCACCGTATTCCCCTCGCCTGTCATGGACGCCGCAACGCCCGGTTCAACGATTTAGCTTGCCGATCAGCATCGCCCGCAATTGCCGCGCCATCGTCTCGTCGACCGGCCCGAGCACGTTGCGCGCGGCTTCCGGCAGATGGTCGCCGGCGCGCGGCCCCGGTCCGAACACGTAGTAATCGAACACCTCGCGCCATGCCTGCTTCTCGCGCTCGGGCCGGTCGCGGATCGTCCACAGCGCGTGGTACAGCGCGTGCATCGGTGTGGGCAGGTACGCCGGCACGCTGCTCCACCAGTAGTTCACCAGCACGTTGAATGCTTCCAGCCCTTGCACGTGGTGCCACCACAGGCTCGGGATGAAGATGGCGTCGCCAGGCTCCAGCACCGCGCTCTGCCCCGCGGCCAACGCATGGCGAAAGCGCGGATGACGCTCGAGGTCCGGCGCATCGAAGTCCACCACGCTCACCGCCTGCCCGCCCGGCGTGGGCTCCAGCGGTCCGGGATAGAGGTTGTCGATCTGTTCTGGTGGAAACAGGGTGAAGCGGCGGCGGCCGACTGCGCAGCAGGCGATGTTGTTCAAGGCGTCGTAATGGCATGACGCCGTCACGCGGTTGCCGATCCAGATGCTCGGCGGCGCGTCGATGCCCTGCCCCCCCAGACCCAGGTCATTCGCTTCGCGCAGGCCGGGTAGACGGCTGTCGATCGGCAACGAGGCGACGTAATAGGTCGGCGGTCGCGCATCGTCGGCGTGCACAGCGATATCGCCGAGAACCTGATCCAGCCCGCCGCGTTTCACCTCGAAATTGAGGTCGCTGTAATCGTCGGTGTAGAACGGCCGTCCCGCGATGTCCGGCGCACCCCAGGAGTAGGTCACCGGTTGGCCGTTGTAGAAGCGTTGGAGATAATCCATCGCAGCCTGCATCGAAGGCGAGCCCGCCTGCACCAGTCCCCAGTCGCGCGCGACGCCGCGCAACACGGCCGGCTGGCCGCTGGCGAGCAGTTCATCCAGTGGCAATGCACCGGGTCCAACGCCTTCGATCTCACGGATGCGCGTGGCGACGTCGGCCACTCAACCGCCCTCGGCCAGCCGCAGGCGGCGCTGCTTCTCCGCCATCAACCGGCGCAGGTTGTGCAGCGATGCCAACACCAGATAGGCGCCTTCCAGGTAACCGGCACGGTGCAAATCGTGCAGCGATGCGGAATCCAGCGCGGTGAGGCGTTCGCGGTCAATGCCGTGCAACCCGGCGAGACTCACGCGGTGTTGCTGGTCCAGTTGCAGTTCCAGGCTGACCGGCTGGATGAGCCCGAGCGCATCAAACGCGGCGAACATCGCGCGACCGCCTTCGACGCCGTCGCGTATGCCACGCAGCACGCCAGCGATGTGTTCCAGGTAGGCACTGTTGCCGCCGTGCTCGAGAAATACCGGCTCGCCCGTGTCGAAGCCGACGCGCGGGTGCTCCACGTCGACATGGATGACCGGTTCGCGGCGCAGCTCGCCGTCGATGCGCTGCTCCTGGAAGCCGATCAGGAACGGCCCCTTGGCGACCGCACCGGGCAGGTAGGTGGCATTCCAGCGTCCGTCCTGCAGGAAGAGGTTTTCGGTCCGGTCGAACCCCAGCAGCGCCACCGCCTGCCACTCGCCGCGCTCGCCGTCCTTGCGGAAGAAGATCGGGTACTCGCGCTGCAGCTCCGCGAACTCGGTCGGGAACGCCACCACCATGCCGACCTCGTCACCGAACTGCCGGCCAAAACCGGTGGTGACGCGCAGCCCCTTGTGGGCGATGTTGTTGAGCAGTTCGTATCGGGACATGGCGTTACGCGCAATGGGCTTGCGTGATCTTATGCGCTTGTCGCGACGCGGCGGCAAGACTCCCGGCACGTTGTCGATCACGGACCGGCGCAAAGCCGCCAGCAACGCGAACGGCCCCATGGAAAGGCGGGACCGCTGCGGTTGCAGCGGCCCCGTTCCGTGCGACGTTCCAGGACAGGTGCTGCACCTTAGAACTTGTAGCGAACGCCCAGCGTGTAACGTGGGCTCTGGTCGACCAGCCGGATGATCTGCTTCTCGGAGCGGCCGTGCCAGCGCACGTCCTCGCCGGTGAGGTTGAGGGCCTCGAAGCCGAACTGCCAATGGTCGTTGAGCGTGTAGTTCACGCCCAGGTCCCACTGCTGGTATTCCTCGACGTAGAACGGATTGCGGTTGGAACCGTTCTGGTTGGCCGCGATCAGGTACTCGTCACGCCAGTTCCAGGCCAGGCGCGCCGACCATCCGTGCTTCTCGTACATGAACATCACGTTGGCGGTATCGCTCAGGCCCAGCAACGCGAACTGGTCGCGATCGATGACCGTGTTGTCGAAGCCGACGTCGCCATCGACCAGCGTGTAGTTGGCGAAGATGCCAAAACCGGTTTCACCGAAGAAGTACTGGCCTCCCATTTCCCAGCCGTGCAGGTTGGCTTGGTCCTGGTTGACCGGACGCTCGACATCGAACATGTACAGCGGGTCGTCCGACTCGCCGACCAGGTCGTAGGCGTTCTCCATCGCCAGCACCTGCGCCGAACTGCCGTTGTACGCGGCCAGGCCACCGGTCTCGGCATTGCGCAGCATCGCCAGCGCGGCGAACAGGGCCGTGTCGTTGGCCGAGCAGGCGGCGTCGATGTCGTTGCCGGCGGCGCCTACCTGCGACACGCACGTCGCACTCTGCAGGAAGGCCAGCGCCGCCTGCGCGTCCGGGCCCGAGGTCGGGTCGGTCAGGCCGTACAGCGACTCGCGCACCACGGACGTGCCGATGAAGTTGGCCACCTTCTTGTTCCAGAACGTCAGCGAGACGTAACTGGCGTCGGCGAAGTACCACTCCACCGCCAGGTCCAGGTTGTCCGACTCCAGCGGATCCAGCGACGGGTTCTGCGCATCGCCATCGGCGCGCGTGGACGGGTTGACCAGGATCGAACCGGTCGGCTGGTTGGCGGTTGGACCCGCATACAGGTTGCCGTAGGGCGCGCGCGCGATGGTCTGGCTGAAGGACGCGCGGCCCTTGATCTCATCGGTGAAGTTGATACTGAAATCCAGGTTCGGCAGCACGTAGTTGTAGCTGTGCGTTTCGCTGAAGGGCTGCTGGTCGTCCGAACGCAGAACGCGGAAGTCGTTGTTCGCCTGCCACTGGATCGCGCTGGGCGTAGCCACCTGCGTGGTCGAGGTCAGGTAGGTCTTCTCGTAGCGCACACCGATGCGGGTGTTGGTGGTCATGCCGCCCAGCGTGCCGTCCAGTTCGATCTGGCCGTAGACGGCATCGGTGTCCTCCTCGATGCGGTTGTCCGCGGCCAGCTGCGGGTTGTAGCGGGTGGCCGCACCGTAGAAGTCGCCCGCCCACAGCGCGCCCTGCGTGGCATCGCCGCGCCAGGCGCCGGTTGCCGCGCCGTTGGCGCTGTAGTCGTCGAACATTCCGACGATGTCCGTCGGCCTCAGCAGTGCAGCCAGCCCCGGTTCGTTGCCGGTGTTGGCCACGCCCCAGTCGCCCAGCGTCGAGTAGGCCTCGGTGGCCTGCTTGCGCGTCATTTCCATGCGCGAGGAGTCCAGGCCGAACTGCAGGCGGCCCTCGTCGAAGTTGTATTCGCCGTCGACGCGCCCCTGCTTGATCTCGGTTTCCTGGCGCTGGTAATTGATGCGTAGCACCTGCGAGCCGATCTGTTCCGCCGGGAAGTCCGGGTTGACCGTGCCGCCCGTGTTGGCGATGGCGGAGGCGGAGTTCGGGTACCAGGTGCGCGCGCCGATCGGCAGGCCCTCGTTGAACCGCAGCTCCTGCGCCCAGTTGCCACCGCAGTACGGCCCCACGGTGCAGTTATTGGTGCCCGCGATGCTGAAGTACGTCGAGCCGCCACCGGTGACCGGGTCGTTGGGCAGGCTCTTGGAGGTCGTGCTGTGGCCGTCGAACGACAAGCGGAAGCGGTCGGTGACATCCCACTTGGCGTTGAAGCCGAGCGAGCCGAGCTTGTATTCCTGCTCGTTGCGCTGCTGCTCGTAGCCGAAGTCCTTGGTGCCCACGATGTCACGCAGGTAGACCGGGGTAGCCACCGCTTCGTTGGTGTCGAACTCAAGGTGCGTGAAGCTGTTGGCGCGTTGCAGCCAGATGGTCTGCTCGCCGCGGTTCTCGGAGATCTCGTTGCTGGAATAGGTGTAGTCCAGCGTCATGGTCAGGCTGTCGGTCGGCGCGAACTGCAGCACCGCCTGGCCATTGAGGCGCTCACGCTCGAAATCGGCGAAGGCATAGCGCAGGTCGTTGGGCAGGCCGTACAGCTGGCCGATGCCCGGTGCGTTGACCACCGTCGCGTCTGCGCGCAGCGCCGGATCGGTGCCGGTCCAGCGCTGGATGTTCCAGGCATTCTCGGTCGACTGCACCGAACCGCCATGGCGCTTCTGGTAGCTGGCCGACAGGCCGACGCCCCAGGTCTTGTCGTCGTTGGTGTAGCTGAAGATGCCGGAGACTTCCGGGGTGATGTCGTTGTCGAACGGCTGCGACTCGTCGTACACCGCCTTGGCGCCCGCCGTGGCGACGAGGCCCTGGTGGTTGAGCGGGCGGTCGGTCTGGATGTCGATGGTGGCGCCGATGCCACCGCTGGGCACGCTGGCCCGGCCGGTCTTGTAGACCACCAGCGTGTCGATGGATTCCGAAGCGAGCTGCGCGAAGTTGAACGCGCGCGTGCCGCCGTCGACGCCACCGATCGGCACTTGGCCGGGCGCGCCGAACGCGTCCGCACCGGGAATCTGGCGGCCGTTGAGGGTCACCAGGTTGAACTGTGGGCCAAAGCCGCGCGCGGTGATCTGCGCGCCCTCGCCATCGCGGCGCTCGATCGAGATGCCGGTGATGCGCTGCAGCGATTCGGCCAGATTGGTGTCGGGAAATTTGCCGATGTCCTCGGAGCTGATCGCATCGACGACGCCAGCGGCCTCGCGCTTGAGTTCCATCGACTGGTTGAGGCTGTTGCGCAGGCCGGTGACGACAACCGAGTCGAGCGTGGTGGCCTCGTCGGTGGCCTGGGACTGGCTCACCTGCGCCGTGGTGGCCTGCGCGGCCTGCGGATCCTGTGCGAATGCGGGGTTGATGACCAGCACCCCACCGACAAAGGTGAACATCGCCCTGGACTTGAACTGCTTGAGTCTTTTGCTCATCACCAGCCCCCCTTGTACGAAGAAGCACCATTGAGGGTGTGCGGCGCGGCTGTCGCCTCCGCTCGGGACGTACTCACTGCGTGGCACAGAAACCAGATCATGTGGTCTGCCCTCTACTTCAATCGATGGATGGATTGCCCTCCCTAGGGCACCAGCAGGTCGTACCTGCTCACTTCGAGACAAGGCGTTAAAGGAACCGCCCGTACTGCATTGGTGTTGGCTTGGCTCTCCCCTTCGAGGCTTTGCCCTTAGAGGCATCAGGACCTGTACGGCGGCAAACAGCGCGCCCCGCGCATGCTTCCTGACGTACCAACAAAGTGG
The DNA here is from genome assembly GCF_042648505.1 of Lysobacter cavernae. NCBI lineage: Bacteria > Pseudomonadati > Pseudomonadota > Gammaproteobacteria > Lysobacterales > Lysobacteraceae > Lysobacter > Lysobacter cavernae. The sequence goes on from NZ_JBHRXK010000001.1 coordinate 585,500, forward strand.
TAGCGCTACCACTGTTAAATTCAGATTAATCACTCTTTGCCAAATCTGTCATCTTGCGACGCAACATTTGGTCTCAAATGAAACAGATCAGGGTCTTGACCCGTTCAACTCGGCTCGATTCGGAGGCACTGTTTCACCGCCGCGGTGGCGAGCAATGAATCGCCACAGCACATCGCGCGTGCTGAGCCGCTTCGCCCCCATCGCGGCAACCGACAGTTTTGGGAGAGGTTTTACTGCCCTGTCTTCCGGCCGGCCGGGTTTCAGTCCCGACGCCGCGTTTTGCTCCGGACGCGTTTACCGTTGCCGGCGATGCGTGGAACTTCCTCGGCCGACAGAACGCCGTTGTCGGTCATCTGTTCCAGGAGGGCCAAGGTATCGACGTACGACAGGAACTGCTGCAGATACCCTGGCGCCAGGTCGCGCATCAGGGTGAGCGAGCGATGCACTAGGCGCGCTGAATTGAGGGGACCTGCGTCCTCAGGGATCTGCTCCAGAGATTGCTGCTGCAACTGACTCTCGGTGCGTATGCGTGACCAGATCTTCCTGAACTCGTCGAGTGCCGCCATCTCCGGGAAAGCGGTCCCGGATGCAGTGCGCTCCGCCGCGAATGCGCCATCGCGCGTTGCCGCCTGCCGGGCGAGCCGATCGACCAGCAGCCCCACGGCTCCCTGGACGCATGCACCTGGCGTGACGTTGCTTGCGGTGGCGGGTTGAAATGCGACCTTTTCGAGCGCCTCGGCATAGGCCCCGATCAACTCGAACAGCCTGCCGTCGAGCAGGCGCCGCGTCTCACCGTCCACTCCGGCCACGCGGCGCTCGAGTGCCACGATGATCTGGAAGCGAATCGGGTCGAAACGATCAGCGCCCTGGTCACGCCACGCATCCAGCATTGCGCGAACGCCAGCCCCGCTATCGTTCATGGGATGCCGCGGTGGCTTTCGACTTTGGTATGGGGGCGATTTCCACCCGGCGATTCCGGGCCCGCCCGTCCTCGTCGGCATTCGAGCTCACCGGCTGCTGTGAACCAAACGCCGCCGCGAAAACCGATGATGCAGGCACGCCGTCGGCGATCAATGCGCGGGTCACGGTCAACGCGCGCTTGGCCGACAGTTCCCAGTTGTCGGCGAACTGGCGACTGCCGCCGCGCACCAACTGGTCGTCGGTGAAGCCACTGATCATCAGGATCTCGTTGCGATCCTTGAGGTAGTTGGAAAGCGGCGTCGCCAGGCTCTTCAGCAGGTCACGCCCTTCGGGTTGCAACTGGTCGGAGCTCAACGCGAACAGCACGCTGCCGCGAATGCCGATGCGACCGTTGACCAGCGTCACCCGGCCTTCCGCCAGCGGCACGGCCAACGCCTGCTCCAGCGCACTGCGGCGCTGCGCTTCGATCCGGCGCTGCTTGACCTCCTCGTCCAGTCGGCTGGACAGCTGCATCTGCACGCCGATCACGCCGACCAGGATCAGCACGAACGCGCCGAGCAGCACCGACATCAGGTCACCGAACGCGGCCCAGACCGACGCCGTCGACTCGGTGTCGACGTCGATCTCCACACTCATGCTGCTCGTGTTCCGGCAGAAGCCTGCTGGCCGGAAAGCTGTTGCATGTCCTCGACGATCTGCTTCTGCGCGAGCATGCTCAGGTCGATGACCTCCCTGGCCTGGGCGACGTAGTACGCCAACTGTTCGTCGCTGCGCGAGAGCGATTTGTCCAGCGCGGTTTCGATGCTCTGCAGGCGCGCGACCAGCATCTGATTCGAATCTCCGAACTGCCCTACGGCCGCTCCGAACGCATCTCCCAGGCTCGCCACTTCGATCGCGCCAGCGCTGATCTGGGCTGCGGCGGTACCGAGCTTTCCGCTTTCGGCCTCGACCTGTTCGGTGAAGCGGGTGCCGACACGATCCAGCAGATCTGCCGATGTGCTGACCAGGGCATCGACGGCCGCCCGTTGTTCGGTCGAAGCGTGGTTCACGGCATCAAGAAGTGTTTCCAGCGTGGCCAACAGGCGACCGCGCTCTTCCAGCATGGCGGTATCGCGAACCATGCTGTCGGAGAGCTTCTGGCGCAGTTCGGCGATGACATCAGCCGCTGCCTTGGGCGCTTCGGACGCGGTTTGCACCAGACGCGAAATCTCGGCGATGGTAGCCCTCGCGTGCGCCTGCGTCTGCGCCGAGATGTCCTGCGCGGTCCGCGCGAGCGCGTCGCAAATGTCCTGCTGCCGGCTCGCGGCGTGCTCACCCGCTTGCTGCCAGTGATTGTTCAATGCCGCGGTCATTGCACCGAACGTCTCCATCCAGGTCGCCAGGCGCTGCTGATCGCGCGATTCCAGCACCGTCTGCAGGTCCGCATGCGACTGGTTCAGGGCGTGGACCAACGCCGTTGCGCGCTCGTCGAAGCTGTTCGCAACCGCAGTCAATGCCTGCTGGTTGCGGGTGGCCAGGTCCTCGCTGGCAATCTCCTGTCGCGACAGCGCAACGTCCCACGCGTTTGCTGCAAGCTGCGTCGAGGCAACGAAACGCGCGGACACTTCCTCCAGAAAACCCGCCGACCGCTGCTCGAATGTCGCGCTGAAACCCGCCAGCGCATGGCTCAGGTTCTGGACGATCGCCTCGTTGGACTGTCGGTGCTCCACCAGTGCCTGGCTCCAGATGTCCGCCACGGTCGTGGTCGTCGTACTGAATCCAGCCGACAGGCCATCCACCTGCTGCTGCACGGCCTTGATGACGGTTTCATGCACCGATGCCGCCTCGCGCGCGAGGGACGCCATCGTCGCTTCCACTACCGGTTGCAATGCCGCGCCGGCAGCGTGCGCGCCTCCGGCGATGCTGTCCTTGAGCGACTGCTCCACGGACGCAGCCAGTCGCGAATAGATGGCCTCGGTCTTGCCGTGGAACGCATCCTGGCTGGCCAACTGTCGTTCGCTTGCGGCCAGGCTTTGTTGCTCGATGGCCACCATCATCGTCTGCAGACGATCCACCAGCGCGGGCATGACCCCGCTCTGCCGCTGCAGAAGCTTGAACGCTTCTTCGCGCTGATGGGTCTGTGAATGGACGCGCAACGTCGTCGCGATGGCCACGTCCAGCCGCTGCACCTCCTGCAGCCGCTCACGTCGGCACAGCGCGGACAACAGCCCGAGCATCGCCGAGGCGGTCACGCCCGCGATCGAGGTACCGAATGCAAACCCCAGCCCCTTGACCGGTGCGGCGAGCGACTCGCGAATGGCCTGAATATCCGTGGCACTCTCCAGCGCCATGCCGGTGCCGCGCAGGGTCGTCATCATGCCCAGCAGCGTGCCCAGCATGCCCAGCAGCACCAGCAGGCCCACCAGATACGATGTCAATGCCGGCGCCGGCAGCGCCACGCGCTCGCCCTCGACGCGCAAGCGCACCGGATTGCGCAGCGACGGATCCAGACGGTCGAGCCAGTCACCCAGGTTGGACGGCGGCGCGGTCAGGGCGTCGATCGCGCGCTCGAGCGTGATCGTGGCCTGCCGATAGCGGTGCAATTCGAACCCGCCCGACCAATAACAGACGCCAATCAACAGCACGACCGACAGGGCCAGCGGATTGGAACCGACATAACCGACGCCGACCCACAGCACGACCCCCAAGCCTGCAAGAAAGACAGCGGGATTAAGCAGATTTCTGAACACGGGACCCCATCGGGCTGGCGCCGAGGGCTGCAATCAGCCCCTCGGCAGGTTGTAGGCGAACATCCAGTTCGGCGAGTAGCACGTGCTGCATGTCCTTGCGAAACACGCCCAGCCATGCGTCGGACGCCGCCGTCGACGTGTCGCCAAGCGCGTCCGCCGACGTCGTCTGCGCGTCCTGACGCAAGCGTTCGTAATGGCCTGCAAGCAACACGGGCACGGTCGACAACAGCGTCCGCTCACGCCGGCTCAACGCCCGCTCCATGGCCGCGTCCACCGCTGCCAGCCGAGCCAGGTCGAGCGACCTGTGAGCCAGTTTTTCCCGCAGACGGCCGCGCAACTGGTCGATATTGGCTTCCATCGCCTGCTGCAGGGCGAGATAGCGCTGACGAAAGAACGGGTAATCGGGTGCCTCTTCCGCGCCCGTACCGCCGGCGTTTGCCGATCCGCGCTGCGCTGGCGCGGAGAAAGCGCGATCCCCGACGATGGCATTGGCCAGCAAGGCACGCACACGGGCGCACTCGTTCTGCGTGCTATCCAGAGCTTGCTCGTCGTGAGCCGCCGCCGGCCTGCCATCCAATGCCGTGGACAACGCAACAGCATGGGCCCAGTCGATCCATTGGCTCAGCCGATCCGACAGCGACTGCCTGGGCGGGGGAACGCTGGTGTCCGACAGGCGGGCGAGTAGGCGGATGAATGTCGGGCCGCGGACCGGCGCCCGTTGAGATGCTTCCACTGTTACGACTGGCTAAATAATCGCCCATTTTACACGTGAATCGATGGCGATTGCTGCCTGTGATCAGCGGCCGACGGGTGCCAAACCCTCACTCGTGCCCGCTGCATCATTGCGTTGTCGTGGACGACAACGGCGTCGTGGTGATGGCGTGGATCGACCGTGACAGCGGCCACGTCGCCACCGGAAGGCGTCTGCGGGACCTGGACCCTCGTCGGGCTGTTTACTCGCCCGACTTGCGCACCACGAATTCGCCGAACAGCTTGCCGCCGTCCTTCAGCGCGAATTCGACCGCGACCTTGCTGCCCGGCTGCAACGGCGCGTGCGGCTGCATCAGCATCAGGTGCATGCCGCCGGGCTTGAGCGTGGCGGTGCTGTCGGGGGCGATGCGCAGCTCCGGCAACGCCCGCATCCGGCTCACGCCATCAACGATACGGGTTTCGTGCAGCGAGGTATCGGCAAAGGCCGGGCTGCTCACGCCGACGATGGTGATCGGGCTCGGGCAGGGGTTCTCGATGCGGCCGAAGCCGGCCATCATCGGCATCGCGGCGGGCGGCATCCGCACCCAGCCGTCCTGGATGCTCGGTGCGCATTCGCGCGCACCAACGCTTGCCGACAGCGCGGACAACAGGAGCAGCAACCCCGTTCGGATGCGTGATGCGTTCATCGGCCTATGATACCCGTCATGTGACGATGGAGTCGCCGATGAAACATCCGCTCTCGCTGCTCGCCCTCGCCTGCACGCTCGCCGCCTGCACGCAAACCGGCGCACCCGAACCCGTTGCCGACCAGGCCCGGCCCGCGCCGACTGCCGACGAAGGCGATGGCCAGGACGTCGATGCCGCGCCAAATGGCACTCGGCTGACGATCTACAGCGGCGATTACGAAGCCCTCGCCACCACCGCGCCCCCGCATGCCGGCATGCCCGGCCATGCGTTGGTCGAGCGCAGCCTGCGTTACGCGCTAAAGGCCGGCAGCAATGCGATCTCCGCAGACAGCGTGCCGCCGTCGATGGACGTCGAAGCCGCGACCCTGCGTGCGCAGACGGCGGGCGTGGTGATCGAAGGCCAGCGCTACGTTGCCGCGCTGTCGGGCACCCGCGACGTGCTGGCGCAGGCGATCGGCCGCAAGGCCACGGTCGAGCACACCGCCGGCGGCGCCAAGCAGACCGACACCGGCACCCTGCTCTCGGCCAACGACGGCCTCACGCTGGCGCTGGACGACAGCCGCGTCAAGGTGATCCGCAACTACGACAGCTTCAGCCTCGCCGACAGCGACGAACTGCTGCCCAAACATGCGTCGCTGCAGTGGAACGTGCGCGCCGATCGGCGTGGCGATGCCGACTTCCTGCTGGCCTACCCGATGGGTGGCATGGCCTGGCGCGCCGAGTACCTGGCCACGCTGACCAAGGGCGACGGCTGCCAGCTGGCGCTCGATGGCGCCGCGCTGGTGGCGAATCGTTCCGGCGTGACGTTCGAGCAAGCCAAGGTGAGCCTGGTCGCCGGTGAGCCGAACCGTGACCGCATCCAGGTCACCGGCAGCCGCATGATGATGGCCGCCGACGCCGCAGCCGCACCGGCCCCACCGCCACCGGACCTGCCGAGCGAACGCAGCGCCGGCGAATACCACGCCTACGACCTGCCCAAGCCGGTGCGCCTCGCCCACGGCAGCACCGAGCGCGTGCCGCTGTTCGCGCCGCGCACGGCGATCGCCTGCGAGCGCGCCTACGTGGTCGACGCCGGCGGACCCGATTGGCAACCGCCGCGACCGCTGCTTGAACCCGACTACCGTGGCCAGACCGGCCCGTTGCCGGTGACGGCCACCGTGTCGGTGCAGAACACCCGGGACGCCGGCCTCGGCCAGCCGTTGCCGGCAGGCCGCGTGCGCGTGTTCGACGGCGGCGACTTCCTCGGCGAGTCGCGACTGCCGCACACCGCCACCGCTGGCGAAATCCGCCTGCAAGTCGGCAAGCCCTTCGACCTGACTGCCAAGCGCGAGAGCACCGGCTTCCGCCTCGATCGCGCCGGCCGCACCATCACCGAGTCGTTCGCGGTGACCTTGAAGAACGCCAAGAAGGTCAACGCCACCGTCCGCGTGATCGAACCGTTGCCGCGCTGGAGCGACTGGGACATCGTCACCAGCAGCGTGCCCGGCAAGAAGAAGGATGCCCGCCACGCCGAATTCGAGGTGCCGGTGCCGGCCAACGGCGAAACCACCCTCACCTACACCGTGCGCTACCGCTGGACCCAGGACGTGAACCCATGAGCCCGACCGAAATGAGCTTGGTGGAAACCCATACCTTCGACACCATCGCCGAACTCAAACTCGCGCGTGCGCCGGTCAATGCGCTCGACCCGGCCCTGTGCACCGAACTGCGTGGCGCGCTGCATGCCGCAGTCGCGCAAGGCGCGCAGGGCATCGTGCTCAGTGGCGGGCCGAAGGTGTTCTCCGCCGGCCTCGACGTGCCGCACCTGCTTTCGCTCGGCAGCGACCGCCACGCGCTGCTGGCAGCGTGGGAGGCGTTCTTCGACACGGCGATGGCGTTGGCGCAGTGCCCGGTGCCAGTGGTCGCGGCGATCGCCGGCCATGCCCCGGCCGGTGGCTGCGTGCTCACGCTGTGCTGCGATTACCGGGTGATGGCACGCAGCGAGGACGCCGCGCGCCCGTACCGCATCGGTCTCAACGAAACCCAGGTCGGCCTGGTCGCGCCGGAAGGCATCCAGCGTTTGATGCGACGCGTGGTCGGCCATTACCGTGCCGAGCGCCTGCTGGTAGCCGGCGAGATGGTCGCCGCCGAACAGGCCCTGCAGATCGGCCTGGTCGACGAGCTGGTCGAGGCCGATCAGGTCGCGTCGCGCGCCCGCGCGTGGCTGGCGCAATTGCTGGCGCTGCCGCGGCAGGCCATGTTGCAGACCCGCGCGATCGCGCGCGCGGATCTGGCGGTGGCATTGCAGCCGGAGCACATCCAGCTCGATCGTTTCATCGAGGCCTGGTATGCACCGGCCGCGCAGACTGCTTTACAGGCACTGGTGGCGCGACTGGGCAAGTAACGCCCGCTACAGCAACCACAGCTCGACACGTTCGTTGCGATAACGGCCCTCGCCACTGGAAGGCTGCATCAGCGGCAGCAGTGCGCCCATGCCGCGCGCGTGCTGCACCTCGATGCCCAGCGCCATCAGTTCGTGCGCGACGAGGTCGGCGCGGTCGTTGCTCATCATCATCGCCGCCGCCGGCGAGCCGACGCCGACATCGGCGAAGCCGATCACCAGCAGTCGCCGCCCGCGGTTGATCGGCAGGCGCATGAACGCCGCGAGGCGTTCGATATCGCGCACGGCACGGCTGTCATAGACGCTGCTGGCAATGCCGCTGTCGTTGTTGCCGTTGAAGTTGAAGCGCAGGCTCAGCGGCAGCCGCGTGGCATCGCGCACCAGCTCGCGGTACTCGCCGGGACCGATCAGACTTGGCGGCCGGTAGCCCGGGCACAACGTCACCGCGAGGTGGCCGGCGCGGGTGACCGCCTCCTGCCCTGGCCGACTCATCGCATAGAGCGCGAAGCTGCGGCTCAATGCCCCCATCATCTGGCTGCCGTACAGGTACAAACGCCGCGCCAGCGGGTAATCCTCGCTCTGCACACCCAGCCGCGTCGGCGCGATCGCTGCGCCGCCTTCGGCGATCGCCGCGGGCCGCACGCCTGCGCCCCATCCCTGGCGCAGGCTGACGAAACCGATCGCTGCGGGATCGGCTGCCACGGCCCTTAGCAGGGCGGTCGCATCGGCATGCACCTGCGCCTGCGCGTAGCGCGCGCCCTGCATCACCCGCTCGTCGATCAGGTCGCGCGCGGAGTTGGCGCCGGCCGCAAGATGCAGGCGCACCCTGCCGGGAGGGCCCGCGACGTCACGCCAGTCGCGCGCCGCGCCGGAAAAAAGCCGGCGCAGCTGCGCCAGGCTCAGCTGCGCGACCGGGTTGTCGCGGTTGACCACGACCGCGACGCCGTCCAGCGCCAGCACGAACTCCTGGTCGTGCGACGACAGGTCGCCGAGTTGCCAGCCTTCATCGAGTTCGGCGGCAGTGGGCCGCCGCGTCATCATCGCGATCTGGGCGTCGCCGGCGACCAGGTCGGCAAACCCCTGCGCGGAACTGCTGCCGTCGATCTCGACGATCAGCGGCAGGCCGTCGCGGCTGGCGTGGACCTCGGTCAACGCCGGCTGCCGATGCACCCGCCGGATGTCCTCGTAACCGATGTCGCGCAGCCAGGCCTCGGCAACCGCCGGCACCAGGTGGGCGCCCAGTGTGTGTGAGCCGTGGATGCGTACCCGCTCGACATCGCCCTGCGCATGCACCGGCGGGCCGACAGAAAACAGCAATAGAACGACAAACAGATGCTGCAACCACACTGCGGCGCGTGACATCGCGCACTCCCCCTGTGCGAAACCGCGCAAGGATCGAGGGCAACGATGACGAAGAGATTACGGTGTGATGCGAATCACGCGTCGCGCAGCGCGACCGGTCGCGCCGGGTCGGCGATCCAGCCACTCCACGAACCGGTGAACAGGCGCGCGCCGCGCAGGCCCGCGTGCTCCATCGCCAGCAGCGTGTGGCAGGCGGTGACACCGGAGCCGCACATCACCACGACCTCGTCCGGGGAGTGGCCGGCCAGTGCCGCGCGGAACTCGACCGCGAGCTCGTCAGCCGGCTTGAAGCGACCGTCGCGCATGCTCAGCGCATACGGACGGTTGCGCGCCCCAGGCACGTGACCGGCGACACGATCGAGCGGTTCGACCTCGCCACGGAAGCGCTCGGCGGCGCGCACATCGATCAGCACGCCGCCTTGCTCCAGGTGCGTCTGCACGGCCGGCGCGTCGAGCAACCTCTGCGGATCGAACGCGCCGGCGTACGGCACCGGCTGCGGCGTCGGCACGGCATCGTCGACCGGCAGGCCCAACGCGCACCAACGCGCCCAGCCGCCGTCAAGCACGGCGGCGCGCTCGTGCCCAAGCGCGCGTAGCAGAAACCACAATCGCGCAGCCGCCAGGGCACCATCGCCGGCATCGTAGGCAACGACCTGGTGCCCGGGACCGATGCCCCAACGCGACAGTGCCGCGGTGAAGTCCGAGGCCTCCGGCCACGGGTGGCGGCCGGCGCCAGGCTTGTGCATGTCGGACAGGTCACGCTCCAGATGCGCATAACGCGCGCCCGGGATGTGCGCCTCGCGGTAGGCCGCTTCGCTTGCGTCGCGATCGCTGAGCAGGACGCGCGTGTCGACCACGACCAGATCGTCGCGACCGAGCGCAGCGGCCAACTCCTCCGCCGATACCAACGTGGTCCAGGATGTCATCGGATCGCCTCCAGTCGTTGCCGCAGGTTGAGCAGCATAGACGCGGTCGCACCCCAGATGCGTTGCGCCGGGTAGCGGTATTCCAGCACCTGCCGCGGTCGGCCCCGGTAGTCGAGCTGGTGCGTGGCGAGGTTGGCTGGATCAAGCAGAAAGGCCAGCGGCACCTCGAACACGTCGGCGACTTCGCCCGGATCGGGACGGGCGACATAGTCCTGCGCCAGCAGCGCCACCACCGGTTGCACACGAAACCCGGTGATGGTGATCAGCGGATCGAGAAAGCCCAACGGCGTGATCTGGACCGGTACCAGGCCGATCTCCTCCCCAGCCTCGCGGATCGCCGCGGCCACCGCATCGGCATCGTCGGCCTCGATGCGGCCGCCGGGAAAACTGACCTGGCCGCCGTGATGGCGCAGCCCGTCGGTGCGGCGGGTCAGCAACACCTGCGTGCCCGCAGCGCGCGGCACCAGGCCGACCAGCACCGCCGCCGGCGCAGAGGCAGCCTCGCTGGGGATCAGGTCCTTGAGTTCGACAAGATTCCAGCCCGGCCCGTCCGGCGGTGCCGCCAGCGGGTGCAGCGCGGCGACCAGGTTCGGCGCATCGGGCAGGAGCGGGATCATGGGGTTACGGCCGGCGCGACTCGCGTTCGGGCAGCACGGTTTCCATCAGCCGCAGGCGTTCGTCGTCGTTCATCTGCGACCAGCGCGCGATCTCGGCCGAGGTGCGGTGACAGCCCTGGCACAGGCCGTCATCGTCCAGGCTGCACACGCCGATGCAGGGACTGAGCACGGCGCGGAAAAGGGTATTCATCTGCGGGGTAACCGTAAATCGGGATGGCCGGAGGATTCAACCGGCGCGCCGGCGGCGATCCCACAAAAAAGTTGAGCCGGCATGGCCGGCCCAACTGGATGTCAGAGACTGAAGTCACTGGATCTGCGATCCGCGGCTAACGGAGTGCCTCAAGTCACTGGATCTGCGATCTCCGGCCATCGCGCCAGCGCGATGGCGTTCAGTCGCGCGCGAACCGGTGGTTCGCAACCAGCGCGCCTTCACCCCCCGCCTACGCGGGGATGACGATTTGGCAAAGCCGCGCCCGCGATGCGGGCGCGGGCCAAATCGTCACTTGACGCTGATCAGCTTGACTTCGAACTGCACCGCCACGTTCGGCGGGAACGGCGTGCGTGGGTCAGCACCGTAGGCCTTGTCGGCCGGCAGGGTGATTTCCCACTTCGAACCGGCCGGCATCTGCAACAGCGCTTCGCGCATCGCCGGCATCTCGATCTCGCTGACCTTGATGGCCGGGATGGCCTGCGCCGGACGTGCCTGCTGCGGACGCTCGCCCCAGGCGTACGGGCCAGCGACTTCCAGTGCCACGGTGTTGGCCTGGGTCGGCTTGGCGCCGCTGCCCTTCTCGATCTCGCGGTACTGCACGCCGCTCGGCAACGACTTCACGCCGGCCTTGGCCTTGTTCGCGGCGATGAAACCGTCGCTCTTGGTCTTGTTGGTGGCGGCAGCCTTGTCCCACTCGGCCTTGGCCTTGGTCTGCTGGCGCTGCTGCATGTTCTGCACGGCAGTGCGCAGCTGGTCGACCGGCACCGACGGCTGCTTCTTGCCGTAGCCGTCCTGCAGGCCCTTGATGATGGTGTTCACATCGACCTGCTCGCCGCTCTCGACGGCGTTGCGGCCGAGGTCGTAGCCGAGCGCATAGCTCAGCTTGCCCTTCTCGGACGAAGTGTCCTGCGCGACGGCGTTGCCGGCGGTCAGAGCCAAAGCCGCGACGGCGGCAGCAATCAAACGCAACTTCATGCGGTGGAATCTCCAGTTGTGGCTCGGGGCGGACCTGCCGCCCCGACTCTCATGACGATGCGGACGCGTCGCCTTGTTTCAATACCACCCGGTCGAATCGGCCGGGATGGACGGGTTAGGATAGCGGCGCCTGCGCTTAACCGCCACTGACGCCAATCGCCTCAGACCCCGCGTCCCGCTTGGAGTTCCGCGGCCTGGCGGCGCCGAAATCTCACCCAAATCTCACCCTACTCCCGCCATGTCCGATTTGCCCCCTTCCCACGCACCGGTCACCTCGACCGACCGCGGCGCCGTGCGCCTGATCACCGTCAACCGCCCCGACAAGCTGAACGCCCTCGACGCGCAGACCCTGGAGGGCCTGCTTGCGGCCTTCGAGGCCGCCGCCACCGACCCGGCCGTGCGCTGCGTGGTGCTGACCGGCGCTGGGCCCAAGGCCTTCGTGGCCGGCGCCGACATCGCACAGATGAATGGACTGACGCCGGTTCAGGGGCGTGATTTCTCGTTGCGCGGGCAGAAGCTGATGCGCCGGATCGAGAAGATGCCCAAGCCGGTGATCGCGATGATCAACGGCTTCGCCCTCGGCGGCGGGCTCGAGCTGGCCATGGGCTGCCATCTGCGCATCGCCAGCGACACCGCCAAGCTCGGCCAGCCCGAGATCAACCTCGGCCTGATCCCCGGCTTCGGCGGCACCCAGCGCCTGCTGCGCCTGGCCGGCCGTGCCGCGACCTTGGAGCTGTGCCTGGTCGGCACGCCCATTGATGCGGCCCGTGCCCGCGAGCTGGGCATCGTCAACCGCGTGGTCGCCGCTGCCGAACTGGAAGCCGAGACGCTGAAGCTGGCCGAGCAACTCGCCCAGTCGGCGCCGCTGGCGCTGCGCGGCGTGCTGGACTGCGTCAACGTCGGCGGCGAATGCGGCATCGAGGAGGGGCTGGAGTACGAGACCGCGCAGTTCGGCCTGATGTTCGCCACCGACGACATGCGCGAAGGCACCGCCGCTTTCCTCGAACGACGCAAGCCCACCTTCGCCGGCAAGTGAACACCGCCGCACCCGACCCGGCCTGCGCGTGCGGCTGCCGTCGGCCGGAGGGCGCGACCGTCCACGCCATCGTCGCGGCGCTGGGTATGGATGACCTCGATTGCGCGCTGGAGCTCGGCCTGCTCGACGTGACTGATTGCCCCGGTTGCACCCCGCCGTGCCGGACCCGGCTCGCCGATGCACGGCAAGCGCGTCTGCGCGCACTGGCCGCACGCGAGCGTTACCGGGCACGTCAAGCACGCTTGCAACGTCGTGCGCTCGAGAAATCCGTCCAGCGCGAAACCACCGCCGCACCGGCCACGGCAACCGGGCCTGCCGTCGCCGCGCCGCTGCCGTCGGCGGCTGCTTTGGCTCTGGCTCGCGCCAAGGCCAAGGCCGCCGAGCGCCGCAAACCATGAGCGTGGCCGCAAAGAAGCGTACCGGCGTCCAGCGCGCACGCCGCACCAGCCGACTCACCGCGGCGCAGATCGAGGCGTTGTTCGCCCGACTCAAGGCGCTCAACCCCAAGCCGACCACCGAACTCGAATTCACCACGCCCTACGAGCTGCTGGTCGCGGTGACCCTGTCGGCGCAGGCCACCGATGTCGGCGTCAACAAGGCCACGCGCAAGCTGTTCCCGGTCGCCAATACGCCACAGGCGATTGCCGCGCTCGGTGTCGAGGGCCTCAAGCCTTACATCGCGACCATCGGCCTGTACAACACCAAGGCCGCCAACGTCGTGGCGATGGCGCGGCAGCTGCTGGACCAGCACGACGGCCAGGTGCCGCGCGATCGCGCCGCGCTCGAGGCCCTGCCCGGGGTCGGCCGCAAGACCGCCAACGTGGTGCTCAACACCGCCTTCGGCGAAGCCACCATGGCGGTCGACACCCACATCTTCCGGGTCGCCAACCGCACTGGCCTGGCGCCGGGCAAGACCGTGCGCGCGGTCGAGGACGGCCTGCTCAAGGCGGTGCCAGCGGCCTACCTGCACGACGCCCACCACTGGCTGATCCTGCACGGCCGCTACGTGTGCAAGGCACGCAAGCCGGATTGCCCGCACTGCGCGATCCGCGACCTGTGCCGCTACCCGGACAAGACCCCGGGCGAGCCGGCGCCATTGGCCGACTGACTGCCGCGTACGAGCGTCATCACGACGTCACCGCAGCGAAATAAGTCAGCGTTGTCACATTTACGCAACTTTCACACCCTAGCCTGCGCAGCGTCCTCTCCACGCCCCAGGGCACACCCATGAAACTGTCCCGCAGCACCCTTTCCGTCGCGCTGCTCGCCGCGTTGGTCGCGCCGGCGGCGCATGCCGAAGTCGCCATCGATGTCATCGGTGGCTCGGAGGTTTCCTTCGAAGGCCTGGTCCAGGCCGACGCCAACTGGTTCAACAGCGATGTCGCCAACCTCAACGGCGATGCCATCGACGGCCAGGACAGCGACAACGAGCTGCGCCGCGCCGAGATCGTGCTCAAGGGCAAGGGCCCGGACAACATCGAGTGGGTGCTGGGCTACGACGCCAAGGCTGACAAGTACCTAGACGCCAACATCAAGTACAAGATGGGCGGCGACAGCAACCACTTCGTGCAGGTCGGCCAGTTCAAGCAGCCGAACAGCCTGGAAGAGCTGTCCTCGACCAAGAACAACGACTTCATCTCCAAGGCGATGGTCACCAACACCTTCGCCGTGGCCCGTCGCCTCGGCGGCGCCTACAGCTACGGCACCAATGACTGGTCGCTGACGGCGAGCTACTTCAGCCGCGAGCTGACCCGCAACCTCGCCCACGGCAACGGCTTCGGCGTGCGCGGCACCTGGGCGCCGATCAACGAATCGGGCAACGTGCTGCACCTGGGCCTGTCCTACGTCGACATGGACACCGACGCCGACACGCTGCGTCTGCGCACGCGTCCGCAGGCCGACCTGGCCAGCGTGCGCCTGGTCGACAGTGGCAACCTGACCAACGCCGACCGCCAGATGACCATCGGTGCCGAAGCCTTCTACGCGACCGGCCCGTTCAAGGTGCAGGGCGAGTACATGCAGTCGACGGTCGAGCGCTACAACAACGGCAACCCGCTGCAGTCGCAGGACATGGACGGCAACAGCTGGTACGTGAGCGGCCTGTGGAACATCACCGGCGAGACCTGGGGCTACAAGTCCGGCGTGCCGACCACCGGCCTGCCGAGCGAACCGGCTTCGGGCATGTGGCAGGTCGGCCTGCGTTACGACAGCATCGATCTGGACGACGGCTCGCTGCTGTCGCCGACCACCCCGACCGGCGCCCCGCGCGTCGACGGCGTGCTCGGTGGCGAGATGGATGCCTGGACCGCCGGCGTCAACTGGTACTGGCGCTCCAACTTCAAGTTCATGCTGAACTACGTGAAGGTCACCAGCACCAAGTACAGCAGCAGCGCCCGCAATTTCGTCGACGACGATCCGAGCATCGTCGAGGCCCGCGTGCAGTTCTACTGGTAATTCTTGCTTCACGCTCTCCCTCCCCCCCCTCAGGGCGCGGCCAGACAGCCGCGCCCTTTTTTTCGCCCGGCGCACCTCGCCACGTGACACCCCATGCCGCGGTCACATGACGGTCATGCATGCGTCTTGGGGCTGTCATCGAGCCGTTATGAAATGCGCCGGAGGCGGGCCATGCCCGTCGTCTCACTCCAGGAGCCCACCGTGTTCAAGTCCATCCAGTTCCGTTTCGCCACGCTCGCGCTGGCGACCGCTTTCGTTGCAGGCACTCCGTTCGGAGCAGCGCAGGCTGCCGACGTCACCGGTGCCGGCGCGTCGTTCGTGTACCCCGTGATGTCGAAGTGGTCGGCCGACTACGCCAAGGCCGCCGACAAGAAGGTCAACTACCAGTCGATCGGTTCCGGTGGCGGCATCGCCCAGATCAAGGCCGCGACCGTTGACTTCGGCTCCTCCGATGCCCCGCTCAAGCCCGACGAGCTGGCCAAGCACGGCCTGGCGCAGTTCCCGTCGGTGATCGGCGGCGTGGTGCCGGTGGTCAACGTGCCGGGCGTGGCCTCCGGCGCGATGAAGCTCGACGGCGAGACCCTGGCCAACATCTTCCTCGGCAAGATCACCAGGTGGAACGATCCGGCCATCGTTGCCCTCAACGGTGGCCTGCAGCTGCCCGATCGCAAGATCACCGTCGTGCACCGCTCCGACGGCTCGGGCACCACCTTCAACTTCGTCAACTACCTGTCCAAGGTCAACGGCGAGTGGAAGAGCTCGGTCGGCGAAGGCACCGCGGTGAAGTGGCCGGTCGGCATCGGCGGCAAGGGCAACGAAGGCGTCGCCGCCTACGTCAAGCAGATCGTCGGTGGCATCGGCTACGTCGAGCTGTCCTACGCGCTGCAGAACAAGATGGCCTACTCGCGCCTGAAAAACGCCGCCGGCAACTTCGTGCTGCCCAGCGACGAGACCTTCTCGGCTGCCGCCGCCAGCGCCGAATGGGGCAACGCCAAGGACTTCTACCTGGTCATGACCAATGCCCCCGGTGCCAACTCCTGGCCGATCACCGCCACCAACTTCATCCTCATGTACAAGCAGCCCAGGAACGCCGCCGGCGCCAAGAACGCCAAGGAGTTCTTCCGCTGGGTCTACGCCAACGGCGACGCCCAGGCCAAGGCACTGGACTACGTGCCGCTGCCGGACGCGCTGGTACAGCAGATCGACCAGTACTGGTCGGCCAACATGAATTACTGAGTCCTCTGACTCGTGCAGCACCTAATGAGCGGGCCTTCGGGCCCGCTTTCTTTTGGTTCTCTTCTCCATCGAAAAAGCCGTTGCCCTAACCCCTGGTCAGGGGCGGTCGCGCCGAAGGCGCGAAGGGCGGGCATGGCACCGCCCCCGGCTTCCGGATGCCCGAAAGCTACAAGGTGATGACAGCTTTATGTCATCGCCCTGTAACAAAAAGATCATCAAATGGCGCAGCCCGGCCTGACGCCGGCTTTCCCCTTCACGGAGTTGCGCATGAACCCGTCGCCGGCCCGCCTCGCCGCCCTCGCCCTCGCCATTGCCCTGACCGTTTCGGCCTGCAAGCCGGCCGGCGAAGCCCAGGCACCCGCCACCGACGGTAGCGCCTCCACTACCACTTCCGCAGCCGGCGACCAGGTCGCCGCGCAGATCACAGGCGCCGGTGCGACCTTCATCTACCCGTTGATCTCCAAGTGGTCGGATGACTACCACAAGGCCACCGGCGCCAAGGTCAACTACCAGTCGATCGGCTCCGGCGGCGGCATCGCGCAGATCAAGGCCGGCACCGTGGACTTCGGCTCCACCGACAAGCCGCTGCCTTCCGATGAACTGGCCGCGGCCAGCCTTGGCCAGTTTCCCTCGGCGATCGGCGGCGTGGTGCCGGTCGTCAACCTCGAAGGCATCGCCGCCGGCAAGCTGCGCCTAACCGGCGCGCTGCTGGCCGATATCTTCCAGGGCAAGATCTCCGTCTGGAACGATCCAGCTATCGCCGCGGCCAATCCCGGCGTCGCCCTGCCGTCGGCCAAGATCAACATCGTCCACCGCTCCGACGGTTCGGGCACCACCTTCAACTTCACCAACTACCTGTCCAAGGTCAGCGCCGACTGGAAGGGCAAGATCGGCGAAGGTACCTCGGTGAAGTGGCCGGGCGGCGTCGGCGGCAAGGGCAACGAGGGCGTGGCCTCGTACGTGAAGCAGATCAAAGGTTCGATCGGCTACGTCGAACTGGCCTACGCGCTGCAGAACAAGATGGCCTACGCCACCTTGCAGAATGCCGCCGGCAACTGGGTGCAGCCCAGCGCCGCAGCCTTCCAGGCCGCTGCCGCAACCGCCGACTGGAAAAGCGCGAAGGACTTCAACCTGGTCATCACCAACGCCTCCGGTGCCAATGCCTGGCCGATCACCGCGACCAATTTCATCCTGATGTACAAGCAGCCCAAGGACGCCAAGCGCGCCGCCGACACGCGTGCGTTCTTCAAGTGGGCGTTCGAGAACGGCCAGAGCCAGGCGCAGGCACTGGACTACGTGCCGCTGCCGCCGGAACTGGTGCAGCAGGTCGAGGCGTACTGGGCGGCGGAGTTCAAGTGACGCACGCTGGTTGCGAACCTTTGGTTCTCACGCGACTGAACGCCATAGCGCTGGCGCGATGGCCGGAGATCGCAGATCCAGCGACTTTGATCTTGATCCAAAGCGCCACAGCCAAAGTCCATGGATTCCCGCCTGCGCGGGAATGACGAGCAACCACCTCGGAATCCAATGAACACCACTGCCCTCTCCACCGTTGCCGCCGCGCCCACTTCACGCGACACGAAAGACGCGCGCAACGACAAGCTGTTCCGCTACATCCTGACCGGCACCGTGGTGTTCGTGCTGGTCGCGTTGGCCAGCGCAGCACTGTCGATGCTGTGGGGCGGCCGCAGCGTGCTGGCCACGACCGGGCTGGATTTCTTCTTCAGCACCGAGTGGAACCCGGTCGAGGACAAATACGGCGCGCTGGTGCCGATCTACGGCACCGTCGTCACCGCGATCATTGCCATGGTCATCGCGGTGCCAGTCAGTTTCGGCATCGCTTTCTTCCTGACCGAAGTGGTGCCGCGCTGGCTGCGTGGGCCGATCGGTACCGCGATCGAACTGCTCGCCGGCATTCCGTCGATCATCTACGGCATGTGGGGCCTGTTCGTGCTGGTGCCGGTGATGACGCAGTACGTCACGCCCTGGCTCAACGATCACATCGGCACCCTGCCGGTGATCGGAAAGCTGTTCCAGGGGCCGCCGCTCGGCATCGGCATGCTCACCGCCGGCATCGTGCTGGCGATCATGGTGATCCCGTTCATCTCCTCGGTGATGCGCGAGGTGTTCCTGACCGTACCGACCCGGCTCAAGGAATCGGCCTACGCGCTGGGCTCGACCAAGTGGGAAGTGAGCTGGGACATCGTCCTGCCGTACACGCGCTCGGCTGTGATCGGCGGCATCTTCCTCGGCCTCGGTCGCGCGCTCGGCGAGACGATGGCCGTGGCCTTCGTCATCGGCAACAGCGTCAACTTCTCGGCTTCGCTGCTGGAGCCGGGTACCACCATCGCCGCGCTGATCGCCAACGACTTCGGCGAAGCCACCGAGACCTACCGTTCAGCGCTGCTACTGCTGGGCTTCGTGCTGTTCATCGTCACCTTTGTCGTGCTCGCCATCGCCCGCCTGATGCTGGCGCAGCTGTCGCGCAAGGAGGGCAACTGATGGCCGCCTCCACGCAAGCAATGAAGGCTGCCGACGCCCTGTACCGGCGCCGGCGCATCGTCAACGCCGTATCGATCGTTCTCGCCTGCGGCGCCGCACTGTTCGGCTTGTTTTTCCTTGGCTGGATCCTGTGGACCCTGATCGCCAAGGGCCTGGGCGGCATCAATTTGGCGCTGTTCACCCAGAACACGCCGCCGCCGATGCAGGAAGGCGGCCTGATGAACGCGTTCTTCGGCAGCGCGGTGATGTGCGTGATCGCGATCGCGATCGGCACGCCACTCGGGATAGCAGCAGGCACCTGGCTGGCCGAGTACGGCGGCGTACGCAGGATCGGCACGGTCGTGCGCTTCGTCAACGACATCCTGCTGTCGGCGCCGTCGATCGTGCTCGGCCTGTTCGTCTACACCCTGGTGGTGATGCAGACCGGTGGCAACTTCTCGGCGCTGGCCGGCGCGATCTCGCTGGCCTTCATCGTGCTGCCGGTGGTGGTTCGTACCACCGACGAGATGCTGCGGCTGGTGCCGGCGCAGATGCGCGAAGCGGCATTGTCGCTGGGCGTACCGCAATGGAAGGTGATCATGCAGGTGCTGTACCGCAGCGCCTCGGCCGGCATCGTCACCGGCGTGCTGCTCGCGCTGGCCCGCATCTCGGGCGAGACCGCACCGCTGCTGTTCACCGCGTTCGGCAACCAGTACTGGAGCACCAATGTGCTGCAACCGATGGCGAGCGTGCCGGTGGTGATGAACCAGTTCGCCGGCAGCCCCTACGAGTCCTGGCAGGTGCTGGCCTGGGCCGGCGCGCTGGTGCTGACCGTCTTCGTCCTGATCGTCAGCCTGCTGGCACGCGCGATCGTGCTGCGCAACAGGATCTCCCATGACTAATTTCGCCCAGAATTCACTCCCGAGTGCTCCGGCCATGAATGACGCCCGCATCGCAGTCGCCCCCACGCAGCGTGCAGCGGCCGCAGCGGCGCCGATCAAGCTCGCCGCACGTGGCCTTGATTTCTATTACGACAAGTTCCACGCGTTGAAGAGCATCGACCTGGAAATCCCCGAGAAGCGCGTGACCGCGCTGATCGGGCCGTCGGGCTGTGGCAAGTCGACCCTGTTGCGCATCTTCAACCGCATCTATGCGCTGTACCCGAAGCTGGAAGCCAGGGGCGAGGCGCTGCTGGACGGCGAGAACATCCTCGATGCCAAGTACCCGATGAACCGTCTGCGCAGCAAGGTCGGCATGGTGTTCCAGAAGCCGGTGCCGTTCCCGATGACGATCTTCGAGAACGTCGCTTACGGCATCCGCCACCACGAAAAGCTCTCCAAGAGCGAGATGAACGACCGCGTCGAGCATGCCCTGCGCCAGGGCGCGCTGTGGGACGAGGTCAAGGACAAGCTCGGCCAGAGCGCGCTTGGCCTGTCCGGCGGCCAGCAGCAGCGCCTGTGCATCGCCCGCGCGGTGGCGCTGCGCCCGGACGTGCTGCTGCTGGACGAGCCGACCTCGGCACTGGACCCGATCTCGACCAGTCGCATCGAGCAGCTGATCGAGGAGCTGAAGAAGGACTACACGATCGCGATCGTCACCCACAACATGCAGCAGGCCGCGCGCGTGTCGGATTTCACCGCCTTCATGTACCTGGGCGACCTGGTCGAACACGGCACCACCGAGACGATCTTCTCCAACCCGACCAAGCAGCAGACCGAGGACTACATCACCGGCAGGTTTGGGTGAGGCAGGCCGCTTGCGCGGCACTGCGGCGACATCAAGAACGCGAGACCACACATGAGTACCCCAATGCACGACCACATCGTGAAAAGCTACGACGACGAGCAGCAGCGCCTGCTCAATGAAACCCTGCGCATGGGCGAGATGGCCGCGTCGCAGTTGGAAGCCGCCCTCGACGTCGTGCAGCGTCGCGACGACAAGGCCGCCGAGCGCATCATCGCCAACGATGAGGCAATCGATGCGCTGGAGCAGGAGGTCAGCCACGACGTGATGAAGCTGGCATTGCGCGGGCCGATGGCGCGTGACCTGCGTGAAATTCTATCGGCCATCCGCATCGCCTCCGACATCGAGCGCATCGGCGACTACGCCGCCAACGTCGCCAAGCGCTCCACGGCACTCAACCTGTCGCCACCGTTGCCGCATGTCAGCGGCCTGCACGCGATCGGCACCCTGGCGGTTAAACAGCTGCGCGACGTGCTCGTCGCCTACCGCGACAACGACATCGAACTGGCCCGACGCGTGCGAGCCCGCGACACCGAGATCGACGTCGCCTACACCGCCCTGTTCCGCGAGCTGCTGACCTACATGATGGAGGACGCGCGCAGCATCACCGCCTGCACGCACCTGCTGTTCATGGCCAAGAACATCGAGCGCATCGGCGACCACGCCACCAACATCGCCGAGAACGTCTGGTTCCTGGTCAAGGGTGACGAATTGCTGCCGCCGCGCGAGAAACGCGACGACAGCAGCACCACCGGCGCGCTCTGACCGGCGTGCTGTGACCGACGCGCTCCGACGTGCCCGCTCCGGTCGTATGAACGGGCCGGATAAATGAACAAGATCTAAACCAACGGCGCGGATGCAACATCCGCGCCGAATCTTTGCCTGCCGCCCCCAACTCTTGGCTTATGCGCACGCCATCGGCGTGCACCAAGCTCGACCCAGAGAGGGACAATCGCAGCATGAACCTGCTGATGGCCAATGGCGAGCTGGAGGCGGCCCGGATGGGCGGCCACGACATCGCGGCCGTGCTGGAATCCCTGTCCGCGCACTATCACCAGGTCATGCTGCTGCGCGATCGTGAGGGCCTGAGCATCGCCGGGATGGCCGACCACCCCGCGCTAACACGCGAAGCGGTCAAATCGCGGCGGCATCGCGCCCGCGTACTGGCACGCGAATGCCCGGACCGATGAACCGTTTTACCCGACCGACGCCCCTTTTCACCGACGGAACCCATCACACTGGGCCGTTACCCAACGGCGGGACTCCCCCGCCGCCATCGCAAAGCAGGAGAGCCTGTATGTCCAAGCAAACCAACAAGCCCGTCGCCCTCGCCATCGGCGCCCTCGTCGGCGGCCTGGCCCTGTCCAGCTCCGCATTCGCCATGAGCGACCTCGCCTCCGGCTACATGCTCGGCGCCGGTCAGGCGACCAAGGCCGCCGAAGGCAAGTGCGGTGAAGGCAAGTGTGGCGTCGACAAGATGGACACCGACAAGGACGGCAAGGTTTCACAAGCCGAGTTCGGCGCCGCCCACAAGGGCGACACCAGCAAGTTCACCGGGCACGACACCAACAAGGACGGTTTCATCAGCGCCGACGAGATGAAGGCGCACAAGGAAGGCAAGTGTGGTGAGGGCAAGTGCGGCGGCGACAAGAAGGACGGTGACAAGAAGGCCGGCATGGAAGGCAAGTGCGGCGAAGGCAAGTGCGGCGGCATGGCCTGAGTGAACCGTGGACGGTCTGCGCCCACTCCCGTGTGACGCCGTCGGCCTCGGCCTGCGGCGGGCCCTGCTGGGCCCGCTGCAGGCGGCCGCATCCACGGACTTCGATTTCCTCGAATGTGCGCCCGAGAACTGGATCGGCGTCGGTGGCCTGTTCGGCGACGCACTCGAGGCGCTGAGCGCGCGTCATCCCCTGGTCTGCCACGGCCTGTCGCTGTCGTTGGGCAGCGTCGCGCCACTCGACGAAACCTTCCTTCGGCGCGTGCGCCGCTTCCTCGACCGGCACCGCGTTGCGTTGTACAGCGAACACCTGAGCTACTGCAGCGACGACGGCCATCTCTACGACCTGTTGCCGATTCCGTTCACCGAGGAAGCCGTGCACCACGTCGCCGCCCGCATCCGCCAGACCCAGGACATCGTCGGCCGCCGCATCGCGGTCGAAAACGTCTCCTACTACGCCACCGTCCCCGTCGACCCCGGTCAAGGGGCCCTGCGCGAGATCGACTTTCTCAACGCCGTGCTCAGCGAGGCCGACTGCGACCTGCTGCTCGACGTCAACAACGTCTTCGTCAACGCGATCAACCACCGTTACGACGCCAGCGCCTTCCTGGCTGCGCTGCCGAGCGAACGTATCGCCTATATCCATGTCGCCGGCCACTACGATGAGGCCGACGACCTCAAGATCGACACCCACGGCGCACCGGTGAAGGACGCGGTGTGGTCGCTGCTGGGCGAGGCCTATCGCCGCCACGGCCCGCGCCCGACGCTGCTCGAACGCGACTTCAACTTCCCGCCGTACGCCGAACTCGTCGGCGAACTGCGCACCATCCGCAGGATCCTCAGCGAGGCCACGCCGCAAGGCACGCGGCGCGCGCATGGTTGAGGCCCCCGAACGCCTGCGTGCGCAGCAGTTCGCGCTGACCCGCCACCTGCGCGACCCGCAGGCCAGTCCAGCGCCGGCCGGGATCGAGGATCGCCGCCTGGCGATCTACCGCGACCTGCTCTTCAACAACATCGAGGGCCTGCTCTCGGGCAACTTCCCGGTCATCTGCAAGCTGCTCGGCGAAACGCGCTGGAAGGCCCTGGTGCGGGACTTCTACCGCGACCACCGCTGCCACACGCCGTTGTTCCCCGAGATCGCGCGCGAGTTCCTGCGCTACCTGGAGGACCGCGGTGATGCCGGGCCGCCCTTCCTGCTCGAACTCGCGCATTACGAATGGGTGGAGTTGGCGCTGCAGATTTTCGATGTCGATGCCGTCGAAGCCGACCCGACCGGCGACCTGCTCGACGACGCCCCGGTACTGTCGCCATTGGCCTGGCCGCTCGCTTACGCGTGGCCGGTGCATCGTATCGAGCCCGGCTTCCAGCCCAAGCAACCGCCGGCCAGCCCGACGTTGCTGCTGCTGCGCCGCGAAACCGACGGCCAGGTGCGCTTCTCCGAACTCAGCCCACTTGCCTTCCGCCTCGTCCAGCGCCTGCACGAATCGCCCGGATCGAGCGGCCGCCAACACCTGCACGCGCTGGCAGCGGAAGCCGGCAGCAACGACAACGCCGCCTTTGTCGAACAAGGCCACACCCTGCTCGAACAGATGCGCGGCAGCGGTGTCGTGCTCGGCACACGACCCGCGCAGCCATTTGCCTGACCCTCCCACGTGAGCGGACAAGCGCCGTGCGGCACGGTCCACCGCCCTTGCTGGCCGATTTGACGGCGACGCGACGCCCACTGACGAAGGAGACGGCATCGGCGTCTGCTAGGCTTTCGCCATGACCGATGCAGGCTCCTCCCCAGATTCCACCGTAACTCCACCCCGCCTCGCCAACCGGTTCCGCGGTTTCCTGCCGGTGGTGGTCGACGTCGAGACCGGCGGTTTCGACTGGAACCGCCACGCCTTGCTCGAAATCGCGGTCGCTCCGATCGAGCTCGACGAGAACGGCCTGCTCGTGGTCGGCGAGGTCAGCAGCAGCCACGTCGTGCCTGCCGCGGGTACCGAAATCGATCCGAAGTCGCTCGAAGTGACCGGCATCGACATCGATCACCCGTTCCGCAACGCCTTGCCCGAACGTGCCGCGCTCGAAGCCGTGTTCGCCCCGGTGCGCGAGGCGCTGAAGAAACACGGCTGCCAGCGCGCGATCCTGGTCGGGCACAACGCCCATTTCGACCTCAATTTCCTCAACGCCGCGGTCGCGCGCAGCGGGCACAAGCGCAACCCGTTCCATCCTTTCAGCGTGTTCGATACGGTCACCCTGGCCGGCGTCGCCTACGGCCAGACCGTGCTGGCACGCGCGGTGCAGGCCGCCGGCTTCGACTGGAACGGCGAGGAGGCGCATTCGGCCGTGTACGACACCGAACGCACCGCGCAGTTGTTCTGCAAGATCGTCAACGCCTGGCCGTCGCCGCTGCCGTCGGCCGCAGCGCCTTCGCCATGACCGAACCGGCGACGCCGATGCAGGCCATGCTCGCCGGCCAGTTGTACCGCGCCGACGATCCCGAAATACAGGCCGCGCAGACCGCCACCCGCGCCTGGTTGGCGCGTTACAACGCCGCGCTCGCCCTGGCACCGGCTGCACGCCATGCCCTGCTCGCCGAGCGGTTGGGGAGAGTCGGCCACGGCAGCGAGATCCGGCCACCGTTCCACTGCGACTACGGCTTCAACCTCCACCTCGGCCGCGGCGTGTTTCTCAACTTCAACTGCGTGATCCTGGACGTCGTCGCCGTCGAGATCGGCGACGGAACCCAGATCGGTCCGGCGGTGCAGATCTACACCGCCGACCATCCGCGCGATCCGGCACTGCGCCGCGAGGGCTGGGAATCGGGCAAGCCGGTGCGGATCGGACGCAATGTTTGGATCGGCGGAGGCGCGATCATCCTGCCCGGCGTCACCATCGGCGACGATGCCCTGGTCGGTGCCGGCAGCGTGGTCACCCGTGACGTACCGGCGGGCGCCACCGTGATCGGCAACCCGGCCCGCCAGCCGGACCGCACCGGGCGCGATTGATCCCTGACGGCCTGAGCGCCGTCAGGGAGTGCCGTCATCACGGCGTCGCCAGCTTCAATCCGATCAAGCCGGCGATGATGAGTCCCACGCTGATCATCCGCATCGCGTTGAGCGGTTCGTGGAACAGCACGATGCCGAGGATCACGGTGCCGACCGCGCCGACACCGACCCAGATCGCATAAGCGGTGCCCACGGGTAGCGACTTCATCGCCAGGCCAAGCAGGCCGAGACTGATCACCATCGCTGCGACCGTGCCGACGGTAGGCCACAGCCTGGTGAAGCCCTCGGTGTACTTGAGGCCGATCGCCCAGCCCACTTCAAACAGGCCGGCGAGTACGAGAATGATCCAGGGCATGACAGGTCTCCAATCGTGGGTGGGGCCGTCCCCTGACGATGATGGAGCGGCGGGGTCGTCCCCGCTTCCTGCAGCGACGGCGATTATTTCACAGCGGTCCCGCGCTGGCGTACAGCCTCGAACAAGGTCACGCCGGTGGCTACCGATACGTTCAGGCTCTCGACGCCACCGCTGTCGCCACCGGGCATCGGGATTTTCACCAACTGGTCGCAGTTCTCACGCGTGAGCCGGCGCAGGCCGTCGCCCTCGCCACCGAGCACCAGGCCGACGTTGCCGCGCAGATCGAGCGAATACAGCGATGCCTCGGCCTCGCCGGCCAGGCCGTACAGCCAGACGCCGAGCTTCTGCAGGTCGCGCAGCGTGCGCGCGAGGTTGGTCACCGGAATCACCGGCACGCTGTCGGCAGCGCCGGCCGAGGTCTTGCGCACGGTCGCATTGACCTGCACCGACTTGTCCTTGGGGATGATCACCGCGGTTGCACCGGCAGCGGCGGCGCTACGCAGGCAGGCACCGAGGTTGTGCGGGTCCTGCACGCCGTCGAGGATCAGCACAAGCGCGCGGCCTTCGGCGGCCTCGACCAGGGCTTCCAGTTCGTTCTCGCTCCAGGTCTTGGCCGCGGCATAGCGCGCGACCACGCCCTGGTGGCGCAGGCCGCCGACGACGCCATCCAGCGCCTGCGTGGCCACCTTGCGCACGTCGATGTCCATGCGGCGCGCATTGGATTCGATCTCGGCCAGACGCGGGTTCTTGGCACCGGCCTCGATCAGCACCTCGCGCACGTGTTCGGCGTCGTGCTCGAGCGCCGCGGTCACGGCGTTGATGCCGGCGATCCATTGTTTCTGACTCATCTGGTATCCGTAGGGCGGGTTTTAACCCGCCATTCTAGTTGCGAGGCGATATCTACCCGCCGGTCGATGCCAAGGCGGGTCAGGGACCCGCCCTACTCAGTATTTCTGTTTCTGACGCTTGGCCGGCTGCCCGCGCGGCGGTGGCGGCTTGACACCACGCTCCTCCACCAGGCGGAAATCGATCTTGCGGTCCTCGACGCTGGCCTTCATCACGATGATGCTGACGCGGTCGCCGAGCCGGAACTCGCGTCCGGTGCGTTCGCCGGCCAGCGTCTTACGGATCGGATCGAAATGGTAATAGTCGTGCGGCAGCTGCGTCACGTGCACCAGGCCATTGACCTTGGACTCGTCCAGCTCGATGAACAAGCCGAAGCTGGTCACACCGCTGATGGTGCCCTCGAACTCGCCACCGACGTGCTGCTCCATCCACGCGGCACGGTAACGCTCGTCGACCTCGCGCGCAGCCTCGTCGGCGCGGCGCGAGCGATCGGAACTCTGCAGCGACAGTGCAGTCATTTCGCGCGGCGAGTATGGGTAGTCATCGGCCTTGGCGCCGCTGAGCACGTGCTTGATCGCACGATGCACCAGCAGGTCGGGATAGCGCCGGATCGGCGAGGTGAAGTGCGCGTACGCCTCCAGCGCCAGGCCGAAATGGCCGAGGTTGTCGGGCTGGTACACCGCCAGGCTCTGGCTGCGCAGCAGCACCGACTCGATCAGCGCCGCGTCGGCGCGCTCGCGCACCTTCTTCAACAGCTCGGTGAAATCGCGTGGATGCACCTGCGCCCAGGCCGGCATGCGCAGCTTGAATTCCTTGAGGAACTCCTGCAGGTCGGCGTATTTGGACTCTGGCGGCCGGTCGTGGACGCGGTACGGCGCGGGCACCTGGGTGGCCAGCAGGAACTTCGCCGCCTCCACGTTCGCCGCGATCATGCATTCCTCGATCAGCTTGTGGGCGTCGTTGCGTTGCAGCATGCCGGCCTGCACCACCTCGCCCTGCGCGCCGAGCACGAACCGCACCTCGCTGGACTCGAACTCGATCGCGCCGCGACGCTCGCGCGCCTTCGACAGGATCGCGAACAGCTGGTGCAGGCGCTGGATGTGCGGCAGCAGCGAGCCGATCTGGGCGACCGCCTCGTCGTGCAACTCCTGCAGCACCGCGTCGCCTTCAGCAGGAATGGGCATCACCGCGTTCCAGACCTGGGTGTAGGTCAGGCGCGCGTGCGAATTCATCACCGCTTCGTAGAACTTCGAATGGGTGACCTCGCCCTTGCGGTCGATCTGCATGTCGCAGACAAAGCACAGGCGGTCGACCTTGGGCTTGAGCGAGCAGATGCCGTTCGACAGCGTCTCGGGCAGCATCGGCACGACGAAGCCGGGGAAGTACACCGAGGTCGCGCGGTTGGCCGCTTCCACGTCCAGCGGCGTGCCGGGCTTGACGTAGGCCGAGACATCGGCGATCGCCACCACCAGGCGGAAACCGTCGCGGTTGGACTCGCAGTACACCGCGTCGTCGAAATCCTTGGCGTCCTCGCCGTCGATGGTGACCAGCGGCAAGGCGCGCAGGTCGACGCGCGCGGCGGCGGTGGCGGCATCGACGGTGATCGGCACCGCCGCGGCCTCGGCCAGCACTTCCGGCGGGAACTCGTGCGGGATCTCGTGGCCGTGGATCGCCGCCTGCACCGCCAGCGACGCGGTCAGCTTGTCGCCCAGTACGGTCAGCACCCGGCCGATCGGTGGACGCTGCGCATCGGGCGCCTGCACCAACTCGGTCACGACCAGTTGGCCGTGCTCGGCCTCGCCGCGCGACTCCGGCGGGATCAGCACGTTGCGCTGGATGCGGCGGTCGTCGGGCACGACATAGCTGATGCCCGACTCGAGGGTGAAACGGCCGATCAGGCGGTTGAGCCGG
The DNA here is from genome assembly GCF_042648505.1 of Lysobacter cavernae. Classification (NCBI taxonomy): domain Bacteria; kingdom Pseudomonadati; phylum Pseudomonadota; class Gammaproteobacteria; order Lysobacterales; family Lysobacteraceae; genus Lysobacter; species Lysobacter cavernae. The sequence goes on from NZ_JBHRXK010000001.1 coordinate 613,793, forward strand.
CGCTCCAGCACCTCGACGATCGCGCCTTCGCGGCGGCCGCGCCGGTCCATGCCGGTGACGCTGACCAGCACGCGGTCGCCGTGCATGGCCTTGCGCATCTCGAACGGCGGCAGGAACAGGTCGTCGCCGCCAGACTCCGGACGCAGGAAGCCGAACCCGTCCGGGTTGGCGATCACCACGCCGGGGATCAGGTCCATGCGCTCGGCCGGCGCGTATTCGCCCTTGCGGTTCTGCAGCAGCTGGCCGTCGCGGACCATGGCCCGCAGCCGGGCGGTCAGCGCGTCGAAACGATCCGGCGCGGTCAGTGCGAGCTTCTCGGCCAGGGCCTCGATCGGCAGCGGACCGTCGGCCGCCGCCAGCAGCTGCACGATCATTTCGCGGCTGGCGATGGGCTGCTCGTAGCGCCGCGCCTCGCGGTCGGCGTAGGGATCGTGGCCCGACGGATGCGCACCGGCGGCGGGCATCGGCTGCAGCGGGCGCTTGGGCTTGAAGCCGCGCGGCGGCGGCTCCGGCAGCCAGCCCGGGCGCTTGGCGGCGGGTTTCTTGCCGCCCCCCTTGCCGGGCGCCGTCTTGCCAGGTGTGCCGCCGGACTTGCCTGCCGTGGACTTTTTGCCGGATTTACCGCTGCTCGGGGGCTTTCTGCTCATCGCAGCATGGTCGCACATCGACATGAATACGGCGTCGGCGCGGCAACAGCCGAAGCCGTCCCGATGGAAGCGTCAGAAACAAAAAACCCCGCCGAGGCGGGGTTCTTCGTGTGTCCGACGTGGTAAGCGTCGAACGATGTTGGTGCCCGGGAGAGGACTCGAACCTCCACGGAGTTGCCCCCGCTAGCACCTGAAGCTAGTGCGTCTACCAATTCCGCCACCCGGGCAAACCCGCACGGTTACTGCTGTGCGGGGCGCGTATGTTGCGATGCAGTGATGAGGATGTCAACACATCGTCGCAATTTTTTTACGCGGATCCGCCAATCCGACTGCACGGCAACCATCGCGTACTCCTGAGGACATGCAATCAAGCAGGGATATCCGAAACCGGCGCTCGGATGCCCGGCTTGCACGGCTTGAAGGCGACGCGAATCGGGGCTAACGTCTGGGCCATGACTTTTCCCCGCGGGTGACGCGCACGGCGCGTCGCCCGCACTGCTTTTTGGAGCCTGCAATGACCTCATCCCAGCCCACGCTGCTGATCTCCCGCCTGGACAGCGACCGCATCGAAGCCCTGCTGGAGCAGCCGGTCGCCCAGGGCATCGACACCTCGGCGCTGGAAGCCGAACTGGCCCGTGCCGAGATCGTCGAGCCGGCGCAGATGCCGGCCGACGTGATCACCATGAACTCGACCGCGCGCTTCCGCGACGAGAGCAACGGCGACGAACGCGAACTGACCCTGGTCTACCCCAAGGACGCCGACGGCAGCGCCGACAAGGTGTCGATCCTGGCCCCGGTCGGCAGCGCCCTGCTCGGCCTGCGCGTCGGCGATGCGATCGAATGGCCGGTGCCGGGCGGCCGCACGATCAAGCTGCACGTGCTGTCGATCCGCTACCAGCCCGAAGCGGCCGGCGAACTGCATCGCTAAGGCTTTGACGACCCGCCCCTCTCCCGAACCGAGAGGGGAGAGCCGCTGCACACGCCCGCTAGAATCCCCCGCTCGCACCACACCCGAGTCCGCATCGCCCCATGACTGACCCCGTACGCCCGGTGTTCCACGGTTTCGAACAGATCCCGCTGCGCGAGTACGCCGAGCGCGCCTACCTCGACTACTCGATGTACGTGGTGCTCGATCGCGCCCTGCCGTTCCTCGGCGACGGCCTCAAGCCGGTGCAGCGCCGCATCATCTATTCGATGAGTGAGCTCGGCCTCAACGCCGGTGCCAAACCGAAGAAATCCGCGCGCACCGTCGGCGACGTCATCGGCAAATACCACCCCCACGGCGACAGCGCCTGCTATGAGGCGATGGTGCTGATGGCGCAGCCGTTCTCGTACCGCTACCCGCTGGTCGAGGGCCAGGGCAACTTCGGTTCCAGCGATGACCCGAAATCGTTCGCGGCGATGCGCTACACCGAGTCGAAACTGACCCCGATCGCCGAGATCCTGCTCGGCGAACTCGGCCAGGGCACGGTCGACTGGGACCCGAACTTCGACGGCACCCTGGAAGAGCCGACCTGGATGCCGGCGCGCCTGCCGCACCTGCTGCTCAACGGCACCACCGGTATCGCGGTCGGCATGGCCACCGACGTGCCACCGCATAACTTGAATGAAGTGGTCAGCGCCTGCGTGCGCCTGCTCGACGACCCGGACGCGACCACACGCGACCTGTGCGAGCACGTGCTCGGGCCGGACTACCCGACCACGGCGGAGATCATCACGCCGCGCGCCGACCTCCTCCAGATGTACGAGACCGGCCTGGGCAGCGTGCGCGCCCGCGCCGTGTGGGTGAAGGAAGCGCAGAACTTCGTCATCACCGCACTGCCCTACCAGGCCTCGCCGGGCAAGGTGATCGAACAGATCGCCACCCAGATGCGTGCCAAGAAGCTGCCGTGGCTGGAAGACCTGCGCGACGAGTCCGACCACGCCAATCCGACCCGCATCGTGCTGGTGCCGCGCAGCAACCGCGTCGACGCCGACCAGCTGATGGGCCACCTGTTCGCGACCACCGACCTGGAAAAGAGCTACCGCGTCAACTTCAATGTGATCGGCCTGGACGGCCGCCCGCAAGTGAAGGGGCTCAAGGCCTTCCTGAGTGAGTGGCTGTCGTTCCGCATCGATACCGTCACACGCCGCCTCAAGCACCGCCTCGACAAGGTCGAGCGTCGCCTGCACCTGTTGGAAGGCTTGCTGGTCGCGTTCCTCAACCTGGATGAGGTGATCCGCATCATCCGCAGCGAGGACGAGCCCAAGCCGGTGCTGATGGCGCGCTTCAAGCTCAGCGAGGAGCAGGCCGACTACATCCTCGAGACCAAGCTGCGCCAGCTGGCGCGCCTGGAGGAAATGAAGATCCGCGGCGAACAGGCCGACCTCGCCGTCGAGCGCGAACAGCTGATCGCCACGCTCGACAGCAAGGCCAAGCTCAAGAAGCTGGTCAAGGACGAACTGCTGGCCGATGCCAAGAAATTCGGCGATGCGCGCCGCTCGCCACTGGTCGCACGCGGTGCGGCGCAGGCGCTGTCCGAGACCGAACTGGTCGCCAGCGAGCCAATGACCGTGGTGCTCAGCGAGAAGGGCTGGGTGCGTGCGGCCAAGGGGCACGACATCGACGCCGCCACCTTGAGTTACCGCGAGGGCGACGAGCTGCTGGCCTCAGCCAGGAGCCGCAGTACGCAGCAGGTCGCGTTCCTCGACTCGACCGGCCGCGCATACTCGACCGTGGTGCATTCGCTGCCATCAGCGCGTGGCAACGGCGAGCCGCTCACCGGGCGCTTCTCGCCGGCGCCGGGCGCCTCGTTCCAGGCCCTGGCCAGCGGCGACAACGACACCCGCTTCGTGCTGGCGTCCAGCCACGGTTACGGCTTCGTCACCCGCTTCGAGAACCTCACCGGCCGCAACAAGGCCGGCAAGGCAATGTTGTCGCTGACGCCGAATGCCAAAGTACTGCAGCCGGCCGCGGCCGGCGATGTCGCGCAGGATCGCGTGGTCGCCGTCACCAATGTCGGCCACCTGCTCGCGTTCCCGTTGTCGGAGCTGCCGGAGCTCGACAAGGGCAAGGGCAACAAGCTGATCGACATCCCCAAGGCCAAACTCGGCACCGAACGCGTGGTCGCCGTTGCTGTGCTCTCGCCGGGCGGCACGCTTACCGTCAAGTCGGGCGCGCGCACGATGTCACTGTCGTGGCGTGACCTGGACACCTATGTCGGCGCCCGCGCCAGTCGCGGCGGCCTGTTGCCGCGCGGTTGGCAGAAAGTCGAGGGGCTGGCGGTCGAATAATCGTCACAAACGTCATCCCCGCGAAGGCGGGGATCCATGGACGTTGCTTCCTGCGCTGTTGAACAAAAACAGCGCCCATGGATTCCCGCCTGCGCTGGAATGACGCGCAAATACAAGTGAAGCTCCCATGCAACCCGAGTTCTGGCACCAGCGCTGGCGTGACAACCAGATCGGCTTCCATCAAGACAAGCCGACACCGCTGCTGCTCAAGCACTGGCCGCAGTTGCAGGTTCCGGCCGGCAGCCGCGTGTTCGTGCCGCTGGCCGGCAAGACGCTCGACATGGTCTGGTTCGCCGCGCAGGGCTACCGCGTGCTGGGCATCGAGCTGTCGCAGCAGGCGATCGAGCAGTTCTTCACCGAACATGCGCTGACGCCCGACATCAGCGAATCGCCTTACGGCCGGCACTACCGTGCCGGCGACATCGAGCTGATCTGCGGTGATGCATTCGGTCTGGACGAAGCGCTGCTGGCCGATTGCGCGGCGGTGTTCGACCGCGCCGCCCTGATCGCCCTGCCGCCGCCGTTGCGGCAACGCTATGCGCACGAGTTGTACGCCCGACTGCCCAGCGCTTGCCGCGGCCTGCTGATCACGCTGGAGTACCCGCAGCATGAGAAGGACGGCCCGCCGTTCTCGGTCAGCGAAGACGAGGTCCGCGACCTCTATCAGCGCGACTGGACGGTCGCGACGCTGGAGCGCCGCGACATCCTGGCCCAGCAGCCATTCTTCATCGAGGAAGGCATCACCGCGCTGCAGACCGTGGTTTATCGGCTGCAGCGCCGCTGATCAGTCAGGCCGGCAACGCCGCCTGGTGCACCCCGGCCACCGCGCGCCCCGACGGGTCGGCCGCATTGGCAAACGCCGCATCCCAGGCGATCGCGGCTGGCGACGAACACGCGATCGACTTGCCCCCCGGCACCGTCTCCGCGCAGGCCGCACTCGGGAAGTACTGCTCGAAGAGGTGCCGGTAGAAATACGCCTCCTTGGTCTGTGGCGGGTTGATCGGGAAGCGGCTCGCAGCGGCGGCGAACACGCGGTCGCTGATCTGCGCTTGCGCGTGCGCCTTGAGACCGTCGATCCAGCCGTAGCCGACGCCGTCGCTGAACTGCTCCTTCTGCCGCCACAGGATCGAATCCGGCAGGTAGCCCTCGAAGGCCTCGCGCAGCACGGCCTTTTCGATGCGACGCGTCCCGTCGGGCATGGCCCCGGCCATCTTGGCCTGTGCGTCCATGCGCATCGCCACGTCGAGGAATTCGACGTCGAGGAACGGCACGCGCGGCTCCACGCCCCAGGCCATCATCGACTTGTTGGCGCGCAGGCAGTCATAGTTATGCAGTGCGTCGAGCTTGCGGATGGTCTCCTCGTGGAACTCGCGCGCGTTCGGCGCCTTGTGGAAGTACAGGTAGCCGCCGAACACCTCGTCGGCACCCTCGCCCGACAGCACCATCTTCACGCCCATCGCCTTGATCCGCCGCGCCAGCAGGAACATCGGCGTGGACGCACGGATCGTGGTCACGTCATAGGTCTCGATGTGGCGGATCACCTCCGGCAACGCATCGAGCCCTTCCTCGAAGGTGTACTTGAAGCCGTGGTGCACCGTGCCCAGCGCCTGCGCTGCGACTTCGGCGGCGGCCAGGTCGGGCGAGCCTTCCAGGCCGATCGCAAACGAATGCAGGCGCGGCCACCAGGCTTCGGCGCGGTCGTCCTCCTCGACGCGATGGCGGGCGAAGCGCGCAGCCACCGCAGCCACCAGCGACGAATCCAGGCCGCCCGACAGCAGCACGCCGTAGGGCACGTCGGTCATCAGCTGGCGGTGCACGGCGCGCTCGAAGGCTTCGCGCAGCTCCTGCTTCGATACCTCGACGCCCTGCGTCGCGGCGTAGTCGCGCCAGGGTTTGATGTAGTACGGCACCAGCGCGCCGGTGGCGCTGTCGTAGTAATGGCCGGGCGGGAACTGCGCGACATCGGCGCAGACACCAACCAGGGCCTTCATCTCCGAGGCGACGCAGACCCGGCCGTGGCTGTCATGGCCCCAGTACAGCGGGCACACACCGATCGGATCGCGTGCGATCACGTAGCGCTGATGCTCACTGTCCCACAAGGCGAAGGCAAAGATGCCGTTGAGCGCGTTGAGCCAGGCGCCGAGGCATGCTTGCCCGACTTCGTCGCGCTCGCGGTACAGCGCATTGATCACCTCGCAGTCCGAGCCGGTCTGGAACGCGTAGGGCTGCGTCAGTTGCTGCTTGAGTTCGCGGTGGTTGTAGATCTCGCCGTTGACCGCCAGCACCAGCGCGCCGTCGGCCGATCGCAACGGCTGCGAGCCGCCGGCCGGATCGACGATGGCCAGGCGCTCGTGGACGAGGATGGCGCCGTCGTCAAGATACACACCGCTCCAGTCGGGGCCGCGATGGCGTTGGCGTTGCGACAGGTCCAGCGCCTGCCTGCGCAGCGCCTGGATGTCGTCGCCGGGTTGCAGGCCGAAGATGCCGAGGATGGAACACATGGGGAAGACTCCTGGGTCGTAGTGCGGTTTGGGTTTGATGTGGGCGGGATTTCGGAAGCCGGAAACGACGAAGCCCGCGCTTTTCGGCGCGGGCTTCGTGAGCGATTGAGCGTGTGTTGCGCGCGCTAATCGCCGGCCCGCGGGAGGCTGGCGTTATTGCGATTGTTATTGTTCGGTGCGGCCACGGCGACACCGCCACCAAGGGCGGCAGGCGCGATGCAGACAGGGGCCGGGGCGCGGATCATGGGTCGATCCTGCGACAGCGCGGGGCCGGATGCAAGAGGCGATCACCGGACGGCCCCGTATCGAACGGCCGTCATCGGCTAAGCTCGGCCCGGGGAGGAACCACATGAAGAAATGGATCAAACGCGGACTGATCGCGCTGGCGGTCGCACTGATGGCCGTGATCGCGGTGGGGTGGTGGGCCATGCGTGGCAGCCTGCCACCGCTCGATGGCCAGTACGCCGTCAGGGGGCTGTCGGTGCCGGCAACGGTGCAACGCGATGCGCTGGGCGTGGTCACCATCGACGCCGGCAGCGAAGCCGACGCGATGCGCGCACTGGGCTATGTGCACGCGCAGGAGCGGTTCTTCGAGATGGACCTGCTGCGCCGCACCGCCGCTGGCGAGCTGGCCGCGCTGTTCGGCAAAGCGGCGGTCGACCTCGACAAGCAGCACCGCGTGCACCGCTTGCGCGCGCGCATCGAGGCCGATCCGCAGGCCATACTCGGCCCGCACCGGGCGATGGCGCAGGCGTACGTGGACGGCGTGAATGCCGGCCTGGCGTCGTTGAAGGTGCGGCCGTGGCCGTACCTGCTGCTGCGCACGCAGCCGCAGCCGTGGCGCCTGAGCGATTCGGCGCTGACCGGCTACGCCATGTACTTCGACCTGCAGGACGGCGGCAACCGGCGCGAGCTGGCGATGGCGCGCCTGCGCCCGCAAGTGCCGGCGGCGCTGTACGCCCTGCTCGCCCACGACGGCAGCAGTTGGGATGCGCCGCTGATGGGAACGGCCCGCGGCGACGCCGTACTGCCCGACGCGGCAGCGGTCGACCTGCGTCGCCTGCCGATGCCCAAGGACGAAGGTGCCGCGGTGCCGGAGCGCAACGAGGTCGGCAGCAACAATTTCGCCGTCGATGGCACGCTGACCGCCGACGGCCGCGCGATCGTCGCCGACGACATGCACCTGGGCCTGCGCGCGCCCAACCTGTGGTTCCGTGCACGCCTGCGCTACCCCGATGCGCGCGCGGTCGGCGGCCGTGTCGATGCCACCGGCGCCACCCTGCCCGGCCTGCCGGCGCTGGTGGTCGGCAGCAACGGCCAGGTCGCCTGGGGCTTCACCAACAGTTACGGCGATTGGCTCGATTGGCAGCGCCAGCCCGCGTGCGCCAAGGCGCCCTGCGCTGGCCGCAAGGTGATCGTCGAGCGCATCGACGTCGCCGGCGGCAAACCGGTGGACTTCGACGTCGAAGAAACCGCGTGGGGACCGATCATGGCGCACGAGCGCGACGGCACTGCGCTGGCGCTGCGATGGGTCGCCCACCAGCCCGGCTCGCTCACGCTGGGTCTGGCGGACTTCCTGCACGCGCATTCGCTCGACGACGCGCTGGCCATCGCCGACCACACCGCGATCCCCGGCCAGAACCTGCTGATCGGCGACCGCAACGGCCGCATCGCCTGGCGCCTGCTCGGCCCGGTGCCGCAACGCCAGGCAAGCTGCGCGGCCAGCACGGTGATGGCTGCGGGCACCTGCCCGCCGTGGTCGATCACCGCCGCCTCCGGCGTCGGCCTGCCGGCCGGCTCGCTGCCACGCCTGTGGACCGCCAACAGCCGCGTCGTCGACGGCGAATTGCTGGCCAAGGTCGGCGATGGCGGTTACGCCAACGGAGCCCGCGCCGGCCTGATCCGCGACGGCCTGATGGCGCGCGACCGCTTCAGCGAACGCGACCTGCTGGCGATCCAGCTCGACGACCGTGCGCTGTTCCTGCAGCGCTGGTGGCAGTTGCTGCGCGAACGCGACCGGGCCGCGACCACGCCAGCACTGCACGCCCTGGCCGCCGCTGCTTCGCAATGGCAGGGCCGCGCGTCCACCGACTCGGTGAGCTACCGCGTGGTGCGGGCGTGGCGTCTGGCCGTGCACGACCGCCTGCTGCAAGGCCTGACCGCTCCCGCACAAGCCGCGCTCGACGACGACTTCGAGATGCCCAATCTCGGCCACTTCGAGGGCGCGGCCTGGCCGCTGGTGACACAGCGTCCTGCGCACCTGTTGCCGAGACGGTTCGCGACCTGGGAGGCACTGTTCGAGGACGCCGCGATCGAGGTCCGCAACGAACTGCGCGAGAACGGCCTGCTGTCCGCCCGCAGCTGGGGCGAGCGCAACACCGCACGCATCTGCCACCCGCTGTCGCGCGCCCTGCCCGGCATCGCCAAGCCGTTGCTGTGCATGAAGGCCGAGCCGCTACCGGGCGACAGCGGCATGCCACGCGTGCAGGGCCCTGACTTCGGGGCGTCCGAGCGCATGGTGGTGTCACCGGGCCACGAAGCCGAAGGCCTGTTCCACATGCCCGGCGGCCAGAGCGGCCATCCGATGTCGCCGCACTGGGGCGCCGGCCACGACGATTGGGTGCAGGGCCGACCGACGCCGTTCCTGCCCGGCGCCAGCCAGCACACGTTGCAGCTGCAACCGGCGCCGCAGTAAGCGCGTGCAGTCGCCGCGGCGGCGACGCCGCGGTGTACGGCTCAACGCAGCAGCAGGCGCTCGATCAGGGCCAGGTACAACCCCGGCAGTGCCTCCAGGTCGGCCACGCGCACGTGCTCATCGACCTTGTGGATCGAAGCGTTGACCGGCCCGATCTCGATGCACTGGGTGCCCAGCGGCGCGATGAAACGCGCATCCGAGGTACCGCCGCCGGTGCTTTCCTCCGGTGCCACGCCGCAGACCTGCGACAGCACCTCGCGAGCGGCGGCACGCAACGGGCCTTCCGGCGTGTAGAACGGGTCGCCGCTGTGGTGCCAGGCCACGGCATGGTCGAGGCCATGCCGCATCAGCACCGCCTCGCATTGCGCCTGCAACTGCGCCGCGGTCCATGTCGGGTTGTAGCGTAGGTTGAACAGCACCTGCAGCTCGCCCGGGATGACGTTGTTGGCACCGGTGCCGGCATGCACGTTGCTGATCTGCAGGCTGGTCGGCGGGAAGGTCTCAAAGCCCTCGTCCCAGCGCCGCGCGGCCAGTTCGGCAAGTGCCGGCATTGCCTGGTGCACCGGGTTGCGCGCTTTTTCCGGATAGGCGACGTGCCCTTGCACCCCGCGCACGGTCAACGTCGCCGAGAGGCTGCCGCGACGGCCGACGCGCAGCAGATCACCAAGTGTCGCTTTCGACGATGGCTCACCGGTGATGCACCAGTCGAGGCGTTCGCCGCGCGCGCGGAACACATCGGCGACCTTGCGCACGCCGTCTATCGCATCGCCCTCCTCATCCGAGGTCAGCAGGATTGCGATACGGCCGGGATGGTCCGGGTGCGCATGGACGAAACGCTCGACCGCGATCACGAACGCCGCGACGCTGCCTTTCATGTCGGCCGCGCCGCGACCGTACAGCACGCCGTCGCGGATTTCGGGGGTGAACGGGTCGCTGGCCCACGCCTCGCGCGGCCCCGGCGGCACCACGTCGGTGTGGCCGAGCAGCGCCAGGGTCGGGCCGTCGCTGCCATGCACCGCCCACAGGTTGTCGACGTCACCAAAGCGCAGGTGCTCGCAGTGGATACCGGACGCATGCAGTCGCTGCGAAATCAACGCCTGGCAACCGACGTCATCGGGCGTGACCGATGCACGCGCGATCAGCTCACAGGTCAGCGCCAACACGTCACTGGACGATGAATGCTCAGCCAAGGGAACCGACTCCGAAACGCTGCTTGAAACCGTTGTCGCTGAAGCCCTGGCTCACCCCGCCGTCGTCGCTGATCACCAGCGGGCGACGGATCAGCTGCGGGTATTCCTTCAGCAGCAGCTTCCACTCGGCGTCGGAGGCCGGTTCCTTGCGATTGGGCGGCAGCGTGCGCCAGGTCGTCGACGACTTGTTGATCATCGCGTCCCAGCCGCCGAGCTGGCTCTTCCACTCGAGCAGCGTCTCCGGCGATTGGCGGTTGTCGCGGTAGTCGACGAAGGTGTAGGCGACGCCAAAACGATCGAGCCACTTGCGGGCTTTCTTGCAGGTGTCGCAGTTCGACAGGCCGAACAGGGTCGTCATGCGCTTACTCGGCCAGACCGCGCAGCAGATCGTTGATGCTGGTCTTGGAGCGCGTCTTCGCGTCGACCTGCTTGACGATCACCGCGCAATACAACGAGTGCGACCCATCCTTGGCCGGCAACTGGCCCGACACCACCACGCTGTAGGGCGGCACATAGCCGTAGCTGACCTCGCCGGTGGCGCGGTTGTAGATGCGCGTGCTCTGGCCGAGGAACACGCCCATGCCGATCACGCTGTGGTGGCCGACAACGACACCTTCCACCACTTCCGAACGCGCACCAATGAAGCAATGGTCCTCGATGATCGTCGGCGAGGCCTGCAGCGGCTCCAGCACGCCGCCGATGCCGGCGCCGCCGGACAGGTGGCAGTGCTTGCCGACCTGCGCGCAGGAACCGACCGTGGCCCAGGTGTCGACCATGCTGCCTTCGCCCACGTGCGCGCCGATGTTGACGAAACTCGGCATCAGCACCACGTCCTTGCCGATGTGCGCGCCGCGGCGGGCGATCGCACCCGGCACCACGCGTGCGCCAAGCTTGCGGAAGTCGGCCTCGCCGAAGCCGTCGAAGCGCGCCGGCACCTTGTCCCAGAACGGCGCCGGGTAACCCTCGACCACCTGCATGTCGTTGACGCGGAAGTACAGCAGCACCGCTTTCTTCAACCACTCGTTGACGGTCCAGCCGCCCTTGCCATCGGGTTCGGCGACGCGGAATTCGCCGTTTTCCAGTCCCGAGATCACCCGCTCCACCGTCGGCCGCGTCGAGCCCTCGACCTCGTCGGGAGTCAGCATCGCGCGGCGCTCGAAGGCACTGTCGATCATGAACTTCAGTTCATCGGCACCCGGCGCCTTCGGCGCGACCTTCTTGCGGACGGCCTTGCGGGCGGGCTTCTTCTCTGGACTCATCGGCGGTCTCCTTCAAGGCAGGCCAGCAGCGCGTCGCGCAGGGCCTGCTGCTGCGTTTCGTCGAGCGCGCGATCGCGCCCGTCGGTGTCAATGGCGGTGATCTGGAACACGTCTTCGGCACGCTCGCCGAAGGTGGCGATGCGCGCGTCGTGCACGCGCAATGCCTGGCTGCGGATGGCCCGGGTGACGTCGGCCAGCAACCCCGGCCGGTCGGTGCAGACCAGGCTGAGCAGGGTGCGGCCATCGGCCAGGTTGTCGAAACCGATCTGCGGCGCGATGCGGAAGTGCTTGAGATGGCGCGGCTGCGCACGGCGCGCCGGCCGCACCAGATCGAGCGGGCCAGCCAGCACCTCGGCCAGACGTCGCTCGACCTCGTCGACCGACGGCGGGCAGCGCGGGTCGATCGGCACCACCTCGAACGTGTCGAAGATGGTCGCGTGCGGGCCATCGAGCACCCGCGCCTGCTGGATGGCCAGGCCAAGCCGGTCGAGCGTGGCGACGATCGCCGCGAACAGGCCGTCGCGATCGGGCGAATGCACGAACACTTCGAGCGCGCTGGCGCGTTCACCCGACGACCGCGCCCCGCCTTGTTCGCCGACCACGCGGGCACGCACGCGCGTCTCGCCGACCGGTGCGCCGCGCAATGACGCCGCCTGCCAGGCGATCTGGTCCGGCCGGCCGCGCTGGAAACCGATCTCCGGCATGCGCGCGTACAACGCCGCAATCTCCTCGTCGCCGATGCCGAACGCGGTCAGCATGGCCTGCGCCGCGGCGCGCGTTTCGGCCGCGCGCTCGGCCCCGGCGACCGGGTGCTCAAGCCCGCGCCGCAGCGCCAGGCGCGTGGTGGTGTAGAGGTCGGCCAGCAGCCGGTCCTTCCACGCGTTCCACAATTTCGGCGAGGTGCCTGCGATGTCGGCGCAGGTCAACAGATACAGATGGTCCAGTCGCTCGCGATCGGCCACCTTGGTGGCGAAGCGGTGAATGACCTCGGGGTCGGTGATGTCCTGCTTCTGCGCGGTCACCGACATCAGCAGGTGCTGGCGCACCAGCCATTCGACCAACGCGGTGTCAGCCTCGGACAGGCCGATCATGCTGCAGAAGATGCGCGCGTCGTCGCCGCCGAGCTCGGAATGGTCGCCGCCGCGGCCCTTGGCGATGTCGTGGAACAGGCCGGCGAGCAGCAGCAATTCCGGCTTGCGCAGGCGCGGCCAGACCTCGTGGGCGATGCTGAAACGCTGGTCGGCAATCCCGGAGGCGAAACGTGCCAGATTGCGCAGCACCGCCAGCGTGTGCTGGTCGACCGTGTAGACATGGAACAGGTCGAACTGCATGCGTCCGGAGACTTTCGAGAACGCCGGGATCCAGCGCCCGAGCACGCCCAGGCGCGCCATGCGTTCGAGCGCATGCACCGGGTGCGGGCCGCGCAACAACACCAGGAAGCGTTCGCGCAGCGCCGGCTCGGTCTGCTGGAACGCCGGCACCCGGGTCAGCGATTCCGCCAGCGCGCGCGCGGTCTGCGAATGCAGGCCGCGGATCTCGTCGTGCGCCGCCCAGACCGCAAACAGCGCGAACACGTCATGGGCGTTTCGCGGCCAGTCAGGATCGCGTGCGGCGATGTAGTCGCGACGCAGTTCGAAGGCCTCGTTGATCGCGACCGGCGTCGCCTCGCCTTCGATCTGCTCCTCGAAGCGCTGCAGCAGGCGCTCGCCGATGCGCAGCACCAACGCCGCGCTGCGGTAGAAGCCCTGCATCATCTGCTCGACGGCCAGGTTGTCGGCATTGTCGACATGGCCGAGGCGTTCGGCCAGCAGTTTCTGGTAGTCGAAGCGCAACCGCTCCTCGCGCTTGCCGGCGACCAGATGCAGGCCGAAGCGCAGGCGCGACAGCGCGCGGCGTTCGCGTTCGAGCGTGGTCAACTCGTCGGCGCCGAACTGGCCGATCGCGACCAGCGACTCCAGGTCACCGGTACCGACGATCCGCAGTGCCATCCAGCGCAGGGTCTGCACGTCGCGCAGGCCGCCGGGACCTTCCTTCAGGTTCGGCTCGAGGTTGTCGGCGGTGTCGTCGTAGCGGGCGTGGCGCAGGCGCAGCTCCTCGCGCTTGGCGGCGAAGAACGCCCCCGCCGGCCACACCTGGCTCGGCGCAACCGCAGCCTGCAGGGCGTGCAGGTGCGGCACATCCGCGAGCAACGGTCGCGCCTCCAGCATCGCCGTGAGGACGGTGATGTCGGCAGCGGCCTGCGTGCATTGCGCGGCCGAACGCACCGCATGGCCAAGCGGCAGGCCCGCGTCCCACAGCAGCGCGAAGAAGCGCGCCAACGCTTCGGCGTAGGCCACCTGGGTATCGGGTTCGGCCAGCACCAGCAGGTCGATGTCGGACTGCGGAAACAGCTCGCCACGGCCGTAGCCGCCGACGGCGAACAAGGCCAACGGCGCATCATCGGCGATGCAGTCGCGCCATGCGGCACGCACCTGCGTGTCGACCGCATCGGCACGTGCGCGCAGTAGCCGGTCGATGTCGGCCTGGGCGTCGCTGTCGAAACGCTGCGCCAGCGCGGCATCGACCGTGGCGAGCGCATGACGGATCGCTGCCGCCCGGCCCGTGTCCTCAGGCGTTGCCGGACGCGCCGCCAACCCAGCGTCGGCGGCAACGGGGCCGGTCATAGGTCGTTGTCGTCGCCGGGCAGGCGGGTCAGTATCTCGACGCCGTCCTGCGTCACCGCCACGGTGTGCTCCCACTGCGCTGAAAGCTTGCGGTCCTTGGTAACTACGGTCCAGCCATCGGGCAGCAGCTTGGTGTGGCGCGCGCCCTCGTTGATCATCGGCTCGATCGTGAAGGTCATGCCCGGCTTCAGCACCAGGCCCTCGCCGGCACGGCCGTAATGCAGCACCTGCGGGTCCTCGTGATAGATCTGGCCGATGCCGTGGCCGCAGTACTCGCGCACCACGCTGAAGCGCTCGGCCTCGGCGTACTGCTGGATCGCCGCACCGATGTCGCCGAGGGTCGCACCGGGCTTGACCAGGCGAATGCCGCGGAACATCGCCTCGCGGGTCACGTCCACCAGGCGCTTGGCCATGATCGACGGGGTGCCGGCGACGTACATGCGGCTGGTGTCGCCGTGCCAGCCGTCCTTGATCACGGTGACGTCGATGTTGACGATGTCGCCGTCCTTGAGGACCTTGGCTTCGCTCGGGATGCCGTGGCAGATGACGTTGTTGACCGAGGTGCACACCGTCTTGGGAAAGCCCTTGTAGCCGACGTTGGCCGGGATCGCGTGCTGCACGTTGACGATGTGGTCGTGACAGATGCGATCGAGCTCCTCGGTGGTCACGCCCGGCTTCACGTGCGGGGCGACGACCTGCAGCACCTCGGCGGCCAGGCGGCCGGCGACGCGCATCTTCTCGATTTCTGCGGGGGTCTTGATGGTGATGGCCATGAGGCCAATTATGCGCCATCGGCCGCCATATCCGATGGACTGAAAGGTTGTCCCGCCCACCTTTCGCGCGCCGTTCTGAGGAGAAACAACCGGTCAGGAGCAGATCATGGCCTGCGCAACCCCCTCGCTCGGGACGCAGTCGTCGCCATTGCGGATATCGCGCCGACGGGTGATCACCGGCCTGGGGGCGGCATGGTCGCTGATCCTGCCGGGGTCGGCCTGGGCTGCAAAAGAGCCACTCATTCGCCGTGGCACGCCACAGCTGACCCTTGGCCCCTTCTATCCATTGGACCGCCCGCCCGAGGAAGACGCGGACCTCACCCGCATTGCCGGCCAGCCGGGCCAGGCCCAGGGCACGATCATGGAATTGACGGGACGCGTGCTCAGCGAAGCGGGACTGCCCGTATCGGGCGCCCTGATCGACCTCTGGCAAACCAACGGACTGGGCCGTTATCACCACCCCAGCGACACCACGGGCCGACCATACGACCCGAATTTCCAGGGCGCCGCCGTAATCCGCGCCGATGCGGAAGGCCGCTACTGGATCCGCACGGTCGTGCCCATGCCATACGAAAGGCGGCAGCGCCATATCCATTTTGACGTGCGCGGGAAGCGGCGGCGCCTGATGACGCAGATGTTCTTCCCCGGCGAGCCCAACGAGCGTGACACCCTGTACCCCGCCCTGCAAAGTGCGAAACTGCAGGCCGCGGTCACCGCACAGGCCATGGGGGAACGCGAGGGCGTGCGGCTCTATCGCTGGGATATCGTCCTGGCCGGCGAATAGCATCGGCGAGTGGCGCCGGGAACGCCCCCTGTTCAGCATCAGCCACCCCAAAGTTGCCCGCAAGCGGCTGTTGCGGCTACAATTCCGCGGCTTTGCGGCCGGCCCTGCCAGTCGCGCCGCCCCACGCCAGGGCGAAAGCGGCCCGGGTTCCGTCCCGATCCGCAGGCGAATACACACCCGCTGCCACCCTCCGTGCCGGGGTGCCACGTACCTGAAAAGTACGCGGTTCGGTCACGGAAGCAGCGGGGAGGCCCAACCCCGGAACCTTCGCCCGGCCCTGCCGAGGCAGCCGCCATCACCTATCCGGCGGCCGGTTCCACTGCCTTTGGAGTTCAAGCAATGCCCCAGATCACCATGCGCCAGATGCTGGAAGCCGGCGTCCACTTCGGCCACCAGACCCGTTACTGGAACCCGAAGATGGGTCCGTACATCTTCGGCGCCCGCGGCAAGATCCACATCATCAACCTCGAGAAGACCGTTCCGCTGTTCAACGACGCGATGAACTTCCTCTCGGGCATCGCCCAGAAGCGCGGCATGATCCTGTTCCTCGGCACCAAGCGCTCGGCGCGTGAGTCGATCAAGGAGGAGGCCGAGCGTTGCGGCATGCCGTACATGAACCAGCGTTGGCTGGGCGGCACGCTGACCAACTTCGCCACCGTCAAGAAGTCCGTGCAGCGCCTGAAGGAACTGGAAGCGGCCGAAACCGACGGCACCTTCCAGAAGCTGGTCAAGCACGAAGTGCTGGGCCTGCGCCGTGAGCGCGACAAGCTGGAAGCCTCGCTGGGCGGCATCAAGGACATGAACCGCCTGCCCGACGCGTTGTTCGTGATCGACATCGGCCACGAAGACATCGCGATCAAGGAAGCCAAGAAGCTCGGTATCCCGGTCATCGCCGTGGTTGACACCAACTACAACCCGGAGCTGGTCGACTACGCGATCCCGGGCAACGACGACGCCATCCGCGCCGTGCAGTTGTACGCCCGCGCCGCCGCTGACGCCGTGCTGGAAGGCAAGGCCGCTGCGCCGTCGGCCGCCAGCGTGCGCGAGGAAGACTTCGCCGAGGCCGTCGAAGGCGACGACGCCGGCGCCAAGGAAGACCGCAAGGCACCGCGCGGTCGCGCCCCGGCCAAGAAGGCACCGGCCAAGAAGGCCGAGTAAGACCCGCGTCATGCGGCCGCGCCATGCTGCGCGGCCGCATCGCACTGTTTCGCAGGGGCGTTATCCGGCGTGATCCGATCGCGGCACCAGCCGCTCCTGCACATTCAACGAATTCCGAGGTAACCCCATGGCTGAAATCACCGCTTCCCTCGTCAAGGAACTCCGCGAGCGCACTGGCGCCGGCATGATGGAGTGCAAGAAGGCGCTCGTCGAGAACAACGGCGACATCGACGCCGCGGCCGAATGGCTGCGCAAGTCGGGCTTGGCCAAGGCCGACAAGAAGGCCGACCGCGTCGCCGCCGAAGGCCGCATCGCAGTCGCCCAGGACGGCGGCAAGGCCGTGCTGGTCGAGATCAACTCCGAGACCGACTTCGTGGCCAAGGACGAGAACTTCCTCGCTTTCGCCAACGCCGTCGCCCAGGCCGCCCTGGCTTCGGGTGCCGCCGACGCCGAAGCCCTCAAGTCGGCCAAGCTGCCGTCCGGCGAGACCGTCGAGGAAACCCGCGCCGCCGCCATCTCCAAGCTCGGCGAGAACATCCAGGTGCGCCGACTGGTCGTTGCCAACAGCGCCAACAACGTTGCCGCCTATGTCCACGGCGGCCGCATCGGCGTGCTGATCGAGGTCAAGGGCGGCGACGCCGAACTGGCCCGTGGCCTGGCGATGCACGTCGCTGCGATGAACCCGCCGCACATCAAGGCGTCCGACGTCCCGGCCGAGTTCGTGGCCAAGGAAAAGGAAATCGAGCTGGCCAAGATGTCCGACAAGGACAAGGCCAAGCCGGCCGACATCCTCGAGAAGATCATCAGCGGCAAGATCGCCAAGATCGTCAACGAGGTCACCCTGTACGGCCAGCCGTACGTGCTCGACACCAACCAGACCGTCGAGCAGGTGCTCAAGGCCGCCGGTGCCGAGGTCGTCAGCTCGCAGCGCATCGCCGTCGGCGAGGGTATCGAGAAGGTGGTCGAGGACTACGCTGCCGAAGTCATGAAGCAGGCAGGCTTGGCGTAAGCCGAGCGTTCTGTCCGCAGTACCGGAAAGGCCGCGAGCGATCGCGGCCTTTTCGCTTTCTGGGGGCGGCGACGTCGCAGGCTCTGCCCGCCAGTTGCAAGAAAAAGAATCTGGAAAAGCCCGTCCTGGACTTTTCCAGACATGCCGGCGCGGGGCCGCTCCGGCATTGCCGGACGGATCCCGTGGTATCCGCCCGGCGGCGCGCCGTCCTGGCACGCACAATCGCATCTGGCACGGGATCGAGCCGGCTCACCCGCCTCATCGAGACACCGTGCAACCCCCGCTGCCGGCAAGGCGATACCGGAATGCGTGGGCCACCGACGCGTCTGCGTCGGAAGATTTTTCTGCATGTCGGCTCCCCGCCCTGCCCAACCGGACGCTGCGGTCCGAGGGAAGGAGTGCGCCATCCTTGGCGCTGAGGCTTCCGTCTGGAAGCTCCACTGTCCTTAACGCAGGGATGACGTGACCTCCCTACCCTCTCCATCACCGATGCGGGTGACCGTGCGCCGTCCCTGCAGATTCGGCCCTTCCGCCATCCCCCAGGGCGAATCCCCAGGGATTCAGAAGCGGTAGGCGGCGCTGACCAGGTAATAACGGCCGACAGGGTCGTCGAAGGCGATGTCGTAGCCCCCCTTCCCGACGTCGTAGTTGACCGGCTCGCGGTCGCCAAGGTTGTTCACGTTCAACGAGAGTCGCCAGCCGGCGATACCGGCATAGGCCAGATACAGGTCGGCGGTGCTCGTGGCCGGGGTCCGGCATTTGCGCACCGCGGCATTCCATGACGGGCACGGCTGCCCAGGCAGGTCCACGTTGACGGGGCCCAGTCCGTGCAGATTCAGCGCGGTGGTCCAATCCCCATAGGCCCATTCGACGCCCGCCAGCACGGCACGCTTCGGAGCGCCAAATCCGGCGTAGTCGAATGCGGTGTCACCGGCGTCGCTCTGTCGACGCAACTGATCGAGCAGGCTGCCGGACAGGCGCAGGGTAAAACGTCCGTGACGCTCGCTCTCGATGCGGTACTCGGACTGCAGCTCCCACCCGCTGACATCGGTGCGGCCGATGTTGTCGAAGTAGTCGTTGACCGCAATCAGCAGCCCCGACTCATCACGCACCAGCGACCCCGGAAACGAGCCGTCGGTGCCCGCTGCCGCGATCGGCACGATCTCGTTGCGGCGGCGGATCTGGAAATAATCGAGGCTGAGGCTTAAAGCGGCGGACGGAGCCCACACCAGGCCGATGGTGCTGCTGCGCGAAGTCTCGGGCTGCAGGTTCGGGTTTTCGATCGAACCGCGATCGACGAGGCAGTAGCGGGTGCCGTTTTCGAGCTGGGCCGAGATTTCGCAGGGGGCCAGCACCTCGGTCTCCAGCACTGCATCCAGGTTACGGATGACACTGGGACGCCGCATCTCGAACAACGAAGGCGCCCGGTAGCCGGTGGCGCTGGTCGCACGCAGGGTCAACGAGTCCAGCACGTTCCACTTCAGTCCCAGCTTCGGTGAGGACTCGCTGCCGTAGCCTTGGCGGTGATCGATGCGCCAGGCCAGGTCGACCAGCAACCGTTGCGCCAACGGCAGGCTCAGTTCGGCGTACAGCGCCGAACTGTTGCGGCTCTCGTCGATATGACTCTTCTGCGCACCCAGCGCCACGTCGTGTTCGAGTATCAATGCGTCGGGGTGGTTGCTCAGTGTGTCGCGGCTGATCTCGATGCCAATCGCCGCCTGCGCCTTGCCTGCCGGCAGTGCAAACCAGGGGCCATTGAAACCGAAGACCAGTTGATCGAGCGCCGCCTCGCCCTTCACCCCGACCTGGGGCGAAAGCTCGGCCAGCAGCGCCTGCGGATTACCGGCCACGTTGAAGCGGTAAGTCAGCTCGTCGATGGAACGGCTAAACACGCTGTCACGCACCAGCCCGTCGATCCGGTTGTCGACATCGTTGCGGTGATGGAGCAGGTCAGCCTGCCACTGCCAATTGCCGCGCTGACCGGTGAGGCCGATGCTGATGTCCTGCGTCCGCGCCCGGCTGCGGCTGCGCACCGGGCCGATGTCGAAGAACACGTAATTGAGGTAGGTCGGACTCCCCGGATCGACGTCGTCGGGATGCCCGTACGGCAGGATCACGCTGCCGTATATCGGAGCTCCTTGCAGCGATTGGTCGACCTGGCTCAGGCGCACACTCGCGCGCAGATCCAGCGAATCGGTCAAGGGCTGGAGCAGGTACCCGTAGACCGCCAGGCTTTCCATCCGCGGCTGCAAGGTGATGTAAGGCGGCCTGTCGAACAGGCAACCGCCGGCGGTCGCATGCAGGGACGGTGGGCATGCCTCCTGCACCAGCTCGCCGTCGAAGGTGTGGTAGCCCAACGGGAGCCGCCAGTCGCCGAGGCCGAAGCGCCGCAGGTCGGAGCTTCGCCAGTCACGATCACGGCCGAGCAGCGCATCACGCTGGAAGTAATCGGCGCTCAGCAGGAAGAAACCGCCGGAGGCGGTGTCCTGGCCATAACTCAGTGAAAGCCGGCGTTGCTCGGTATCACCGCGGTCGGAAAGGCCGTAACGCGCGACGACTTCACCACCCTCCTGCTCGCGCTTGAGGATGATGTTGACCACGCCGGCCATGGCATCGGCGCCGTAGATGGCCGAGGCGCCGCCCCGGATGATCTCGATGCGTTCGATCATGCTCAACGGAATCCCGTTGAGATCGGTCAACCCGCCCAGGTCGGCCGAAGCCAGTCCGTAATTGGCCACGCGTCGCCCATCGACCAGGAACAACGTCGCCCGCGGCCCCAGCCCGTACAGGCTCGCGGTCGCCGCCGCGGCGAAGGGTTGTTGCGTCTGGAACGCGCCTTCCGAGGCAACATCGACCGGATGGTGACTGGTCATGCCCGGCTGATGGCTGAGCACTTCAAACAGGGTCTGGTAGCCGCTGGCTTCGATCTGCGCGCGGCTGATCAGGGTCGACGGCATCGTCGAGACCACGTCGAGGCGTTCGCGCGGAATGTGCGTGCCGGTAACCTGCACCGTCGCCATTTCGACCGGTTCGTCGAACGAGGCCCCCCGTCGCGGCCGCGGTGTCGCTCCAGCATCGGGCAGACGCTGCACCAGGAAGGTATTGGCATTGACCGGCACGGCCTGCAGACCAGAGTGCTCCAGCAGCAGGGCCAATGCCTGTTGCGGGCTCAACGTGGCCTGCAGGCCACGCGCACGCTGTCCTTCGACCAGCTCCGGCGCGTACAGGATCTGCAGCCGGCTCTGTGTCGCCAATGCCTGCAAGCTGCGGCCAAGCGCGCCGGCGGGAATGCTGAAGCGGGTTTCAGCGACGGTGCCCTGGGCCTGAGCGGCCAGGACCGGCCTGGCAAGCCAGGCCCCGGACAAGGCACCGAAGATGGCGAAGGTGTACCGAAACTTCCTGGCCATTCATCCGGCAGTCGGGCTTTGCACTGGCCTTCACATTACGCAAGCCCACCCGGCCATGCAATGCGCGCGCCGGTGCTGGCGCGTGCTTCCGACGCCTATTGCGGCGGGCCGTGCAGGACGATCTCGTGTTGGCCGATGCGCTCGGTCCGCAGTGACCAGCCGCGCTCCAGCGCGGCTGCCAAGGCAGTCTGATCACCGACATGGAATACACCGCTGATCTCAAGCCCGGCCAGCGCGGGATCGCCCAGGCGCAGTTGCAGGGACGAGTAGCGATTCATCTCCTCCAGCAACCGGTCGAGGCGCTGCTGCTTGAACACCAGGTCGCCCTGCGGCCAGGCACTGGCCACGGCCAGATCGAGCGGCCGCTTGTCCTGGAGAGTGCCGTCCGCTTCGACCGTGATCTGTTCGCCCGGTACCAGGACACGGCGCTGCTCCGTACCCTCGGCCACGGCAGCAACCTCCACGCTGCCGTCGAGCAGGCCGACATTGACCGTCTCATCGAGCCGACTGACCTGGAAGGTCGTGCCGATATCGCGCACGGTGCTGGCGCCGGCCCTGACCAGGAACGGACGCCGCCGGTCCAGGCCCACCACGAACTGCGCGCGACCGCGTTGCAACTCGACCAGGCGCCGCTCGCCATCAAACCGTGCCACGAGCGCCGATTCGGTATCGAGCAACACCACGGTGCCATCGTTCAGGACGACCTCGCGCTGTTCGCCTCGCGCAGCGGCGTACTCCTCGACCGTGCCCTGTGGCGCACGCAGCCACCAGAAGGCCGCACCCGCGGTCACCACCAATGCCGCCGCCAGCGCCGACAGCAGCGGCTGCCATCGGCGTCGCGATGGCGCCGCGGCAGCGGGCTTGCGCCGTGCACTGCGCGCAGCCGCGCGGATCAGCTCGTCGGACGACAGGGATGCTGCCAATGCATGAATCCGCTCGGCCTCCAGGTATGCCTCGATGTTGCCCGGGGATTGGGCCAGCCAATCCTCAAATGCAGTGCGCTCGGGCGCGCTGCATTCCGGCGACAGCAGCCGCGCCAGCCAGGCTTCCGCCTGGCCCTCGTGCAAGGGCGACGTCGTGCTCACAACGTCCCCTCGGATTCAATACCGCTTTGCTTGAACTTCATGCGCAGCAGCGTCAGCGCCTTGCCGATGTGCTTCTCGACGGCCTTTACCGATATGCCGCAATGGCGCGCGATCTCGCTGTAACTCATGCCCTCGATCCGATTGAGCAGGTACACCTGCCGGCACCGTTCGGGCAATTGCAGGATGACCGCCCGTACCAACGCCAGCTCCTGCTCATGGGCAATGCGTTGATCGTGTGCCGGCTCGAACGACGGCAGCGTGTGGAAATCCTCGTCAAGGCTGACGTGCGCGGCAGCATGCCGGCTGAGTTCGCGGCGGCCGCGGTCGTTGAGGACATTGAGCGCGATGCGGTACATCAGCGGCTTGAGCTGTTCCGGCGGCTGCGCGCGGTAGCGGATCAGGCGCACCATGGCTTCCTGGGCGATGTCCTTGGCATCCTCCTCGCTGGCACGCTTGCCGAGAAAGGCAATCAGCGGCCCACGCTGCTCACGCAGGAACCTATCGAAATCGCCGTCTACCGAGCCACTCGACCCGGAATCCTCCGTCCATCCAATCGGGGCCAAGGCCTTGACCGGAAACCGATTCACGCGCAGCCCCGCAGAAGCCACGACGCAGTCCGGTCGCGGTCCCCTGGAAGCGGCAGATTCGATTTCCCTGATTTCATGGCTCGCAGCAATCACTCCGACGCGAATCCGGTCATCGGCGGCAACAGCCCCCGCACGTCCCCCGGGAGCCTTGCACACCGTGGCGTGCCCGCCGTCCTGGACCGGCCCGAGACCGCCCCCCTCTGGGACTTTGTAGCACGCATGGCGCGGGACGTCAGGCGTCCGACGCCTCCGCCCCACTGCCCGCAACAGCCCCGATTCGGTTTTTGCCAGCCTCTCCATGCAAGCCATAACGCAGGAGGCCGCCGCCACCCCACTTTCATGGCCGTAACACACGCATACCTGGCGGGGCACCCCTAATGAAAAAATGCCGCCGGGATCCCCGGCGGCATATCTAAACGGCCAGAACCTCCCGGCTCTGGCCAGAGGAGCGATCAGAATTGGTAACGAGCCGAGAACAGGACCGAACGCGGCGACTGATAGTTCACCACGTTGAGGTAGTTCAGGTCCGGAGCCTGCGCGGCATTACCACCGTAGGCGGACGTCTCCTCGTACTCGGTCACGCGCTGGATGTTGAAGATATTGAACACCTTCATCTCCAGCGTGAGCTTCTTGTTCGCCCAGTTCGGGGTATACGCAACAGACGCGTCCAGGTTGTAAACCCACGGGGTTCGCCCCTGGTCGCCACGGTTGTGCAGAACATCCTCACCTGCGGCATTACGGCAATAGAAACTGGAGGCCGCGTAATTATTGAACGTCGAACGGTCAATTCCGATCCTGGGATCGTCAAGCGGGATGTAGCCATTGCAGTTGAGCGGACGGCCTGACTGCAACAGGAAAGAACCGCCCACCAACCATTCCTCGGTCAGCTGGTACGCACCAAAGAGCTTGACCGTGTGTCGACGGTCATTGGGCAACGGACCGTAGGTGCCATCCGTGAACAGCGCGTTGTCGAAGTCCTGCGTGATGCCGGCATCGGACTGTTCCAGCGTCGAGTTGACATAACCCTCGACGTTACCCTCGCTCTTGGCCAGGGTGTACGAGCCCTGCAGGTACCAGTCGTCGGCAAAGCGACGCTCGAAGAAGAAATCAAGGGCTTTGTACGAACGCTTGTACCTCGGCATGCCGAAATAGGCCGACGGAATGCTGACTTGCTGCAGGTTGCCGTCACCCTCCAGATCGACCGCAAGCTGCAAATCACGTCCCGGGTTCACCAGGACGCACCCTGCCAGGCTGTTGACGTCGAAATTGGCATGACCGTTGTCGTCGGCCCAATCCTGGAACGGCTGATGACTGCAGTAGTCGTCCATGCCGTTCTGCACTTTGCGGTAGATGCCGCGGACGCCGGCCGTCCAGTTGGCGCTGAGCTGCTGCTGGAACCCCAGGATGAACTCGTCTTGATACATGGGATCCAGATTGGTTGCGGACACCGTCCGCGAATCCGGGGCCACTGGTGCGCTGTCATCGGACGGCCCGATCTGTGCACCAAGTCCGTTAGCAGGTGCGCCAGTCACCGGGTCGATGTTGCCGTCGTAGAAGAAGAAGTTCTCCGCCGTATTGTCGCCGCCCGACATGCGCACGCTGGTATTGGAAGCGATCGGAATGAAGTAACGGCCCGCGTTACCGAACAGCTTCATCGTGGAGTCGCCGTTGATGTCCCAGGAAAAGCCCACACGCGGCGCGAGCAGCGAGTCGGACTTGGCGAAGGTGTCGCCCTCGGCATTGAAATTCTCGAAATCCTCCATGCGAAGGCCGCCGTACAGCAGTACATCGTCGGTCACCTGCCAGCTGTCCTCGAGGTAGGCTGCCGTGTTGATGACCTCGAAGTTACCCGACAGGCTGCGGTAATCCCACGTGCGGACGTAATTGGTGCCTGCCGGCACCAACACCCCATTCACGTTGAAATCGCCCGCTCGCCTGTAATAACGGTAGTAGATCCCGCCGGTATAGCTTTGGCCGGCGCGCTGTGATGCAAACTTTTCGTGGTCGTAGCCGAAGCGGATCGAGTGATCACCGATCTGCCACTCACCATCCAGGCGATAAGCATCCCGTTTGTCGAGATCCTTGGGAGCATCGGGGTCGCGCACGAAGGTGACGCTTTCGTTCCAGCAACCGATCTTGACCGTCTGGCTTGGATTGGTGCGACTGTCGAAAGCACGCGGGCACACCTCGCTACCCAGCAGCAGCGGGTCACGATCTTCCGTGGTTATTTCCAGCTTTCCGGCCTGGGCCGAGAGGGTGAAATTGTCGGTCAGATGCCCGGTGTACTTGGCCGTGTAGATCTCGCCGCCACGCTCGATGGTGTACCGCGCGGACTCTTCACCATGCTCCCCCGTGTACAAGGACCCGTTCGGATTGGTGTAGTCGACGTACTTTTCTTTGTCGCGGTTGGAAATGCCAGTGAACTCGAGCAGGTGGTTGTCGGTGATATTCCAATCGAGCTTCACCATGCCACGCGGCTGTGTGTTCTTCACATGCCGGCTGGTGTCGTCGTAGTACCGGTCATAGCTGTCGTCCACGCCCTCCACCAGGCCGAATACGAACAGACGGTCCTTGATGATCGGGCCGCCGCCATAGACGTTGTACGAAAAATCATCGTCCTGATTGTCTTCCCGGTACTGGCTGTAGACATGCCCGTCTGCAAGATCAGCCGGGTTGCGACTGATCACATTGCGGCTGTGCTCGCGCAGCCCTTCCGGGTTCCAGTAAACGCTGGCTCCGCCCTTCCATTCGTTGGAACCCCGCTTGGTCACGATGCTGACGATGCCGCCCAAGGAGCGGCCGTACTCCGCGCCGTAGCCACCCGTCTTGACCTGCTGCTCGGCGATTGCATCGAATGGCAGGTCCGCATAGGACAGGAAATTGAAGAGGTTGGTGACGTCAAAGCCGTTGATGTAATAACCGTTCTCGGCTGGCGAGGAGCCGCCGAACGAAGCCACGTTGCCAAACCCGCTGTCACCCCTGACAGCTCCCGGAGCCAGCAGAGCGACGCTGGTGACATCGCGCGCCACCGGCAGCTGGCTCATCTGCTCCGCCGTGAAGACGGTCGACGATTCGACCGACGAGACATCGATCGGGTTGAACGCACCTGTGCCGACGACTTCGACACGGTCCAGGTTCGTGGCATCCGCACTCGCTGCCGCCCCGAAGCTGACCTCGGTGCCGGTGCCGACGTTGACCATGGCCTCGCGGCTGACTCCAGCGGATGTAATCCGATAGCGTCCCGTTGGCAGCTGGGTGAAGCTGAAACGTCCGGACCCATCGGCCGAAATCTCGCGCTTCGTTCCGGTATCAAGGTTCTCAATCTGAATGGGCTGTCCCGCTTCGGCTCTACCGAAGATCGAACCGGCCGCGCTCTGGGCCATCACGGCCCCCGCTACCGAGGCCAACGTGAAACCCAGGGCAAGACTCAACGCACTACGGCGCATGGCGCGCCTAGAGATTCGTTTCGACACGTTATTCCCCCAAATTCAACAAGATGAATGCCCAAAAGAGGCAAACAGACCATGACTTTGGTCATGGCCGGACGTCAACTTGTTAAGGGGTTGTTTATTTTAAATTGTGACAATAATCACATTTTTAACTTAACTTTGCCCCCTCATTCATCTCCCTGTCTTTCGTTTGTGCTGCATCCGCATCGGATTGCGAGGTCGATGCAGCCTGCGGGAGGGCGCATGGCCAGTCAGAGCACGTCAGGTCGAAGTGCGGCTTGCAGCGACCCCAGCCACGGGGCATAAGCGGTCCATTTGGGGCGCTCGGGACGCGCAAGGCGCTGCCGGACCTGGACGGCGCTGGCGGTGGCCACGCCTCGTGTCCGGGAGTGCAGGTCCAGCATGCCCGGCTCGAAATCGAGCCCGCAAAAGGCGCTGACACCGCGCAATACCGCCTCGGGATTGACAGTCAGTTCGCCGTAGTCGACATCGTGGATGCGACCGGGAAACGAGCGATGCCAGTGCGCCATCAGCCGTTGATACTGCCGGTGGTAGTCAGCCAACTCGCCCTGGTCGTACGAATAGGCATTGGCATCGGAAAACAGCTCCCGCAGATTGGAGAAGCAGGTTTCCATGGGGTCGCGGCGCATGTGCAGTATCTTGGCGTTGGGCAGCGCGCGGCAGATGAACCCGATGTTGAGGAAATTGGACGGCAGCTTGTCGGTGAAGAAACGCTCATCGCCCAGCCGCCAGGCAATCCCGTCCAGATAACCGGCACCTGCCGCGCGGAAATCGACCTGCGATGCCCGCTCGACCATGACCCCGTCGATGACGCCTCGACAATGGTGGTCCGCGGCATGGCGCATCTGGCTGGTGAAATCGTACAACTCCCCCAGACCGCGCACAGCCGCGTGCCCGTCCAGCAATTGCTCGAGCAAGGTCGTTCCCGATCGGTGCATGCCGACGATGAAGATCGGCACCGGCCCCTCGGCCGGCGCCGGATCGACCGAAGGCACGGTGGGCACCGGCATGGCCATCAAGGCATCGACCAGTGCCCGGGTTTCCTCTTTCGCATAGCGCAAGGTCGAGCGCTTCGCCCTGCAGGCGAGTTCCAATGCCTGCCAGGCGTGACGCGTCTCACCCAGGTCGTCGTATTCCTTGTGCAGGGCATACCCCAGCAAGGCGACATCCTCCGCACGCCGCCCTGGTACGGCCAACTGCTTGCGGATGGCGTCGATGTGGTTGGATTCGGCGGCCTGCCGTCGCAGCCGCGATAGTGCCCACCAGGCCGAAGCCAGCTCCGGCGCGCGCCGCGTGCAACGCAGCAGGTCCGCCTCGGCTTCATCAAACCGCCCCAGGTAGGTCAGTACCTGGCCGCGCGCGATCAACGTGGGCGGGTAATCGGGGTCGCCGCGTTTGGCCTCGTCCAACAATTCCAGCGCCCGCTCCTGCTCATTGAGATAACTCAATTGCGCGCCGAAGCTCAGCAGCACCGGTATCCCGGTCTGGCGTAAGGGCGGCAGCTCCCGCAGGCACTCGTGCAGTGCCGCCACCTGGTTGAACGTGCGAAGCCGCCTGGCCAGTTCCATCAATGTCGATGCGTCGCGCGGCTGCGTTGCATGCGCACGCAGCGCATATTCCTGAGCAAATCGGTAATGGCCGGACAAGGATTCCACGTAGGACAACTGCAGCAAGGCACCGGGATGTTCCGGCGCCTGGGCAAGCGCCGAGTGCAAGGCCTCGCGCGCCGACTTCAGATCGCCGCCGACAACATGTTGCTGGGCCAGGTTGAGCAGGCCAATCAACGTCTTCATCTTGCGATCCCATAAAAAGCGGCCGCCCTGAGGCGGCCGCAAGCCTTACTGGAGAAGCATCCCGGTCACCAGTCGTACTGCACCATGAAACGCACGGCACGAGGGGCCTGGTAGACCGTCGGTGTCATATAGGTAACGCCCTGGAGCGGGTTACCCGTGCTGTCCTCGCCGAACTCGTCCACCGCCAATGCCTTCTGGCGGTTGAACACATTGAAGATATCCATCTTGAAGGCCAACTTGCCTTCAGCAAACGACGGCCGGTAGGCGACATTGAGGTCCAGGTTGTAGATATCGTCGGTGCGCCCCGCCGAACCACGCTTGACGATGGTCGTGCCGTTGCTGCCCGTGTCCGGATCGACCTCCCCGGTATCGCACGAGAAGTAACCGGCGCCATAGCCGACGGGATCATCCGCGTACACACCGAAGCAGTTGATGGGTCGGCCGCTCTGGTACAGGAAATTGGCACCGACCGACCATTGGTCAGTGAACTCGTAGTTGCCAAACAACTTCAGCGTATGGCGGCGATCGTTGGGCAGATAGCCCTCCGCACCGACCATCAGCTCCGGATAGTCGAAGTCCTGGGTGACGCCGGTGTCGTCCTGACCGATATCCGACTTGACGCCGCCCTCGGCATTACCCTTGTTCTGCGACCAGGTGTAGGAGCCCTGCAGGAAGAACTTGTCGGAAATCTGGCCTTCGGCAAAGAACTCGACCGCCTTGTAGGTGCGCTTGCCATCAGGCCCCAGCTTGTCGGCCGGAATCCGGACGCGCTCCAGGGTGCCGTCAGCATCCATGTCGATCTCGATGTCGAGATCGCTACCCGGGTTGTAGATGTGGCAGTAGGCAAATGCCGGGTTGTACGAGTCAATGGCGTAACCATTGTCGTTGGCCCACTCCTCGAGCACCCGATAGTCGCACTGGTCATCGATGGAGCGCTGCAATTTGCGATAGATCGCTCGCACGCCGCCGGTGAAGTTGTCGGTGATCGCCTTCTGGAAGCCGAGGATGTACTCGTCCTGGTACTGCGGCTCCAGGTTCTTCGAGGCGATGGTGCGCGGGTCCTTGCCGAGGCCAAACTCGTTGTTCAGATAAGCCAGGTCATCACGCGCATCGCCGGTGGCGCTCGGATTGATCGGCACCCCGGTGACCGGGTCGACACCGTCGTAATGCAGATACTGCTGGCTGTACAGCGACGGGCTGGAGCCACGCACGGCCACGTTCGCCGCTATCGGCAGTGCGTAGCGGCCGGCGTTACCAAAGATCTTCAGACTGGAGTCGCCGTTGACATCCCACGAGAAACCCAAGCGTGGACCAAACTGGTTGTCCTGCTCGACGTAGGTCTCCCCTTCACCGTTCTTGTTCTCGAAGGTATCCCAACGCAGGCCGACATAGGCGATGAAGTTTTCGGTGATGTTCCAGTTGTCCTCGACATAGAACGCCCGGGAATCGACTTCGACGTCCGCACCGGTCTGGAACACACGGCGACGCACCATGTCCTCGCCGCGACGCAGCACGTAGCGCCATGCCACGCCACCTTCACTGGCTTCGCCGTCGCGCGACTTGAAGTTGTCGGTGTCGTAACCGAAACGCAGCAGGTGCGAGCCGAGCTGCCACTCGGCATCGATGCGGAACTGTTCGCGCTTGTCGCGCGCGTCCGTGAGGCCGAGGTTCTGCCCGAGGAAGGCGCAGGAGCTGGTGATGGCCGGAGTCAGCCCTGCCGCCACATCCGGGCGACCATCGGTGACCAGTGGGCAGCCTGATGCGCCGATGATGCCGGTGGCATTGGCGGGGCTGACGTTACCGGAGTATTCCAGACGCTCGCCAGCGGCATTGACCGCGTAATTGTTGCGCTTGTATTCACCGGTTCCGTACAGCGCACTGAGGGTGAAGGAGTCAGTGAGGAAGCCGGTGTACTTCATTACATAGTTGTTGCCACCGGTCTCGTCGTGCACCGTGCCGAGGTAATTCTGCCGCTCGCTGACACCCTGCGGATTGGAATAGACGTCGCGCTCGCTCTCCTTCTTGTCGGAGAAGCCAGTGAACTCCAACATGTTGTTGTCGTTGATGTTCCAGTCCATCTTGACCAGCCAGTTGGGATTCTTGGCGGTCTGGCTGTTGTTCAGCACACTGATGTTGTCACCGTAGCTGCGTGAGCCGCTTTCACGCCCGTACTGAAGCATCGCGTAGCCAAACAGCTTGTCCTTGACCAATGCACCGCTGGCCCAGACCGAAGCGACGGTCTCGGTTGGATCGCGGTCCTTGGAGTTGTCGGAGATCAGTTGGCCGTCCGGCGAATAGATGTCACGCTCGGTCGAACGCAGGCTGTTCGCGGTGTAGAAGATGTTGCCGCCGGCGTGGAACTCGTTGGTGCCGCGCTTGGTGATCAGGTTGACCACACCGCCCAAGGCACGGCCGAACTCGGCGCCGTAGCCACCGGTCTTGATCTGCTGCTCGCCAATCGCCTGGAACGGGATCGTGGCGAAGTTGAGGCCCTTGAACGAGTTGGTGATGTTGAAGCCGTTGACGAAGTACGCGTTCTCAGCCACCGATGCGCCGCCGAACGAAGCCAGGTTACCGAACGCGTCATCGCCCTTGACCGTGCCCGGCGCCAGCAGGGCCACGCTGGTGACGTCACGCGGCACCGGGATCTTGGCGATCTGTTCGGCGGTCAGAATCGTGGTGGATTCCACCGATGACACGTCGATGGGATTGACCAGGGCAGCCGTCACCTGGATCGCGTCCAGATTGGTGGCGCTGCCGTCCCCGGCCGTGGCGCTCGCGAAGTTGACCGAAGTACCGGTGCCGACGTTGACGGTGACGTTCTCGCGTACCGACGTGGTGCCGTCGGCACGTTGCAGGGTGACACGGTAGCTGCCGGTGGGCAGGGACGAGGCGCGGTAGAGGCCGTCGTTGCCGACCTGGATCTGGCGCTTGACGCCAGTGGATGGATTCTCGACGACGATGGTGTCACCGGCGGTGGCCTGGCCGAATACGGCGCCGGCGGTATTGGATTGGGCGTTGACGCCCGATGCGAAGCAAAGACCCAGAGCAACGGTGAGCGCACTGCGGCGCAGCGCACGATTCATATTCGTTCTTGCCACTTCGTACCCCCAAAATGGTCAATGGATGTCCTCCCCCCGAGGACAGCCCGACTATTACTTTCGTCATGTCGGCCATTCAATCGACCAAGGGCGATTTATGAAAAATGGGTGACAACAGACAAATGTCGATTGATTTGAGAGCAAAATCAGCAAGGCTTAAGTGGAACTAAAGTCAAGTCGGCGCTGTTCTTCCGCCGCCGGTTCGGCTATTGCGCGGCGCAGCATCGACCCGGTGGCCATGACTCGGCCAGCCGGAGGGGTGCCCCGGATCCCGTACAATTTCGCCGTTTGCCCTTCCCTTACGAGGTCGCCATGTCCCAGCTCGCCTATCGCCGTGTCCTGTTGAAGTTGTCCGGCGAAGCGTTGATGGGAGACGAGGACTACGGCATCGACCCGAAAATGATCGGGCGCCTGGCGCGCGAGGTGATCGAAGCCCAGCAGGCCGGCGCCGAGATCGCGCTGGTCATCGGCGGCGGCAACATCTTCCGCGGTGCCGGCCTGGCCGCCAGCGGCATGGACCGGGTCACCGGCGACCAGATGGGCATGCTGGCTACCGTCATCAACGCACTGGCGATGCAGGACGCGCTGGAAAAGCTCGGCGCCAAGTGCCGGGTGATGAGCGCGCTCAAGATCAACGACGTGTGCGAGGACTACATCCGCCGCCGCGCGATCCGCCACATGGAAAAAGGCCGGATCGCCATTTTCGCCGCCGGCACCGGCAACCCGTTCTTCACCACCGATTCGGGTGCGGCTCTGCGCGCGATCGAAGTCGGCGCCGACCTGCTACTCAAGGCGACCAAGGTCGACGGCGTCTACGACAAGGACCCGAAGAAGCACGCCGACGCGGTGCGCTACGACAAGTTGAGCTACGACGAGGTGATCGCCCGCAACCTGCAGGTGATGGACACCGCGGCGTTTGCGCTGTGCCGCGACAGCGACCTTCCGCTGCGCATCTTCGACATGGGCCAGCCCGGCCAGCTGTTGAAGATCCTGCGTGGCGAGCACATCGGCACCCTGGTGCAGGGCCGCGGCTGAGCCCAGGCGGGCCTTGACCCGCCTATGGCACCGAGCTGACGGAACCATCGGAGGCGCTGTAATAGTGTTCACGCCGGGCCGCATGGCAGGATTCCGGCCATGCACTCGCACAGCCATGACCACGCTTCCAGCGGCACGCGCGCGTTCGCGGCCGTCACCCTGATCAACCTCGCCTACACCGCGCTCGAGGCCAGCTACGGCTTCGCCACCAACTCATTGGCGCTGCTGTCGGACGCACTGCACAACCTCGGCGACGTGCTCGGCCTGGGGCTGGCATGGGGCGCGGCCGTGCTGGCCAAACGCATGCCCACCGACCGGCACACCTACGGCTGGCGTCGCGCCACCCTGCTCTCGCCGCTGGCCAATGCGCTGCTGCTGGTGGCGTTTTCCGGCGCGCTGGCATGGGAGGCGATCCGTCGTTTCAGTGCCCCGCCGGAAATTCCCGCATTGCCGGTGATGGTGGTCGCCGCGATTGGCATCGCCGTCAATCTCGGCGCCGCCTGGTTCGTCCGCGACGGCCACGACCACGACCTCAACCGGCGCGGCGCGTTCCTGCACCTGGTCGCCGATGCGGCGGTGTCGCTGGCGGCGGTGCTCGCTGGACTCGGCATGTGGTGGCTGGGCTGGGCCTGGCTCGATCCGGCCATCGCCCTGTTGATCGGCGTGGTGGTGGCCGTCGGCTCGTTCGGATTGCTGCGCGAGAGCTTCAACGCGGCCATGGACGCGGTGCCGGCCAGCATCGATCAGGCGCAGGTGCGGGAGTTCCTGGCGTCGCAGGCCGGCGTGACCGCGGTCCATCACCTGCACATCTGGTCGCTCGGCGCCGGCGAGATCGCGATGACCGCGCACCTGGTCCGTCCCGACGACAGCGACCACGACCGCTTCATCGACCAGCTCAACCACGAGCT
Organism: Lysobacter cavernae; assembly: GCF_042648505.1. Lineage (NCBI taxonomy): Bacteria > Pseudomonadati > Pseudomonadota > Gammaproteobacteria > Lysobacterales > Lysobacteraceae > Lysobacter > Lysobacter cavernae. The sequence goes on from NZ_JBHRXK010000001.1 coordinate 647,131, forward strand.
CGACCACCGCTTCGGCATCAACCACCCGACCCTGCAGGTCGAGCACGGCCGGACCTGCGAACACGACCGCCACGACCGGGCGCCGCACGGGCACACCCACGGCCATTCGCACCGGCATTGAGCCGCACCGGGTCGCTGGCGCGGGCCCCGCTCTATATAATCCCGCGATTACCGCTACAGGACGGAGCCGGCGATGCTCAACGAGATCAAGAAAGACGCCCAGACCCGCATGGCCAAGAGCGTCGACGCCCTGCGCCACGATCTGGTCAAGGTCCGCACCGGCCGGGCTTCGACCGCGCTGGTCGATTCGCTGAAGGTGAACTACTACGGTTCCGACATGCCGCTGACCCAGGTCGCCAGCGTCGCCGTCTCCGACGCGCGTTCGCTGACGATCACGCCGTGGGAGAAGCAGATGGTCAGCGCGGTCGAGAAGGCGATCCTCGCCTCCGACCTGGGCCTGACCCCGAACACCGCCGGCACCGTGATCCGCCTCAACCTGCCCGCCCTCACCGAGGAGCGCCGCAAGGAGCTGTCCAAGCACGTCCACGGCGAAGGCGAGAACGCCAAGGTCGCGATCCGCAACATCCGTCGCGATGCCAACCAGCAGGTCAAGGAACTGCTGAAGGAAAAGAAGGTGACCGAGGACGAGGTCGGCCGCGCCGAGGGCGACATCCAGAAGATCACCGATGCCGCGATCAAGGACGTCGACGAGGTCGTCAAGGCCAAAGAGCAAGAACTTATGGCGGTTTGACGGGTCTACCCGTCCCGTCCATGTCCTCCGAACCTGCCACTGCCGCGTCCCCCCGCATCCCGCGCCACCTGGCCGTCATCATGGACGGCAACGGCCGCTGGGCGCAGCGCCGTCGCCGCCCGCGCGTGATCGGCCACCGCGCCGGCGCGCGCGCGGTCAATGTCTGCATCGACTTCTGCCTGGAGCGCGGCATCGAGGCGCTGACCCTGTTCGCGTTCTCCAGTGAAAACTGGGGGCGCCCCGAGGACGAGGTCGGTGCGTTGATGAAGCTGTTCCTCAACGCCCTCGAACGCGAGGTCGACGAGCTCGACCGCCGCGGCGTGCGCGTCCGCTTCATCGGCGAGCGCGAGCGCTTCGGCGAGGCGATCCGCCTGCAGATGACCCATGCCGAGTCGCGCACGCAGGCCAATACGCGCCTGCACCTGACCATCGCCGCCAGCTACGGCGGACGTTGGGACATCGCCCAGGCGGCGCGATCGCTGGCGGTTGACGTCGCCGCCGGGCGCCTGTCGCCCGACGCCATCGACGAAGCCGCGATCGCGCAGCGCGTCTGCCTGGCCGATTTGCCGGCGCCGGACCTGTTCATCCGCACCGGCGGCGACACCCGCATCAGCAACTTCCTGCTGTGGCAGCTGGCCTACACCGAACTGTGGTTCACCGATCTGTTGTGGCCCGAACTGGATGCGGCGACACTGCAACGCGCCCTGGACGACTACGCCGGGCGCGAACGCCGCTTCGGCCTGACCGGCGCCCAGATCGCCGCCCCGACGACCAACGAGACCCCTGAATGACCCGAACCCGCCTGCTCGCCGCGCTGGTGATGGCGCCGCTCGCGATCGCCGCGATCCTGCTGCTGCCGACGCCATGGATGATGGCGCTGGCCGCGGTGCTGTTCCTGGCCGGGCTGTGGGAGTGGTTCGACCTGGCCGAGATCGAGGACACGCTGGCGCGCACGGTGCTGCTGGTCGCCAACCTGGCGCTGATGGTGGCGATCGTCTGGGCTTCGCGCGCCAGCAATGGCTACACCATGGTGCTGTTCCAGCTGGCGGTGGTGGCCGGCGTGGTCTGGTGGCTGTTGGCATTGATCTGGCTCGGCCGCTACGAGTTCGCCAGCGACCACGCCACCCATGCCCGGGTGTTCAAGCTCGCCGCCGGCGCGCTCAGCGTGATCCCGGCCTGGTGTGCACTGGCCTGGATCCACGTCGCCGAGCCCAACGGCCACCGCTGGCTGCTGACCGCGCTGGCGATTGTCTGGGCCGCCGACAGCGGCGCCTATTTCGCCGGCCGCAAGCTCGGCGGCCGCATTTTCGGAGGCCGCAAGCTGGCGCCGCGGATCAGCCCCAACAAGACCTTCGAAGGCCTGGCCGGCGGCGTGGTCGCGGGCGTGGTCGTTGGCATCGTGTTCGCGTTGATCGCCGGTGCGGCGCCGGCGCAGCTGCCGGCAGTGGCCCTGGTCGCGCTGGCGGCAGTGCTGTTTTCGGTGGTCGGCGACCTGTTCGAGAGCCTGCTCAAGCGCCATGCCGGGGTCAAGGACTCTGGCCACCTGATTCCCGGCCACGGCGGTCTGCTCGACCGCCTCGATGGCGTCCTCGCCGCGTTGCCGGTGTTCGCGCTCGGCAAGGCCGTGCTGGGCTTCTGAGCATGCACGCGGTTGAACAAACGGGCTGCGCCGATGCGTGACGTCGCCGTCCTTGGCGCCACCGGCTCGATCGGCACGTCCGCGCTGGACGTGATCGCGCGCCACCCGGAACGCCTGCGCGCGACCGTGCTTGCGGCCGGCAGCAACGTCGACGCCCTGCTCCGCCTGTGCCAGCAGCACCGTCCGGCGCATGCAGTGATCGCCGATGCGGCGGGCTTCGCCGCGCTGCGCGACGGCCTGCGCGACGCCGGCCTCGACACCCAGCCGCACAGCGGCGACGCCGCGCTCGACGCGCTGGTCGCCAGCGATGCCTGCGACACCGTGGTCGCGGCGATCGTCGGTGCCGCCGGCCTGCCGTCGACGCTGGCCGCGGCGCGCGCCGGCAAGCGCCTGCTGCTCGCCAACAAGGAATCGCTGGTGCTTGCCGGCGAGCTGCTGACCCGCGCCGCGCACGACGGTGGCGCCACGATCGTCCCGATCGACAGCGAGCACAACGCGATCTTTCAGTGTTTGCCTGACACCAATGCGCACGCCGGCCTCAGGCGCATCCTGCTGACCGCCTCCGGCGGGCCATTCCGCGGCCGCTCACGCGCCGAGCTGAAGCAGGTCACTCCCGAACAGGCAGTCGCCCACCCGAAATGGTCGATGGGTCCGAAGATCTCGGTCGACTCGGCCACGCTGATGAACAAGGGCCTGGAGGTGATCGAGGCGCACCACCTGTTCGGTGTCGACGGCGACCGCATCCAGGTGCTGGTGCATCCGCAGAGCCTGGTGCACTCGCTGGTCGAGTTCATCGACGGCTCCACCCTGGCCCAGCTCGGCCTGCCCGACATGCGCACCGCGCTCGCAGTCGGTTTCGGCTGGCCGGAGCGGATCAGTTCCGGGGTGAGTGGGCTCGACCTGCTCGCCCACGGCCGCCTCGATTTCGAGCCGCCCGACCTGGACGCGTTCCCGTGCCTGCGCCTGGCCTTCGAGGCACTGACGGTCGGGGGAACCGCCCCGGCGGTGCTCAATGCCGCCAACGAAATCGCGGTTTCAGCGTTTCTTCAGCGCCGGATCGGTTTCCTAGCGATACCGGCGCTGGTCGAGGACACCCTCGCCGCGCTCCCACCCACCCCGGCAGCGTCGCTGGCGGCCCTGCACGACGCCGACGCCCAGGCGCGGCGCCATGCCGGCCAGGCCATCGCCCGCGCATGAACCACCGTCCGAGAACCAATCATGAGTGAGTTCATCGGCTCGATCTGGTGGTTGATCGTCAGCCTCGGCGTACTGGTCACGTTCCACGAGTTCGGCCACTACTGGGTCGCGCGACGTTGCGGCGTCAAGGTACTGCGCTTCTCGGTCGGTTTCGGCAAGCCACTGTGGCTGCGCCGCGGCAAGGACGGCACCGAATATGTGGTTGCCGCGATCCCGCTCGGCGGCTACGTCAAGATGCTCGACGAGCGCGAAGGCAACGTCGCCGCGGACGAGTTGGAGCAGGCCTTCAACCGGCAATCGGTGTGGAAACGCATCGCGATCGTGGTCGCCGGCCCGCTCGCCAACCTGCTGCTGTGCGTGGGGCTGTTCTGGGCCATGTTCGTGATCGGCCGTCCCGACTATGCGCCGGTGCTCGGCCAGGTCGAGGGCATCGCCGCCGCCGCCGGCCTGCACCGCGGCGACACCGTGCTGGCGGTCGGCGAGCGTGACACCCCGACCTGGAGCGAGGCGCAACTGGCACTGATCCCGGCTGCGCTCGACCACAGCGACGTGCCGGTGCGCGTGCGCACCGAAAGCGGCAACGAGGTCACGCGCACCCTGCGCCTGTCGCGGTTGCCGACGGCGTTCGACGAGCGCCGCGCGGTCGAAGCCGCCGGCCTGATCCCGCGTCATCTGCTGGTGCCGGCGTCGATCGGCCGGGTCTCGCCCGACACGCCGGCCTGGGGCGTACTGGCCGAAGGCGACCGCATCACCGCGATCGACGGCGAGCCGGTGACCCGCGCCGACGAGATCTACCCGCTGGTGCAGAAGCTCGGCGAGCGCGGCAGCCCGGCGATGGTCGAGGTGCAGCGCGGCGATGACCGGCTTGCGCTGGAGCTTCAGCCCAGGCGCCTGGTCAAGCCGGACGGCGCGGCGTACTGGGGTCTGGGCATCGAGCTGGCACGGCCCAAGGAGCCGGCCAAGGACGCGGTGCTGCGCTACGGCCCGATCGCCGCGGTCCCGGCGGCCTTGCGCGAGGCCAGCCACCAGGCCAGTGAATTGTTCGCCATGATCGGCCGCGCGTTCAGCGGCCGCGTCTCGGTGCAGAACACCGTCGCCGGCCCGATCACCATCGCCCGCGCCGCCAACGCCTACGCCCACCACGGCACGGCCTGGTACCTGTCGATGCTGGCGATGCTGTCGCTGAGCCTGGGCATCCTGAACCTGTTGCCGATCCCGATCTTGGACGGCGGTCACCTGCTGTATTACCTTATCGAGCTGGTCAAAGGCAGCCCGGTCAGCGAGCGCGTGATGGCCGCCGGGCAATACGTCGGCCTGGCATTGATCGCCGGCCTGATGGGCCTGGCGTTCTACAACGACATCGTCAACAACCTGGTGCGCTGATGCCGGCCACGCCTGCTGCAAGCCCCGCCTCGACCCGATGCCCGCTCCCGGGCATCCGTGAACCCCAACCGGACGTAATGATGACGCGAACCCCACCTCGCCGCCTGCTCGCCCTCGCCCTCGCCACGGCCCTGACCTCGGCCGCGGCAGCTCCCGCGTTGGCGCAGTCGGCCGATCCGTTCTCGTTGGGGGCGGCATCGCCGGGAACCGCACCGGACACCGCCGGGTCCTTCACCGTCAGCGACATCCGCATCGACGGCCTGCAGCGCATCTCCGCCGGCACGGTGTTCACGTATCTGCCGGTCGAGCGTGGCGACACCGTGGATGCCTCGCGCACCGGTGACGCCATCCGCGCGCTCTACAAGACCGGCTTCTTCGAGGACGTCAACATCGGCCGCCAGGGCACCATCCTGGTGGTCACGGTGACCGAGCGCCCGGCGATCAACAAGCTGACCCTGACCGGCAACAAGGACATCAAGTCCGAGGACCTGCTCAAGGGGCTCAAGGACGCCGGCCTGGCCGAGGGCGACACCTTCGACCGCCTGGCGCTGGACCGCGTCACCCAGGAACTCACCCGCCAGTACAACAACCGCGGCAAGTACAACGTCGAGATCAACCCGACGGTCTCGCGCCTGGACCGCAACCGCGTCGACGTGACGATCAACGTCAAGGAAGGCAAGGCGGCCAAGATCCGCCACATCAACCTGATCGGCAACGAGAAATACGAGCAGAAGGACATCCTCGAAACCTGGGAATCGCGCGAGCACAACTGGCTCAGCTGGTACCGCCGCGACGACCAGTACTCGCGCGAGAAGCTCTCCGGTGACCTGGAAAAGCTCAACTCCTGGTACCTCGACCGCGGCTACGTCGACTTCAGCGTCGACTCGACCCAGGTCTCGATCAGCCCCGACCGCCAGGACATGTTCCTCAGCGCCGGCGTGACCGAAGGCGAGCAGTACAAGGTGTCCAGCGTGCAGGTCACCGGCGACACGATCCTGCCCAAGGAACAGATCGAGCGGCTGGTGCTGGTCAAGCCCGAGCAGATCTTCTCGCGGCGTTTGCTCGAGATCAGCTCCGACTCGATCACTGCGACCCTGAGCAACGTCGGCTACGCCTTCGCCCAGGTCAACCCGATTCCCGACGTCGGCAAGGAAAACAAGACCGTCGGCATCAACATGCAGGTGGTGCCGGGCCCGCGCGTCAACGTCCGCCGCATCGTGTTCAAGGGCAACAGCCGCACCAGCGACGAGGTGGTACGCCGCGAGATGCGCCAGTTCGAAGGTTCCTGGTATTCGCAGGCGGCGATCGACCGCTCCAAGATCCGTCTGCAGGGTCTGGGCTACTTCGAGACCGTCGACGTCGAGACGCAGCCGGTGCCGGGCAGCAACGACCAGGTCGACGTGGTCTACAACCTGAAGGAAACCACCTCGGGCAGCTTCGTGTTCGGCCTCGGTTTCTCGCAGCTGTCGGGCCTGACCGCGCAGATCCAGCTGTCGCAGAGCAACTTCCTCGGCAGCGGCAACCGCGTGTCGGTGCAGGCGCAGCGCAGCGACTACCTGCAGCGCTACGACTTCTCCTACATCAACCCGTACTTCACCGACGGCGGCATGTCGCTGGGCTACAACCTGTGGTGGCGCGAGTTCGACAACTCCGACTACAACACCGCGCAGTACTCCTCGACCAGTGGCGCTGGGCAGGTGGTGATGGGCTTCCCGATCACCGAGACCGACACGATCCAGGGCCTGGTCGGCATCGACAGCAACCAGATCAACCTCTCGTCGAGCACGCCGCAGAGCATCATCGATTACATCCTGGCGCTCGACCAGCGCACCTTCCACGCCTGGCGCGCGGAACTGGGCTGGGCGCGCAACTCGCTCGACAACCTGCTGACTCCGACCCGCGGCATGCAGCAGCGCGTCTGGCTGGAGACAACCCTGCCCGGCTCGACGGTCGAGTACTACAAGCTGCAGTACAACATCTCCAAGTTCTGGCCGTTCTCGCGCCACTTCGTGCTCAACACGCGCGCCGAGCTCGGCTACGGCGACAGCTACGGCGATGCCGTCAGCCGCGATCTGTGCAAGACACCGGGCAACTACAACTGCCCGCCGGGTTCGGCCGACTACATCCGCACGGTTACCGCCGACGGACTGCCGTTCTTCGAGAATTTCTACGCCGGCGGTGTGCGCTCGGTGCGCGGTTTCACCGACAACACCCTGGGTCCGCGCGAAGAGCCGTTCAGCCAGCCGGTCGGCGGTGCGTTCAAGACGGTCGGCTCGCTGGAAATGTACTTCCCGACCCTGCTCGACACTCCAGCCGCGCGCATCTCGGCCTTCGTCGACGTCGGCAACGTGTTCAAGGACTACGACGCGTTCGAGGCCAACGAACTGCGCGCTTCGACCGGTGTCGCCCTGATGTGGCGCTCGCCGATGGGCCCGATCTCGATCAGCTACGCCTTCCCGCTCAAGAAGGAAGACGAGGACGAGCTGGAGCGCCTGCAGTTCACCTTCGGCGGCACGTTCTGACCGCGGCGACCGCGGCCGGCGCACGCGTGGACCGTCCGTCCCACACCGCACAGGAGCTGGCCGAGCGTTTCGCGCTCGGCCTGCACGGCGACGGCGCGGTGCGCGTGCATGGCGTCGGCACCCTGGCCAAGGCCGGGCCGGCGCAGCTGGCGTTCCTGGCCAATCCCCGGTACCGCGGCCAGCTGGCGACCAGCCGCGCCGGCGTGGTGGTCATGCGCGAGGACGATGCCAGCGGTTTCGAGGGCACGGCCCTGCTCGCGCGTGATCCGTATGCCGCCTTCGCGAAGATGTCGGCGCTGTTCGAGCCGCGGCCGCAGTACGCACCGGGTGTGCACCCCTCCGCCGTCATCGCCGACAGCGCCGTGGTCGACCCGCAGGCCCATGTCGGCCCCTTCGTCAGCATCGGCGCGCGCAGTCGCGTCGAGGCCGGCGCGGTGCTCGGCCCGGGCTGCGTGATCGGCGACGACTGCGTGGTCGGCGCCGGCAGCGAACTGATCGCGCGGGTCACCCTGGTCACCCGCGTCCGCCTCGGCCAGCGTGTCGTCGTCCATCCCGGCGCCGTGCTCGGTGCCGCCGGGTTCGGCCTGGCGATGGAGGCCGGCCGCTGGCTCAACGTGCCGCAGCTGGGCGGCGTGGTGATCGGCGACGACTGCGAGATCGGCGCCAACACCTGCATCGACCGCGGCGCGATCGAGGACACCGTGCTCGAGGAAGACGTGCGCCTCGACAACCAGATCCAGATCGGCCACAACGTCCAGATCGGCGCGCACAGCGCCATGGCCGGCTGCTCGGCGGCCGCGGGCAGCGCCAGGATCGGCCGCTATTGCCTGATCGGCGGCGGCGCCGGCGTGCTCGGCCACCTCGAGATCTGCGACAAGGTCGTCGTTACCGCGATGAGTCTGGTCACCAGCTCGATCCGCGAGCCCGGCGAATACTCCTCGGGCACGCCGTTGATGGACAATCGCAGCTGGCGCAAGAATGCGGCCCGCTTCAAGCAGCTCGATGCGATCGCCCGTCGGACGACCGGACCGCGCGATACTTGAACCGAGCATCTGCGCAGGGGCCAACTCCTGCGAAGGAACTATTGGAAATCCGCACCAGGGAAGTGCGGGGTCTGCGAAGGACTCGCACCAAGGAATTGAAATGAGCCATACCGTGCAACTTCCGCTCGACGTCACCACGATCCAGACGCTGCTGCCGCACCGTTACCCGTTCCTGCTGGTCGATCGCGTGGTCGAGTTCGAGCCGAACAAGCGCGTGCTTGCCTACAAGAACGTGACCTGCAACGAGCCGTATTTCCAGGGCCACTTCCCCGGTCATCCGGTGATGCCGGGCGTGCTGGTGGTGGAAGCGCTGGCGCAGGCCGGTGGCGTGCTGACCCAGCTGTCGAGCCAGACCACCGCCGACGGCCGCCTGTTCTACCTGGTCAAGATCGACAACGCCAAGTTCTCGAAGATGGTGGTGCCGGGCGACCGGCTCGACCTCGACGTCACCCTCAAGCGCGTGATCCGCAACGTGGCGATCTACACCGGCGTGGCCAGTGTCGCCGGCGAGCAGGTCGCCTGCGCCGAGATCGTCTGCGCCGAGGCCAAGGCCTGAATATGTCGGTCGCGTCCATCCATCCCAGCGCCAGCATCCACGCCAGCGCCGTGGTCGAACCCGGCGCCAAACTCGGTGCCGGCGTGCAGGTGGGGGCGTTGTGCTACATCGGCGCCGAGGTCGAGGTCAGTGACAACACGGTCTTCGGTCCGCACTGCAGCGTGCACGGCCCGACCCGGATCGGCCGCGACAACCGCTTCATCGGCCACTGCGCGATCGGAGGCGAGCCGCAGGACAAGAAGTACGCCGGCGAACGCGTCGAACTGGTCATCGGCGACCGCAACCTGTTCCGCGAGTTCACCACCATCAACCGCGGCACCGGCAGCGGCGGCGGCATCACCCGCATCGGTGATGACAACTGGTTCCTGGCCTACACCCACGTCGCCCACGACTGTGTCGTCGGCAACCAGTGTGTGTTCTCCAACAACGCCACCCTCGCCGGCCACGTCAGCGTCGGCGACCACGTCATCCTCAGCGGCTTTGCCGGCATCCACCAGTTCTGCCGCATCGGCGCGCATGCCTTCATCGGCATGGGGGCGCTGGTCAACGGCGACGTGCCGCCGTTCGTGATGGTCGCGCAGGACGGCTACGGTCGGCCGCGCGGCATCAACAGCGAGGGCCTAAAGCGCCGCGGTTTCGACGCCGAGCGCATTGGCGCGATCAAGCGTGCCTACCGGGCGCTGTACATGTCCGGCGGCTCGCTGGAGGAAACCCGCGGCAAGCTGGCCGAACTCGCCGACGGCAGCGCCGACGTGCGCGCGCTGCTCGATTTCATCGACAGCGGCGACCGGCCGCTGCTGCGCTGACGTGTCCCGCGCGCACACCGCCCGGCCGTTGCGGATCGCGCTGGTGGCGGGCGAGGCCTCCGGCGACCTGCTCGGCGCCGGCCTGATCGACGAACTGCGCAAGCGCCATCCCGACACCGAGTTCGCCGGCATCGGCGGCGAGCAGATGCGTGCCGCCGAGCTCGATGCCTGGCACGACGCCTCCGAACTGGCGGTGATGGGCCTGGCCGAAGTGCTGCGTCACCTGCCACGGCTGCTGCGACTGCGCCGCGACCTGCGTAAGCGCCTGCTGGCCTGGCAACCCGACGTGTTCGTCGGTATCGATGCGCCCGACTTCAACCTCGGTGTCGAGCGCTGGCTCAAGCAACGCGGCATCCGCACCGTGCACTACGTCAGTCCGTCGGTGTGGGCCTGGCGCGAGAAGCGTGCCGAGAAGATCGGCCGCAGCGCCGATCAGGTGCTGTGCCTGTTTCCGATGGAGCCGGCGATCTACGCCCGCCATGGCGTCGACGCGCGCTTCGTCGGCCATCCGCTGGCCGATGAGATGCCCCTGGAGCCCGACCGCGCGGCTGCGCGTGCGGCGCTCGGACTGGACGCCACGCGCCCGGTGCTGGCGCTGCTGCCGGGTTCGCGCGTTGGCGAGATCGAACGCCTCGGTGCCGACTTCCTGGCCGCGGCCGCGCGCGTGCTTGCGGTCGAGCCCGGTTTGCAGATCGTCGTGCCGATGGCGAACCCGCAGGCGCATGCCGCGTTCAAGCGCGTGTTCGCGGCGCACCCGGACGCGACCGCACTCGCGCCGGCGTTGCGCGAGATCGTCGGCCACGCGCGCACGCTGATGATCGCCAGTGATGTCGTGCTGCTCGCCTCCGGCACCGCCACGCTGGAGGCGATGCTAGCCAAGCGACCGATGGTGGTCGCCTACAAGGTCGCGCCACTCACCTACACCCTGGTGAAGGGCCTGGGGCTGCTCAAGGTCGACAACTATGCGTTGCCCAACGTGCTGGCCGGCGAGCGCGTGGTACCGGAGCTGATGCAGCACGACTGCACGCCGGGAAAACTGGCCGACGCCGTGCTGCATTGGCTGCGCGACCCGCAGGCCGCCGCGGCCCTGCAGCCACGCTTCCGCGAGCTGCACCTGCAACTGCGTCGCGACGCGTCCGCGCGTGCCGCCGAAGCGGTGGCCAATGGCGTATCGTCCGGCCATGGCTGACGGCGCCGATCAACTGACCCTCGAACTCGACAACAGCCGCACCGGCGCTCCACAGCGCATTGCCGGCGTCGACGAGGCCGGGCGCGGGCCGCTGGCCGGACCGGTGGTGGTCGCGGCAGTGGTGTTCGCGCCCGGGCGCACCCCGGTCAACGGTCTCGACGACTCCAAGCAACTCACCGCGATCAAACGCGAGGCGCTGTACGAACGCATCGTCGAACGCGCCCTGGCCTGGCACGTCGTGTTCATCGAGGTCGATGAGATCGACCGCATCAACATTTTCCAGGCGACGATGAGCGGGATGCTCCGTGCGCTCGAAGGCGTGCGCACGGTGACCGACCTGGCCCGCATCGACGGCAACCGCCTGCCGCGCGGCCTGCCCTGCCCGGCCGAAGCCTGGGTCGGTGGCGACGCCCGCGACCGCTCGATCATGGCCGCGTCGATCCTGGCCAAGGTCGCACGCGACCGCCACATGCAGCAGCTGCATGCGCAATGGCCGCAGTACGGCTTCGACGAGCACAAGGGCTACGGCACGCCGGCGCACCTGGCAGCGTTGCGGCAGCACGGCCCGTGCCCGCAGCACCGACGCAGCTTTGCGCCGGTGCGTGCCTCCGCCCTGGCCTGATTGGTCCGGGCCCGGTTACGCCGGAGACGCACCGGTTACCGCATTCTCCTGCTTCCGTACGCAGCAGAACCGGGCACTGCACTGTGTGCGGCGCCCGGCGGTGTACGCCAGCGGCATGATCAGTGGATGATGATCTCCGGATCGACCGAAATCCCGTTGGCCGTGATGCCGTACTTGTACGTACCGGTCTTGTTGCCGGCCGTGATCACCACCTTGTAACGCCCGTCCCTCATCTGCGCCGTCAGGCCCCGGCGATCGACAGTCGCGGCGGGGGTCTCACCCGGGAAGACGATCTCGAACGGCCGCAGGTCGCCGCCCGGGTTGCGCCAGGTGATCTGGGTTCCCGGCTTGACCTTGCACTTGTCCGGTGTCGCCGAAGGCCTGCCGTCACCGGCATAGCCGATGTCGATGTAGACCTGGTTGCCCTTGCGCATCAGCTTGCTGCACGAATCGCCGTCGCCATCCGACGGTTTCGTCGACGATGACGATGACGCGCAGCCGATCAGTCCGAAGCACAGCGTCATCACCACTACAGGTGCCATCCGCATATCGTCCTCCTGGGTCGTGCCCGCGGTGCGGGCGTGGTTACACCGCTACACTCCCCCGTCTCCTGACGCCGGCTTGTCGGTGGCGAGCAAACGTCGCAACAGCGGCAATGCCACGATCCGCTGCTCAGGAATGCCTTCGGCACGCGCCCGGCGCAACCGCTGGCGCGCGCCTTCGGTATCGCCCAGCAAAACCAGCGCCTGCGCGCCGTCCAGGGCCACCTCGCCGCGTTCGGCATCTATTGCCTCGGCCTTGGCGAGCGACGCCCGCGCCGCCTGCGCTTCGCCGAGATTGGCCTGGTACCAGCACAGCCGGCCCAGTGCACGCGCGTCGTCGGAACGGATACCCAGGTAGCGTTCGGCCATCTGCGCGGCGCGACGGTACGGTGCGGCCGCCTGGGCTGTGGTCGCCGGCAGCGCCGACAATGCGTCGCCGATGTTGCCCCACACGCGGTAGTCGTCCGGATCGAGCTCGGCGGCATGGCGGAACAGAGCGGCCGCTTCCGCGTATGCGCCGGCTTCGTACTTGAGCGTGCCGTAATTGCTGAGCGCCCTGTAATTCGGCTTGATCTCAAGCGAGCGCTTGAACGCATCGCTGGCCCGGGTGATGTCGCCGCTGGCCAGGTACAGGCCACCGAGACTGCTCCAGACCACCTCGTCGTCCGGCCGCAGCGTCGAGGCGACGCGGAACGATTCGATCGCCTTGGCCAGATCACCGTTGGTGTATTGATGCAGGCCCAACGCACGGTAGATGGTGTCGTCTTTGGGCCGCAGCTTGCGCGCACGCTCGAAATAATCCAGCGCCAGCTGGTTGTGGCCCTGTGCGCTCTGCATCCTGGCCAGGCCCAGGTAAGCCGCCGGCTGCAATGCGATATCGTCGAGCGCCTTGGTGTACTGCTCGTTCGCCTTGGCTGATTCGCCGCGTGCGCGATACATCTCTCCCATCGCCAGGCTGACCTCGCGCAGGCCCGGGTCCATGCTCGACGCGCGCAGGCACGCGGCCCGTGCCCGCTCGTAAGCGGTCGCGTCGCGCGCGGCTTCGAAGCGCGCGATCTCGACCCGGCAGATGCCGGCCTGGGCCCGGGCAAACGCGGGATCGGCGACCAGCGCCTGGTTGAAGAAGCCGATGGCGCGATCGAGGTTCTGCTCGACGCTGGCCTCCTGCAACTGGTGCAGACCTTTGAGGTAAGCATCGTAGGCGGCGATGCTGCGGGTCGGCGCCAGCCGTTTGGCCAGCGCCTGACCATCGCCGGGCAGCACGCCGAGCAGGGCCTGCACCACTTCGTTGGCAATCTCGCTCTGCAGGGCGAACACGTCGGCGGTCTCGCGGTCGTAGCTCTGAGTCCACAACGTGAAGCCGGTGGCGCTGTCGGACACGCGCGCGTTGATGCGCACCCGCGCGCCCTCGCGACGTACGCTGGCATCGAGCACGGTGGCGACGCCGAGCGCCTTGCCGAGAGCCTTGGGGTCGCGCGTCCGGTCGGCCCCGGTGGCGGCGCTGGCGACCACCTTGAGCCCCGGCACCCGGGCCAGGGCATCGTGCATTTCCACCCCCAGCCCTTCGGCGAAGTAGCGGTCGTCGCGGTTGGCGCTGAGGCTGGCGAACGGCAGCACCGCGATCGAGGCCTCCGTCGGCCGGGGCGGCACATTCTGCCGCTGCCACCAGAAGACCAGAGCCACCGCTGCCACGACGACCACCACAGCCGTCGCGATCCACCCGCTCCAGCGGCGCCGGGAACGCTGGCCCTGGCCCGAGTCGGCGGAAGCCAAGGACAGTGGCGCCGCCGGCACGGCCGCAGCGCCAGCAGCGGGTCGGCCTACCGGTTCATCAACAGTGTCGGCTTCGTTGGCGGCCACGGTCATGTCCGGCGGCACGGACTGCCGCACCGCCACGGCTCCGGCGATCTCGCCAACCGGCTCCGCAGCCGGCTCGGCGCTCGTCTCAGCGTCGTCCGGGGTGGCTGGAGCGATCGGCTCCGGTTCGGACCGGGGCAAGCCGATGAAGCGGTAGCCCAGCGCATGCTGGGTCTGGATGTAGCGCGGGTGCTGGGAGTCGTCGCCCAAGGCGTGGCGCAATTGCGCGATGACCCGGGTCAGCACGCCGGGGGTGACGTGGCGGTGCCCCCAGACCGTGTCGAGCAGCTCGTCGCGACCGACCAACTCGCCGGCGCGGCGCAGCAACAGCAGCAGTACGGCAAAGGCCTTGGGCTCCACGGTCTGCGGCTCGCCCGCCCGCGACAGCGTGTGCGCGGTCGCGTCGACGACGATGTCGTCGAACCGGTAGCTCTCGGTCGTCGGCCCGCCCTGGCCTGCCATCCTGATCGGATCCATCGGCAAAACCTCATGGCGACCTCATCCCCCTGCGCGGAGGATGAGCAAAGGCACGCGCCGGCATCATGACTCATGTGGACCGGGGGTGGAACCTGATCCGGCGCCGCAAGAACGGTGCCAGCCCCCCCACGGAGCACGCCATGAACGCCACTCTTTCCATCTCGAACCCATTGCCGGCGATCCTCGAACATCCGTTTTCCGGAGCCGGCCGTCGTCGCACCATCAGCGGCTTCGACCTGACCGTTGCCGATGTCGACCGCTTCAACGAACTGCTGATCGGCCTTGGCCGGGAGGAGCCGCCTCTGGCCCGCGACCAGTTGGCCAGCGCCGCCCGTGAATTGTGCGATCGCAGCATCCACGCGGTCGCACCGCCGTGCATCCGCCAACGCATGCGCCGGATCGCGGCGGCCAGGCGGATGCTCGGCGACCCGCGATGGACGCCGGTCAACGGTGCCGTGGATACGGCAAAACGGGTGGTCGATTACGCGCGCGGCCACGACGACCTGATCCCCGACTGGCTGCCCCGGGTGGGTCGCCTCGACGATGCCATCGTCGTCGAGACGGCCTGGCCGCAACTGGCGCTGGAAATCGACGACTACCTCGATTTCTGCCGGTTGCGCGAAGCGCAAGCGCAGCGGTATGGCCGCAGCGTGGCCGGGTTCGGCTTCAACCGCGACGACTGGGAGCAGGCGCGCTACGAGGAGGCCGTGCTGGCCGCGCAGCAACGCCACGTACGCGAAGCCAGCTACCTGCCGGTTGCGGCCCCGCAGTTCCGCATCCATTGACCCACTCGCACCGCTTGCGCGGTTGCCGATGCTCGCGAGGCCGCCTCAGGGCGGCCTCGCGCTGCATGGCGGCCGGAAACCACGCTGACCGCGCCACAAGTCACGGCCACCATCGACCGGCGACAACACCGGCGCGAGGGCGCATCATGCAAGGGCATCCAAGGGGAATGGAGCGCGGAAAGGCTCGCGTGTGCCACCGGCCGGAACGCGAGGCCCGACCACCGGCCGGAAGCGAGGTGCGCCATGCGTATGCCCCATCCGATCCCCACCGCGGAAGCGTTGCCGTTCGACCACCTCTACAGCGGCATGCCTGCCCGCCACAGCGCCGACGCAGTACCGCTGGCCGATGCGGCGGTGGTGCATTTCGACCAGTTGCTGCATGAGATCCACGCCGACGCGCCGCGTGTCGACACCGACCGCCTGCAGCAACTGGCGGCCTGGCTGCTCAAGCTGCCAACCGACGAAGCCCGCGACGTGATCGACGCGCGCCTGCAGCGTCTGCTGGAGCTGCGCGCGATGCTCGCCGACGCCGACTGGGACAGCGATGCCGCCACCCGCGCCCGCGCCGACAAGCTGCTCGCCTACATCGACCGCGAGGACGACCTGATCACCGACCGCGTGCCGCTGCTGGGCCAGCTTGACGACGTGCTGCTGATCGAACTGACGTGGCCGGTGTTCGCCGATGAGGTCGACGACTACCACGACTTCTGCGCCTACCGTCAGGTCGAGCAACCGAGCGGCGGCGGCCCCGAGCGCCGCACCGCCTGGGTGCGCGACCGCCTGGCCGAGTTGGCGCTGTGGCAGCACATGCTGTGGGTCCGCGAACACCACTACGTGCCGTGGAACCTGCCGCTGGCGCTGTTCCGGGTCAGCTGAGCGTCCCGTTGCCGCGACAAGCGCGCCAAGCCTGCTGTCATGGCGTACTGACAACCCGCACGCGCAAGCTCACGTGCCAGTGTCAAGGCTTGTACGCATTGCCGGGACTGATACCCTGAGGCTTGGTTTTGCCGTTCGTCGCCTTCTTGTCAGGCTCGACAGGCTTCGACCGCGCTCAGGACAGGCATGCCAGCCCGCTTCGTTCATCTCCACCTGCACAGCGAATACTCGCTCGCCGACTCGACGATCCGCATCGGCGAGCTGGTGAAGCGCTGCGTCGCGCTCGGCCAGCCGGCCGTGGCGCTGACCGACATCGACAACCTCTTCGCCACGGTCAAGTTCTACAAGACCGCCGAGGGTGCCGGCATCAAGCCGATCATCGGCGCCGACATCGGCCTGGCCGACGGCAACGAGACGCCGTCGCGCATGACCCTGCTGTGCCGCGACCGCGCCGGCTACCTGACCTTGTCGCGGCTGTTGAGCCGTGCGTGGATGGAAGGCCATCGCATGGACGGCGTCGCGCTGCGCCCGGAATGGCTGCGCGAGGACAACGCCGGCCTGTTTGCCCTGGTCGGCCGCCACAGCCTGGCCGGACGGCTGGCGGTCGGCAGCCGCCACGAACTCGCCGAGGCCTGGCTGGCCGACTGGCGCGGCTCGTTCGGCGAGCGCCTGCACCTGGAGCTGACCCGCACCGGTCGCGACGGCGAGGACGCCTTCAACGCCTTCGCCCTGCACGCCGCCGCCGCGCGCGGCATCCCGGTGATCGCCAGCAACGACGTGCGCTTCCTCGATGCCGACGGTTTCGAGGCGCACGAGGCGCGCGTGTGCATCGCCTCGGGCCGCGTGCTCGACGACCCCAAGCGGCCCAAGGACTACAGCGCCGAGCAGTACCTCAAGTCATCGCAGGAGATGGCGGAACTTTTCGCCGACGTGCCCGACGCCATCGACAACGCGGTGGCGCTGGCCATGCGCTGCAACGTCGAGATGAAGCTCGGCGAGTACGCGCTGCCGGCGTTCCCGGTGCCGAATGAGCACACCATCGAGTCGTGGCTGCGCAACCAGTCGCGCGAGGGCCTGGCCCAGCGCCTGGAAAAGGCACCGCTGGCACCGGGCAAGAGCCGCGAGGACTACGACGCGCGTCTGGATATCGAGCTCGACGTCATCATCAAGATGGGGTTCCCGGGCTACTTCCTGATCGTCGCGGACTTCATCAACTGGGGCAAAAGCCAGGGCATCCCGGTCGGACCGGGCCGCGGTTCCGGTGCCGGCTCGCTGGTGGCGTGGGCGCTGGGCATCACCGACCTGGACCCGCTGCCGTACGACCTGCTGTTCGAGCGCTTCCTCAACCCCGAACGCGTGTCGATGCCCGACTTCGACATCGACTTCTGCATGGACCGCCGCGACGAGGTCATCGACTACGTCGCGCGCAAGTACGGCCGCGACCGCGTCAGCCAGATCATCACCTACGGCACCATGGCGGCCAAGGCGGTGGTGCGCGACTCCGGGCGCGTGCTCGGCCACCCGTACGGCTTCGTCGACGGCATCGCCAAGCTCATTCCGATGACGCTGGGCATCAGCCTCGACGACGCGCTCGGCGAATCGGAAGCGGCCAAGAAGGACGGCAACCTCGCCTCCAGCGATCTGATCCAGCGCTACCACGCCGAAGAGGACGTGCGCGACCTGCTCGACCTCGCGCGCAGCCTCGAGGACCTCACCCGCAACGCCGGCAAGCACGCCGGCGGCGTGGTGATCGCGCCGAGCCCGCTCAGCGACTTCTGCCCGCTGTTCGCCGAACACGACGGCGAAGGCCGCGGCCGCAACCCGGTCACGCAGTTCGACAAGGACGACGTCGAAGCGGTCGGCCTGGTCAAGTTCGACTTCCTCGGCCTGCGCACGCTGACGATCATCGACTGGGCGGTGAAGGCGATCAACGTGCGCCGCGCCGCGGCCGGTGAGCCAGCGCTCGACATCACCGCGCTGCCGTTGGATGACAAGCCCAGCTACGAGCTGTTCGCGCGCGGCGACACGGTCGCGGTGTTCCAGTTCGAATCGCGCGGCATGCGCGAGCTGCTCAAGCGCGCCAGGCCCGACACCTTCGAGGACATCATCGCGCTGGCCGCGTTGTTCCGTCCCGGTCCACTGGGCTCGGGAATGGACAAGGACTGGGTCGACCGCAAGCACGGCAACGCCGAGGTCAGCTACCCGCACGATTCGCTCGAGCCGGTGCTGGGGCCGACCTACGGCGTCATCGTGTACCAGGAACAGGTGATGCAGATCGCCCAGGTGCTGGCCGGCTACACGCTGGGCGGCGCCGACATGCTGCGTCGCGCGATGGGCAAGAAGAAGCCCGAGGAGATGGCCAAGGAGCGCGCCAAGTTCGAGGACGGTTGCGCGCAGCGCGGCATCGAGCCCAAGGTCGCCAGCCCGATCTTCGACCTGATGGAGAAGTTCGCCGAGTACGGCTTCAACAAGTCGCACTCGGCCGCGTACGCGCTGGTCGCCTACCAGACCGCCTGGCTGAAGGTGCATTACCCCGCCGAGTTCATGGCCGCGGTGCTGTCCTCGGACATGGACAACACCGACAAGGTCACCGGCTTCCTCGACGAATGCCGGGTGATGGGCCTGACCGTGCTGCCGCCGGACGTCGACGAATCGGCGTACATGTTCGAGGCCAAGGACCCCACCACCATCCGCTACGGCATCGGTGCGGTGAAGGGCGTCGGCCGCGGCGCCTGCGAGGCGATCGTGGAGGCGCGCCGCGCCGGGCCGTTCGTCGACCTGCTGGATTTCAGCAAGCGCGTCGACAGCGGCAAACTCAACCGCCGAGCGCTGGAAGCGCTGACCCAGGCCGGCGCGCTCGACAAGCTCGGCAAGAACCGCGCGAGCCTGATGCTGCAGTTGCCGGAGGTACTCAAGGCGACCGACCAGCTTGCGCGTGAGCGCGAAGCCGGCCAGGTGTCGTTGTTCGGCGGTTTCGACACGGCGGTGCCGGCGCTGCGCATCGACCTGCCCGAGACCGACGAGTGGCCGCTCACGCAGATCCTCCACGGCGAGCGCGAGACGCTTGGCCATTACCTCAGCGGTCATCCGTTCGATCCGTACCGCGAGGAGATCCGCGGCCTGATCGGCAGCGACCTGGGCGGGCTGGAGAAGATCTGGGAAAACCGTCCCGAACCCGCGCGCGGCACCTGGCGCCAGGAAGTCGAGACGGTTGTCGCCGGCCAGGTCGTCGGCCTACGCAAGAAAGGCGACAGCCAGATGTTCGTGCAGATCGAGGACGGCCGCGGCCGCCTGGAGTGCGCGTTCTTCGCCGAGACCTACAGCGAGTTCGCCGCCCTGCTCGCGCGCGACCGGTTGCTGGTGATCCAGGGCAACCTGCGCGAGGACTCGTTCAGTGGCGGCTTCGCGATGCGTGCGCAACGCTGCTGGGATTACACGCAGATCTGCGCCAGGCACGCGCAACGTCTGTCACTGCGGGTCGATCTGCGCGAACCCGGCACCTGGCAGCGCATCGACGCCCTGCTGGCCAAGCACCGGCCCGGGCAGACGCCCTTGCGCCTGGACCTGCTGCTGCGCAAGGGTGCCGCCGGCATGCTCGACCTCAACGGCCTGCAGTCGGTGCGCATCGACCCCGACCTGCCCGGCGCGCTGCGCGCGCAACCCGGCGTGCGCGCGGTCAAGGTCGCGCTCAGCAAGCCCTGGGCGAACTGAGTTCCAGGCACAAAACCGGCTCATCCGTACCCGCACCGCACGTATCGGTATGGTCGGCCGCCCTCGGCTAGACTGTGCGCCTTTCCGGCCACTGGCCCACGCATGAATCCGAATTACCTCGATTTCGAGCAGCCCATCGCCGACCTGGAAGCCAAGATCCAGGAGCTGCGCCATGCCAGCCATGGCTCGGCGGTGGATGCCGATGCCGAAGTGCACGCGCTGCAGGACAAGCTGCGCCTGCGCACCGCCCAGATCTTCCGCGACCTGAGCCCGTGGCAGGTCTCGCAGCTGGCCCGTCACCCGGCCCGCCCGTACACCAACGACTACATCCGCGTGATCTGCGACGAGTTCCAGGAACTCGCCGGCGACCGCGCCTACGCCGACGACGCCGCCATCGTCGGCGGCCTGGGCCGCATCAACGGCCGCAGCGTGGTCATCATCGGCCACCAGAAGGGCCGCGACACCAAGAGCAAGATCAAGCGCAACTTCGGCATGCCACGCCCGGAGGGCTACCGCAAGGCGCTGCGCCTGATGAAGCTGGCCGAGCGCTTCAAGCTGCCGCTGCTGACCTTCATCGACACGCCGGGCGCGTACCCGGGCGTCGGTGCCGAGGAGCGCGGCCAGTCCGAAGCCATCGCCCGCAACCTGCTGGAAATGAGTGAGCTGAAGATCCCGGTGATCTGCACCGTGATCGGCGAAGGCGGCTCCGGCGGCGCGCTGGCGATCGGCGTCGGCGACCGCACGCTGATGCTCGAGTACAGCACCTACTCGGTGATCTCGCCGGAGGGCTGCGCCTCGATCCTGTGGAAGGACGCGGCCAAGGCCCGCGACGCCGCCGAACAACTCGGCCTGACCGCCAAGCGCCTGCTCGGCCTGGGCCTGATCGACAAGCTCGTGCGCGAGCCGATCGGCGGCGCGCACCGCAATCCCAAGCAGATGGCCACGCGTCTGAAGGCCGTGCTGCTCAACGAGCTCGACACGCTCGAACAGCTGCCCATGCCGGAACTGCTGGAGCGTCGCTACCAGCGCCTGCGCGGCTACGGCGCCTACGAGGCAGCGTAAGCACACGCACGCCTGCGCTCACCACGCGCGCAGGTACTGCTCCGGCGCCACCAGTTCGCCGCCCAGTTCGCGGGCGGCGCGGCGCGGGAAGTACGGATCGCGCAGCAGCTCGCGCGCGATCAGCACCAGGTCGGCCTCGTCGCGTTCGATCACGCCTTGCGCCTGTTCCGCTTCGGTGATCAGACCGACCGCGCCGGTGGCGATACTGGTTTCGCGGCGGATGCGCGCCGAGAACGGCACCTGATAGCCCGGCGCCAGCGGAATCTCCACACCCGGCACCAGGCCGCCACTGGACACGTCGATCACGTCGACACCGCGCATGGCGACGATGCGCGCCAGCTCGATACTCTGCTCGATGTCCCAACCGCCCGCCGCCCAGTCGGTCGCGGACAGGCGCAGCCACAGCGGCAGTCGCTCCGGCCAGACCTTGCGCACCGCATCGATCACTCCCAGCAACAGGCGGATGCGGTTGTCGAAACCGCCGCCGTAATCGTCCTGGCGCGTGTTCGATAACGGCGACAGGAACTGGTGCAGCAGGTAACCGTGCGCCGCATGCAACTCGATCACGCGGAAACCGGCGGCGAGCGCGCGCCAGGCCGCGCAGGCGAAGTCGTCGACGACGTTGTTCAGTTCGATCCCGGTGAGTGCACGGGGCGCTGGCGAGCCTTCGCCGAAAGCCAATGCCGACGGCGCCAGCGGCGTCCAGCCGCCGTCCTCGGGCGCCACCGCACTGCCGCCGAGCCACGGCGGTGCAACGCTGGCCTTGCGCCCGGCATGGCCCAGCTGGATGCCCGGCAGCGCCCCCTGACAGCTGATGAACCGCGCGATGCGCGCCCAGGCCTCGGCCTGTTGATCGTTCCACAGGCCGGTGTCGGCCGGCGAAATGCGGCCTTGCGCCGACACCGCGCTGGCTTCGGCGATCACCGCGGCGGCGCCACCGACCGCACGGCTGCCCAAGTGCACCAGGTGCCAATCGTTGGGCACGCCGTCGACCGCCGAGTACTGGCACATCGGCGACACCACCAGACGGTTCCGCAGCGTCAGCGAACGCTGCTGCAGTGGATCGAAAAGCCGGGACACGGCACTACCTTCATAAAGTTATCTGTCCCGATACTGCGGGCGAAACCGCGCAGGCACAGCCCCACCGGTGGGCCGCAGCATTCCATCGCCACCGGCCCGGTGCGGCATTGCGGTGGTCGGCCGTGCCCTCGGGCTACCATCCGCCCAGGCCCGGCCTGTCGCCGGGTTGGAGGGTAGAAGATGGTGATTCGTCGCATCGGAGTCCTTTCCGCCGCCAAGATCGGCGGCATCCTCGCCGGCGTGGTCGGCCTGATCGCAGGCATCCTGCTGTGCCTGGCCTCGCTGGCCGGCGGCTCGGCCGACATGGCCCACGCCGCGCAAGCCGATCCGGGCATGACCTGGATCACCGGCCTGGGGGCCATGGCAATCGTCGTCCTGCCGATCGCCTACGCCGTGTTCGGCTTCATCGGCGGCGCCATCCATGCCTTCATCTACAACCTCGCCGCGAAGTTCGTCGGCGGACTGGTCATCGAGACCGATTAACCCGGCAGCGCGTTGCGGCATCGCGCCGATCGGCCCGATGATGGGCGCGATGCCGCACTATTCGCTTCCCGCTGCCCCCATCGAGCTTCCCGCCGACACCGCCATCGTGGTCGGCTTCAGCGGCGGCCTCGATTCGACCGTGCTGCTGCATGCGCTGGCGGCGGATGCCCACTTCCGCGCGCGCGGCCTGCGCGCCGTGCATGTCGATCACGGCCTGCACGCCGACTCCGCGCACTGGGCCGCCGCCTGCGAAGCCGTGTGCCGCGAACTGCAGGTGCCTTTCCGCGCGCTGCAGGTGGACGTCGCCGTGGCCTCGGGGCACGGCCCGGAGGCCGCGGCGCGGCACGCGCGACACGCCGCGCTGGCCTCGGTGCTGGCACCCGGCGAGGTGGTGGCGCTGGCGCACCACCGCGACGACCAGGCCGAGACCTTCCTGCTGCGGGCGTTGCGCGCCTCCGGTCCGGACGGATTGGCTGCAATGCGGCCGTGGCGCCGGTTCGGCCACGCCTGGCTGTGGCGGCCATTGCTCGATGCGCCGCGTGCGCAGCTGCTGGCCTACGCGCAGCAGCACGCACTGCGCTG
Source organism: Lysobacter cavernae (assembly GCF_042648505.1). Lineage (NCBI taxonomy): Bacteria > Pseudomonadati > Pseudomonadota > Gammaproteobacteria > Lysobacterales > Lysobacteraceae > Lysobacter > Lysobacter cavernae. Next base: position 670,294 of record NZ_JBHRXK010000001.1, read on the forward strand.
GATCGACGACCCCAGCAACACCGACACCGCTTTCGACCGCAACTTCCTGCGCCAGCGCGTGCTGCCGCTGCTGCGCGAACGCTGGCCACAGGCCGAGGCCGCCTTCGCCCAGTCGGCTACCCTCTGCGCGGAAGCCAGTGCCCTGCTGGAGACCGGCGATGCGCAGGCCCTGGCTGCGGTCGCCACCGCCGACCCGCACTGTCTCTCGCGCGTTGCCGTGGCCGCGCTGCCTGCGCCGCGGCGCGCACGGGTGCTGCGTCGCTGGATCGCGGCGCTGGGCCTGCCTGCGCTGCCTGCCAACGGCATCACCCGCATCGAAAGCGAAGTCCTGCCCGCGCGCGCCGATGCCGACGCGGCCTTCGCCTGGCACGGTGCGGCGGTGCGCAGCTGGCGCGAACTGCTGCACGCCGACGTATCCCGCCCGCCCCTGCCGTCGGACTGGCGTGCCGTGTGGAACGCGGCAGCACCGTTGCCACTCCCCGGCGGCGGCGAACTGCACCTTGAAGGCGCCCGTTTCGATGACGTCCTCGTCGTCCATGCCCGCCAGGGCGGTGAGCGCATCACCCTGCCCGGCCGCGCCCACTCGCATGCGCTCAAGCATGTGCTGCAGGACCTGGGCGTACCGCCCTGGCAACGCGAGCGCCTGCCGTTGCTCAGCGACGCCAGCGGCACCTTGCTCGCGGCCGGCGACCTGGTCCATTCGGCCGCGTTCGATGCCTGGTTGCGCGCGCGCGGTGCCAGACTGTGCTGGAACGACTAATCGCCACACCCTGCGATTGACCACCCCGCAGCGTCGCCGCACACTTCGCCCATGCCGCGCAAACCCGCCACCGATCCCTCGCCCGTCGCCGATTTCGAGCAGTCCCTGGACGCGCTCGAGCAACTCGTCGAGAAGATGGAACACGGCGAGATGAGCCTGGAAGACTCGCTGGCCGCGTACGAACGCGGCGTCGGCCTGTACCGCCGCTGCCAGACCGCGCTGGAGCAGGCCGAACTGCGGGTGCGCCTGCTCAGCGACCCGCAGGACCCGGCCAGCGCCGAACCGTTCGCCGCGCTGCCGTCGCAAAACCCCAACGATGCTTGATCCCCGACTGGGCGCCTGGCGCGAGCGCGCCGACGCCGCGCTCGCGCGTGCCCTGCCCGATCCGCAATCACCGCCGCAGCGCCTGCACGCGGCCATGCGCCATGCCGTGCTGCTTGGCGGCAAGCGCATGCGCCCGTTGCTGGTCTACGCAGCCGGCGATCTGTTTCGTGCCGACGAAGCTGCGCTCGACGCGGCCGCCACCGCCGTCGAACTGATCCACGCCTACTCGCTGGTCCACGACGACCTGCCGGCGATGGACGACGACGCCCTGCGACGCGGTCAACCGACCGTGCACGTCGCCTTCGACGAGGCCACTGCGATCCTCGCCGGCGACGCACTGCAGTCACTCGCCTTCGAAGTGCTGGCGGCCACGCCCGTCAACGACAGCGTCCGCGTCACGCTGCTGCGCACGCTGGCGACCGCGTCCGGCGCTGCCGGCATGTGCGGCGGCCAGGCGCTGGACCTGGCCGCGACCGGCAACGGTGGCACCTTGTCGGTGGCCGCACTCGAGCACCTGCACGCGCTCAAGACCGGCGCACTGATCCGCGCCGCGGTGCGCCTGGGCGCGCTGTGCGGCGATGCCTCGAATGACGACCTGCAACACCTGGACCGCTACGCCGACGCGCTCGGCCTGGCCTTCCAGGTGCGCGACGACCTGCTCGACATCGAGGGCGACAGCGCCACCCTGGGCAAGACCGCCGGCAAGGACGCGGCGCAGGACAAGGCCACGTTCCCGGCGCTGATCGGCCTGGAGGCCTCGCGCGCGCGGTTGCACGCGCTGCGCCAGACCATGACGGACGCTCTGGCGCCGTTCGGCGAACATGCCGATGCGCTTGTCGTGCTCGGCCGTATGGCGATCGAACGCGATCGCTGAGCCGGGCGGTGTTGCCGTCGCCAACGCAACGCTGTCAACGGGCCCGGCAACTCCCTGTCACTCCAAGCACAGGTCAGATCTGCCTCACGGCAGATCCTTCGCTGCGCTCAGGATGACCGGCTTGGGATCGATGATCCGATCGCGCCTGTAATGCTTACTTCACCAGTCGCAGCGTGAACGGATAGCGGTAGCTGACGCCGTCGTTGGCCTTGATCGCGGCAATGATGGTGAACACCAGCCAGGCGATGCCGACAACGATCCACGCCGGGATCGCAATCAGGAAGCCGATGCCCAGGGTCACGAACACCAGCACCCACAGCGCGAAGAACACGATCGCCACGGTGATGTTGTAGTTCAGCGCTTCCTTGGCCTGGTCGTCGACGAAGGGCATGGTGTCCTTCTTGAGCAGCCAGATGACCAGCGGCCCGAGGAAGGTGCCCCAGCCGCCGACACCCGAGGTCAGCACGGCGCCGGCGATCGCCGACAGGTGCGCGAACATCGCCCATTGCCGTTGCTCGACCGGGACGCCAGAGGACGAACCGCTTTCCGGTGCTTCGTTGAACTCGCTCATGGCCCCGCTCCTTGTCAGATGAACCGCTCGGTTGCCGCCACTGTCGGCCGCCGGCGATGACCGGTCAAGCGCGGGAGGTCATGGTCGGGCCGGCTCAGGTCTCGCCGGCCACGGTCATGCGCCCGACCAGGATCGAACCGGTGCGCACGTGCGAGCGCGGGTCGACATCGCTGCCCACCGCCTCGATCGACTGGAACATGTTGCGCAGATTGCCGGCCACGGTGATGCCGTCGACCGGGTACTGGATCTGGCCGTCCTCGATCCAGAAGCCGGCGGCGCCGCGCGAGTAGTCGCCGGTGACGGTATTGACGCCCTGCCCCATCAGCTCGGTGACCAGCAGACCGCGGCCCATGCCGGCCAGCATCGCCTCGAAGTCTCCGGCGTTGGCCTCGACCTGCAGGTTGTGCACGCCACCGGCGTTGGCGGTGGTTTGCAGGCCGAGCTTGCGCGCCGAATAGCTGCCCAGGATGTAACGCTGCAGCACGCCGCCCTTGACCAGCGGCGACTCGCGCGTGGCCACGCCTTCGGCGTCGAACGAGCTGGAGCGGAAACCGCGCGACAGGAACGGCAACTCGTCGATCGCGAACCAGTCCGGGAACAGCTGCGTGCCGGCGGAATCGAGCAGGAAGCTGGCGCGGCGGTACAGCGCGCCACCGGACACCGCGCCGAGCAGGTGGCCGACCAGCGAACGCGCCATCTCGGCGGCGAACAGCACCGGGTACTCGCCGGTGGCGATCTGCCGCGGCGCCAGACGCGAGGCGGCACGCTGCGCGGCCTTGCGGCCGATGGCCGCGGCCGGTTCCAGATCGTCGGCCGCCAGCGCGATGCTGTACCAGCCGTCGCGCTGCATGGCGTCGCCACGGCCGGCGATCAGCGCGCAGCCGAGGCTGTGCTGGGTGCTGCGCTCGTGGCCGATGAAGCCGTGCGAGTTGGCGTAGACGCCGATGCTCTCGCCGGTGCCGACCGAGGCCCCGTCGGAGTTCTCGATGCGGGCGTCGGACTCGCGCCCGGCCTGTTCGCAGGCCAGGGCGAGGTCGATCGCGCGGTCGGCGTCGATCACCCAGGGATGCCAGCTGTCGAACTCGCGCAGGTCGCGGGCCATCAGCTCGGCCTCGGCCAGGCCGGCGGCGGCATCGTGCTCGGTGTGGCGCGCGATCGCGCAGGCCTGCTCGACGGTGGCATCGAGGCTGTCCTCGCGCAGGTCGGCGGTGCTGGCACTGCCCTTGCGCTGGCCGAAGTAGACGGTGACGGCAATGCCGCGGTCGCGGGTCGACTCGACCGTCTCGACCTCGCCCATGCGCACGTTGACGCTGAGCCCGGATTCCTCCGAGCACGACACTTCGGCCTGGCTGGCGCCGTGGGCGCGGCAACGCTCCAGCAGGCGCTGCGACAGCCCGGTGAGCGCGTCGAGGCGGGCGTGGCTGTCGCCGAGCGAGGCGGCGTAGGCGGGCGTGTTTTGGGGAGCGATCTGGCTCAATGGCTTATCCTTGTTGCTGTCATCCCGAGGCTGAAGGCCGAGGGATCTGTTTTTGACTTTACCCGCGCGTGGCGACCAGCAGGTTCCTCGCTGCGCCCGGAATGACGGCGGAAAGCAAGCTTATGCGTGGTAGAGACGAAGAAACCGGCGAATTTTTCAGCTCCAGCCGCAGCCAGAACCGGCGCGATGCGCTGGAGGTGCTGGCGCTGGGCGAGAAGCTGGTGGCGCTGACCGAGGCGCAGCTGGCCAAGCTGCCCGTGCCCGAATCGCTGCTGCCGCACATCCGCGAGTGCAAGCGCATCACCGCGCATGTCGCGCACAAGCGGCAGCTGGCGTTCCTGGCCAAGCAGATTCGGCGCGAGGATGAAGACGTCCTGGACGTGCTGCGCGATGCGCTCGACGAGAAGGGCGATGCCGCGCGGCGCGAAGTCGCGGCGATGCACCGCGTCGAGGCCTGGCGCGAGCGCCTGCTCGCCGATGGTGACGCGGCCCTGGCCGAACTGCTCGACACCCACCCGGACGCGGACCGTCAACAGCTGCGACAGCTGGTGCGCAACGCGCTGGAAGAACGCAAGCGCAACAAGCCGCCGCGGGCTTACCGCGAGCTGTACCGCGTGCTGCGGGAGTTGATGCTGGGTGGTGGCGAAAGCGAAAACGACAGCGAGGACGCACTTTAGCCCCTCTCCCCTCGGCGCCCGAAGGGTGTCCAGAGGTGAGAGTGGTTGGGGTGAGGGTCGGCGAAGCATCAGTCTTCACACTGTCAGTGCAGCAATGCGCTGCGCCACATTCCACCCCTGCAGCTCCGTCCACCCTCACCCGCCCTTCGGGCACCTTCTCCCGAAGGGAGAAGGAAAGGCGAGATTCCACCGTTGCAGCTCCGTCCGCCCTCATCCGCCCTTCGAGCACCTCGCTATGCGCCCGGCCCGAGCCATTGGCTCGGGCGCTCATCCGCACGCGCGCCAATGGCGCGCAAGCAGTGCGGCGTCGCCCCACTGGGAGAAGGGAACATTCAGCCTCACGCCTGCGTACCGCCCACGGTCAGCTGATCGATCAGCAGCGACGGCTGACCGACGCCGACCGGCACGCTCTGCCCGTCCTTGCCGCACACGCCGACGCCTTCGTCCAGGGCCAGGTCGTGGCCGATCATCTTCACCCGTTGCATCGTCTCCGGGCCGTTGCCGATCAGGGTCGCGCCCTTGACCGGCGCGGTGACCTTGCCATCCTCGATCAGATACGCCTCGGTCGCCGAGAACACGTACTTGCCGGACGTGATGTCGACCTGGCCGCCGCCGAAGTTGACCGCATACAGGCCCTTCTTGATCGAGCGGATCATCTCTTCCGGGTCGTGTTGTCCGGCCAGCATGTAGGTATTGGTCATGCGCGGCATCGGCAGGTGCGCGAACGACTCGCGGCGGCCGTTGCCGGTCGGCGCCATACCCATCAGGCGCGCGTTGAGCGTGTCCTGCATGTAGCCGACGAGGACACCGTCCTCGATCAAGGTGGTGCAGCTGGTCGGCGTGCCCTCGTCGTCGACGTTGAGCGAGCCGCGCCGGCCCGGCAGGGTGCCGTCATCGACGATGGTGACGCCCTTTGATGCCACGCGCTGGCCCATGCGGCCGGCGTAGGTCGAGGTGCCCTTGCGGTTGAAATCGCCTTCCAGGCCGTGGCCGACCGCCTCGTGCAGCAGCACGCCGGGCCAGCCACTGCCGAGCACTACAGGCATCACCCCGGCGGGTGCATCGATCGCATCTAGATTGACCAAGGCCTGGCGCAGCGCCTCGCGCGCGAACTGCTCGGGCTTGTCGCCGTCGAGCAACTGCGCATAACTGTAGCGGCCGCCGCCACCGGAATAGCCGCTCTCGCGGCGACCGTTCTGCTCGACGATCACCTGCACGTTGAGCCGCACCAGCGGACGCACGTCGGCGGCGAGCACGCCGTCGCTGCGCGCGACCAGCACGGTGTCGACGCCGCCGGACAGGCTCACCATCACCTGCTGCACGCGCGGATCGGCGGCGCGCAACAGCTTGTCGATGCGGCGCAGCGCCTCGACCTTGGCCTCGTTGGCGTAGCCGTCGATGGGGTCTTCGGCCGGATACAGCGAGCGGCCGCCGCCGCGCACCAGTGCGTGCGGGGCCTGGCTTGAACCGTCACGGGCAGCCATGCCTTTTGAAATCGTGCGCGCCGACTTCGACGCCGCCAGCAGTGCCGGCGTGTTGATCTCGTCGGAATAGGCGAAGCCGGTCTTCTCGCCGCTGATCGCGCGCACGCCTACGCCCTGCTCGATCGAATGCGCGCCGTCCTTGACGATGCCGTCCTCGACCGTCCAGCTCTCGCGGCGGGCGTGCTGGAAGTACAGGTCGCCAAAGTCCACGCCCGGGCCGAGCAGCGTGCCGAAGGTGCGTTCGAGGCCACCGGCATCGAGCCCGGCGGGCAGCAGCAGGCGGGATTCGGCGATCTGGATGGGCAGGGTCATCGGCGGGTCATTCCAAAAAAGTAGGCTTTACGGCCCATTACATGCGGCCGGGCGCGCGGTGGTTCAACCGGGAGGTCAGCCGGCTCCCGGCGGGGCCCGGGCCGAGACGCGGCTTTGCTCGCTGCCGATCACCTCGACCTTGGGCTCCTTCCAGGGGCCGGTGACGCGGTAGGTCTTGGCGGCCAGCTGGCCCAGCGGCTTCTGCAGCACCGCATTGGCGGCCGCGCCGATCGCCGCGCCGACCGGGCCGCCGGCGATCGCGCCGGCCACCGTCAGCAGGTTGCCGGCCTTGGGCCGCACCTCGATGGTCTGGTCGAAGCTCTGGCTGCGCAGGTTGGCGCTGCCGCGGATGCTGATCGCCGCGGCCGGGCCGTCGATGCTGAGGTTGTCGCTGCGCGCGCTGCCACCGGCAAAGCGGATCTGGCCACCGGCGCGGTTGAAGGCGAAGCCCTTGGAGAAGAAGTCGCGGAAATCCAGCATCAGCCGTCGCGGCAGCTGGGCCAGGCTGAGCAGGCCGAGCACGCGACCGGCGCCGGGTTCGATTTCCAGCAGGCGACCGTTGCGGATGTCGGCATCGAGACGGCCGTCCAGCGTGGCGACGTTGAACGCCGCCGGGCTGCCGGCCCAGCCCGCGTCAAAGTGGATCGAGCCCTCGCCACCGGCCAGCTGTTCGCCGAAGCCGAAACCGGCGAGCAGGCGACCGAAGTTCTCGCTGTCGATCTTGACGTCGAACTGCGTACGCGCCGCCGTGCCGCGGCCGTGCCAGTCACCGCTCAGGTCGATGCGCTGCTGCTCGGCACGGGTCTGCACCTGCTCGATGCGCATGCCGGTCGCGGTCGGGCGGGTGCGCAGCTTGGCCACACCCAGTCGGGCGTCGGCAATACGCAGGTCGGCGATGTCGAAGGTCAACGGCGGCACCTTGGCCGGGTCGAACGCGTCGTCGCCGGCGGCCGCGGTGGTGGGTGCCGCGTCGGCACCGCCCGACTTGGCCGGTCGCCAGTGGAAACGATCGAAGCGACCGGCAATCGGCGCCCCCTGCCCGGCCGGGATCAGTAAAGCGCCGTTCAAGGCCGCGCCTTCGGCCTGCACCGCGGTCGCGCCCTGTGCGGCCGGCACCACCACCACGCGGGTGTCGGCGAACGCGCCACCGAGCAGGTTGAGGTGCTGCGCGGTCACATCGATGCGCTGCAGCGGCAGGCCACCACCGCTGCCACCGTGGGTCAGGGCGATCCAGTCGATCGCGTCGAGCGCGTCGGCGTGGCCGCTGGCGACCAGGCCGTGCACCGGCGGCGCCTCGTCGACGCGCTGCGCGCCCAGGGCGATGCGCACGCCGGTCTGGCCGTTGCCGCTGCGCGCGCGCACGGCGATGCGCTGGCCGAGGTTGACGCGGATATCGCCGCTGCCCATCGGCAGTGGCGTTTCGATCGTCGCGGCCAGTGACTCACCGGCCGACTTGCGCAGCGGCCGCGGCAACGTCAACGCCGTACCGACCAGGTTCGATTGCAGTTGCAGCAGGGTCGGCCCGGCCTGGCCGGCCGCGGCCTTCGGGATCGCGATTCCGATCGTCCAGGGCGAGCGGCCGTCGAGGTAGGGCTTCAGCCACGCCAGCTCCGGCGCGCGGTCGATCAGCTCGCTCGCGGCCAGGGTCGCCTCGAGCCCGCCCTCGAACGCGTGATCGCGATCGCGCACGAAATCGTTACCCGCACGCAGCGACAGCCGCCCCGGCTGGCCGTTGTAGCGCACACGCAGATCATCGGCGCGGAACCCGCCGCGGGCGTACTCGGCGCGGCCGTTGACCTGATCGAAAGCCAGCTTCCAACGCGGGTCGGCGAGCTTGGCGTCCTTGAGCTCGACACTACCGGCGATGGTGGTGACGGCGCCGGGACGCAGCGGCAGGTCCATGCCGAAACCGACCTGGGCGGCGCCGCTGGCGCTGAGCTGCTTCAGGGTCTCGGCGTGCTCCTTCTGCAGCGGGCTCTGCCGCAGCAGCGCGAGCAGCTGCGTGGCATCAGCGGCGCCTTGCGCCTGCACGACCAGCGCGCCGCCCTTGTAGTGATCGACGGCCGCGTGCACCTGCGGCACCTCGACCCCGGCCAGCCGGCCGTGGCCGTCGACGCTGAAACCATCGGCGATGAAGGCGACATCGGCATCGATCGCGTCCATCGCCGGCCAATCGCGCTGGAACTTGATGATCGCCTGGCTCAGTTGCGCGGTGGCCTCGAAGCGGCCGTTGCGGTCGCGGAACGGCCAGTCGTCAAGATCGCCCGAGACGATCGCGTGGCCGTTGCGGAGTTGGCCGCCGATCAACGCGTGGTCCAGCCACTGGACCACGTTGGCCGACATCCGGTGGCGGACCCAGAAGCCCTTGGCGACCGGTAGCGCGGCCTCATCGATGTCGGCGGCGAGGTCGATCCGCGGCCGCGAGCCGTCGCCCTGCCACCACAGGCCGCCGCGCGCGTGCACGCCGAAGCCGTCGCCCTTGATCCGCAGCGCCGGCGTACCAACGCGCCAACCACCGCCTTCGCGCCAGCCGCTGACCGTGCCTTGCAACGCCACCGCGTGGCTCACGCCGAAACCGCGGGGCCAGTCGAAACGCAGCTTTGAAGCCGGATCGAACTGCAGGCTGAAACCGTCGGCGTCACCGTCGAACTCGCCCCCCAGACCTTGCAGACCCGGCGAATCACCCACCGCGGCGAAGCCAAACGCGTCGAGACGGGCATGCGCACGCATCGCGCCACCGCGTCGGCCGCTGACTTCGATCCGTTGCAGCGCGACATGCGGACGCGTGGTCTGCAGCCATTGCCGCAGCCCCGGCGACAGGCGATCGCTGAGCGCCGCCACCGCCAGCAGCGGCCCGACATCGATGCGCTCGGCCAGCAAGGCGTAACGCTCGCCGCCGGCAATCACCAGGCCGTCCAGCGATTGCTGCTGTTCACCGCTGCCGATGCGCAGCGTCGGCGCGTCGACGCGCCAGCCGCCTTCGACCAATCGCCAACGCGCGCGCATTGCGATGTTCTGGAAGGTGACGCGCGGGACTTCGGCACGGTTCGCCAGCGGTGCGCCACGCAGGCCGACGCGATCGAGCTGCGCATCCACTGTCACCTGGGCGATGCGATGGCCGCGCAACTCGGCCCAGGCCTCGGCACGGCCCTGGCCGGACTCGCTGCCGATGCCGGCCAGTTGCGCCAACGGCGCCCACGCGGCCAGGTCGACGCGGCGCGAACCGACATAGGCGCGGCCGTCGCCGCGCTTGCGGTCGAAATCGAGCACGGCGTCGAGCGGCGAAGTCGCGGCGCCGGCCGCGCCGACGCTGGGCCAGGCGCGCACGCCGGCGCGCACACGGTCGCCGTTGACGCGCAGGCGCAGGTCGATCTTGGGAATGCGGGCGTCGATGCCCAGTTGCGGCGCGAGCACCGCGAGCTTGCCGCCGATCACCTGCAGTTCGCCGAGCCCTTCCAACGCCGACAGCGGATCACGCTGCGCCGGCTGCTCCTGCCCGGGCAGGCCACGCACTTTCCAGCGGCCGTCTTCGGCGCGCTCCAGGGTCAGGTCGAGGCCGCGCAGGCGCAGCTCCGAGAACGCATGCCCGGGCAACAGGCCGGCGTACAGCGACACCAGCATCTCGGTGTCACCAACAGTGAAGGCCTGTGTGCCTTCGCCGACGCGCAGATTGTCCAGCCTCAGCAGTGGTCCGCGCCGGGTCCAGTCGGTCGCGACCCGGTCGAACGAAACCGGACGCCCGGCGCGTTCGCTCAGCCAGGCCGCGATGCGCTGCGGATTGCTCTCGGCCAGTGGCAGCACCTGACTGGCGATGGCCAGCAGCAGCGCGACCAGCACCAGCGCGATCGCGGCCGAATAGGCCAGGCCTCGGCGGGCCAGGCGCAGGCGGCGGCGCAGCGGCGTCGGCATCAGCGCCTCGCTCCGCGTTGCGCTGTGATTCGTGATTCGTGATTCGTGATTCGGGGAAAAAACAGGTTCGCGCCTTCGCTCTTGCCAATCACCAATCCCCAATCACCAATCACGGCCTCAAAGCAGCACGACATCGAACTGCTCCTGCGCATACTGCTCGTCGGGCTGGAAGCGGATCGACTTGGCGAGAAATTCCTCAAGCTCGGCCACCGCCGCCGACTCCTCGTCGGTGATGCGCGCGACGACCTTGGGCGAGGCGATCACCAGCAACCGCTGCGCATCGAACTGGCGTACCTGGCGGACGATGTCGCGGAAGATCTCATAGGTCACGGTCTCCGGCGTCTTCAGCGTGCCGCGGCCGCCGCACTCGTGGCAGGGCTCGCTCAGCTGCCGCTCCAGGCTCTCGGTGGTGCGCTTGCGCGTCATCTCGACCAGACCCAGCGGCGAGAACTCGTAGACCGTGGTCTTGGCGTGGTCGCGTGCCAGGGCTTTTTCGAGCTGGCGCAGCACCTGGCGCTTGTGCTCGGCATCGGTCATGTCGATGAAGTCGATGATGATGATGCCGCCCAGGTTGCGCAGGCGCAGTTGCCGCGCGACCGATTGCGCCGCCTCCAGGTTGGTGCGGTACACCGTTTCCTCGAGGTTGCGCTGGCCGAGGAACGAGCCGGTGTTGATGTCGACCGTGGTCATCGCCTCGGTCTGGTCGATGACGAGATAACCGCCGGACTTGAGCGGCACCTGCTTGTCGAGCGCGCGCTGGATCTCATCCTCGACGCCGTACAGGTCGAAGATCGGTCGCGCGCCGGTGTAATGCTCGATCTTCTCGTCGAGCCCGGGCATGTACTGCGCGGCGAACGTGCGCAGCCGCTCGCAGGTCTCGCGCGAGTCGACCTTGACCTTCTCCACGTCCTTGCGCATCAGGTCACGCACCGCGCGCAGCGGCAGGCTCAGGTCCTCGTAGACTCGCTCGCCGACGCGGGCGTTCTTCGAGCGCTCCTCGATCAGTGCCCAGACGCGGCTCAGGTAGGTCACGTCCTCGGCCAGCGCTTCCTCGGGCTGGCCCTCGGCGTTGGTGCGCACGATGTAGCCCTGGTGGGCGCCGCTGGGCGCCAGCGCGGTCACGTGGGTCTTCAGGCGCACGCGCTCGGCCTCGTCCTCGATGCGCGCCGACACGCCGACCACGCGCGTGCGCGGCAACAGCACCAGATAGCGCGAGGGAATGCTGAGCTGGGTGGTCAGGCGCGCGCCCTTGCTGCCGATCGGGTCCTTGACCACCTGCACGATGATCTCCTGGCCCTCGCGCAGCAGCTCGGCGATCGGCCGGGTCGGGGCCGGCGGCAGTGGGGCCTCTTCGCCGGCGTTCTCGCCTTCGGCGACCGGGGTCGGCTTGATGATGTCGGCGGCGTGCAGGAACGCGGCACGCTCCAGGCCGATCTCGACGAAGGCCGCCTGCATGCCCGGCATTACCCGCTGCACCCGGCCCTTGTAGATGTTGCCGACCACGCCACGGCGCCATCCGCGTTCGATGTGCAGCTCCTGCAGCATGCCGTTTTCGACCACCGCGACACGGGTCTCGCGCGGGGTGACGTTGACCAGGATCTCCTCGGTCATGCCAGCACTCCGAACTGGCGCAGCAGCGTCGCGGTCTCGTACAGCGGCAGGCCCATCACCCCGGAGTAGCTGCCGGCCAGGCGGGTGGTGAAGCTCTCGGCCAGGCCCTGGATGGCGTAGGCGCCGGCGCGGCCGTGCGGCTCGCCGCTGGCGACGTAGGCGTCGATCTGGGCCGGGCTCAATGCGGCGAAGGTGACCTCCGACAGCGACACCGCCTGCGCCTCGCGCGCCGGCGACACCAGCGACACCGCCGAGATCACCTGGTGGGTGCGCCCGGACAGCTTGCGCAGCATGTCCACGGCATCGGCGTCGTCGCGCGGCTTGCCGAACACCTCACCGTTCAGCACAACCTCGGTGTCGGAGCCGAGCACGACCGCGGTCGGATTGCCGACCACCTGCAGCAGGCCGGCCCCGGCCTTCTCGCGGGCGACGCGGCGCACGTAGTCTTCGGCCGGTTCGCCGGGCTGCGGGTGCTCGGGGATGTCGAGGTCGAGCACACCGAACTCCTGACCGGGCGCACCCGACAGCAGGCGGCCCAGCAATTCACGGCGGCGGGGAGATTTCGAGGCGAGATAGAGCATCGGCAAAAGCATAACCTGCACTGACTGAGCCGCAGCCGCGGCCGACCGCGTAACCCCGATCGGGCTCACGAATCGTTCACTGCATCGGCAAGACCCTTGATCCGATCTCCAGGAGTTGCAAATGCCTGACCTCAGGAAAGCTGTCCCGCGCGCCCCCCGTCCGTCCCGCTTCGCCCCGCGCCAGTTTGTCCTCGCGCCCGTTCTCGCGGTCGCCCTAGTCTTTGGAGCCACGCCTTTCATGACCGCCAGCGCGCAGACCACCCCTTATGTAGCCACCGACGGCACCCTGCTCTCGGTGTCGGCGCAGGCCGAGGCCAAGCGCATCCCGGACATCGCCACGGTCTCGACCGGCGTGGTCACCCAGGCAAGCGATGCCAACAGCGCGCTGCGCGCCAACGCTGAGCAGATGACCCGGGTGGTCACCGCGATCAAGGCCGCCGGCATCGCCGAGCGCGACATCCAGACCAGCGGCGTCAACCTCAACCCGCAGTACAAGTACGGCGAGAACCAGCCGCCGACCATCACCGGCTACCAGGCCAGCAACAACGTCAATCTGACCGTGCGCGACATCGCCAAGCTCGGCAAGATCCTCGATGCCCTGGTCGCCACCGGCGCCAACCAGATCAACGGCCCCAGCTTCGACATCGACGACAAGGAAAAGGACAGCGCCTACGACGAGGCCCGTCGTGCCGCCGTGGAAAAGGCCCAGGCGCGGGCCGAGATGTACGCCAAGACCCTGGGCATGAAGGTGCGCCGCATCGTCAGCCTCAGCGAGGGCGGTGGTTTCGCGCCGCCGCGGCCGATGGCGATGATGGCCATGGGCCGCGCCAAGGAGGCCTACGACACGCCGATCGCGCCGGGCGAAAGCACGCTGTCGGTCAATCTCGACGTCGTGTTCGAACTGGGCCGCTGAGCGATGGGCCGCGCCGGCAAAACCGCCCCGCCCGCCCCCGACCCCAAACCGGGGCGCAACCCCGGCTACGCCGAGCCAAACCCGCGCGACCGCGAGGACGCCGCCCAGCCACACCCGCGCAAGGCGCCGAACCCGGACGCGGGCGGCTTGGACCGCGACCCGGACCCGATGCCGGACCGCGTCGACAAGCACTGAATACGCGTTGTCATGACGAGCAGGCCCGCCTTGGCGGGCCTGCTTCGTTTGCGGGCCTCCGGCTTCGGCATGGATCTCGTCAGCATTGATCCGCCGCATCGAGCCGCACCGAGTCAACCCCGCAGCCGTCGTCCATGCGTTGTCACTCACAGGCAACCCAAGGAGGTCCGAGATGACGCACGCGATCGCTCTCCCTTCCCATCGGTCCGGCGCGTTCGAGCCGCCGCGGCTCGACGGCAACCGCATCGTCGCCAACGCCGGCGCCCTCGCGGTCAACGCCGCGCTGCTGCTGTTGCTGCTGGTGCCGTTGACCGCACCGCAGCTGCTGACTCTGCCGCGCCGTGACGACAACCCGGTCCTGATCCAGGTGGTGCGCGCCAAGCCGAAGCCAATCACGTCCGAACCAGTGCCTGTACCAGTGGTGCCGAAAACCGCTCGCCAGCCGGCCGTCACGACCCCGCAGCCACGCATCGAGACGCCCCCGCTCGAGCCGGTCGCCGACAGCCAGCCCGGTGACGAGGCCTTGGCCCCGGCCGACCCCGTCGGCGAGCAGGGCGTGGCCTCGCTGGCACCCACCCTGCCCCAAGCCGGCGCGCAACTTCAGACGTTGTCGGCACCGCCGCCGGCCTACCCCGGCGCCGCGGTGCGCGACGGCCTGACCGGCACGGTCGAGCTGGAAATCCTGGTCGACGTCGACGGCAAGCCGATCGAGGCGCGCGTGGTGCGCAGCAGCGGCCACCGTGTGCTCGACCAGGCCGCGCGCCGGGTGGTGCTCACGCGCTGGACCTTCGAGCCGGCGCTGCAGTACGGCCGACCGGTGCAGGCGCTGGGACGGGTGCCGATCGAGTTCAAGCTCGATTGAATCCTGTGGCACCAACAAAAACGCCCCTCAATGCGGGGCGTCTGACATTCAAGCACTCCATTCCCGACTCAACCCGGTGCCGGACCCACTCGGACCTTTTCGTAGGTGTATCTGATGAGCCCCCAGGTGCCACCTGTCGCGCTCCCCGTCCACTGGTAGGTCCATGACTCGATGAAACCTCCGCTGACATGGGTGATGGCGATCGTTTCACCGGGAGTACCCGAGGCAGGGAGCGGCACCGGGGGGCCACTTCCTGGTCCGGCCGCAACAAAACCCGGTGCGCCCGAGGAGGCCACCGCCAAGGTACGGGACACCGTCAAGCGGTCCCTCCCCGAAAAGCGGGTGGTAACGCCCGGCGGACTTGGTGCGCCCTGCTCAACCAGCCACTGCTGGATCTGGAGCCCTTCCAGCGAGTTGGCCGAATACTCGGCACGCGCCGTGACATGCGAAACATGGGTATCGGCTGCATGCGCGCTGCCAATTCCGGCAGCCAGCAAGCCCGCCAGGAACAGCCGAATGAACCTGGATCGTGAATCCTTCATATACCTTGACTCCGTTCGTTAGTGACTTCATGTCGTCCCCTGACGCCCCCTCGCCAATGTGCAACACGCGACCGCCTGACGCGCGCCGTCCCCGGCCATGTCACGCCCGGTGATACGGATGATTCGCCAGCAACGCGGCCGCGCGATACAACTGCTCGGCCACCACCAGCCGCACCAGCATGTGCGGCAGGGTCAGCGGCCCCAGAGACCACGACTCGTCACCGCGCGCGATCACCTCGGGTGCATGACCTTCGGGGCCGCCAATCAGGAAGGCGAGATCGCGCCCCTGCCCGCGCCAGTGCTCCAGCCGCTGCGCCAGTTGTTCCGAGGACCAGGTCCGGCCGCGGCCGTCGAGCGTCACCACGCAGGCGTTCTTCGGCAACGCGGCCAGCACGCGCGCACCCTCGTCCTGCGTCGCGCGCGCGGCGTCGCGGCCTTTGCCGCGCAGACCGGGCTCGATCTCGACCAGTTCCAGTGGCAGCCAGTGCGACAGGCGCTTCTGGTATTCGCCGAAGCCGTCGGCGACCCAGCGCGGCGCGCGTTCGCCGACGGCGATCAATTTCGCTTTCATCGGCACGCATGGTAGCGGCAGCCCGTCACGATCCAGCGCTTTGACACGGCAGTGTCATATGGCGGCCACGCCGCGCCCCTAGCGTGCAGGCTCCCCCAGCCCCGCAGGAGTTGCAGATGGATGCGTTCGACCTCTCCCGCCGCCAGGTCCTCAAAGGCAGTGCCGCCGCGATGGCGGTGGGTGCCATGGGCAGCCTGAGCGCGCTTTACTCGCGTCAGGCGCTCGCTGCCACCGACCCGACCCGGCTCGCCCCGATCCCCGGCCGTTACGGCCCACTCGCCCCGGTCGCCGACCAGGCCACCGGCCTGCCGCTGCTGCAGCTGCCGCGCGGTTTCAGCTACCGCTCATTCGGCTGGAGCGGCGACCGCATGCGCGACGGCCGCCCCTGCCCCGACCGCCACGACGGCATGGCCGTGGTCAGCGTGCGCCGCCCCGGTCATGGCCGGCACGACCGCGACGACGCGCGTGGTCACGGCAATGGCCGCGGCCACGAGCTGGTGCTGATCCGCAACCACGAGCGCGGCGGCGCCACCCCGATCCAGGCGCCGGGCATGTACGACACCGGCGACATCGGCGGCGGCCAGGTCGCCGGTGGCGGCACCACCA
The DNA here is from genome assembly GCF_042648505.1 of Lysobacter cavernae. NCBI lineage: Bacteria > Pseudomonadati > Pseudomonadota > Gammaproteobacteria > Lysobacterales > Lysobacteraceae > Lysobacter > Lysobacter cavernae. The sequence continues at coordinate 686,563 of NZ_JBHRXK010000001.1, forward strand.
CCCTCACCTACCGCCATGGCGAATGGCGCAGCATCGAGGCCAGCCTCGGCGGCACCCTGGTCAACTGCGCCGGCGGCCCGACCCCGTGGGGCACCTGGCTGACCTGCGAGGAGATCAAGACCAACGCGGTCTCCAGCACCGGCAAGAAGCACGGCTACGTGTTCGAGGTGCACCCGGATGCCGAACGCACCAGCGGCCGGCCGCTGGTCGGGCTGGGCCGTTTCAGCCACGAGGCCGTGGCGATCGACCCGCGCACCGGCGTCGTCTACCTGACCGAGGACGACCGCAACAAATCCGGCCTGTACCGCTACATCCCCAACGACCGCGCCGGCCGTTACGGCTCGCTCGAACACGGCGGCCGCCTGCAGGCCGCACGCGTGCGCGGCAAGCCCAACGCCGACCTCATCGTCGCCGCGATCGGCACCGAGTACGCACTGGAATGGGTCGACGTTCCTGATCCGGACCTCGACACCATCGTCGCCCCGGCCGGCTTCCCCGATATCTCCGCCGGCGACACCCTCAGCGGCACCTTCGCGCAGGGCTGGAGCGAGGGCGCGCTGCGCATGAGCCGCGGCGAGGGCATCTGGTACAGCTACGGCAAGATGTTCATCGTCGACACCAGCACCGGCGTCGACAGCCGTGGCCGCAAGGGCCGCGGCAACGGCGCGGTGTGGGTGCTCGACCTGGCCACCCAGCGCCTGCGCGCGCTGTTCGTCAGCGGCAACCAGCTGGCCGCGCACAACCCCGACAACGTCACGGTGAGCGCGCGCGGCGGCGTGCTGCTGTGCGAGGACGGCGGCGAAAGCCCGGACCAGTACGGTCCCGGCGCGCGCCTGATCGGCCTGACCCGGCAGGGCGAGTCGTTCTACTTCTGCAAGAACAACGTCGAGCTGACTTCGACCCAGATCGCCAACGCCGGCAAGACCATCGCCGAGGGCGACTACCGCGACAGCGAATTCTGCGGCGCCTGCTGGGACCCGTTCGGCCGCACGTTGTTCGTCAACATCCAGACCCCGGGCATCACCGTGGCGATCACTGGACCGTGGGAGCGCGGGCATTTGTAGGGCTTCGTCGCCTGGAACGGTGAGTCGTAACTGCGGCTGCTGTTTCAAACAGCCGATTCCGTATACAGACCCGAAGGGCGGCGCACAGGGATGTGCCGTTTTCCGACCGAGCCATGGATGGCGAGTCGGAAAATCCCCTCAGCCGTTCCGGTCGTGGGGCTGATGTGTCGAGGAAAGCCCTTCTCTTTGGTTACTTTCTCTTGGGCCAGCAAGAGAAAGTGACCCGGCCGCGTCAGCGGACGGAAGCATTGGATGTTGCTGTTTAAACGCGATCGGTAAAGCGTGAAAAGTCCCTGGACCTTCGATCCCCGGCCATCGGGCATAGCCCGATGGCGCTCAACGCCGCGCGAGCCAATGGCTCGCAAGCAGCGGCGCTTCGCCCCGCCTTCGCGGGAATGACGAGCAAGGCAACCGCGAAGACAAAATACAAACGGCGCCCCAAGGACGCCGTTTCTCTACTCAACCGATGACCCGACGCCTCAAAGGCGCTCCTCCGCATCGGTCTCGTACTCGTCGTCGCCCGGCGGCTGGTCGCCAACCGTCCACAGACGCTCCAGCGCATAAAACTCGCGCACGCGCGGCAGCATCACGTGGACCACGACATCGCCCAGGTCGACCAGCACCCACTCGGCTTCGCGCTCGCCCTCCACGCCAAGCGGCATGACGTCGAGGTTCTTGGCGAACTTGACCACCTCGTCGGCGACCGACTTGACGTGGCGGGTGGAGGTGCCCGAGGCGATCACCATGTAGTCGGTGACGCTGCTCTTGCCGCGCACATCGATCTCGACGACATCTTTGGCTTTGAGCTCTTCGACCGCGGCATGCACCGTCTTGAGTAGGACTTCGACCGGCGGCGGCGGATTGGGCAGGCGGGTCTTGATGACTTGCGCTTGGGTGGTCAAGGGACGTGGGCTCGCAGTACGGGGGGATGGCCTGTGGATTATAACGGAGCCGATGCCGGCTCCCGGCCCGCATACAGGTCGTGACGGGAGATGTACTCAGCCACCGTGGCCGGCACCCAGTCGCGCCAGGGCTCGCCCGCGGCGATGCGGCGGCGCAGCTCGGTGGACGATTCCGGGCGCTGCTGGACCAGCGTGAACACGGCGAAGCCGCCTGCCGGTGTGGACCGCAGGGTTTCGGCCGGGCGCCAGCGTGGACCGATCTCGGCCTGTACCTGCGGCGCTTCCGCCGCGATGGCGTCGGCGTCGAGCCGCGATCCCGGCCGCGCCACGGCGAGGATGTGGGCGTACTCGAACAGCTCGCGCCAGCGGTGCCAGCCGTGCAGCTGCAGCAGCGAATCGCCGCCGAGCATCCACACGATGGGCGCTTGTGCACCCAGCTCGGCGCGCAGCTCACGCAGGGTATCGACGGTGTAGGACGGCCCGTCGCGTCCCAGTTCGCGGCGATCGACCTTCAACCCCGGCTCGCCGGCCACGGCGAGGTCGAGCATGCGCGCACGCTGCACGGCATCGGCATGGGTCGCGTCCTTGTGCGGTGGATCGGCCGCCGGCAACAGGCGGACTTCGGCATCAAGGGCGTCACGCACCGCGCACGCGACCGCCAAGTGCCCGGCATGCACCGGGTCGAAGGTGCCACCGTAATAGACCCGCAGACTCATCCGCTGCGGGCAGCCGACAGCAGCCGTGCAGCACGTGGTTCGGCCACGGCCAGCAGCAGCCGCTCCAGCGCGAGCCAGGCATCGCCGGGCTCCTCGCCGACGCGCATGCGGCCCTTGGCGATGCGATCGACGCGGCCGGCCTGGGCGACAAAGGCATCCCAGCGCGGCGCGACATGGCGCTGCAGCGCGCGCCGGTACATCGGCTGCTTCGAATCCCAGATCCGCTGCGCCTTGAACTCGGCGGCGAGATTGCCGCCGCGCGCCTGCACCCGCGCAAGCGTCGCCGTGCGCTGCAACTCCAGCACCACCATGCCGAGCAGTGCCGGCACCGCCTCGCCCTCGGCGCGCAGGCCGGCGAGCATGCGCGACACCTGCGCGCCCTGCCCGTTCATCGCCGCGTCGACCACGCGGAACACGTCAAAGCGCGCGGCATCGGCGACCAGCGCCTGCATCCGCTCGACATCGAGCACCTGCCCGTCGGACAGCAGCGCCAGTTTGTCGATCTCCTGCGCCGCGGCCAGCAGGTTGCCCTCGACGCGGTCGGCCAAGCTCTGCACCGCCGCATGATCGGCCTTGAGGCCGCGCGTGCGCAGGCGCCGCTCGATCCAGTCCGACAGCTCGTGCGGCTTGACTGCCCAGGCGATCGCGACCTGGCCGATGCGGCCGATCGCCTCGCTCCACTTGCCGCCGTGCTGCTTGCTCCATTCGCCGGCGCTGACCAGCAGAACCACGTCCGGCGGCGGGTCGGCACAGAAGCCGCTGATGACCTCGGCACCTTCCTTGCCCGGCTTGCCGCTGGGCAGGCGCAGCTCGACCAGGCGTCGGCTGGCGAACAGGCTGGGCGCGCGGAAGCTGGCTTCGAGCGCGTTCCAGTCGGGCTCGCGCTGGTTGCCTTCGGCCTCGAACACCTCGCGCTCGCTGATGCCTTGCCGGCGCGCCGCGGCGCGCACGGCGTCGGCCGCCTCGAGCACGCGCAGCGGCTCGGGGCCGGCGATCAGGTACGCCGGGCGCAGCGGTGGCGGGCTGGATTGATCGAGCCCGAGCTGGGCGACCAGCTGCTCCGGCTTCAGTTCCATGTCAGTGCGGCTGCGTGTCGTCGTCGACAGCGGCCTCGATGGCGGCCTCATTGGGCACCGCCGCCTCGGGGGCCGGGGCCGGCACGCTGCTGGCACGGCGCGCCACCGCATCCAGGCGACGCAGCACCGAGGCGGTCATCTCGCGGCGCATCTCCTTCTGCAGGATCTCGCGCTCGCCCTCGGTGCCGATCGACTGCACCGGGTTGGAGACGTAATCGCGGGACAGCTCGATGGTCTGCCGCGGCACCGTGGTGGTGCCGTCGGGCCGGCGCAGCTCGAAGGTCACCGCGTAGCGCAGGCTGTACTCCTGCGCGCGGCCGAGGGCGTCGAGGCTGACCGGACGGTCACCCCAGCGCTCGGCCATCAGATCAAGCACGGTCGCGTCTTCGGTTTCTTCGGTCGCCGGGGTCGCGCCGGCGCGAGTCAGCGCCTGCGCCAGCGACTCGGCCAGCGGGCTGTAGCGGTCCACCGAGACCACGCGCACCGGCCCGAGGTCGGGCGGCAGCACCAGGGCATTGCGCAGATGGAAGCCGCAGGCCGACAGGGCGAGGACCAGAGCGACGGGAGCAGCCCGCGTGAACAGAGAGCGAAAGGTCATGCGTGAAGTCTGGACGAGGCGCCGGAGCGCATCAATAGCTGTCGCGTGACGACGGGCACCCACCCACATCACGTTCAGGATCAGCTCCGGGCCGATCCCCTCCAGAATGACCATGACGCCACAGCATGGGAGATCATCGCCACGGCAGAAAAGTAATAGATGCCGGCGAACATCCAGAACTTGCCTGCGGCGCAATCGAACAACACGACCGGCGTACGTCGCGTCGCAAGCAGCAGCGAACCATCGGACAGACCTTCGATGAGCAAGGCTGCGGGCAGGAAGGCCAGTAGTCCCGTCAGCAGCATTTGGGCGAACGCCTTGTCGGGATGTTTACGCAGTTGGCGACGCGCGCTTGCACCCACGAACCACCAGGCGAGGACGCCGCCGGCGACCGCGATCAACACGACGCCCGGGTCGAACCGGGCGGCGGTCTCATCGCCATGCCGCGCAGCGAGGCAATTGAACTTCTGCATGAGCTCGGGCGAGAACGTCCTACCCATGCCGCGCTGTCATCCCACCACGATATTCACGATCTTGCCCGGCACCACGATCACCTTGCGCACGGTCAGTCCCTCGACGTACTGGGCGACATTGGGTTCGGCCAGCGCCAGTCGCTCGGCGTCTTCCTTGCTCACGTTGACCGGCACCTCGATCGTGCCGCGCAGCTTGCCGTTGACCTGCACCGCCAGCGTGACCGCATCGCGCACCAGCGCCGACGCATCGGCCTGCGGGAACGGAATGTCCTCGAGCAGGGTCTCGGCATGCCCCAGCGCCTGCCACAGCGAGTGGCAGACGTGCGGGGTGACCGGATTGAGCAGCAGCACCATCGCCTGCAGCACCTCGTGGCGCACCGCGCGGCCCTGATCGCTCATGTCGTCGAACTTGCCGACGTGGTTGAGCAGTTCCATCAACGCGGCGATCGCGGTGTTGAAGCTGTGGCGGCGGCCGTAATCGTCGCCGACCTTCTGGATGGTCTCGTGCAGTTGCCGGCGCAGGGTCTTCTGCGCGGAATTGAGGCTGCCGGCATCGACCTCGGGGTGGTCCGGCTGCGAAGCGTGGGTGATGACCTCGCGCCAGAAGCGGCGCAGGAAGCGCGACATGCCTTCGACGCCGGCCTCGTTCCATTCCAGCGACTGTTCCGGCGGCGCGGCGAACATCGAGAACAACCGCACCGTGTCGGCGCCGAACTTGCCAACCATCAGCTGTGGGTCGACGCCGTTGTTCTTCGACTTCGACATCTTCTCGGTGCCGCCGATCACCACCGGCTGGCCGTCGGCCTTGAGCGTGGCGCCGGTGATGCGTCCGCGTTCGTCGCGGATCACCTCGACGTCGGCCGGGTTGATCCAGTCCTTGGAGCCGTCGGTGTTGTCGCGATAAAAGGTTTCCGCGATCACCATGCCCTGGGTCAGCAGGTTGATCGCCGGCTCGTCGCTGTTGACCAGGCCCTGGTCGCGCATGAGCTTGTGATAGAAGCGGAAGTACAGCAGGTGCAGGATCGCGTGCTCGATGCCGCCGATGTACTGGTCGACCGGCGTCCAGTACTTGGCGCGCTCGTCGACCTGCTGCGCCGCGCCCGGCGAGGTGTAGCGCGCGTAGTACCAGCTCGACTCCATGAAGGTATCGAAGGTGTCGGTCTCGCGCTCGGCCGCACCGCCGCACTGCGGGCAGGTGGTCTTGCGCCAGTTCGGATCGGACTTGATCGGTGAAGCGACACCGCTGAACGCGACATCCTCCGGCAGCACCACCGGCAACTGATCTTCCGGCACCGGCACGTCGCCGCACTTGCCACACAGGATCACCGGGATCGGGCAGCCCCAGTAACGCTGGCGACTCACGCCCCAGTCGCGCAGGCGGTAGTTGACGCGGCGCTGGCCGCGGCCGTCGGCCTCGAACCGCGCAGCCAGGGCATCGAGTACCTGCTGGAAATCCAGGCCGTCGAACTCGCCGGAGTTCACCAGCCAGCCGCGCTCGGTGTACGCCGACTCCTCGGCAATGCGGCGCTCGAATTCCTCCACCACCTGCACCGCGGCCGTGGTGTCGTAGACGTCGACCGCCGCCGCCTCGCCGAGCGCGCTGCGCATCGGGTCGTCGTGGCGGGCCAGGTGCTGGCCGATCTCGGCGAGCGCATCGCGCACCGGCGTCGGAACGATCACCATCCTGATCGGCAACTGGTAGCGCGTGGCGAACTCCCAGTCGCGCTGGTCGTGGCCCGGCACCGCCATCACCGCGCCGGTGCCGTAATTCATCAGCACGAAGTTGGCGACGTACACCGGCAGTTCCTCGCCGGTGATCGGGTGCACGGCGCGCAGGCCGGTGTCGCGGCCGCGCTTTTCCTGGGTCTCCAGCTCGGCTTCGGTGACGCCGCCCTTCTTCAGGTCAGTCAGGAATCCGGCCAAGTCGGCATCCTTGGCGGCGGCCGCCAGCGCGAGCGGATGCTCGGCCGCGATCGAGACGAAGGTCACGCCCATCAGCGTGTCGGGGCGCGTGGTGAACACGGTCAAAGGCTCGACCGTGGTGCCGTCGGCATCACGCACGTCGAAGCGGATTTCCAGGCCCTCGCTGCGTCCGATCCAGTTGCGCTGCATGGTCTTGACCGCGTCCGGCCAGCCGGGGAGTTTGTCCAGGCCGTCGAGCAGTTCCTGCGCGTAGTCGGTGATCTTGAGGAACCATTGCGGGATCTCGCGCTTTTCGACCAATGCGCCGGTGCGCCAGCCGCGGCCGTCGATCACCTGCTCGTTGGCCAGCACGGTCTGGTCGACCGGATCCCAGTTGACGACCGAATTCTTGCGGTAGGCCAGGCCCTGCTTCATCAGGCGCACGAACATGCGCTGTTCGTGCACGTAGTAGCTCGGCTGGCAGGTGGCGAACTCGCGCGACCAGTCGATCGCGTAGCCCATCTGCTGCAGCTGCGCCTTCATGTGGGCGATGTTGGCGTAGGTCCACTTCGCCGGCGCGGTCTTGTTCTTGATCGCGGCGTTCTCGGCCGGCAGGCCGAACGCGTCCCAGCCCATCGGCTGCAGCACGTTGAAGCCGATCATGCGCTTGTAGCGGCTGATGACGTCGCCGATGGTGTAGTTGCGCACGTGGCCCATGTGCAGCGCGCCCGACGGGTACGGCAGCATCGACAGGCAGTAGTACTTGGGCTTGGCCGAGTCCTCGGAAACCTCGAAGGCACGGGTCGTCTCCCAGTACGCCTGGGCGGCGGCCTCGATGGCCTGGGGTTCGAACGGGCGGGTTTCGTTGACGGCTTCGGCGGACACGGCGGCAGAGGACTGATTGGGGGAAAGACCGGGAAGCCTACCGCAGCGCACCATGAGCCGCCATGCGCGCAGCGCCGGGGCCTGGCGCGGCCGTTGCCCGCAGCCCCATCCTCTCGCGCGGCAGCCTGCTTGCATGGCCCCGCGCGTCCCGCCCAAGCCTTTGCCAAGTTTGCCGAAAACCTGGACGGTGACCCGGGCCGATCGCGATGCGGCCATCCATGCCACGCGGTACCGCACCCCCGCCGGCGATGCCCTGCTTGCCCGCCCCCTGCCGACATACCGCGTTCTGTGGCCGCGCCCGCATCGTCGCGGTGACGGGGTGTGCTTCAATCGAACGCATCCAAACGGGGGAGAGGATTCGTGTTGAAACCCATTGTACTGACACTGGCGGTCGCGTTGTCCGCCCATGCCGCCCATGCGGCTGAACCGGCCAAGGCCCTGCAATGTGGCCAGCTGTTCGATGCCCGCAGTGGCAAGCTGCTCGACGCGCATACCGTGGTCGTGCGCGACGGCAAGGTCGCGCAAGTCCTGCCCGGCCGGGTCACGGTGCCGGACGCGCAGAGCCTCGATCTGTCCGGCCACACCTGCTCACCGGGCTGGACCGACCTGCACGTGCACCTGGCCAGCCAGTCCAGCCCGCAGAGCTACTCCGAGGGCTTCCGCCTCGACGAGGTCGATTACGCCTACCGCTCGGTCAGCTTTGCCAACAAGACGCTGCAGGCCGGCTTCACCAGCGTGCGCGACCTCGGCGGCGAGGTCAGCCCGCACCTGCGCGACGCGATCAACCAGGGCCTGGTCGACGGCCCACGCATCTGGGCCGCGGGCAAGTCGATCGCCACCACCGGCGGCCACGCCGATCCCACCAATGGCTACAACGACGCGCTCTCGCACCTGATCGGCCCGCCCGGCCCGACCGAGGGCGTGATCAACTCGATCGACGACGCGCGCCAGGCCGTGCGCCAGCGCTACAAGGAAGGCAGCGACGTCATCAAGATCACCGCCACCGGCGGCGTGCTGTCGTACGCCAAGTCCGGCGACGCGCCGCAGTTCACCGTCGAGGAGGTCAAGGCGATCGTCGACACCGCCAAGGACTACGGCTACCGCGTCGCCGCGCACGCCCACGGCGAGGAAGGCATGAAGCGCGCGGTGCTCGGCGGAGTGACCTCGATCGAGCACGGCACCTACATGAGCAGTGATGTGATGTCGCTGATGAAACAGAAGGGCACCTGGTACGTGCCGACCATCTCCGCCGGCCGTTTCGTCGCCGAGAAGGCCAAGCTCGACGGTTACTTTCCCGAGGTGGTGCGCCCCAAGGCGGCGCGCATCGGCGCACTGATCCAGGACACCGCGACCAGGGCCTACAAGAACGGCGTCAAGATCGCCTTCGGCACCGACATGGGCGTCGGCCCGCACGGCGACAACGCGCGCGAGTTCGTCTACATGGTCGAGGCAGGCATCCCGGCGTCGGTCGCGCTGCAGGCGGCCACGATCCGCGCCGCCGAAGTGCTCGGCGTCGACGACCAAGGCGTGATCGAGACCGGCAAGCGTGCCGACATCGTCGCGGTGCCGGGCAATCCACTCGAGGACATCGCCGTGGTGACGAAGGTGGCCTTCGTCATGAAGGACGGCAAGGTCTACAAGCAGCCGCAGTAACGGTCAGCGTGCGGTGTCGCGTTCGCGTCTGGAGCGCGACACCGCCACGAAGCACAGCCACCACAGCACCAGCAGCAGTCGCTGCGCGATCGGGCCCGGCAACAGCGCGGCCGGCATCGCGTTCAGCACGATGGCCAGCAGCGCGGCCACGATCAGCGCCTGACCGGTGCGCCGCCAGCCGGGCACGGAGCGCACGCTCCAGCCCAGCAGCAGCGCGCCCGGCAGGAATGCCAGCCACCACAGCGTCCAGGCGGTCGCATGCCATTGGCTGTGGCCGCCGTCAAGCTCGGCCGGGTCCACCGGCAACAGCCCCTGTGCGGTGAAGGCCAGCGCCGAGATCGCCAGCAACCAGCCACCGATGCGTCCTGCCATCCCGCCTTTTAACAGCTGCGGCGCTTTCGACAAGCGCGCCTGCAGACGCAGCGCAATGGCCGTCGCCACGGCACCGGGGATCACGAAGGCGAACAGATTGAACGCCAACGCCCGCTGCACCCCGTGCGCACCCAGCAGCGCCAGCGGATGCTGCGCATGCGAGTACACCTCGAAAGCCGCGCCAAAGCCGATGACGGCCACCGCACAGCACACCGCGGCGAGCACGCCGGCGTAACGATCGAACCAAGAGAGACGAGTCATCGCATCATGCTAGCGTGCCGGCGACTGCGGCCGGTTTGCCAAGTCCGCTTGCCAAGTCCGCCGCCCGCCCCCATGTCGCCTGCGACTCCCCTGCGAACCGACGAACGAGCCACCGCCGATGACCGCCGACGCCACCGCCCTGCCCCACGTCTTCGACGCCACCACCGACACCTTCGAGAACGAGGTGCTGCAGAAGTCGCTGCAGACGCCGGTGCTGGTCGACTTCTGGGCGCAGTGGTGTGGGCCGTGCAAGACGCTCGGGCCGATCCTGGAGAAGCTCGCCGGCGACTACCACGGCGCCTTCGAGCTGGCCAAGGTCGATGTCGACAAGGAGCCGCAGCTGGCCGGCGCGTTCCAGGTGCGCTCGATCCCGACCGTGTTCCTGGTCAAGGGCGGCCAGCTTGTCGACGGTTTCCCCGGCGCGCTGCCGGAGGGGCAGATCCGCGAATTCCTCAAGCACCACGGCATCGAGCCAGCCGCCGCTGCGGCGCCTCCCGAGGCCGAGACCGAAGCCACACCCGCAGCACCGCTCGACCCGCACGCCGAAGTCGTGCGCCTGCGCGGCGAAGTCGCAGCTACACCGGACAAGGACGAGCTCAAGCTCGACCTCGCCCTCGCCCTGTTGCAGACCGGCGCCACGGCCGAGGCCGAGTCGCTGCTCGACGCCCTGCCGGCCAACCTCGCCACCGATGACCGCGCCCAGCGCGCCCGCGCCCGGCTCGGTTTTGCCGCGCTGCTCAAGGACGCGCCGCCAGTGGAAGTGCTGGAAGCGGCGATCACCAGCAATCCCGACGACCTGCGCGCACGCCACCTGCTCGGCACGCACCGCCTCGTTGCCGGCCAGTCCGCCGCCGGGCTCGAGCAGTTCCTGGAAATGTTGCGCCGCGACCGCGCGTTCGGGGATGGCCTAGCGCGCAAGGCGCTGATCGATGCGTTCCGCGTGATCGAGGATGCCGAGCTGGTCGGCAGCTACCGTCGCAAGATGTCGTCGCTGCTGTTCTGATCGCCCTGCGGCAACGTAGCAACCAACGGCCGCTTAGGATCGACCCATCCCGGGCGGAAGTCCCGGGCCAAGCCATCACGCTTGACTGTACGCAAGCGTATGGCAGGCTAGGCGCCCCACCTGCCTCACGTTTCCGCATGAAAGCCAGCGCCCTGCGCCACGGCCTCAACCTGTGGCCGCCGTTCCTGTTCAGCGGCGTCCATGTCGCGCAGATCGCCGACGACTACAGCCGCGCCCGCGTCGAGCTGCGCATGCGGCCGTGGAACCGCAACTACGTCGGCACCCATTTCGGCGGCAGCCTGTTCGCGATGACCGACCCGTTCTGGATGCTGTTGACCATGAACGCGCTCGGCCGCGACTACTTCGTCTGGGACAAGGCCGGCGAGATCGAATTCGTCAAACCCGGCCGTGGCACGGTGCATGCCGACTTTGCCCTGTCGCCGGGCGCACTCGACGAACTGCGCGCGTCCACCGCCGATGGCGAGAAGGCCCTGCGCTGGTTCGACACCGATGTCATCGATCGCGACGGCGACGTCGTCGCACGCGTGCGCAAGCAGCTGTACGTACGCCGAAAACCAGCGAATCGCCAGACGGCGTGAAGACGCAACCGCCACTGTCGGCAAAGCCCTGCCGCACAGAAGCACAACTTGACCTACAGCGTCATTTTCACGGGGTTTTCGCGTCGCCGATGTGATGAACATGTCGTGAGCTTTCACTCGCGACGGCGTATGCTCCATGTCCGCGACAGGGGGCCGCGATGTCCAGGTCTGCAATCCACAACGACAGCACGTCACCACCACTGCCGGAGATCGCCGGATACCGGCTGCGGCAGGTCATCAACCACGGTGGCATGTCGACGGTGTATCTGGGCGAGCAGATCGCGTTGTCGCGCGAGGTCGCAATCAAGGTGATGCTGCCGCTGGCGCTCGCCGATGAAGTCAGCCGGCGCCGCTTCGAGAACGAAGTGCGCACGATCGCGCGGCTCGAGCACCCCAACATCGTCAGCATCCACGAGGTGGGCCGCACCCGCGATGGCCTGCCCTACTACGCGATGCCGTACCTGGCGCGCGGCCACCTCGGCCAGCGCGACCTGGGCGGCGACGAAGCGCGCGTCATCGCCATCGCCAACACCCTGCTGTCGGCGCTGGAATACGCGCATGCACGCGGCGTGGTGCACCGCGACGTCAAGGCCGAGAACGTGCTGTTCGACGACGGCGAGCGCGTGCTGCTGGCCGACTTCGGCATCGCCCTGCGCCGCGGCTTTGGCCCACGCGTCACCGCCGCCGGCCTGGCGGTCGGCAGCACCGCGTACATGGCGCCGGAGCAGGCGCGTGGCGAGGATGTCGACGGCCGCGCCGACCTGTACAGCCTCGGCGTGCTGATCTGGGAAATGCTGACCGGGCGCCTGCCGTTCGAGGCCCAGGACGCGTTGTCGATGGCGGTGATGCACGCGCAGGATCCGATTCCGAAGCTGCCGCAGCCGTTGCGCCACTGGCAACGGTTCATGAACCGCGCCCTCGCCAAGCAGCCGAACCAGCGCTTCCAGGACGCCGCGCAAATGATGGCCGCCATCGCGGCGATCCAGCATCGACGGCCGTGGACCGGTGCGATCGAGGTGCTCGAACGCTTGCGCCCGCTGCAGCGCTGGGCCAAACCGCTGTCCGCCGCCCTGGCGGTCGCAGCCGTGACCCTGGTCGCGCTGGGGCTGGGTTTCAGCAATCGCGACAGTGATGACCGCTTCGGCACATATCCGGCTGCGCCAACGTCGCTTGCCAGCCGCGAAGACCCGACGCAAGCCATGCTGCAGCCATTGCCGGAAGCGCCGTTGCAGCGCGCGCTCGAGGACGCACGTCGGCAACTTGCACGGGGCCACCTGACCGCGCCCAAGGACGGCAACGCCTACGACAGCGTGCTGCTGGCCTGGCATACCGACAGCACCAACCCGGAAGTCGGTCGCGCGGTCGACACGCTCACCCTGGCCCTCGCCAACGACCTCGGTCGCAGCCTGCGCGATGGCAATGATCAGCGCGCCCGCGAGTTGCTGGTGCACGCGACCACGCTCGGCCAGCAGACCGGCACCGTCAACTCCGACGGCCAGCGCCGCCTGCGCGAGCAGGCCGGCGCCGCGCTCGAGGGCCGCCTGGAGCAGGCGCGCCGGCGCGGCGACCGCAAGCAGGCGCAGCAGATTGCCGCGCTGGCCAAGGACTTCGACCTGCCCAGCAAGCTCAGCGCGCGCCTGGTCGCCCAGGCCAAGGCCGTACCCAACGGGCTGGCGCGCGGTGCCACCACCAACACCGCCTCGCAGGCCAGCGCCAAGGTCACCGTCGCACTGAGCCCGAAACCGGTCACGCGCGGCGACTACGCCCGCTTCGCCGCCGCCAACGGGCGCGAGGCCACGCTGTGCCGCGAGCGCGCCTCGCTGCTGCGCGTGTTGGCGCCGCGCTCCTGGCAGTCACCGGGCTTCAACCAGGGCGAAGGCGAACCGGTGGTCTGCGTCTCGCTCGACGACGCCCAAGCCTACGCGCAGTGGTACAGCGCCCAGACCGGCCGGCGCTACCGCCTGCCCAGCGCAGAGGAAGCCCAGCGCATCCCGGCCGAGACTTCCGCCCGCGCCCTGTCGATGTGGCTGCGCGACTGCGGCCGCAACTGCCAGCAGCGGCAGGCCAGCGGCACGTCGTGGCGCAGCAAGCAGGTCCAGCGCACGCTCGCCGCCGAGCGCGGCTACGACGATGTCGGCTTCCGCCTCGTGCGCGAGCGCTGAGCCGGACGCGACATCCCGCACGCGGACAGGCGCCGGGCTGTCTGGCTCGCCTACAATCCGCGCATGCAACCTGCCCCCTCGCTCGATCCAAGCCCGCACAAGCCCGGCCTGCCGAAACCCAGCCTTCAGAAGTTGTTCCTCACCGGCCTGTTGACCCTGCTGCCGATCTGGCTGACCTGGGTCGTGGTCAAATTCGTGTTCGTGATGCTGTCGGACATCAGCCAGCCGTTCATCGGTCCGGTGCTGCAGAACCTCGCCAGCAGTTACCCGCAGTCGCTGGCCTGGCTGGTGCAGCCGTGGGTGAAGACGGTGCTGGCGCTGTTGGCCACCGTCGCGGTGATCCTGTTCTCGGGCGTGATGGCCCGACGCGTGTTCGGCCAGCGCATGCTGCGCTGGTTCGAGGCGTTGATCGAGCGCATCCCGCTGGCCAGCACCATCTACGGCAGCGCGCGCAAGCTGCTCGACATCCTGCAGACCAAGCCCGACGGCACCCAGCGCGTGGTGCTGGTCGACTTCCCGCACACCGAGATGAAGTCGATTGGCTTTGTCACCCGCGTGATCCGCGAACAGGGCACCGGTCGCGAACTCGCCGCGGTGTACGTGCCGACCACGCCCAACCCGACCTCGGGCTACCTGGAAATCGTGCCGGTGGAGAAGATCACCCCGACCGACTGGAGCGTCGACCAGGCGATGAGCTTCATCATCTCCGGTGGCGCGGTCGCGCCGGACACCATCCCGTTCTCGCCTCCGCGCCCCGATAACACCTAGACACCGGCACAGTGGATGCCGCCGCAGCGGCTGACCATGGCGAACGACCGATTTAAACGACCAATTCAGAACAGCCAATTCAGAACAGCCAATTCAGAAAGACTGATTCAAACAGGCTGATTCAAATCGCCCATGCCATAACCCGAGGACGACACGAGTGAATGACGCAAGTTCGTCCGTACTCCCCGTTCCCGCCTCCCGCACGCTCGACGATCGCGCGGTCTGGCTGTTCATCGCCCTCAGCGCGTTCTTCTGCGTCAACGCGGTGCTGGCCGAGTTCATCGGCGTCAAGATCTTCGCGCTCGAGGACACGCTCGGCATCGAGCCGCTGCAGTGGAACCTGTTCGGCCAGAGCGGTTCGCTGAGCTTCACCGCCGGTACCCTGCTGTGGCCGGTGGTGTTCCTGATGACCGATGTCATCAACGAGTTCTTCGGCCGCCGCGGCGTGCGCATGATCTCGTGGCTGGCGGCGGTGCTGATCGTGTACGGCTTCGTGTTCGCGTTCGCCGCGATCGCGATCGCGCCGGCCGACTGGTGGGTCAAGGCGGCACAGGGCCAGGGTGTGGCTGACTACCAGGCCGCCTTCGCCGCGGTGTTCGGCCAAGGCCTGTGGACGATCGCCGGCTCGCTGGTGGCCTTCGTCATCGGCCAGTTGATCGACGTCGCAGTGTTCCACAAGATCCGCACCCTCACTGGCGAGAAGTACGTGTGGCTGCGCGCGACCGGCTCGACCGCGGTGTCGCAATTGGTCGACAGCTTCGTGGTGCTGTACATCGCCTTCGTGCTGGGGCCGCAGCAGTGGCCGACCTCGCTGTTCCTGGCGGTGAGCACGGTCAATTACCTGTACAAGATGCTCGCCGCGATCGCGCTGATCCCGCTGATCTACCTGGTGCGCGCCGGCATCACCCGTTACCTCGGCGAGGCCCGCGCCCGCCAGCTGCGCGCGGACGCCGCGGCCTGAAGGATCACGGCGGCGCGACGCCGCCCAGCCCGAACGCCGCACGCAGACGCTGCCGATAACTGGCGCCGCTGCTGACACGCAGGCCATTGCCCAGCCGGATCAGGTAACGCCCCGCTTCCAGCGTTTCGATGTCGCGCACCGCATCCAGCCGGACCAGATGCGAGCGGTGCACGCGCACGAACCGGCGCGGGTCGAGCCGCGTCTCCAGGCTGGCCATGGTTTCGCGCAGCAGGTAACGGCGATCGCCGACGCACAACTCGACGTAGTTGGATTGCGCCAGCACGCAGTCGATCTCGTCGACGGCGAGCAGTTGCAGGCGTGCGCCTACCGGCACGGCCAGGCGCCGCGCATAACGCTCATCACGCTCGGGCGGAACGATGGAGTCCATGGCCGCGCCCAGTTCGCGGCGCACACGCGCCAATGCGGCGCGCAGCCGGTCCGCCGAATACGGCTTGAGCAGGTAGTCGGTGGCATCGGCCTCGAACGCGCGCAGGGCGTGGTCGGCATGGGCGGTGACGAACACCACGCTGGGACGCAACGTCGGCGGCAGCGCATCCAGTACGCCGAAGCCGTTGAGCTGTGGCATGCGCACGTCGAGGAACGCCACTTCCGGACGCAGCCGGCGGATCGCCGCCACCGCGGTATCGCCGTCGGCGCATTGCGCCACGATGTCGACATCGCCGACCTGACCGAGCAGTCGGCACAGCCGTGCGCGCGACATCTCCTCGTCGTCGGCGACGACCGCGCGCAGGCGCTGCTTCATGACAACGCCTCGACCGTGCGGTACGGCAGGTCGAGCCGGACCAGGGTGCCTCCGGCCGCCTGCGTGGCGATCTCGAACAGGTGATCGGCGCCGTACAGGCACAGCAGGCGTGCCCGCGTGTTGTTCAAACCGATGCCGGGGCCGTGTGATGGCACCGGCTGGCCGCCGTCGTCGCGCACCTCCAATATCAGGCGGGAGTCGCTGCGCGTGGCCCGCACCGACACCTCGCCCGGCGTCACGCGCGTGGCGACCGCATGGTGGATCGCGTTTTCCACCAGCGGCTGCAGCACCAGATGCGGCACGCGGGCATCGAGCAGCGTCGAGTCGATGCCCCACTCGACGCGCAGGCGTTCGCCCAGGCGCATCTTTTCGATGCCGATGTAGTGGTCCAGCGCGACCAGTTCCTCGCGCAGGGCGATCTCCTGGCTGTGCGAGGTGTCCAGGCTGTGGCGAAGCAACGCGCCCAGATCGACCAGCATGCGCTCGGCGGCATCGGCGTCGCGGTGCACCATCTCGGCGATCGAATTGAGCGCGTTGAACAGGAAGTGCGGATTGAGCTGCGCCGACAAGGCCTCCAGTCGTGCATTCGCCAAGCGCGACTCCAGCTCCATCGTCTGGTGTTCGCGCCGCTGCGCCCGTTCGGCGTAGACCAGCGCATGGGCGACGCCGATGATCAGCCAGCTCATCAGCAGGTTGTTGAGCACGCTGGCCGCCAGCACCGCG
The DNA here is from genome assembly GCF_042648505.1 of Lysobacter cavernae. NCBI lineage: Bacteria > Pseudomonadati > Pseudomonadota > Gammaproteobacteria > Lysobacterales > Lysobacteraceae > Lysobacter > Lysobacter cavernae. Next base: position 703,444 of record NZ_JBHRXK010000001.1, read on the forward strand.
CCGACCGGCGGCAACTGCGCGTACCAGCCGACCCAGTCGTTGCACACGATGACCACCAGCGCGCGCAGCACGATGACCGCCGCCACCGCCAGCCCCTGCAGCAACAGGGCGCGCAGCACGCGGCCGCGCTCGATCGGCCAATGCCGCACGCACCAGAACAACCCCAGCGTGATCGGCGCCCACAACCAGGCGCTGGCCAGTTCCAGGCGCAGCACCTGCACCCCGTCCAGGGCCTGGCCGGTGGCCTCGCGCATGGTCATGACCTGACCGGCCCAGACCAGGCCGTTCAAGGTCCACCAGCCGAATACCAGCCAGCACAGCAGCAGCGGTCTGTGGCGCATGGGCGATCACGCTAGTCCGGTGTCCACGCGCTTGCAATCGCCAACGGGCACTCCGTCCCGCGATACACGGATTTCGTCCCGGCCACCGCCTGCGCGGCCCGGGATCGTGCGCACAGTGCCGCGCCCATCCAACCAAGGAGTCCGTCATGCGCTACCTGCAACCCAACGCCATGGCGGTCTTGACCGCCTGCGTCCTCGGTCTTGCCGCAGCCTCCGGCCAGGCGGCCGAGCAGTGCCCACCGGTGCACAAGTACGCCGAAGGCACGATCTCGACCGACCGCTGGGAATGGCGCCTGAGCTTCACCCCGAGCCGCCTGCGTGCCTACTGGTCGACCACGCAGGGCTGGTGGCCGGGCACCCGTGAACGCGCCACCGTGCTCACCGCGCAGTGGCGGCCGTGGGGCTGGGACGAACCGCAGGTCGCCTCGTTCTCCGGCATCCACAGCGACATGGACCCGCACGTCTCGCCGGACGGGCGCACGCTGGTGTTCTCCTCGGAGCGCCCCACCCCGGACGGCACCGCGGCGAAGATGGACCTGTGGCGCGTGCAGCGCACACTACGCGGCTGGGGCACGCCGGAGCACCTGGGCCCCGCGGTCAACAGTGCCGGCGACGAGCTGTACCCGAGCATGGACCGCCACGGCACCTTGTACTTCGCCAGCGAGCGCGGTGGCGAGTGGGACATCTACCGCAGCAAGCGCCTGCACGACGGCCGCTACGCCGCGGCGGAGCGACTGGGCGCCGGCGTCAACAGCGGCGAACGCTGGGAGTTCAACCCGGAGATCTCGCCGGACGGACGCACCTTGCTGTTCACCCGTCTCGACCTGCCCGACGCCCTGCCCGATCTCGGCTACGGCTTCGGCGACCTCTACGTCAGCCGGCTGCGTGATGGCGAATTCTCGCCGGCGCAAAACCTCGGCCCGTGCGTGAACACGGCCTGGGACGAGTTCCACCCGACCGTGCTTTGGGAGCGCGGGCTGCTGTTCTACGCGCGCGATATCGGCCGCCCCAGCGACTTCTATGTCACCCGGCTGAACCTGCCGGCCGTGGACGAGTAGCACACTGCGCATGACCTTCGGCCCATGCCGGGCCCGCATGGGCGGGCGAGCCTTCGGGATCGCCCGCCACTTGCCGACCCGCCATGACCCGCTGCCTGCGCACCCCGCTCCGCCTGTCACTTGCCATTGCCATCGCCCTGGCCGCAACGGTCGCGCTGCCCGTTGCCGCCACCGATCAAGCCGCACCGCGCGCGCAGGCCACGCAATCGGCCAAGGCCGTCCGGCTCAACGCGCTCTACGAGCAGTACTGGGAAGAGCAGCTCAAACTCAACCCGCTGCAGGCGACCTTCCAGGGCGACAACCGTTACAACGACCAGCTGCCCAATTTCCTTTCTGCCGATTACCGCAAGCAGAACCATGACTTCACCCAGCGCTGGCTGAAGACAGTCGAAGCAGTCGGTGCAGACGGCCTGCAGGACCAGGACCTGCTGAGCTACGAAATCTTCGTGCGCGACGCGCGCCTGTCGCTGGAAAGCGAGCAGTTCCCCGCCTGGCAGCAGCCGATCAACCAGTTCTACAACTTTGCTGCGACCGCCGTGCAACTCGGTTCCGGCACCGGCGCGCAACCGTTCAAGACGGTGGCCGATTACGACAACTGGCGCAAGCGCGCAGCGAAACTGCCAACCATCTTCGACCAGGCCATCGCCAACTCGCGCGAAGGCGTGAAGCACGGCGTGGTGCAGCCAAAGCCGCTGATGCTCAAGGTGATCCCACAGCTCGATGCCTTGATCAAGGACAAGGCCGAGGACACCTTGTTCTGGAAGCCGGTCAGCAACCTGCCCGCAAACTTCTCCGCCGCCGACAAGCAGCGCATCAGCGCCGATTACAAGGCCATGATCGAAGGCGAGCTGATGCCCGCCTACCGCAAGCTGCGCGGTTTCGTCGCCGACGAATACATGGCCAGCACGCGCGACAGCGCCGGCATGGCCGCACTGCCCAACGGCGCCGCCTGGTACGCGTTCAATGCCCGCAACTCGACCAGCACCGACATGTCGCCGGCGCAGATCCACCAGATCGGCCTGGACGAAGTCGCGCGCATCCACGGCGAGATCCGCAAGGTGATGGCGCAGGTGAAGTTCACCGGTTCACTGCAGGATTTCTTCAAGTTCATGCAGAACGATCCGCGTTTCAGCTTCAAGGACGAGCCGGCGCTGCTGGCGTACTACCGCGGGCTCGAGGACAAGATCAATCAGCGCATCCCCGAACAGTTCTCGCTGATCCCGAAGGCGCCGTTCGAGATCCGTCCGGTCGAGGCCTTCCGCGCCCAGTCCGCGGCCGGCGGTTCGTACATGCGCCCGAGCGAGGACGGCACGCGTCCGGGCATCTTCTACGTCAACACCTACGACCTGCCGACGCGCAAGACCTGGGACGCGGAAGACCTCTACCTGCACGAGGCGATCCCCGGTCACCACTTCCAGCTGGCGCTGCAGCAGGAACTGACCGGCCTGCCCAAGTTCCGCCGCTTCGGCAGCGAGACCGCGTTCTCGGAAGGCTGGGGCCTGTACGCCGAATCGCTGGGCAAGGATCTTGGCGTCTACACCGACCCGTACAACTACTTCGGCTACCTGCAGAACGAACTGTGGCGTGCGATCCGCCTGGTCGTCGACACCGGCCTGCACAGCAAGGGCTGGAGCCGCGAGCAGGTGATCGCGTACATGCTCGACAACTCGGCCGAGAGCGAAACCCAGTCCACCGCCGAAGCGGAGCGCTACATGGCGATCCCGGGCCAGGCACTGGCGTACAAGATCGGCGAGCTGAAGATCCAGGAACTGCGCGCCAAGGCCGAAAAGGAACTGGGGCCGAAGTTCGACGTGCGCGAGTTCCACGCCGAAGTGCTGAAGGACGGCTCGGTGCCGCTGGAAATCCTCGAAGGCAAGATCGACCGTTGGATCACCAGCAAGAAAGGTTGATGCGGCTGGCGCTCCCGGATGCCCTCGTCGGCCCGGGAGCGCCTTCCGCAGCATGCATCCCCGTCACATGCACTCATGTCATTCGCCCAGGAGGTAGTCGTGTCGCTTCGCCCGCTTCTGCTCGCACTTGCCGTCACCGCCGCTCTCGCCGCCTGCCAGCGCGGGCCGTCCACCGACAGCGCCACACCGGCCGCATCCGCCACCGCGGTCGATGCCAAGGCCAAGGCCGACCAGCTCAACAAGCTCTACGCCGACTACTGGGAGGCCTACCTCAAGCTCAATCCGCTGCAGGCCACGTTCCAGGGTGATCCGCGCTACAACGATCAGCTGCCGGATTTCGACTCGGCGGCATTCCGCGAGCAGAACAAGCAATTCGTCAGCGACTGGCTGAAGAAGGCCGAAGCCATCGGCTCCGACGGCCTCAGCGGCCAGGACCTGTTGAGCTACGAGATCTTCGTCGCCGATGCCAAGGACACGCTGGAGTCGTTCCAGTACCCGGACTGGATGCTGCCGATCAAACAGATGTTCAGCATCCCCAGCCTGGCCGCGCAGCTGGGCTCGGGCACGAGCGCGCAGCCGTTCAAGACGGTGAAGGACTACGACGACTGGCTGGCGCGCGCCGGCCGCCTGCCGGTGCTGTTCGACACCGCGATCGCCAACATGCGCGAGGGCGCCCAGGCCGGCGTCGTGCAGCCGCGGGCACTGATGGTCAAGGTGATGCCGCAGCTCGACGCGCTGGTCAAGGACAAGCCCGAGGACACGCTGTTCTGGGGACCGGTGCAGAACTTTCCGAAGGACTTCTCCGACGCCGACAAGCAGCGCCTGACCGAGGCCTATCGCAAGCTGATCGGCGAGCAGCTGATGCCGGCGTACAGGAAGCTGCGCACCTTCATCAGCGATGAGTACCTGCCCAAGACGCGCGACACCTTCGGCCTGGACAAGCTGCCCAACGGCGCCGCCTGGTATGCCTTCAACGCCAAGCAGAGCACCACCACCGACCTGACGCCGGCGCAGATCCACCAGATCGGCCTGGACGAGGTCGCGCGCATCCACGGCGAAATCCAGAAGGTCATGACGCAGGTCGGCTTCAAGGGCTCGCTGCAGGACTTCTTCAAGTTCATGCAGGAAGACAAGCGCTTCAACTTCAAGGACGAGGCGGCGCTGCTCACCCACTACCGCGCGCTCGAAGCGAAGATCAACCAGAAGATCCCCGAGCAGTTCTCGCTGACGCCGAAGGCGCCGTTCGAGATCCGTCCGGTCGAGGCCTTCCGCGCCCAGTCCGCCGCCGGCGGTTCGTACATGACGCCGAGCGAGGACGGCTCGCGTCCTGGCATCTTCTACGTCAACACCTATGACCTGCCGACGCGCAAGGTCTGGGATGCGGAGGACCTGTACCTGCATGAGGCCATCCCCGGCCACCACTTCCAGCTCGCACTGCAGCAGGAGCTGAAGGACATGCCGGCGTTCCGCCGTTTCGGCGGCGAGACCGCTTTCGCCGAAGGCTGGGGCCTGTACGCCGAATCGCTGGGCAAGGACCTTGGCGCGTACACCGATCCGTACAACTACTTCGGCTACCTGCAGAACGAGCTGTGGCGCGCGATCCGCCTGGTCGTCGACACCGGTCTGCACAGCAAGGGCTGGAGTCGCGAGCAGGTCATCAAGTACATGCTCGACAACTCGGCCGAGAGCGAGACCCAGGCCACCGCCGAGGCCGAGCGCTACATCGCCTGGCCGGGCCAGGCACTGGCGTACAAGATCGGCGAGCTGAAGATCCAGGAGCTGCGCGCCAAGGCCGAGAAAGCGCTGGGCCCGAAGTTCGACATCCGCGAATTCCATGCCGAAGTGCTCAAGGACGGCTCGGTGCCGCTGGAAATCCTCGAAGGCAAGGTCGACCGCTGGATCGCGGCGGAGAAGACCTGAGGCATCATCCGTATTCGATCACCGCTCGACCCGTCAACATCGATTCGTTTCCAGGAGGTCTTTCGTGAAGTTCCGCCCTGCCCTGCGTCCCATCGTGCTCTCCCTTGCCGTCGCCGCCGCGGTGGCGACCATTGCCGGCTGCAAGCCCGGCACGTCCACCGACAATGCCGCCCAGCCCGCCGCCACCGCGTCGGCGCAGGATGCGGCGGCCAAGGCCGGCCAGCTCAACAAGATCTACGCCGACTACTGGGAGGCGTACCTCAAGCTCAACCCGATTCTGGCCACCTTCACCGGCGACGTGCGCTACAACGGCGAGTTGCCCGATTTCGGCTCGCAGCAGTACCGCGATGAGTCGAAGAAATTCCTGCAGGACTGGCTGGCCAAGGTCGAGGCCGTCGGCTCCGAAGGCCTGACCGGGCAGGACCTGCTGAACTACGAGATCTTCACCAAGGACGCCAAGGACCAGATCGAGGCATTCCAGTTCCCGGGCTGGATGGCGCCGGTCAACCAGATGGACAGCACCGCCAGCCTGGCCGTGCAGTTCGGCTCGGGCGACGGCGCGCAGCCGTTCAAGACCGTGCAGGACTACGACAACTGGCTCAAGCGCGGCGCGCGCATCCCGGTGCTGCTCGACACCGAGATCGCCAACATGCAGCAGGGCATCGCCGCCGGCGTCGTGCAGCCCAAGGCGCTGATGGAGAAGGTGGTCCCGCAGCTGGATGCGCTGATCGTCGATACCCCGGAGAAGTCGCTGTTCTGGGGCCCGATCACCAAGCTGCCCAAGGACTTCAGCGACGCCGACAAGCAGCGCCTGACCGAGGCTTACAAAAAGATGATCGCCGAGCAGCTTATGCCGGCATACAGGAAGCTGCGCGACTTCATCGCCAACGAGTACCTGCCCAAGACCCGCGACACCTTCGGCCTGGACAAGCTGCCCAACGGCCAGGCGTGGTACGCCTTCAACGCCAAGCAGAGCACCACCACCGACCTGACGCCGGACCAGATCCACCAGATCGGCCTGGACGAGGTCAAGCGCATCCACGGCGAGATGCAGAAGGTGATGACGCAGGTCGGCTTCAAGGGCACGCTGCAGGACTTCTTCAAGTTCATGCAGACCGACAAGAAGTTCGAGTTCAAGAGCCAGGACGAGCTGCTCAAGTACTACCGCGGCCTGGAGGCGAAGGTCAACGAGAAGGTCGCGAGCCAGTTCTCGCTGATCCCGAAGTCGCCGTTCGAGATCCGCCCGGTCGAGCCGTTCCGTGAGAAGTCCGCCGCCGGCGGCCAGTACTACCCGCCGAGCGAGGACGGCACGCGTCCGGGCATCTTCTACGTCAACACCTACGACCTGCCCTCGCGCAAGATCTGGGACGCGGAAGACCTGTACCTGCATGAGGCGATCCCGGGCCACCACTTCCAGATCGCGCTGCAGATCGAGCTCAAGGACATGCCGGCGTTCCGCCGCTGGAGCATCCAGAGCGCGTTCGCCGAAGGCTGGGGCCTGTACGCCGAGTCGCTGGGCAAGGACCTGGGCGTCTACACCGACCCGTACTCGTACTTCGGCTACCTGCAGAACGAGCTGTGGCGCGCGATCCGCCTGGTCACCGACACCGGCCTGCACAGCAAGAGCTGGAGCCGCGACCAGGTCATCGACTACATGAAGCAGAACTCGGCGGTCAGCGACACCACCGCCGTGGCCGAAGCCGAGCGCTACATCGCCTGGCCGGGCCAGGCGCTGGCGTACAAGATCGGCGAGCTCAAGATCCAGGAGCTGCGCGACCGGGCCGAGAAGGCGCTGGGGGCGAAGTTCGACGTGCGCGAGTTCCACGCCGAAATGCTGAAGGACGGCGCCGTGCCGCTGGCCGTGCTCGAGCAGAAGATCGACCGCTGGATTGCCTCGAAAAAAGCGTAAGTCCGCGCCCTCGTGGCAACAAACCTGGAGGGCCGGCATCCGCCGGCCCTCTTCGTTTATGAACGTCGCATCGGGGGCGACTTGAATTTCGCCTGTCGTGGCACGAAATACCGTTGTTCAGCAATAACTTACAAGAACACCGATGTTGAAACCGACCCGATACCTGCTTCTGGCGGTGGCCGCGCTCCTGCCGGCCGCGCCAGGCCTCAGCGCGCGCAAGCCCAGCCAGTCCCCCTCCCCGGTCAATACCGTGCCGATCGCGGCGTCCGCGCCGGTCGAGGCCGCCCCGACACCGGTCTCGCCCCTCACCCGGATGGCGCCTTCCGCCGACCCCAAGGTCCTGCGGCTGGCACAGGCCGCCATGCAATGCGCGCAGGCCGGCGGCATGGGCGTCGACGCGCGCCGCCTGGCGGTGATCGACTACAGCCGGCCGTCATTGCTGCCGCGGCTGTGGGTGTTCGACCTGGTGGCCGGCAAGTTGCTGCATGAAGAGGTGGTCGCGCACGGCCAGGGTTCGGGCGAGAACCTCGCCACGCGGTTCTCCAACCGCAACGGCAGCCACCAGTCCAGTCTCGGACTGTTCGTCACCCGCGACACCTACCAAGGCCGCAACGGCTACTCGCTGCGCATGCACGGCCTGGAGCCGGGCGTCAACGACGCGGCGATGGCGCGCGCGATCGTGATGCACGGCGCCGACTACGTGAACCCGGCTGCGGGACAACGCATGGGACGCCTGGGCCGCAGCTGGGGCTGCCCGGCGGTGCGCAGCGCGATCGCCAGACCCATCATCGACCTGCTCAAGAACGGCCAGTTCGTGTTCTCGTACTACCCGGACCAGGCCTGGCTGGCACGCTCGGCGCTGCTCAATTGCCCGGCGGCCAAGCTCGCCAAACAGGCCATCAACAAGCACGCCATCGGCAAGCACGCCATCGCCAAACCCACCACTGTCGCGCACGGCGCATCCGGCTAGACTGCACGGCCCCGAACATCCGCATGGACATCCGATGTCGCGCCGCCTGCTCGCCACCGCCCTCGCCCTCCTGCTGACCCTGCCGGCCGCGGCCGCGGTGCCGTTCTGGGGCGCGCGCCAGTCCAGCCCGGTCGACACCGCGCCGACCCAGCTCAAGCCCGGCGAGTGGATTTGGGGTGGTGACAACAAGACCATGGGGCCGATCGCGGTGGTGGTCAGCCTGACCGAGCAGCGCGCCTACGTGTACCGCAACGGCCTGCCGATCGGCGTCAGCACGGTCAGCACCGGCAAGAAGGGCTACGAAACCCCGACCGGCGTGTTCACGATCCTGCAGAAGGACAAGGACCACCGATCCAGCATCTACAACGCCGCACCGATGCCGTACATGCAGCGCCTGACCTGGGGCGGCGTCGCCCTGCATGCCGGCGGCCTGCCCGGCTATCCCGAGTCGCACGGCTGCGTGCACCTGCCGTCGGAATTCGCAAAGCTGCTGTTTGACGCCTCCAACATGGGCATGACCGTGGTGGTGTCGCAGGAAGGCAAGTCGCCCACCGACGTGGTGCACCCGAGCGCCCTGATCCCGATCGACCCGCGCACCGGTGCCGAGGCGTCGATCCCGCCGCTGGACGACGGCCAGAAGTTCCGCTGGCGCCCGGAGCTGTCGTCCGAAGGACCGGTGTCGATCCTGTTGAGCCGCGCCGACCGGCGCGTGCTGGTGTTCCGCAACGGCATCGAGATCGGCCGCTCGCGCGTGCTGATCCGCGACGCCGACCAGGCGTTCGGCACCCGCGCCTACATCGTCAAGGACGGCTACCTGCCCGGCGACAACCCCCTACTGCCTGGTACGCAGATGCCGAACTGGATGGCGATCGGCGTCCCCGGCCACGACACCGACGCCGGTTCCTTGCTCGACGCCACCACGATCGAACGCATCGTGATCCCCCACGATTTCGTCGCCGCGGTGTTGCCGTTGCTGACACCCGGCGTGGTGATGCTGGTCACCGACGCGCCGATGCTGGCGGAGGCCATCAAGGGCGCGCCGCGCCAGGTGCTGGACTCGGACCCGCCCGAGAAGTAAGGCTCACTGGCGGCAGGTGGATGTTGGGCGTTGTGGAAGTCGAGGTCAGCCCACTCCACCCTGGCTCGGTCGTTCACATTGCATTGGACAGCGGCGCCGATACCGGCGCCGGCTTCAACGCGGCGCGCAGCAACAGCGCCGCGGCATACAGCACCACCACCACCACGCCCCAGCGCAAAGTCGCCAGCGGCAGCGATTTGACGACATACGCCGCCAACAGCACCGCCGGGATGCCGCCGATGGCGAGCCCGAGCACCACGCGCAGGTCGATGCGTTCGCTGCGCGCGAAGCGCATCCCGCTGACCGGCATCAGGAATGCGCACGCCCCCATCATCACCGGGAACGCCGCGGTCGGATTCAGGCCCATCAGGCTCAACAGGACCAACGACGGCGCGTACAGGCCGATGCCGAACGCCATCAATGCGCCCAGCAGGACAACCGCGATCGCGAACAGCGGCCCTGGCAGCGCCAGTGCATCGCCTCCCGCGGGCAGCAACCCCAGGTTGGTGAGCGCATAGAGCGCCGCCGCGACCAGCATGGCCAGGCCGACGATGCCCTGCACCGTACGCACCGGCAGGCGTACCACCCACGGCGCACCGAGTGTGGCACCAGCGACGGCGGCGGCGATGCAGGCCGCCAGCAGCAGCGGATCGACCCGCACCAGGTTGATGAAGATCAGCGCCTGCACAACGGTCGGCAATGCGTGTCCGGTGTTCAAGGTGGCGGGAATGAAGCTGTCGGGCACCAGCCTGCGCAGCTTCAGGTAGGCCGTGGTCGGCGCGAATGAGCCGATGCCGAGTGTGTCGAAGAAGTTGGTCACCGCCCCCAGGGCGACGGCCTCCGGATTGGGGCGCAGTTCGCGCCGCCGGTATGCGGCGACCAGGAGCACGACCAGAAAGACAGCGGCGAGAAAACCCAGCAATGCCAATACGATCACGACGACCATGCCATCTCCCATCTCTGCCTGGCGAATCTCTGTCTGGCGAAACCTGCCTTTCGCGAGCAACTGGATCGGCTGCCCGCGACATGCAGAGCGCGCCCATGAGTGCCGTCTACTGCTCGATCCTGCGCACAGTTCAAATACACACCCGGTAATCGATGCCGAGTTCATCACCGGATACACCGCGGATGCCCCAGTTCCAGCGCGGGGTCTCGGTGATCGTGATCTCCACGTCGTGGCTGGCGATGCCGTGATTGCGCTTGATGCGTTCGAACAGCGCACCGATCAGCGCCTTCTTTGCTGCCGCCGAGCGACCCTCGAAGCAGGAGATCTCCACGATCAGGTAGTGCGCGGAGCGATCACCTGGAAACACGAAGTCCTCGCGCTGCAAGCGGAAGAACCGATGGAAGCGCTTGTCGACTGGTAACCGGAAGATGTCGACCAGGCACGAATGAATGGTGTCGGACAAGCCCGCGCGGATCGGGTCCAGCGTCTGGGCAAGGCCGTAGATCTTGATTTGCGCCATGAGAATTTACGGGTATCGGTATGGGCGAAGGCGACGGCAAACGTCGAGAAGATGGGGCGGACAGATCGCCCGCCCCATCCAAGACCGCATCAGTAGCGAGTGGTCACCTTGACCCCGCTGAAGTTGCTCACCCCATACAGGCTGACGTAGACATAGCCCGCAGGCGGGTTGTTGACCGTGACCGTCTCGGTGTTGCCGGCGTTGGTCGAACGGTAGTTGTGCGCCTCGCGCGTCGCCCAACCGCCCAACGTGTTCACGTACAGGTCGGCGTTGCCGGTGCCGCCGGACACGCTGATCCGCAGTTGGGCGGTGCCGGCCGGCACGTACAGGTACAGGTAGGCGTAGTCACCCGCGGTGCCCGACACGTTGCTGCGCGTGCAGTTCTTGCCGAGTTGCCCGGCATCGCCGCTGCACTCCGGCAGGGTCCCGCCGCCGCTGCTGACGGTGACGGCCTTGCTGGTCGTGTGCGTGGCGCCCTGGTTGTCGGTGACTGTCAGCTGCACGGTGTAGGTGCCGGCTGCGGCATAGGTCCGCGACGAGTTCGTTGCCGTCGAACTGCTGCCATCACCGAAGTTCCACGAACGCGAGACGACGCTACCATCCGCATCCGTCGAGCCATCGGTGAACGTCACCGTGAGGCCACTGACACTCGTGTTGAACGCGGCTACTGGCGGTTTGTTGGCGCTGGGACTGGTTACCGTCACCGATTTGCTGCTGCTTGCGCTGGCGCCCTGGTTGTCGGTGACCGTCAACCGCACCGTGTAGGTTCCGGCCGTGGCATAGGTCTTCGACGGGTTCGTCGCCGTCGAGCTGGTGCCATCGCCAAAGTTCCACGAGCGCGAGACGATGCTGCCGTCCGGGTCGCTCGAACCGTCACTGAAATTGACCGTCAACGCGCTGGTAGCAAAGCTGAAGCCTGCAGTCGGCGATTGATTGCCCGGTGTGCCGCCACAGCCCGCGCCATTGGGATCGCTGACGCAAGGCAGCCAGTTGCGGAACGCGACATCGTTGCTGGTCGCGATCGAGTTCATGAAGCTGGCATAGCCGGTGTAGTTGCCAGGACGCAGGTAGCCCAGGATCGTCGACACGTCACCGCGACGCTGTTCGAACATGAAGCGTACCGCCAGGTAGCCCCAGCGGTAGATCAGGGTCTGGCCGCTGTTGTAGTCGTTCTGGTAGACCTTGCTTGCCGTGTAGGTGCCCAGCGCGGCCTCGTTCTGCGCCGCGGTGTAGGCAACATCGCGGTACGAGTACGACATGTACTCGGCGAAACCCTCGATCCACCACACCGTTTTCTGCGAGATCGATGCGCTGAAGTCGCCGTGCATGTTGAAACGACCGTCGAGGTAATGGACGTACTCGTGGGTGAGGTTCCAGATCTCGAACGCTTCGGGCTGCAGCCACTCGGCCTCATACGCGATGAAACGGGCCTGGTTGCCGGCCGCAGCCGGGTTGCCTTCCAGGTACATGCCACCGTTGTTGGTGTCGATGCCGTACACCGCACCGGCGTAGGTGCCGTAGTCGGTGCTGCTGTTGAACACCACCATTTCCAGCGCGGCGTTGTTGTCGCTTGGCACCGGCGTATTGCCCGATGCCACCGCCTGGTGGAAATAGGTTTCCTGGCCGGAGACGATCGAACAGGTGCTGCCCAATTCCGCAGCCGACATCGCCTGGGCACGGATGCGCAGGGTCGGGCTGCAGGTGTGGCTGATCGGCAATGCGGCCGCTTCCACGCGTGCACTGAAGTTGCACAGGTCGTAGTAGCTGCAGTTGGCCTGGTCGTAGTAATCCACCATTTCGCCGATGCCGACCCACATCTTGGCCGTGGTTCCGGTCACCGACGAGCGATCGACCAGCGCCTTCGCGCGTGCCTGCGCCAGCGTCTTGAGCGAGCCGCTGTACTGCAGGAAACGGCCAAGCTCGCGGCCGGCATTGGCAACCAGGAAGTCGTTCTCCTGGCCGAGCATCGAGAAGTTCCGGTTGGCGAAGTTGTACAGGGTTTCGACGATGGAATGATCGGACTGAACCGAAGCCACGAAGTCGGCGTTGTAGTGGCCGCGGAACGTCACCAGGAAGGTGTTGTTGACCGCCACCTTCATCCAGTAATAGGCGTTATGGCCACTGGAGTAGGCGTCCAGAAGACGCTTGATGGTGGGCAGGTGACGCGCGTTCTCGCTGGAGCTGTCGATCAGGGTGACGAATTCGGCGAGGATTTCGCCGTGCACGTCATTGACCAGGCCGAAGGCGCCGTTGCTGGCGAAGGCATCCAGCGCCGGGCGGATGGCGTTCTTCAATGCCGTGCCGTAGGCGCCGACGCTGGTGTCGTAGTACTGCACGTAGTAGCCGGCGCGCAGGAACAGCACCAGCTGCAGGGTGCTGTCGGCGTTGGTGCCGTTGTAATACGTCGCCGACGTAGCCAGCGCATTGGCCACCGTGACCATCTGCGCCTCGCGGAACGTGCCATAGGCATCGGGCCCACTGACATTGAACAGTTCGTTGATGCAGCTGGTGGTCGCCGATTTCACCGCCGACACCAGCGCCGTGCCACCGAGACTGGCGAACTGGCTGGTGTTGCACTCGGCGGCGGCCACGGCCGCCGCCCTCGCTGTCATGCGGCCAAGCGACGGACGCTTCAGCACGTTGTGCTGCATGCTGGCGTGGTCGTAGCTGGTGTCCACCCACTGGCTCAGCGGTAACTGGTTCGGCATGCGACGTGAAGGATCGAGCTTGGCCTGCTGCCGGTGCGCACCGAAGATCTGCTTCTCGGTCGCCGGCGACTTGCGTACGGCTGCCGCGCGGGCCAACTGCCTGGCTGCAGACGCGGTCGGCGTACCGACCTGGCTGTTTCCAGCGTGGTTCGCCTTACCCGATGCCGGCTCGGCTGGTGAGATCGCGGCAAACACACGCTTCATCTGCGTCGCGACGAGGTTGTCGCCGGACTGGCTGGCGTAACTGAGGAACGCCACGGCTACCGCGATCACGCCCACTGCGGCGGCATGAACGGGTTTTCTGGATGGTGCTGGTGACATCACACATCTCCTTGTGGTTGTACGGCGGCGGTGATGACCGCCGTCGGCAACGCCCCCCTTGCGCCTTGCCGAGTGAATCTGCTCGCAGTGCCCGCACGCGTTGTGCGTGCTCGTCGGCTCCACGGGCATCGTTGTATTGCTGCTCAAGACATGGGCACTTCAGCTGCACCGGTGCCCGGTGATACGGTGCTGGAACGTGGAACATCGCTCTCTGGGGGGTCGACGCACTCCTTTGCGATTGGATGGATGGGGATGCACGGCAAGGGCGCCGTGCATGGCTTCGCAGGGGCGTCGATCAGCCGAATGGCGCCGCAAGCGATCTCGCCGGCGCGGTGAACCAGGCGGCGCCGTGTTCGGTGACGTGGAAGTGGTCCTCCAGCCGGATGCCGAACCGACCGGGCACGACGATCATCGGTTCGTCGCTGAAGCACATACCCGGCGCCAGCGGCGTGGTGTCGCCGCGCACGAGATAAGCCGGTTCGTGGATCGACAGGCCGATGCCGTGGCCGGTGCGATGCGGCAGGCCCGGAAGCTGGTAATCGGGGCCGTAGCCAGCCCGCTCAAGCACGGCGCGTGCGGCCGCGTCGATCGCCTCGCACGGAACGCCGGGGCGGACCGCATCGAACGCCGCCTGCTGCGCTTCGCGCTCGAGTTGCCAGACATCGGCCTGGATCACGGACGCCTTGCCGAACACGTAGGTACGGGTGATGTCGGAGTGGTAGCCGCCAACCTGGCAACCGGTATCGATCAGCACCACGTCACCCTCGGCCAGCTGCTGCTCGCCGGGAACGCCGTGCGGGTACGCGGTGGCCTCGCCGAACTGCACCGCACAGAACGTGCTGCCGCCGTCGGCGCCGAGTGCGCGGTGCGCGTTGTCGATGAAGCGCCTGACCTGCGTGGTGGTGATGCCCGGCGCCAGGATCGCGGCGGCGCGACGGTGCACCTCCAGCGTCATGTCCATCGCCTGCTGCATCAGTGCCAGTTCGGCCGGCGACTTGCGCATGCGGCAGCCGTCGGTGACGTGCGTGGCCTCGACAAGCATTCCTTCGACCCTCGCATCCACCGCGCGACGCAGGCCTTCGACCACGAAGAACGGCGCCTGCGGATCGAGCGCGACGCGCCTGGCGCCGTGTTCGCGCAGGACATCGGCAACGAGCCGGTACGGGTTCTCGTGCTCCTGCCAACTGCGCAATCCGGCCTCGATACCGAGCCCGGCCTGGAGCGAACCCAGCTCGAACTCCGGGCAGACCAGCACCGGAGCGCCACTGCGCGGCAGCACCATCACCACCAGCCGTTCACTCGCCGCCCACGACAGGCCGGTGAAGTAACGCAGGTTGGCGCCGGCGTTGATGATCAATGCATCGGCGCCAAGTTCCGCCATCAGGCTGCGTGCGCGCGCCAGCCGCATCGCGCGTTCCTCGGTGCGGATCGGTGGCGCGGGTCGCGACCAAGGGCCGAGCGCGGCCAGTTCTGTTTCCGCGGTCGATCCGCCGATGCCGTGGCTCATGTGCGAGGTGCTCCTGTGGTGCGATGGAAGCGCTGCAGGTCGAAGGGCGCGAGCGCTACCTCCGGCTCGCGGCCGCCGACCAGCGCGGCGATGATTTCGGAAGTGACAGGCGCCAGGGTCAGGCCCAGGTGCTGGTGACCGAAGGCGTACAGCAGGTTGGGCGCGGCCGGGCTTCGACCGATCGCCGGCAGGTAGTCGGGCAAGGTCGGACGCGCTCCGAACCACTCGCGACCGTCACCGGACGTGGGCAATCCAAGCGCGGCGGCATGGCCGCGCAACGCCGCCCACTTGTGCGGATCGGGCGGCGTTTGTGCTGCGGCGAACTCGACGAAGCCGGCAGCGCGCAGGCCGTCGCCAAAACGCGTGACGATCATCGAGCGGTCCTCGAACACCACTGGCGGGCTGTCGGCCGGCCAGTCGTGGCGCGGCCAGCGCACGTGGTAGCCACGTTCGGCGATCAACGGCGGGCGTGGGCCGAACGTGGCCATGAGCTCGCCCGACGCCACGCCCGCCGCGACCAGGACGTGGTCGGCGGTCAGGCGCCGGCCGTCGTCGAGCAGCGCGACCGCGGCTCTGCCCTCGATCTCGATTGCACGCACCTGGCCTCGGACGAAATCGCCACCGGCCGCATCGAAGGCCAGGCGCAGCGTCTGCAGCGTCTGCGTGACATCGGCGACCTGCCCCGTGCCCGCGAAGCGGATCCCGCCCACCGGACGCTGCCGCAGCAGATCGCCGTAGGCATCCAGTTCGGCCACGTCCAGATCGCGCAGACGCGCGCTGCCGATGTCGGTTGCCATCCAGGCATCGCGTCGGCGGCGCGCCGTGCGGGCGGACTCCCAGAGCACGACGTGACCGTCAGCCTTCAGCAAGTCGGAGCGCTGCAGGTCGTCAACGAGTGTGTGCCAGGCCGGCAGCGCCCGATCCAGCAGCCCGCGCAGGGCCGCGCAGCCACGGCGGAACCGGGCCGGTGCGGCGGCACGGACGAAGTGCGCCATCCACGGCGCGCATGCAACCGGATCACGCACGTCCAGGGCACCGCCGAACGCGAACAAACGCCGCGGCGCCGAACGGATCGTGGCCCACGAGGCGAGCGGTTCGACCTGCTCCACCGCGATGTGCCCGGCGTTGCCGAATGACGCGCTTTCCAGCCGCGCCAGCGGATCGACCAGCGTGGTGCGCAGGCCCGATTGACGCAGGCGCAAGGCACTGGTCAAGCCGACGATGCCGGCCCCGATCACGAGGGCCGATTGCGCCTGCCCGATGTTCCCCTGTCCAACGCGCAAGGCCCGCTCCCCATTTCTGTCTTACGGATGAAATACAGACTTGATATTTGATATATCGTATATGATATTACGAACACTTCAACCGGAGAGTGAAATGGCTTCCAGTTCCTGCACCTGGTCGGGCGTGATCCCGGCCGTCACCACCCAATTCACCACCGACCTGTCGGTCGACCTCGATGCCACCCAACGCGTCCAGGACGCGCTGATCCGCGATGGCGTGCATGGCCTGATCGCGATCGGTACCGTCGGCGAGAACAACTCGCTGGACGCCGACGAGAAGCTGGCCGTGGTGTCGGCCGCGGTCGAAACGGCGGCCGGCCGGGTCCCGGTCATCGCCGGCGTCTCGGAACTGACCACCGCCCGC
Source organism: Lysobacter cavernae (assembly GCF_042648505.1). NCBI lineage: Bacteria > Pseudomonadati > Pseudomonadota > Gammaproteobacteria > Lysobacterales > Lysobacteraceae > Lysobacter > Lysobacter cavernae. Next base: position 720,279 of record NZ_JBHRXK010000001.1, read on the forward strand.
GCCGTGGCCTTCGCCCGCGCCGCCGAGCGTGCCGGCGCGTCCGGATTGATGGTCCTGCCGGCGATGGTCTACGTACCGTCCGAGGCCGAGTTGCTGGCGCACTTCCGCACCGTCGCGCTGAGCACCTCGTTGCCGGTGATGCTCTACAACAACCCGCCGGCTTACCGCGTCAGCGTGACCATGTCGACGTTGGCCGGCCTGGCCGACGTGGCCAACGTGGTCGCGATCAAGGAAAGCGCCCCCGACCCGCGCCGCTTCACCGACCTGCACAACGCTTTCGGCGACCGCTACGCGCTGTTCGCCGGGCTCGACGACGTGGCGCTGGAAGGCCTGCTGCTGGGTGCGCGCGGCTGGGTCACCGGCCTGACCAATGCGTTCCCGCAGGAGTCGCTGGCACTGTGGGAGGCACTGCAGCGTGGCGACCTGCCGCGCGCGCTGGCGATCTACCGCTGGTTCATGCCGCTGCTGCACCTGGATGCGGACCACGACCTGGTGCAGTCGATCAAGCTCGCCGAGATGATCATGGGCCGCGGCAGCGAACGCGTGCGCATGCCACGCATGCCGCTGGCCGGTGCGCGTCGCGCCCAAGTGACGCAGATGGTCGAGACCGCAGCGGCGACCCGCCCCACCCTCGTCGCCGCCGCGGCCTGAGGCCCGCGCCATGCGCCACACCTTCTTCTGCATCGACGGCCATACCGCCGGCAACCCGGTGCGCCTGGTCAGCGGCGGCGCGCCGCTGCTGACCGGCGCTTCGATGAGCGAGCGGCGCCAGGACTTCCTCGCCCGCTACGACTGGATCCGCACCGGCCTGATGTTCGAGCCGCGCGGCCACGACATGATGTCCGGCGGGTTCCTGTATCCGCCGACGCGCGACGACACCGACATCGGTGTGCTGTTCATCGAGACCAGCGGCTGCCTGCCGATGTGCGGGCACGGCACCATCGGCATCCTCACCTTCGGCCTGGAAAACGGCCTGATCGAGCCGCGCGAACCGGGCCGGCTGCGGGTAGAAGTGCCGGCCGGCGTGATCGACGTCGACTACGTGGAAGACGGCGGCCGCGTGCGCTCGGTGCGCATCCGCAACGTGCCCAGCTACCTCGCCGCCGAAGGCATCCGCATCGACGTGCCGGGCTTCGGGCCGTTGACGGTGGACGTGGCCTACGGCGGCAACTACTACACCATCGTCGAGCCTCAGGGGCCGTACACGGGGCTGGACGCACTCGGCGCCGCGCGCATCATCGAACTCAGCGGCCTCGTGCGCCAATGCGTACGCGACGCGTTCGAGCCGGTGCATCCACTCGATCCCACCATCCGCGGCGTCAGCCACGTGCTGTGGGCGGACGCACCGAAAAGCGAAGGCGCCGATGGGCGCAACGCGGTCTTCTACGGCGAACGCGCGATCGATCGAAGCCCCTGCGGCACCGGTACATCGGCGCGCATGGCGCACCTGGTTGCCAAGGGCCGGCTGCAGGTGGGCGACCGCTTCGTCCACGAGAGTTACATCGGCAGCCGCTTCATCGGCCGCGTCGAGGCCGCGACCACGCTCGGCGAACACGCGGCGATCGTGCCTTCGATCGAAGGCTCGGCGATCGCCACCGGCTTCAACCAGATCTGGATCGACGAGGCCGACGCGTTCTGGCGTGGCTTCGTGGTGACTTGAGCACACTCATGACCGAAACCCTCACCCTGTCCCACCACATCGCCGACCAGACGATCCCGGCGATCGTCGCGCACGAGCAACGCAACCCCGCCGCTCCCGACGACCTGGTCGTGCACATCCCCGAGGCCGGTACGGCCCTGGTAGCGCAGGCGACGCAAGCGGCCCGTGACGCACTGGCGCCGTCCGCCGCGACCGGCATCGAAGCGCGCAGCGATGCACTGGCGAAGATCGGCCGTGCCATCGCCGCCAACGCCACCGAACTGGCGCTGCTGATCGCACGCGAAACCGGCAAGACCGTCCGCGACGCCCGCGGCGAGACGATCCGCGCCGCGCGCATCTTCGAATTTTTCGCCGGCGAGGCCCTGCGCAACATCGGCGAACGCTTCGAATCGACCCGGCCCGGCGCGATGGTCGAAGTGATGCACGCACCGGTCGGCGTGGTCGGCCTGATCACGCCGTGGAACTTCCCGATCGCGATCCCGGCCTGGAAGATCGCGCCCGCGCTCGCGTTCGGCAACACGGTGGTGTGGAAACCATCGGAGGTGTCTTCCGCGACTGCCGCGGCGTTGATGCGGATCATCGCCGATGCGGGCCTGCCTGCCGGCTGCGTGAACCTGGTGCTCGGTGCCGGCGCGACCGGCCAGGCGATCTGTGAACAGCCCGACATCGATGCGGTGTCCTTCACCGGCTCCGAGCCGGTCGGCCAGCGCGTGCGCGAGATCGTGACCGCGCGCGGCGCACGCGTGCAACTGGAGATGGGCGGCGTCAATGGCTTCATCGTGCTGGCCGACGCCGACCTCGACATCGCCGTCGAGTGCGTGGCCAACGGTGCCTTTTTCGCGGCCGGCCAGCGTTGCACGGCGACGTCGCGAATCATTGTTGAAGACTCGGTCGCCGAGCGTTTCCTCGCGGCACTCAAATCCCGCGTCGAGCGCTTCTCGATCGGCGATCCGCGCGACGAGAGAACCGACATCGGCCCCCTCGCCTCGCCCCGGCAGAAGCAACGGGTGTCGACCCAGGTAGCGGCGGTGCGCGACGAAGGGCTGGTCACCGCTTTCGGTGCCGCACCCGACCCGGACGACTGCCACTTCGCCCCGACCCTGTTCGATCACGTCGGCGGCGACAGCCTGCTCGCACGCGAGGAGATCTTCGGGCCGGTGGCCGGGCTGTTCCGCGTCGACGGATTCGAGGCGGCAATGGCATTGCTGAATAACTCGCGCTACGGCCTGTCCGCAGGTTTGTGCACACGCTCGCTCAAGCACGCTGAAGCGTTCAAGCGCGAGGCCCGCGCCGGCATGCTGATGGTCAACCTGCCCACCGCCGGCGTCGACCACCACGCCCCGTTCGGCGGCCTGGGCAACTCCAGCTACGGCCCGCGTGAACAGGGTCGCGCGGCGCGCGCGTTCTACACCACCTCGCGAACAACCTACCTGCGTGGCGGGTAGACTGGCTGCATGAAGATCGTCACCCGGACGCTGTCAGACCAGGCTTTCGAAGTCATCCGCGAACGGATCCTGTCGACCCGGATCCCAGCGCTCGCGCCGATCCGGCAGGACGCGCTGGCCGAGGAACTGGGCATCAGCAAAATCCCGCTGCGCGAGGCACTGGCGCGGCTCGAGCAGGACGGCTTGCTGAGTTCGCATGCCAATCGCGGCTACTTCGTCCCGGCCTTGAGCGCGGACCAGGCCGAGGAAGTGTTCGCGCTGCGCCTCAAGATCGAACCCGAGGCCGCCGCCGCCGCCAGCCTGGACGCCAACGAGGAACAGCGCGAGACCGCCCGGGCCGCACTGGCCTCGCTCGAAGCCGCCTCCGCGACCGACGGTCCCGGCATCGTCTCGCTCAACCGCGCCTTCCACCTGGCACTGGTCCAGCCCGGCGGGCGGCAGGTCACCGCGCAATTGGTCGAGCGCCTGCACGTGCTGGCCGAACGCTACGTGCGCAAGCATCTGGAACCCGAAGGCCGTGATGCCCGTGCCGACAACGAGCACCGCGCAATCCTCGAAGCCTGGCTCGCGCGCGATACCCGTCGCGTCACCGCGCTGCTGGGGCAGCACATCGCGCTGACCCTGGACGATCTGCGCCTGCAGTTGAACGACACCGCTGTCGCGCCCGCGCCTACCCGCAGCTCGTCCACGGCGGCATCGGCCAAGCCGGCACCGCGTCGCTTCGCTCACGCGAAATAGGCCACCGCCATGCCAAAGAAAAACCCCGGCCATCGAGCCGGGGTTTTTCGTGTCTCGACGTCTGGCCCGATCGGCCAAGGTACGTCGCGCTTGATCGGACTCAGCCGCGCGAGCTGTGGCGCTGGCCCGAACCGGAACGCCCTTCCGAGCCGCCGCGGTGCTGCTTCGGACCGGCGTGGGCGTGACGCGCCGCCGGCTTGCCGTGCGGACGGTGCGCGGGCTTGCGCGGTCCCTGGTTCTGGCGCCCACCCGGCTTGGGCAACGGCGCATTGAGCTGGATCGGGCGGCTCGGCGCGAAGCCTTCCACCACCGCCAGTTCGATGTCGGCCTTGAGCATGCGCTGGATCTGGCGCAGCAGGCCACCCTCTTCCGGCGCGACGAACGACACCGCTTCACCGCTGGCGCCGTTGCGGCCGGTGCGGCCGATGCGGTGCACGTAGTCCTCGGCGACCATCGGCAGGTCGTAGTTGATCACCAGCGGCAGGTCGGGGATGTCGAGGCCGCGCGCGGCGACGTCGGTGGCCACCAGCACGCGGGCCTTGCCGGCCTTGAAGTCGCGTAGCGCCTTCTGGCGCTGGGCCTGGCTCTTGTTGCCGTGGATCGCCACCGCGGCCAGGCCGGATTCTTCCAGTTGCTCGGCCAGGCGGTTGCAGCCGTGCTTGGTGCGACCGAACACGATCACGCGGTCGGTGTGGCGACGGCTGACGATGTCGACCAGCAGGTCACGCTTGCGCGCGACATCGACCGGATGGGCGCGGTGGACGATGGTCTCGGCGATGGTGTTCTGCGCCGCCACCTGCACCTGCTTGGGCTGGTGCATGAACTCCAGCGCCAGCTGCTTGAGCTGCGACTCGAACGTGGCCGAGAACAGCATCGTCTGGCGCTCGCGCGGCAGCTTGGCGAGGATGCGCTTCATCGCCGGCAAAAAGCCCATGTCGAGCATGCGGTCGGCTTCGTCGAGCACCAGGATCTCGATCGCATCGAGCCGGGCGGTGCCGCGCTCCATGTGGTCGATCAGGCGGCCCGGGGTGGCGACCAGCACGTCGACGCCGCGACGCAGCATCTCGACCTGCGGGCCCATGCCGGCGCCGCCGTAGATCGAGCAGATGCTCAGGCGCAGGTGCTTGGCGTAACCACGCAGGCTTTCGTTGACCTGCACCGCGAGTTCGCGGGTCGGCACCAGCACCAGCGCGCGCGGCTTGCGCGGGCCGTTGGCAGCGGTCTGCTTGCTCAGGCGGTTGAGCAGCGGCAGGCCGAACGCGGCGGTCTTGCCGGTACCGGTCTGGGCGCCACCCAGCAGGTCGTGGCCGGCCAGCGCCAGCGGAATGGCTTCGGCCTGGATCGGGGTCGGGGTGTTGTAGTTCTGCTCGACAAGCGCGCGCAGCAACGCGGGCGCAAGCCCGAGGGATTCAAACGTCATGGTGGAACTCCGGTGGTCCACGAAACGCCCTCCACCGGCACCGCGCATCTATGCGGGACGCCTGCATCAGGACAATCGTGTGATAACCCCAGCGTTCCCTTGAACCGCGCTGCGAGTATCGAATTAGACGGTGCCGGATGCTCCGGACCGTGTCGGCGCGACGAAAGACGTGCGGGATAAGAGCCGATCGGCGAGTCAGGGACTCAGTGCGATGGGCAGGCAACCTGGGAAACGTACCCTTGCGGGAGGCAGCCGTGCGCTGAACGGGCGAACTGTACGCGAAAGCGCTCACGGTAGCCAGCGGACAACCCCGCCCTCGTTCAGAAACGCTCGCGAAGCACGTAGCGGGCACGGATCGCCGCCTGCGGGCCGCGCAAACCCTGACCAGCAGTACGCGGTCGATGTGGCGTGGCTGATCACGCGTCGAGCGCGCCCGGCTCGAACGGGGCGGCTCGGTGCTGCGGTGCCCGGCCTCGGGGTTGTGTCGGCGCCGCCCCGCCGCCTCGACTTCGTGCAGCGACCTCGCCCGCCGTCCCGTTGAAATGCACGCACGTGTCCGCTCACTGGCCTCGTTTGCCGAATCGGCCGAACCGCAGCACGCGCCCCCCGCGCCGGTCGACTTCCCGGCCGGACGACGCCGGCAGCATGACCTTCGACACCCGCCTCCTGCCAGGATCGGGTCTAATGTCCGCCGATGCCCCACCGGGGCTGTCGGACGTGACGTCCCTGATCTCCCCAACGCCTGTACGGCCGGAGCCCGCTGTGACCTTCAACAAAAAGCCGCAAGTCCTGTTGCTGTCCCTCGCCATCGCCACCGCCGTGGCCGCCTGCAAAAAGGAAGAGGCCGCACCGGCCGCCGACGCCACCAAGCCCGCCGCAGCCGCCGCCTACACGCTCGACGAGAGCAAGCTGCCGGGCGTCAACCGCTTCCAGGCCAGCGACCTCGACACCGGCAAGGACGCGTGCACCGACTTCGGCGGCTTCGTCAACGGCAAGTGGCTCGCCGCCAACGCGATCCCGGGCGACCGCACCTCGTGGGGCGCGTTCGAGATGCTCGATGAGCGCTCCACCGCGATCCAGCGCCAGCTCGCCGAGCAGGCCGCCGCCAATACCAGCGCTGCCGGCGTCGACAAGATCGTCGGTGACTTCTGGGCCAGCGGCATGGACGCGGCCAAGATCAACCAGCAGGGCATCGCCCCGATCCAGGCCAAGCTCGACGCCATCGCCGCGCTCGACAGCCAGGACAAGATCGCCGACTACATCCGCACCACCGCGGCCAAGGGCGAGAACTACCTGTTCGGCTTCGGCGCCGAAGCAGACTTCAAGGACTCCAAGAACAACATCGCGTACGCCTCGCAGGGCGGCCTCGGCCTGCCCGACAAGGAGTACTACACCAAGGCCGACAACAAGGCCAAGCTGGACGCCTACCAGGCCCACGTCGCCAAGGTCCTCGAACTGTCGGGCGTGCCCGCAAGCGACGCCGCCAAGCAGGCTCAGGACGTGATCGCGTTCGAGACCCGCCTGGCCAAGGTCTCCAAGTCCAGCGAAGAGCTGTCGCGCGACGTGTCGTTGTACTACCACCCAGTCAGCCCGGCCGATGCCGACCAGCTGGCGCCGAATTTCCCGTGGAGCAAGTTCTTCGAGTCGCAGGGCGTGGCTACGCCTGCGATGTTCTCGCTGTCGATCCCGGCTTTCCACGCCGAGGTCAGCAAGATGCTGGCCGACGTGCCGGCCGCGCAATGGCAGAGCTACCTGCGCTTCCACACCGTCGACAGCGCCTCGCCGTACCTGTCCGACGCGTTCGTGCAGGAGAACTTCAACTTCTACAACAAGACCATGCGCGGCCAGTCCGAGCTGAAGGAGCGCGGCAAGCGCGTGCTCGACACCATTGAGAGCGAAGCCGGCGAAGCGCTGGGGCAGATGTACGTCAAGGTCGCCTTCTCACCGGAATCGAAGGCGCGCATGCAGGAACTGGTGAAGAACCTGTCCGAAGCGCTCAAGGGCCGCATCGAGCACCTGGCCTGGATGAGCGACGACACCAAGAAGAAGGCGATGGAGAAGTGGGCCGCCTTCACCCCGAAGATCGGCTACCCGGACAAGTGGCGCGAGTGGACCGGCCTGGCCACCGGCCGTGACAGCTACATCGGCAACGTGCTGGCCGCCAACGAGTTCAACTACAAGTGGAACCTCGGCAAGATCGGCAAGCCGGTCGATCGCGCCGAGTGGGGCATGCCGCCGCAGATGGTCAACGCCTACTACAACCCGCTGCAGAACGAGATCGTGTTCCCGGCGGCGATCCTGCAGCCGCCGTTCTTCGATCCGAAGGCCGACGACGCCACCAACTACGGCGGCATCGGCGCGGTGATCGGCCACGAGATGACCCACGGCTACGACGACCAGGGCAGCCGCTTCGGTGCCAGCGGCAACTTCGAGAACTGGTGGACCGACGCCGATGCCAAGGGCTTCAGCGGCCGCACCGACAAGCTGATCAACCAGTTCAACGGTTACGAGGCGCAGCCGGGCAAGCACGTCAACGGCAAGCTGACCCTGGGCGAGAACATCGCCGACCTCGGCGGTCTGGCCACGGCCTACGATGCGATGGTCAAGGCCAGCGCAGGCAAGCCGGACCCGAAGACCGACGGCCTGACCCGCGACCAGCGCTTCTTCCTCAACTGGGGCACGGTGTGGCGTCGCAACTTCAAGCCGGAAGAGCTCGAGGTGCGCCTGAAGACCGACCCGCACGCACCGGCCAACTTCCGCGCGATCGGCGCGCCGTCGAACCTGCCGGCCTTCACCGCGGCGTTCTCGTGCAAGCCGGGCCAGCCGATGGTGCGCGAAGGCGACCAGCAGGTCGTGATCTGGTGATCACGCCCTGACGCGGAAGATACAACCGTTATCGGCCGATCCTCGTCGGCCAGGCGCGAAGGCCCGGGACTCCCGGGCCTTCGCTTTTTGTGTCGCCGCGCACAGCCCCGCAAGGCCAAGCTCGCGCGTTCATCGCCCCGTGAAACGCGCTGCTAAACTCCCCCGCTACTCAGCACCAACTGCATGGACTTCGCGATGACCCTACGCCCGCTTGCTTGTGCCCTCGCCCTGAGCCTGATCGCCGGCCTTGCCGCGCCCGGTGCGGAGGCCGCCAAGAAGCGCGCCCCGGCCAAGGCGAAGGCCGCGCCGGTCGCCAACGTCTGCAGCGACTTCTACGCCAACGCCAACGCCGACTGGCTCAAGAGCAACACGCTGCTGCCGGGTGTCGGCTCGGTGTCGGCGATCGAGCAGCTCGGTGCGCGTGCGCGCCAGCAGCAGCTCGACCTGCTCAACGGCGCGATGACCTCGCCCAAGAACGACGTGCAGAAACTGCTCGGCGACTTCTGGGCCAGCGGCCTGGACGAAGCTGCGGTCGAGCGCGACGGCGCGCAGCCGATCGCCCCGCTGCTGTCGCGCATCAACGCGATCAAGAACACCAAGGAAGTGCCGGCGTCGATCGCCGCGCTGCACCAGGTCGGCATCCCGGTGCTGTTCAACTTCGGCGCCGACATCGATCTCAACGACCTCAATCGCCACATCGGCTACTTCGCCCAGGGCGGCCTCGGCCTGCCGGACCCGGAGTACTACACCCGCACCGACGCCGACACCCGCGCCCTGATGGGCCGCTACAACACCTACGTGCAGAAGATCCTCGCCCTGACCGGCACGCCACAGGCGCAGCTGGCCGCCGAAGCGCAGCAGGTGATCGACCTAGAGACGCGCATCGCGCGCGCATCGCGATCGCTGCTCGACCTGCGCGACCCGCGCACCAACTACACCCCGGTGGACACCGCCAAGCTGGCCAAGCAGTACAAGCGCCTGCAGCTGGGTGAGTTCCTCAAGGCCCAGGGCGTCACCGACGACACCGTGTCGATGGCCAACCCGAAGCTGTTCTCGACGCTCGACGGCCTGGTCGGCAGCCTCAAGCCCAACCAGTGGAAGGCCTACCTGCGCTGGCGCGTCGGCGACGCGATGGCGCCGTACCTGGCCAAGCCGTTCCGCGAGGCCGAGTTCGATTTCCGCGGCAAACTGCTGCAGGGCCGCGCCAACCCGCCGCCGCGCGCGCAGGCCGTGCTCGACGCGATCACCCTCGCCGCCGGGCCGATGGTCGGCCACCAGTACGCCGCGCGTTACCTGCCCGCCGCCACCGACAAGCGCGCCGAGGACATCGCCAAGCAGGTGCGCGACACGCTGGGCCAGGTCATCGAACGCGACACCCGCTTCAGCGCCGCCGCCAAGGCCGAGGCCAAGGCCAAGCTCGACAAGCTCAAGATCGAGATTGGCCTGCCCAACCGCGACCTCGACTACACCGTGCAACCGATGGGCCGCGGCAGCTTCGGCAGCAACATGCTGATCGCCTCGACCTGGCGCCACCGCGAGGAGATGAAGCGCATCGGCCGCGGCAACGCCGACCGTCGCTGGGACGTGCTGCCGCAGGAACCGGCGCTGGCCTACGACATCGCCCAGAACCGCCTGATCGTCACCGCCGCGATGCTGCAGGCGCCGGTGCTCGACATGGGCAAGGACGCGGCCACGCAGTACGGCTCGTTCGGCACGCTGGTTGGCCACGAGCTCAGCCACGGTTTCGACAACCGCGGTCGCCTGGTCGATGCCAAGCAGGAGCTGCGCGACTGGTGGACCCCGACCGAAGTGGCCGCCTGGGACGCACTCGGCAAGCGCGTCGCCGCGCAGTACAGCGGCTACGACTACCCCGACCTCAAGGGCGTCAAGCTCAACGGCCAGCAGACCCTGGACGAGAACATCGCCGACCTGGCCGGTGTCGAGCTGGCCTGGGCCGCCTACCGCAGCGCCGAGCCGGGCTCGACCAAGGCCAACCATCAGGCCTTCTACAAGGCCTGGGCGTCGCTGTGGCCGCAGCACATGACCAGCGAAGTGGCGACCCAGCGCGCCGCCACCAGCGTCCACGCCCCCGGTCAGTGGCGCACCAACGGCCCGCTGGTCAACCAGGCCAGCTTCGGCGAAGCGTTCGCCTGCAAGGCCAACACGGCGATGCAGGCCGCGGCGAACCAGCAGATCAAGCTGTTCCCGTAAACCCAAGCATCACGAAAGCAAAACGGCGCGGAGAGATCCGCGCCGTTTTGCTTTGTGTCGATGCAAGCCGCAAGAAACCTCGCGGCAGGTGGATCGGGGATGCGGTCAGCGCACCACCCGCATCCGCGGCGGTCCCTTGCGCCCGAACGGCGGTTGCCCGCGCCAGTAGCGGATCAGCAACCAGCCAAACAGCATCCCGCCCAGATGAGCGAAGTGGGCGACGCCCGGCATCGTATTGGTGATGCCCAACAGCAGTTCGACCGCGCCGTAGACGATCACCAGCGTGCGCGCCTTCATCGGGATCGGTGGAATCAGCAACATCACGCGCTGGTTCGGGAACAGCATGCCGTAGGCCAGCAGCAAACCGAAGATACCGCCGGACGCGCCGACGGTCGGGTACGCCTGCCCGCCCTCGGACAGAGTCCAGACGCCGACCGCGATCTGGCACAAGGCGGCGCCGACCACGCACACCAGGTAGTAGGTCAGGTAACGACGCTCGCCCCAGACGTGCTCCAGAGGTGCGCCAAACATCACCAGCGCCAGCATGTTGAACAGCAGATGGGCGAAGCCGCCGTGCATGAAGCCATAGGTCAACAGCTGCCATGGCATGAAGCCGATGCCGAGCAGGTCGTTGCCGCTGCCAGGCGGCCACAGCATGAACTGCGCGAGCGCAGCATCACCCAATGCCCACTGCAGTACGAACACCAGGCCGTTGCCGATCAGCAGGGCCTTGGTGACGGGGGGAAGGTTGGAAAACATCGCCGCTCCTTGAAGGTCGGCACATGGTAGCCGGTGGCCGGCGAAACCGGACTTCACCGATGGTCCCATGCAGAGATGCGCTCAGTCCGGTGCGGCTGAACCGCGCGAGCGTCGCCCGCCGGAGGGTTTTGCAGCGCGCGTGGCCGTGGACCGCGCAGGCAACGACGCACCCCAGACCTGCTCGTCCAGCGTCACTGCTGCACGCTGGTCGCGCACACGGCCGGCTTCGATACGCACGCCTTCGGCGCGCAGGCGCTGGCACTGCTCGCGGTAGCCTCTGGAGCCCTCCGGCAGCGCGATGCGGCCGTCGGAGCGCAACACGCGGTGCCAGGGCAGTGTCGGGTCGTCGTTCTGGCTCAGCAAACGTGCCACCAGGCGCGCGCGCCCGGGCAGACCGGCACGGCGGGCCACCTCGCCGTAGCCGGCGACCTCGCCCCGCGGAATCGCACGGATCGCGGCAAGGATGCGGTCGGCGGCGACGTCCTTCGCGGCAGGCGGCTTGCTCATCGCGGTAGCATAGCCGGCATCCCCCGATGGAGCCGCGCCTGTGCGCAATTTCGAATCGATCCGCCGTCACCTCAAGACGGCCGACTTCCGCATGACCGAGCACGATGTCGACGTGATCTGCATCGAGCTCTCGCTGGAACAGGGCAGCCGCCACCAGGCCATCTTCTTGTCCGAGCTCGACGACGACGACGGCCGCCCCTACTTGCGCGTCAGCACGGCGGTGGCACCGACCACCGGCCTGGATGCACGGCGCGCACTGGTGTTCAACTGGCAAAGCCGGGTCGGCTACCTCGCCATCGGCGACCTCGATGGCGTGCCCTACCTGCAGCTGTGCGAGAACCGGCCCTACGACGGCCTGGATGCGGCCGAGGTCGATCGCCTGGTGCTGGAGATCGGCGGTCTCGGCGACCGCATGGAGCGGATGATGTCGGCCGGCGGCGATCTGCTTTGATCTTGGCTTGCTGCGCAAACCAAGATCGTGCGCAGCGCCATCCCCCAGCCTTTCCCGCCTGCGGTGGGAACCGCCCCCTGACTTAGGGGGCTAGGCAAAGCGAGGCTGCGTGCTTACGCCCAGCCGATCGCCACGAACAGCTTGAAGCAACCGAAGGCGATGCCGCCTGCGGCCGGGATGGTGAGGATCCACGCCCAGATCATCTTCTCCACCACCGTCCACTTGATCGCGTTGAAGCGCTTGGCGGTGCCCACGCCCATGATCGCCGACGAAATGTTGTGCGTGGTCGAGACCGGAATGCCCAGCGAGGACGCGGCCATGATCACCGCCGCGGCACTGGTCTCGGCGGCGAAGCCATTGATCGGGTGCAGCTTGACCAGCTTGTGACCCAGCGTCTTGATGATGCGCCAGCCGCCGGCAGCAGTGCCCGCGGCCATCACGATCGCGCAGGTCAGCTTGATCCACAGGTCGATGTCGTTATGTTCCAGCGCGGCCTGCGACGGATGCAGGAACGCCAGCCACGACGGCAGGTTGTCGAGCGTGCCGGCGGACTGCGCACCGACCAGGGCCAGGGCGATGATGCCCATGGTCTTCTGCGCATCGTTCATGCCGTGGGCGAAGCCCATGCCGGCGGCACTGGCCAGCTGTGCCTTGCCGAAGAAGGCGTTGACCCAGCGCGGACGCGCCATGCGCGCCAGCACGCCACCGCTGCGTGCCATCAGCGAGATGATCGCGAACAGCAGGCCCATCAGCAGGAAACCGGCGGTGAAGCCGAGCAGCGGCGAGCTGAACATGGGCACGATCACCTTCCACAGCACGCCGGCGCTCTTGTACCAGGGGTCCGCAGGTTGCGACCAGATCACGGCATGGAAGTTGTTGCTGGCCGCAGCCACGGCCGCACCGCACAGGCCGCCGATCAACGCGTGCGAGGACGACGACGGCAGGCCCTTCCACCAGGTGATCAGGTTCCAGACGATGGCACCTATCAACGCGCACAGGATCAGCTGCGAGGTGACCGCGACCACGCCGTTGTCGAGCAGGCCCGAGGCGATGGTCTTGGCCACCGCCGTGCCCCACAGCGCGCCCAGCAGGTTGGTGATGGCCGCCATCGCCACCGCCTGCATCGGCGACAGCACCTTGGTCGCGACCACGGTCGCGATCGAGTTGGCGGTGTCGTGGAAGCCGTTGATGTATTCGAACGCAAGCGCCGCGAACACCACAACGAGAACTAAGGTCAGCATCCATCGCCCCCTTAAGTTAAGGGGGTTGCTTCGCCGCGCAGCGGCGAGGCGGGGGTGAGACGGCGTGCTTGCGCGGCACTGCCGCGCGCGTCGTCGAACGCCCGAGCGCCATGCGCGAGGGCCGGGCCGTGGAGGAATGCCCTGAGGGCATCGGCACCATCGATGCCCGCCGACCCGAGGCCGGGACTCGCAAAGTTCCGAGACATGCTCATTTTAGGAATTCTTCAACACGATTTCGTAGGCCACCACACCGGCCTCGCGGCAGCGATCGATGGCTTTCTCGAGGATCTCGAAGAACTCCTTGAGCAGGAACATCTGCAGGTTGTCGAGCCGGCCCGAGTAGATGTCGCGGTACAGCTCCAGCATCAGCCGGTCGGCCTCGTTCTCGATGGAGCGCAGCTGGTCGTTGAGCGCCTTCATCGGCTCGAGCTTGAGATGGCGCAGCTGGTGGACCATCTGCACCACGACCGCGGAAGCCTGCTCGAGCATCGCCGCACGCGGGGCGAAGTCGATGTGCTCCAGGTGGCGGGTCGCCAGCGAGTAGCGGTCGGCGAACTTCTCGACCTGCTTGGGAATCTTGTACAGCGCCGAGCCCAGCGCTTCGATGTCCTCGCGCTCGATCGGGGTGATGAAGCTGTTCACCAGCTCCTGGCTGATCTTGTCGGAGGCGTCGCGCTCGCGCTGGCGGGCCAGCTTGAAGGCGTCCAGGGCCGGCTGGCGGTCGGCCGACTTGAGCATGGCGTGCAGGGCCTTGGTGCTGTCGTGGGCGGCCACGGCGGCCTCCTCGAGCAGCGTGTAGAACTGGTTGCCTTGGCCGAAGATCGTTTGCAGGGAGAACATGCGGTAGGGGCCTCGTGGTGCCGCAAAACACGGCGCGGTGGGGTCTGCGGGCGCAATTATGACGGTTTAGCGACGGATGCGCGCCTTCACGGGGTTGAATTTGCCGTGCCTGCTACCATCCATGCCCCTGTTTCTCTCTTTATTAACTGCCCCATCCCATGGACGACGACCCAAAACCGCCGCCCGCCGCCCGGCCCTCGCCGGTTGAGCGGCGCCTTGCCTCCCTGTCCCCCCACCACGGATCGGAGCGGCTCGGATGCTAGAACTCCTCGTCGTCCTCGTGCTGATCGCCCTCAACGCCTTCTTCGCCCTGTCGGAGATGTCTGTCGTCACGGCACGCAAGCCCAAGTTGAAACAGATGGCACAGGGCAGCCGCCATGCGCGCAAGGCGCTGGAGCTGTCCGAACATCCCGAGCGTTTTCTCTCGACCGTGCAGGTCGGCATCACCCTGATCGGCATCCTCACCGGCGTGTTCGGTGGCGACGCGATCGGCGCCGCGATCGGCGAATGGCTGCGCATCACCTTCCCGGCCCTGGCGAAGTACGCCGACACCATCGGCCTGGTGCTCGCGGTCGGCCTGATCACCTACCTCAGCATCGTCCTGGGTGAGTTGCTGCCCAAGCGTCTGGCGCTGCTGGCGCCGGAGCGGCTGGCCAGCTTCGTCGCCTTGCCGATGAACTGGATATCCCGGGCAGCCACGCCCGCGGTGTGGCTGCTGAGCGTCAGCACCCGCACCATGCTGCGCCTGCTGCGCGTTGACCAGTCAGGGGCATCGAGCGTCACCGAAGAGGAAATCCGCCTGCTGGTCAGCGAAAGCCACGAGCAGGGCGTGATCGATGCCGACGAACGCAAGATGATGAACCGCGTGCTCAGCCTCGGCGACCGCAGTGCCGAGAGCCTGATGACGCCGCGCACGCGCATCGCCTGGCTCGACGCCGCCGCCGATTTCGCCGAGAACCTGGCGGCCATGCGCGAGACGCCGTTCTCGCGTTATCCGGTCTACCGCGGCGACGACAGCGAGGTGCTCGGCATCCTCGAGGTGAAGTCGCTGCTCGATCGCCTCGACGAGAAAGCCCCGGACCTGTTCAAGGAGCTGCGCGAACCCTTGTTCGTATCCGAGTCCACCCATGCGATGAAGTTGCTGGAGATCTTCCGCGAGGAGCAGCAGTCGCTGGCGCTGGTGGTCGACGAGTACGGCGACATCAGCGGCATCGTCACCGTCGCCGACCTGATGGACGCCGTGGTCGGTCGCCTGCACTCCGGCTCGTCGGGCGAGACCGACGACACCGCCGGGCCGGTGGTCGAGCGTGCCGACGGCTCGTTCCTGCTCGACGGCTCATTGCCGATCGAGGACCTGCGTGAGCTGGTCGGCGGCCGCCGCCTGCCGGACGAGGACGAGCACGACTTCCACACCGCCGCCGGCATGGTCATCGCCCACCTGGGCCGCATCCCCTACGTCGGCGAACACTTCGACTGGGACGGCTGGCGCATCGAGGTGATCGACCTCGACGGCCCGCGCATCGACAAGCTGCTGCTGCACCGGCACGACGAGGACACGGGCGAGCATGAAACGATCGGGTAAGCGCGCGCCCGAAGCCGGCACCCGCGCCCTGCTCGACGGCTTCGCGGCCGGGGACCCGGCCGAATCCTTGCGCCTGGGCGATGTCTTCCATGGCCTCGGCGACCGCTCGTTCGGCATGCTGTTGTTCGTCTCGACTATTCCCGCCTTCATCCCGATCCCGGGCGTGGGCGGCGCAGTCAGCGGCCCGCTGGTGATCCTGATCGGCCTGCAACTGCTGATCGGCCTGCGCCAGCCGTGGCTGCCGGGTTTCATCGCCCGGCGCGGTCCGCATCGGCACGCGATGGTGCGCTTCCGCGATCTGCTGGCGCCGTGGCTGACGCGGCTGGAAAAGCTGGTGCGCCCGCGTGCGACGGGCCTGCTCGATCACCGTATCGCCGACATGTTCACGGGCCTGCTGCTGGTGTTGCTGGGTCTGCTGCTGTCGTTGCCGATTCCATTCACCAACTTCCTGTTTGGCGGACTGCTGATGCTGTTCGCACTGGCCCTGCTCGAGCGCGACGGCTGGCTCATGGGCCTGGCCTGGGCGGCCGGTGTGATCGCAATCGCGATCTTCGGCGTGCTCTCCGGGCAACTTGCGGCGGTGGCGGCGCGCTGGCTCGACATGCTGATGTGAGGCGCGCGCAAGCGTGTGGCGCGTTGGTGCGTCGCCCGATGCCGGCTGCCGTCGATCAGCGCAACAGGGCAAGGAATTCTGCGGCGGGAAGCGGGTGCCCGAGCCAGTAGCCCTGGGCGAGGTCGCAACCGCGCTCGCGCAGGATCGCGTACTGCCCTTCCCGCTCGACGCCTTCGGCGACCACGGTGATGCCGAGCGAATGCGCCATGGCGATGATGGCCGTGGTCAGTGCCAGGTCATCCGGGTCGCGCAGCACGTCAGCGATGAAGCTGCGATCGATCTTGACCCCGTCGACCGGCACCCGACGCAGATGGCTGAGGCCGGAAAAACCGGTGCCGAAATCGTCCAGCCACACCTTCACGCCCATGCCGCGCAGGCGCGTGAGCAGATTGCTGGCCTGGGCCTCGTCGCCGATCACCGCGGTCTCGGTCAGTTCCAGGTGCAGCAGGTCGGCCGACAGACCGGTCTCGCGCAACGAGGCCGCGACCACCTGCGGCAGGTCGCCGCTGCGCAATTGCCGCGGTGAGACGTTGACCGCGACAAACAGCGGTTCGCCCTGCGGTCGCAACTGCTGCCAGCGCACCGCGTCCTCGCAGGCTGCGTGCAGCACCTGCGGACCCAGCGTCTCGATCAACCCGCTCTGTTCGGCGACATCGATGAACACCGACGGCGCCACCAGGCCGCGCTCGGGATGCTGCCAGCGCAGCAACGCCTCGGCACCGATCATCGCGTCGTCGACAAGGCAGAACACCGGCTGGTAGACCAGGCTCAACTCACCGCGCTCCCAGGCGCCGCGCAACTCGTGCTCCAGGTGCACGCGCCGCTCCACCGCCTGATCCATCGCACGGCTGTAGAAGCGGTAGCAGTTCTTGCCGGCGACCTTGGCCTGGTACATCGCGATGTCGCCGTTCTTCATCAGCGAAGTCGCGCTGGATGCATCCTCCGGAAACAGGGTGATGCCGATCGAGGTACCGAGGAACACCTGGCGGTCGTGCACCAGGATTGGCTCGCCGAGGTCGCTGACCAGGGTCTCGGCGAGCAGGCTGGCGTTCTTGCGCACGTCGCCGTCTTTGCCACCGCCCTGCACCAGGATGACGAATTCATCACCGCCGAAACGTGCCAGCAAGACATCTTCGCCGCCCAGTCGCTTGATCGCCGCCTGGATGCGCTTGGTGAACTGCAGCAGCACCTCGTCGCCGGCGTCGTGGCCGAGCGTGTCGTTGACGCGCTTGAAATCGTCGATGTCGGCGAACAACAACGCCAACTGGCGGCCGGTGCCACGCTCGAGCAGACGCTGGTCGAGCGTCTCGCGGAACGCGAGGCGATTGGCCAGCCCGGTCAACGCATCGGTGTAGGCCATGCGGCGGATGTCGCGGTCGTGGCGCGCCAGGCTGCGGCTCATCCGCTCGAACGCGCGCATGAGGTCGCCGACTTCGTCGTTGCGCGTGCCGGCTGGCGTGACCGTATCGAAACGACCGGCCTCGATCGCACGCGCCGCTTCGGCGAGCTGGCGGATCGGCTGCACCAGGAAGCGCTGGATCAGCCACAGCACCACGCCGCCGAACACCAGCAGACCGACGCCGAGCAGGCCGATCCAGACCACGTGCCGCTGGCCGAGCGCATCGAGCCGAGTGCGCAGGCTGCCCACCGCGGTTTCCTGGAACTGGCGCGCGGCCTTCATGTCGTAGCCGATGCGCACGCCGCCGATGCGCTGCCGACCGATCATGATCGGCGCCGACACGTCCATCACCGCGCCGTTCCACTGGATGTGCACGTCGCGCGCGGCAATCACCTCGGTGGCGAGCTTGTCGTCCATGCGCTTGCCATAGCTTGGGATCTCCTCGCTGCCGTCGTGGACGATGTTGCCGCTGTCGTCATAGACGGTGACGTAGCGGACGCTGGGGTTGCGCAGCGCGGTGCGACCGATCACGCCGATCGCATCGAGATCGAAGTAGTACAGCGGATTGGCCAGCGACTCGGCCAGTTGCCGCACCGTGCCCTCGCCCTGGCGGCGCATGCCGTCGCGGACCATCGTGCGCATCGCCTCGCGGCTGACGCCCTCGACCTCGAGCTGCATCCGCTCCTGGCGGTTGAGCAGCAAAGTGATCAGCAGCACCACCACCAGCAAGGCCAGCGCCATCATCACCAGGAAGCGGGCCTGCAGGCCCAGGCGCAACTTCATTCGACCTCCGCGCGCACGCGCGCGACACCGTCGGCGATGTGGTCGAGCGCGCGCTGCGAGGTCGGGTCGACCGGCATGAAACCGGTGGTGCCGAAGAAGCGCAGCAGGGCCTCGCCGGCATCGGGATCGCCGGCGGCGTCGATCAGCACCTCGCGCAGGCGGGCTTCGACCTTGGGGGCGAGGCCGCCGCGGACCATCTCGACCGCGCGCGGGTAGTCGTCGGTCGTGCCGACCACCACCAGGTCGTTGCGGAATGCCGGCGGCATCCGCCGCGGGTTGTCCCAGTCGAGGTTGCTCATCACGCCGACATCGGCCAATCCCTTGTGCACCCAGGTCGAGATGTTGAGCTCCGACCAGGCGAACAGGTAACCGACCGCGCCGGAGTCGATGTGGTCGGTCGGCGACAGCAGGATCTCCAGTGACAGGCCGCGTTCGAGCAAGGCCGCCGCCGGCACGAAATAGGCACTGGTCGACGACGGCCGTTGGAACGCGACGCTGTGGCCGCGCAGGTCGGCCAGCGAGCGCAGGCCGCTGTCGCGCCGGGCGAAGAACAGGCTGCGGTAATGGCTGGTGCCGTCGCGTTCGGTCAACAGCAGCGGCTTGGCACCGGCCCGCTGGCGCAGCAGCATCGCCGTGCCGGAGGTCTCGGTGACCCAGTCGACCCGGCCGCGGCGCAGGTAGCTGGCCATCTGCTGGGAGTCCTTGGCCATCAGGATGCGGCCTTCGCGGATGCCGACATCGGCCATGCGCGGCACCACGTAGTCGAGCAGCGGCTTGAGCTGCTCGTAGTGCGCCTTGGGGTCGTCGCTGATGCGGCCCAGGACCAGCACGCGGGCATCGTCGACACCGCCCGCCCGGAGCGGTGCGGCCACGGTCGCCAACGCGAGTCCGGACAGCAGGGCGATGCGACGCAGGCTAGCGATCAAGAACGGGGACCGGTCTAAGTGCCGTCGGCAGCGTAATCGAAACCCGCCCGAGCCGGTAGCACCGCCCGGGCCACCGTCCACGCCGGTTGTCTGGCTCAGCGGCGCTGGCCGGCGAGCATCGCCATGCGCTGCGCATCGGCCAGGATGCCGCGCAGCAGGCGGACCTCGCGGGTGTCCAGACTGGCCCGCAGGAACAACCGCCGCAGCTTGCGCATCGCCGACTCCGGGGCTCGCCCCTTGTGAAAATCGATCGCGTCCAGGGTCTCGCCCAACTGGGCGAAGAAGCCCTCGATCTGTGCGTGCGAGGCCAGCTCGTCGCGTCGCCCCGCTTCGTCCGTGGCCATGCCCGGCACGGCCGCCAGCATCGCCATGCGCAGTTCGTAGCTCAGCACCTGCACCGCCGCGGCCAGGTTCAGCGAGCTGTAGTCCGGGTTGGCCGGGATGTGCACGGCAGCGTGGCACAGCTGCAGCTCGTCGTTGTCCAGGCCGGTGCGCTCGCGGCCGAACACCAGCGCCACCTCGGCCCCGGCGGCGGCCTCGCCTACCGCCCGTGCGGCGCCATCGCGCGGCAGCAGCTCCTCCAGGGCAACGCGCCGGCTGCGCGCGGTGCAGCCCAGTACCAGCCGGCAATCGGCCACGGCTTCGGCCAGGCTGCCGCAGGTCAGGGCCGCGGCCAGCACGTCGTCGGCGCCGGCGGCCAGCGCGAAGGATTCGGTGTTGGGCGCTTTTTCCGGCGCCACCAGGACCAGCCGCGACAGGCCCATGGTCTTCATCGCCCGCGCCGCGGAGCCGATATTGCCGGGATGCTGGGTGCCGACCAGGACGATGCGCAGGCACCCGGCGGCGGTGAGGAGATTGGATTCGGTACTCATGGCGGGCAATGGTAAACTCCGCGCCCGGTCTTCGCGCCGGCCCGCTCTTTCCCTCCGCCAGTCCGTCCCCCACCTCATCCGTACCGAGGCCGTTCGCCATGCAGAAACCCGCCGTCACCCTCATGGTCAAGGCCGCCCGCTCCGCCGGCAACGTGCTGCTCCGGCACATGTTCAAGCTGGACGCGCTGAACGTGGTCGAGAAGGACCGGATGGACTACGCCAGCGAAGTCGATGGCTTGGCCGAGAAAGAGATCATCAAGGAGTTCCGCCGTTCGACCCCCGACTACGCCATCATCGGCGAGGAAAGCGGCTCCACCGGCAACAGCCGCTTCACCTGGGTGATCGACCCGCTCGACGGCACCAGCAACTACCTGCGCGGCATCCCGCATTTCTGCGTGTCGATCGCACTGGTCGAAAACGGTGAGCCGACCCATGGCGTGATCTTCGACCCGCTGCGCAACGAGTTGTTCACCGCCAGTCGCGGCAGCGGCGCCACCCTCAACGACCGCAAGATCCGCGTCGCCGAACGCAAGGACCTGGCCGGAGCGATGTTGCTCACCGGCTTCCCGCCGCGCGAGCGCGCCCGCGCCAGCGCCCAGCTCAAGTGCATCGACACGTTGCTGACCGAGGCCGAGGACATCCGCCGCACCGGCTCGGCCGCACTCGACCTGGCCTACGTCGCGGCCGGCCGCGCCGACGCCTATTTCGAGGCCGGGGTAAAGCCCTGGGACATCGCCGCCGGCGTGCTGCTGGTGCGCGAGGCCGGCGGCAAGGTCAGTGACTTCCGTGGCCGCTCGACCGGTCCGATGGACAACCGCGGCCTCGCCGGCCGGCCGCTGATCGCCGGCAACCTCAAGATCACCGATGCGCTGCAGCAGAAGATCGTCAATACGGGGTATGCGGCAGCGTTTGATTGAGCAGACGTTGCAGCATGTTGCAAACGAAAAGCCGCGCATAGCGCGGCTTTTTTGTGCCCGTCTCACAGGAGGCCATCCGCCCCTCCGCTGAGTCCTGACACGGTCAGTCTGGCCTTGGCTTTGAACTGCCGGTTCGGAGCCTTGGGCAAGGCGACAAAGCCGACACCCAAAGAGAAGACCGCGACGAGCGCGGCCTTTTCGCATTGCTTGGCAGAGGCCGCTTACGGCCTACGCGCCAACGCTTCCTCGTCCTTGGCCTTCGGCATCAAATCCTGCTTGGTGACCTTGAGGAAACCGATGGTCAGCAACGGGCAGGCCACGAAGATCGACGACAGCGTTGCGATCACGATGCCGATCATCTGCGACTCGGCCATGCCTTCTAGTGAGCTGCCGCCGTACAGGTACAGCGCCAGCACGGTCAGGAACGCCACGAACGAGGTGATCACCGTGCGCGACAGCGTCTGGTTGATCGACTTGTTGAGGATGGTCTCCGCGTCGAAACGCATCGAGCGGAAATTTTCGCGCACTCGGTCGAACACCACGATCGTGTCGTTGATCGAATACCCCATCACCGACAACACGCCCGCCAGCAAGGCCAGGTCGAACTCGCGGCCGGCGATGGAGAACCAGCCCAGCACGGCCAGCACCACGAACATCGTGGTCGCCACCGCCGCGATCGCGAACTTCTTCTCGAAGCGGAACGAGATGTAGATCAGGAAGCCGACGACCACGAAGATCACCGCCCAGATGCCGTTCAAGGCCAGGTCCTTGCCGACCTGCGGGCTGACCACGGCGCTGTTGAGCACCGTCGCCTGATTGTCCGGCGTCGAGGTCAGGGTCTTGATGTCCTGGGCAATGCTGGTGGTGGCATCGCCTGCCTGCCCTTGCCCTTCCTTGCTCTGCAGGCGGATCAGCAACTCGGTGCCGGTGCCGAAGTTCTGCACCACCGGATTGCTGTAGCCGGCGCTTTCGAGCTTGTTGCGGACGAAGTCGACGTCGACCGGCTTGGCATAGCGCAGCTCGACGCCGATGCCACCGGTGAAGTCCAGGGCGAAATTGAAGCCCTTGGTGGCGATCGAACCGATCGACACCAGGGCCATCAGCGCAGCGATCGCCAACGACACCCAGCGCAGGCGGATGAAGTTGACGTTGCTGTCGTACGGGAAAACGTTGAACGGTTTCATGATCGGTGCTTCCCGTCAGATCCAGATGGACTTCAGCCTGCGACGGCCGCCGTAGACCAGCGTGGCCAGTCCGCGTGAAACACCCACCGCCGTGTACAGCGAGGTCACGATGCCGACCAGCATCGACACCGCGAAGCCCTTGACCGGACCGGTGCCGAACGCGAACAGCGCGATGCCGGCAAGGATGGCGGTCATGTTGGCATCGGCAATCGTGCCGGAGGCCTTGTCGTAACCGGTGGCGATCGCGGCCTGCGGCGGCAGCCCGGCACGGAGTTCTTCACGTATGCGTTCGTTGATCAGCACGTTGGCGTCCACCGACATGCCCACCGTGAGCGCGATGCCGGCCAGGCCCGGCAGGGTCAGGGTGGCGCCGAACAGCGACATCACCGCGATCAGCATCAGCATGTTCAGCAGCAGCGCCAGGCAGGTGATGATGCCGAACACGCGGTAGTACACGAGGAAGAAGATCAGCGCGAAGGCGAACGAGTACAGCACGGCGGTCAAGCCGCGCTCGACGTTCTCGCGGCCCAGGCTCGGGCCTACGGTGCGTTCGTCGACGAAGTCCATCGGCGCGGCCAGCGAGCCCGAACGCAGCAGCAGCGCCAGGTCGGCCGCTTCCTTGCTGCTGCCCAGGCCGGTGGTCTGGAACTCCTTGCCGAACACGCCGTTGATGTTGGCGACCGAGATCACTTCCTCGTTGATCCTGGTGGAGCGGACCTCCTTGCCATCGACCATGCGCACCTCGGGGATGCGCTCGATGTAGACCACCGCCATCGGCTTGCCGACGTGCTCGGTGGTGTAGTCGAACATGCGCTGGCCGCCAACGCCGTTGAGGCGCACCGACACCGCCGGGGTACCGGTCTGCGGGTCCATGGCCGAGGTCGCGCCGACCAGTTGGTCGCCGGAGGCGATCACGCGCTTGTTGAGGATGATCGGGATCGGCTTGCCGTCCGGACCAAGCTCCTTGCGGTAATACACACGGCCTTCCGGCGGTACGTTGCCACTGGCGACGGCATCGTAGGGGTTGGCATTCTCGACCACGCCACGGTATTCGAGCGTGGCGGTGGCGCCGAGGATGCGCTTGGCCTGGGCGGTGTCCTGCACGCCCGGTAGCTGCACGACGATGCGGTCGCTGCCCTGGCGCTGGATGATCGGTTCGGCCACGCCCAGCGCGTTGATGCGATTGCGCAGGGTGCCGACGTTCTGCTCGATCGCCTCCACCGCCATCTTCTGCAGCTCGGCATCGGGCACCCGCACCGAGACGGTGTTGCCCTGCTCGTCCACCAGCAGCGTCGGCTGGCCGGTGGCGATCAGCTGCCGGGCCTTGTCGGCGTCGGCGGCGTTGGTGAGGGTGGCGACGATGGTGTTGTTGGCGCGGCGCTCGACCGACTCGTAACGCACGCGGCCGTCGCGCAGGGCCACGCGCACATCCTCGGCGGTGGCGTCCAGACGCTTGTCGAGCGCCGCCTTCTGGTCGACCTGCATCAGGAAGTGCACGCCACCCTGCAGGTCGAGACCGAGCAGCATCGGCTTGGCGCCGAGCTTCTCCAGCCAGTTCGGCACCGTCGAGGCCAGGTTGAGCGCGACCACGTAGTCGCTGCCCAGCGGCTGGCGCAACGCATCGGCGGCCTCGACCTGCTGGTCCGGGGTGTTGAGGCGAACCAGCAGGTTGCCCTTGTCGATCTCGACAGCCTTGGCGGTGATACCGGCCTGCTTGAGGTTGTCGGCCACGCGCGTGCGCAGGGCCTCGTCGACCTTCGCACCACGGCTGGCGGTGACCTGCACCGAAGGATCCTGCGGAAACACGTTCGGCAACGCGTAAAGCGCGCTGAGCACCAGCGCAATCAGGATGACGAAGTATTTCCAGCGCGCGTAAGTCAGCATCGAATGCCCCTGCGGCGGCCACCCCGGCCGCCGTGTGTCAAAGTCTTCTGGCGTCGGCTCAGGCCGACTTCAAGGTGCCCTTGGGCAACACGTTGGCGATCGCGCCCTTCTGCAGGCGGATGCGCACGTTGTCGGCGATCTCGACCGTGATGAAGCTCTCACCAATATCGGTGACGATGCCGGCGATGCCGCCGTTGGTCAGCACTTCGTCGCCTTTGGCGAGCTTCTCGAGCATGGCCCGGTGCTCCTTTTGGCGCTTCATCTGCGGGCGGATCATCAGGAAGTACATGACGCCGATCAGCAGGATCGGGAACAGCAGCGACATGCCGAAGCCGCCGGAGGCTGGCTGGCCGGCTGCCTGGGCGTAAGCGGGGGCGATCACGAGGTCGAGCAGGTTCATAGCGGTCGTCCTGGAACGGAAAATAGCCGGGGATTATGCCACGCGGGCCCCGGACCGGCGGATTGGCCGGGCCGGAGCCGGCGCGGCTCAGATTTCGCCACTGCGGGCGGCGTAGAAAGACTCACGGAAGGCGGCAAAGGTTCCCTGCGCGATCGCCTCGCGCATCTGCGCCATCAATCGCTGGTAGTAGCGCAGGTTGTGCAGGGTGCCCAGCATCGGCGCCAGCATCTCGTTGCAGCGGTCCAGGTGGCGCAGGTAGCTGCGGCTGAAGCCGTTGCGGCAGGCGTAGCAGTCGCAGCCCTCCTCGATCGGGCGCAGGTCGCGCTCGTACTTGGCGTTGCGCACCCGTACCGTGCCGAAGCTGGTGAAGTAATGGCCGTTGCGGGCGTTGCGGGTCGGCATCACACAATCGAACATGTCGATGCCGCGCGCCACGCCTTCGACCAGATCCTCCGGTCGGCCCACGCCCATCAGGTAGCGCGGACAGTCTTCCGGCAGCTGCGGCACGGTGTGCTCGAGCATGGCGTTGCGCTCGGCCTCCGGCTCGCCGACGGCGAGGCCACCAACCGCATAACCATCGAAGCCAATCGCCTTGAGCCCTTCGGCCGAGCGCGTGCGCAGGTCATGGTGCACGCCGCCCTGGACGATGCCGAACAGCGCCGCGTCGTTGCCCTCATGCGCCTTCTTGCTGCGCTGCGCCCAGCGCAGGCTCAGCTCCATCGACTTGCGCGCGACGTCCTCGGTCGCCGGGTACGGCGTGCACTCGTCGAAGATCATCACGATGTCGGAGTCGAGCACCTTCTGGATGTGCATGCTCTCCTCGGGGCCGAGGAACACTTTGCTGCCGTCGGTCGGCGCGGCGAAGGTCACGCCCTGTTCGGTGATCTTGCGCTTGTGCGCCAGCGAGAACACCTGGAAGCCGCCGGAGTCGGTCAGGATCGGACCATCCCAGCGACCGAAGCCGTGCAGACCGCCGTGGTCGGCGATCACGTCCAGGCCCGGGCGCAGGTACAGGTGGAAGGTGTTGCCGAGGATGATCTCGGCGCCCAGCTCGCGGATCTGCTCGGGCATCACGCCCTTGACCGAGCCGTAGGTGCCGACCGGCATGAACGCCGGCGTTTCCACCGTGCCACGCGGAAACGTCAGGCGACCACGACGCGCTGCGCCGTCGGTGGCCAACAACTCGAAGGACATGCGGCTCATGGAAGGGCGATCCGGATCATCTGGGCGGTGTCAAAAGCTCGCATGTGGGTGTCCCCAGCGCGTTGCGACGCGCTCATTGATCCTGCCCGCCGATTTCATCGCGGCGCGGAAACAGCAGCATCGCGTCTCCGTAGGAGAAGAAGCGGTAGCGCTGCGCGATTGCGTGCTCGTAGGCGGCGAACATGCGCGCTTTGCCGACGAAGGCGGAAACCAGCATCAGCAAGGTGCTCTCCGGCAGATGGAAGTTGGTGATCAGGGCATCGATCGAGCGGATCGGATAGCCCGGCAGGATGAACAGCCGGGTCTCGCCGGCGAACGGCTGCAACTCGGCCTCGCCGGCTTCATTCAGGCGCGTCGCGCTTTCCAGCGCGCGCACGACCGTGGTGCCGACCGCGACCACGCGCCCGCCGGCGGCGCGCGTACGCCGGATCTGCTCGATCAGGCCGGCGCCGACGTTGAGCCACTCGCTGTGCATCACGTGCTGGTCGAGGTTGTCGACCCGCACCGGCTGGAAGGTGCCGGCGCCGACGTGGAGGGTGACGTGGCCAAATTCCACGCCGCGTTGACGCAACGCATCGAGCAGGGGGGCATCGAAGTGCAGCCCCGCCGTCGGCGCGGCCACCGCGCCGAGCTCGCGCGCGAACACGGTCTGGTAACGCTCGTCGTCGTCCTGGCCCGGCTCGCGCTGGATGTACGGCGGCAGCGGCAGGCGGCCGGCGTGCAGCAGCCAGTTCTCCAGGGATTCGGGCACGTCAAAGCGCAGGCGGTAGAACTCGCCATCACGCCCCAGCACCTCGGCCTCACCACCGGCGTCGAGCACGATCCGCGCGCCGGCCTTGGGCGACTTGCTCACACCCAGTTGCGCGCGCACTTCGGAACCGCCGAGCAGGCGCTCGATCAGGATCTCGACGCGACCGCCGCTGGTTTTCTGGCCGAACAGCCGCGCCGGGATCACCCGGGTGTCGTTGAACACCAGCAGGTCGCCGGGGGCGAGCAGTTCGGGCAGTTCGCGGAACACGCGGTCCTCGAACCCCTGGTCGAACGCCCCGGCGGGGGCCGGCGGCACCACCAGCAGGCGGCTGGCCGAGCGCTCGGGCAACGGCGCCTGTGCGATCAACTCGGGCGGCAGTTGGTAATGGAAGTCGGATTTCTTCAAGGCGGGGGCTGGATGCATGGGCTGGCGCAGGACCGGCCATTGTAAGAGCTTCCGCCGGGACGCCGCCTTTGCCCTCCTGCGGTGGCGCGGCGCTAGCGCTCGAACTTGGCCGACAGGATGATCGCCGAGGTGGTCCGCTCGACCCCGTCGGTCGCGCCGATCCGGTCGGTCAGCTCGTCCATCGCCTCCACTGTCGGCACCACCCCGAGCGCGACCAGGTCGAACGCACCGCTGACCGAATGCAGCGCGCGCACCTCCGGCATCGCATGCAGCGCGGCGGCAACCGCGGCCATCTGCTTGGGCAGCACGGTGATCATGATGTGGGCGCGGATATGGCCACGCTCGGCCTCGTCGTGGACGCGCACGGTGTAGCCGTCGATCACGCCCTCCCGCTCCAGCCGCTCGATCCGGCTGTGCACGGTGGTCCGTGACAGCTTCAGCCGACGCGCGATCTCCGCGGTCGAGGCGCGCGCGTTCTCGCGCAGCACGGACAGCAACTGCTGATCGGCATCGGTGATCTTCATTTGCCCATCAATCTCGTCTAATTGACGAAATTATCCAATATTTCGTACAAATCTGCACTGTCTATCGACGATTTAATCCAGATAATAAGAGGATTGCGTACGACTAAGGAAAATCCATGGCCGTCATCGACCGACTCGCTCCCCTGCGCGCCCACGGGGGCCGCCGCACCCAGGGCCTGGACGACGCCACCATCGCCCGCTTCGCCAGCAGCCATGCCGAGCTGATCGAGGCGATCGAGGCAGCGGGACACGAGTACGACCGCCTGAAGAATACGGCTCCCGACCAGGGTGTCGCCGATCTGCTCGACCTCGACGAGGACGCGCAGGTCCATGCCGTGCAGGCCGGTTATGTCAATTTCTACCCGGACGATGCGGTCAACCCGTACGTCGCCTTGGCCGCACGCGGGCCGTGGGTGGTCACCCTCAAGGGCGCGGTGCTGCACGACTCCGGCGGCTACGGCATGCTCGGCTTCGGCCATGCGCCCAAGGCCGTGATCGCGGCGATGGCCAAGCCACAGGCAATGGCCAACATCATGACGCCGTCGCTGTCGCAGCTGCGCTTCGAGCGCGCGATCCGCGCCGCGATCGGCACTGCGCGCGGCGGTTGCCCGTACGAGAAATTCCTGTGCCTGAACTCGGGCTCGGAATCGGTATCGCTGGCCGCGCGCATCGCCGACGCCAACACCAAGCTGATGACCGACCCGGGCGGCAGGCACGCCGGCCGCGCGATCAAACGCGTGGTGGTCAAGGGCAGCTTCCACGGCCGCACCGAACGCCCGGCGCTGTACTCGGACTCCTCGCGCAAGACCTACATCCAGCACCTGGCCAGCTTCCGCGGCGAGGACACCCTGCTCACCGTCGAGCCCTACGACATCGACGCGCTGAAGAAGGTCTTCGCCGATGCCGATGCCAACGGCTGGTTCATCGAGGCGATGTTCCTGGAGCCGGTGATGGGCGAAGGCGACCCGGGCCGCGGCGTACCGCCGGCGTTCTATGCCGCGGCGCGCGAACTCACCCGCTCGCATGGTTCGCTGCTGCTGGTCGACTCGATCCAGGCAGGCCTGCGAGCGCACGGCGTGCTGTCGATCATCGACTACCCGGGCTTCGAGCAGCTCGACCCGCCGGACATGGAGACCTACTCCAAGGCGCTCAACGCCGGCCAGTACCCGCTGTCGGTGCTCGCCGTGAGCAAGCGCGTCGCCGAGCTGTACAAGAAGGGCCTGTACGGCAACACCATGACCAGCAACCCGCGCGCGCTCGACGTGGCCTGCGCGGTGATGGAACAGGTCACTCCGGCCCTGCGCGAGAACATCCGCGCCCGCGGCGTGGAAGCGATCGAGAAACTGGAAAAACTCAAGGTCGAGCTCGGCGGGCTGATCACCAAGGTCCAGGGCACCGGGCTGTTGTTCTCGTGCGAACTGGCGCCGCAGTTCAAGTGTTTCGGCGCAGGCTCGACTGAGGAATGGCTGCGCGAACGCGGCATCGGCGTGATCCACGGCGGCGTCAACTCGCTGCGCTTCACTCCGACCTTCACCATCACCAGCGAAGAGATCGACCTGCTGGTGGCGATGGTCGGCCGGGCACTGAAGGAAGGCCCGCGCGCGCAGCAGGCCGCGGCGGCGTAGGCGCTCCGCACCAGGGCGAGGTACTCGCAAGGCCGGGGCAACCCGGCCTTTCTTCTGGACGAGCCCCTGGATTAGGCTGTTGCCCATGAAAACCGTCGAAGTCCGCCACCCGCTGGTGCAGCACAAGCTCGGCCTGATGCGCGTGGCCGGCATCAGCACCAAGGAATTCCGCGAGCTCGCCTCCGAGGTCGCGACACTGCTGACCTACGAGGCCACCGCCGACCTGGAGACCGAGGACGCCTGGGTCGAAGGCTGGGCCGGACCGGTGAATGTGCAGCGCATCAAGGGCGCCAAGGTCACCCTGGTGCCGATCCTGCGCGCCGGCCTGGGCATGCTGCCGGGCGTGCTGGAGCTGATCCCGGCGGCCAAGGTCGGCGTGGTCGGTTTGCAGCGCGACGAGAAGACCCTGCAACCGGTCGGTTACTACGAAAAACTCACCGGCCGCATGGACGAGCGCACCGCGATCATCCTCGACCCGATGCTCGCCACCGGCGGCACCCTGGTCGCCACCGTCGACATGCTCAAGGCGGCCGGCTGCAAGCGCATCAAGGGCTTGTTCCTGGTGGCCGCGCCGGAAGGCTTGCGCGCGCTCGAAGCCAAGCACCCCGACGTCGAGGTCTACACCGCCGCGGTCGACGAGCGCCTCAACGAGGTCGGCTACATCCTGCCCGGCCTGGGCGACGCCGGCGACAAGATCTTCGGCACGCGTCACGACGGCTGAGGCCCGCAGCCCGCCTTGTCAGCCGCGTAAACGCCTGCGCTTGCGCCGCCACAGCAGCGCTGCCGCCAGCAACACCGCCGCCGCACCGAGCAACCACGGCAACAGGCGCTGGTCTTCACCGGCAGGCAGTTCGACCACGGTCGAGGCGCGCTCCGCACTCAGTGCCGCCGCTGCCGCGTCCGGCGACAACCGCCAGCGCCCATCGTGCAGTTCGAGCTTGCCGTCCAGCGGTGGCAGCAGTAGTTCGCGCCAGATGATCCGCAGATCGCCGATCTGCGGATCGAGCGGGTTCTCGGCGCTGCCGAGGCCATCGCCTTCCGGCTGGAACGACGCGGCGAGATTGGCCGGCAGGCGCGAGAAATTCGGTCGGAACACGCGCCACTGCCCCAGCGTCTGCAGCACCGACAGCTCGAGCGGCTTGCCGCCGAGCATCGCGTCGCGCGCCCACCAGCGCCGGTTTTCCAGTGGCAGCGTCTTGGGGTTCTCGTGGCCGGGCGCGAAACCGGCGGAGTCGATCGCGGCCGCATTCCATACACGCGTGTAACCGCTGTCGGTGGCGCGCCACTGGTACATCTCGACGCGGCGATCGAGGCCGAACTGACGTGTCTGCACGCCGAAATCGCCGTCGCTCAACGGCCTGCCCGATTGCGGTGGATCCAGCGGCTCGACCGACGGCAGCGCCTGCGCCGATACGGCAGCGGCCGCCAGCCCTCCCGCCAACGACAGCAAGGCCGCCGCCCAGCGTGGATTCATGCCGTCAGTGCCCGTGCCTGCAACTCGGCGACTTCGTGGGTGGTGGCAAACCGGCCCTTGTCGTCGCGCACCACCTGCGCCAGTGCGCACTGCGGGTCGTGGGTGAAAAACAGATGCACGTTGCGCTCGAGCTTGTCGGCGAGAAAGGCTTTCTTCTCATCGATCAGCAGCTCGGCATTGCGGTCGTAGCCCATGGTGATCGGCACGTGCACCCATGACCGTCCCGGGATCAGGTCGGCGCAGAACACCACGCCGCCGTGCGGCTGGCCGTCGACGAGCTCCGGACCGACGATCTCGGCCAGCATCAGCCCCGGCGTGTGGCCGTCGCTGTAGTGGAAACGCACGCTGCGACCGAGCGTCTGGGAATATTCGCCATCGACCAGCTCCAGCCGACCGGTGGCCTCGAGCAGTCCCGGCAACTCCGGGATGAAGCTGGCGCGGTCGCGCGGGTGCGGCTGCAGCGCGCGCTCGTAGTGCGCGCGACCGACCAGGTAGGTCGCGTTCGGAAACAGCAGCTGTGGCGCTTCGCCCTCGCGCCACGGCGCCAGCAAGCCACCGGCGTGGTCGAAGTGCAGGTGCGACAGCACCACCACGTCGATGTCCTCGGGAGCAAAGCCGGCTGCAGCGAGCGAATCGACCAGCACATGGCGCGCTTCCACCACGCCGTAGCGCTCGCGCATCCTGGGCTCGAAGAACGCGCCGATGCCGGCCTCGAACAGCACGGTCTTGCCGGCGAGCGGGCTGGCGAGTAATGCCCGGCAGGCCAGTTCGATGCGGTTCTCGTCGTCCGGCGGCGACCACTTGGCCCACATCGCCCGTGGCGCGTTGCCGAACATGGCACCACCGTCGAGTTTCTGACTGTTGCCCAATACCGACCAGAGTTTCATATCGCGCAACCGGATCGCTTCGGATGCATGAATTTTAGCGCGCAAACGCTAAATTCCGATCATGACCGGGCGCGAGGCGACCTTGCGTTCAGCGGCGGGGCGCAGATACCTGCACGGACGCCTTGCCGACCGGATTGCGCGGGTCGGAACCGCCTTCGAGCACGTTGCGGCGCTTGTCCCACGAGACGGTCTGCAGGTTGCCCCAGGTGTCGCTGGAGCGGCGGCCCTCGCTGGCTTCCTGCGGCTCGTTGACGGTGTGGCCCATGCCGCGCAGCGTGGCGATCACGTCCGACGGCAGCGCGTTCTTCTCGATCGAGATCGCGTCCGGCATCCACTGGTGGTGGAAACGCGGCAACGCGGCGACCTGCTGCGCGGACAGGCCATCGGCATAGCCGAGCACGCCCAGCAGCACCATCGTGATGATGCGGCTGCCACCGGGCGTGCCGAGCACCGCGACCTTGTCCGGCGACACCATGAAGGTCGGCGTCATCGAGCTGAGCATGCGCTTGCCCGGCGCCGGCGCGTTGGCGTCGAAGCCCATCACGCCGAAGGCATTCGGCGTACCGGCCTTGAGCGCGAAGTCGTCCATCTCGTTGTTGAGCAGGAAGCCGGTGCCCGGTGCGACCAGGCCCGAGCCGAACAGCAGGTTGACCGTCTGCGTCGCGGCGACACGGTTGCCGCCGGCGTCGATGATCGAGAAGTGGGTGGTTTCCTCGTCTTCCAAAGGCGTCGGCCGGCCCGACAGCAGGTCACTGGGCGTGGCCTTGTCCGGATTGATCGAGGCGCGCAGGCCGGCGGCGTAGGCCGGGTGCGTCAACGTGGCAACCGGGACGTCGACGAAATCCGGATCTCCCAGGTAGAAGGTGCGGTCTCGGTAAGCCCGGCGCATCGCCTCGGTGGTCAGGTGCACGCGCTCGGCCGGCGGCAGTTTGGCCAAGTCCCAAGGGCCGAGCACCTGCAGCATCTGCGCCAGCGCGACGCCACCGGACGACGGTGGCGGCGCGGTGACGACCTCCCAGCCGTCGTAACCAAAACGCAGCGGCTCGCGCTCGCGTACGCGGTAGCCGGCCAGCTCCTGCACGGTCCACTGGCCGCCCTCGGCGCGCACGCCGTCGAGCAGCAACTTGGCGGTCTCGCCGCGATAGAAGCCGTCGAAGCCGCGCGCGGCCAGTCGCTCCAGCGTGCGCGCCAGATCAGGCTGGCGGAACAGCTCGCCCTGCTCGACGGTGTCGCCGTCGGCCAGGAACACCGCGCGCGTGCCCGGATAACGCTCCATCACCTCGCGCCGCGCGGCATAACCGCGCGACATGCGCTCGTAGACCTCAAAGCCCTCGCGCGCGATGCGGATCGCCGGTGCCAGCGTGGTCTTCAACGGCAGCCGGCCGTACTGCTTCGACACATGCACCAGCGCCGCCGGCAAGCCGGGAATACCGGCCGACCACGGGCCGTTGGTGGCACGGTCGCGGTTGAGCTCTCCCTTCTCGTCGAGGTACGCAGCCGGCGTGGCCGCGGCCGGCGCGGTCTCGCGCGCATCGACGAACACGTCCTTGCCGGACTTGGCATCGTGCAGCAGGAAGAAACCGCCGCCGCCGATGCCGGAACTGATCGGCTCGACCACCGACAACACCGCCGACACCGCCACCGCGGCATCGAAGGCATTGCCGCCAGCGCGGATCATCTCCAGGCCGGCATCGGTCGCCAGCGCGTGGGCACTGGCGATGGCGGTGCCGGGCGGGTGCGCGGCGGCCGTTTTGGCAGCGGGGGCGGCCTGCAGTGGCGTTGCGGTGAAGGTCGTGCCTGCGTACAGCAGGCTGGCGGACAACAGCACACGCAACGCAACACGCATCAGCTTGGCTCCTGCTGCAACCGGGCCAGCTTGGCCAGCAGTTGCTCGTTGGATTCGGAATGATCCAGGTCGGGGTCGATGCACTCGACCGGACAGACGACGACGCACTGCGGCTCGTCGAAGTGACCGACGCACTCGGTGCAGCGCGCCGGGTCGATCACGTAGATGGTTTCACCCTGCGAGATCGCCTGGTTCGGGCAGGCCGGTTCGCAGACGTCGCAGTTGACGCAGAGTTCGTTGATCTTCAGCGACATGGCATTGCCAACGGCCGCCGGCTTACCGGCGGCCGCGAAGCGGGATTACTTCACCTCAAAGAACTTGTAGTCGACGCCGGCCGGAGTCACGACGGCCTTGACGCGCTCGTTGTCTGCGGCCGAACCAATGAACAGCACCTTGACGCCCTTCATCGAACCCGGATCGGCCTGGGTGAACGAGGCGATGACCAGGTCGGCGGTCTTGGCCGAGCTCGGCGAGCCGTAAGCCAGCAGGTTGCCCTCGAGGATGCCGCGCTGGATGTCGACCTGCGCCTTCTCGAGCTGGCGGTCGTAGTAGCCCTGGAAGTCGGCGGCACCCTCATGCGGCAGCACATAGACGTAGGTGTTGGTGGCGCCATCGAGGTTGCGCTTGACCACTTCGGTCAGATAGGTGTTCCAGGAGTTCTCGTCGGTGCCGGTCGGCGCGACCAGTGCAGTCTCCACGACTTCGACCTTCTCCGCGTCCTTGTTGCAGGCGGCGAGGACGGGCAGCGAAAGGCAGGCGATCAGCAGCAGGCGGGTGGTGGTCTTCATCGGTGTCCCCTTGGTCGGGCGTTGGTGTTGTCGTGGGAAAGTCGTGGGAAATCAGGAGCGGTTGCGTTGCCATTGCGCCTGCAGCGCCGCGGCGACCGCCGGCGGCACGAAGCCGGAGACGTCGCCGCCGAGACGGGCAATCTCGCGCACCAGCGACGAGGAAATGAATCCGTACTGCTCGGCCGGGGTGAGGAACAGCGTCTCCACCTCCGGGATCAGGTGGCGGTTCATGCTGGCCAGCTGGAATTCGTACTCGAAATCCGACACCGCGCGCAGGCCGCGCAGCAGCACGCCACCGCCGACCTGCGCGACGAAGTGGGCGAGCAGGCTGTCGAAGCCGCGCACCTCGACGTGCGGATGATGGGCGACGGCCTGTCGCGCCAGCTCGACGCGCAGCTCCAGCGGCAAGGCCGGGCCTTTGCCGGGGCTTTCGGCGACGCCGATGATCAGGCGGTCGAACAGCTTGGCGGCACGATCGACCAGGTCGATGTGGCCGTTGGTGATCGGGTCGAAAGTACCGGGGTAAACGGCGGTACGGGTGCGGGCCGCGCTCATTCGATGGTCATTGGCTGGGGCCGTTGTCGTCGCTGGCCGGGGTGCCCGCCAGTGTATCAGCGGCCGCCGCGGACCGTCGGTACACGGCATAGCGGACCTCGCGGGTGCGGCCTTCGCGGTGCAGGCGCCAGCCCGCAGGCAGTGTTGGCTCGGCGGCGAGCGGTGCCTCGACATACAACCAGGCATCGGCCTTGAGCTTGGCTGACAGCCGCGGCAGCACCGCCTCCCATAGCCCCGCAGAGAACGGCGGGTCGACGAAGGCGAGGTCGTAGTCGGCGTCCGCCTGCATCGGCAACCAGGACAACGCATCGGCCTGCACCACCGTGGCCGCTTCGCCTCCGGGCAGGCGCGCGACCAGCGCACGCAGGGCCGTGGCCAGGGCCGGGTCGCGCTCGACCAGAACCGCCGTCGCAGCGCCGCGCGACAGCGCCTCCAGGCCGAGCGCGCCGCTGCCGGCGAACAGGTCGAGCACGCGCGCGCCAGGCAGCGCCGGCATCAGCCAGTTGAACAGCGTCTCGCGCACACGGTCGGTGGTCGGCCGCAGCCCCGGCGCGTCGGGCACCGCCAGGCGCGTGCCGCGCCAGCGGCCGCCGATCAGACGGATCTTGCCGGGTGGCGCGCCGGCACCGGCATGGCCCTTGGAGGGTTTGTTCATCGGGGACGCGGGATGGCCGGTGCTAGCATGTGCGCATTCTCGCGCATTCGCCGACGTTACCTTCGATGCTCAGTTTTTTCCGCCGCAAGAAACCCCAGACTCCGGCCGATGCGGCAAAGCCCGGCGATGCCGGGAGCCACTACAGCAGCGAAGAGCTGGCGGCCGCCTTTCCGGCGACGCCCGAGGCCATGGCGGCGAATGACGTCGCCGCGCCGGAAACGATTCCGCAAGCGCCCCGTGACCACGAGCCGGTCCCCGCCGAGGTCATCGCCGCCGCACTCGACATCGAGCCCGGTCACCCCGCGCCCTCACTTGCCGCCGGGCGCGACGAGTCGGTTACACCCCTCGCCCAAACCAGCCCTGTCGAGGCCGGTCCCGCCAGCGAACAAGCGGCCGCCGCCGGCAAGCCCGGCTGGCGCGAGCGCCTGCGCGGCAGCACCTTCGCGCGCAGCTTCAACGGGCTGTTCTCGCGTCATCCCAAGCTCGATGACGACCTGCTCGACGAGATCGAGACCGCGCTGATCACCGCCGACGTCGGTGTCAGCGCCACCACTGCGTTGATCGAATCGCTGCGCAAGCGCATGAAGGCACGCGAATTCGCCGACGCACAGGCGCTGCTGACCGCGTTGCGCGCCGACCTGCTCGCGATGCTGCACCCGGTCGCGCAGCCGCTGCAGATCGACACCGAGGCCAAGCCCTTCGTGCTGCTGACCGTCGGCGTCAACGGCGTCGGCAAGACCACCACCATCGGCAAGCTCGCCAAGCGCTTCAAGGACGAGAACCGTGCGCTGATGCTCGCCGCCGGCGACACCTTCCGCGCCGCTGCGGTCGCGCAGTTGCAGGCCTGGGGCGAGCGCAATGGCGTGCCGGTCGTCGCCCAAGGGCAAAACGCCGACGCCGCATCGGTCGCGTTTGACGCCCTGCAGGCCGCCAAGGCGCGCGGCACGCAGGTGCTGATCGCCGATACCGCCGGCCGCCTGCACACCCAGCAGGGGCTGATGGCCGAACTCGGCAAGATCAAGCGCGTGCTGCAGAAGGTCGATGCCAGCGCGCCGCACGAGGTGCTGATGGTGATCGACGGCACCACCGGTCAGAACGCGCTGTCGCAGCTGCGCCAGTTCCATGCCGCGGTCGGCGTCACCGGCCTGGTGGTGACCAAGCTCGACGGCACCGCCAAGGGCGGCGTGGTGTTCGCGCTGGCGCGCGAGTTCGGCATTCCGATCCGCTACGCCGGCATCGGCGAGCGTCCGGAGGACCTGCGCGTGTTCGACGCCGAGGCCTTCGTCGACGCGCTGCTGCCCGAGACGCTCGGCGCCTAGCGCCGGCTTTGGCCCGCGCATGACCGCGCAGGACATGGCCCAGCCTTCCCCTTCCCGCCCGCGTCGCCGCGTGGTCGTGCTGGCCGTGCTCGTGGCGGTCGCGCTGCTGATGCTGGTCATGCGCTGGGTGTCGCACCCCGACCGCGTCGCCGGACTGATCCTCGCCCAGGCCGGCGACGCCCTCGGCCTGGAGATCAGCGCCAGCGGTGCCAGCGAGTACCGCCTGCGCGGCACGCCGCGGCTGGTGATCCGCGACGTGGTCGCACGACAGCCCGGCGTGTACACGCCACTGTTGCGTGCCGAACGCATCCATCTCGAACTGCCCTGGGCGACGATCCGCGCCCTGGGTGTCGACCTCACCGTCAAACGCATCGAACTCGACGCGCCGCAACTCGATCTCGCCGCACTGCAGCGCTGGCAGGCGACGCGTCCGCCTTCGCAGACCCGCATCCCGACGCTCACCGACGGTTTGCAGGTCGTGCGCGGCCGCGTCATCGGTGACGGCTGGTCGATCGAGGCGATCGATCTCGACCTGCCCGCGCTGTACCCGCAGCGGGCCGTTGCTGCACATCTGCGCGGCCGCCTCGTCAGCGGCACTACACGCATGCCCTTCGATGTGCACGCCGCACTCACCCGTCCGGCGGCGCGTGCCGGCCTGGGCGTGGCCGGCACGATGAGTGTCGTGACCGCCACCTGGGCGCTGCCGATGGCGGTCACGCTGTCGGCGCGCCTCTACCAAGGCGTTGAAGGCCTCGGCCTGGACCGCACCAAACTCGCGGCCGATGCCCGCTACCGCAGCGCCGGCACCGACCTGTCGTTCGCGCTAGGCCTGGCCGGCCCACTTCGCTATTCCGATGGTTCGCTCGCCATCGCTCCGTTGGGTGTCGCCTTGCGCGGCCAAGGCGTCATGCCGCAGTTGGATGCACACGGCCGCTTCGCATTCGCGCAGGACCTCGCGCTGCAGCTCGACGGCCGCCTCGCCAGCTGGCCGCAAGCCTGGCCGGCGTTGCCGGCGCCGATCGGCCAATCGGACTCGCCATTGCCGTTCGTGCTCGACTACCGTGGCCCGGCAGACCTGTCCGGGATCAGTGCGTTGCAGCTGCAACGCGATGCGACGCGCTTCGACGGCCGCTTCGCGCTGCCGGCGGTGCTCGACTGGATCGATGCCGGCGCGAAGGGCTCGCCGTTGCCGCCGCTGAGCGGACGCCTGCAGACACCGCGGCTGGAAATAGCCGGCGCCGTTCTGCAAGGCGTTGAAGTCGACTTCGGCAACGAAGCCGCCCCCCTGCCATGACCGCATCTTTCGCCGAGCGCCTGCTGGCCTGGTTCGACGTCAGCGGCCGTCACGACCTGCCCTGGCAACACCCGCGCGCACCCTATCGGGTGTGGCTGTCGGAGATCATGCTGCAGCAGACCCAGGTCAAGACCGCCGCGCCTTACTTCGAACGCTTCGTCGCATCACTGCCGTCACTACCGGCGTTGGCGGCGGCACCGCTCGATGACGTACTCGCGCTGTGGTCGGGGTTGGGCTACTACGCCCGCGCGCGTAACCTGCACAGCGCGGCCAAGCGCTGCGTCGAGCTGCACGACGGCGAACTGCCGCGTGACATCAATGCGTTGACCGCCCTGCCCGGCATCGGTCGCAGCACCGCCGCGGCAATCCTGTCGCAGGCCTGGGGCGATCGCTTCGCGATCCTCGACGGCAACGTCAAGCGTGTGCTTACGCGCTACCACGGTGTCGCCGGCTACCCCGGCCTGCCCGCCATCGAGAGGCAGTTGTGGGCCCTGGCCGAACAACACGTTGAAAGTCCGCACCTGCCGCAAGCTCGGCTGGCCGATTACACGCAGGCGCAGATGGACCTCGGTGCAACGCTGTGCACGCGCGCCGCGCCGGCCTGTGTGCTGTGCCCGCTGCAGGACGACTGTGTCGCCCGCTGCACAGGCCGCACCGCCGAGCTGCCGACGCCCAAACCCGGCAAGACCCCGCCGCAGAAATACGCGCAGGTGCTCTGGGCCGAGGACGCCAACGGGCGTGTGCTGCTGCTGCGTCGCCCACCGGCCGGCATCTGGGCCTCGCTATGGACCTTGCCGCAAACCGACGACCAGGCCCTGGCGCGCGACTGGTTCGCACGCCATCTCGTCGGCGATTTCGCCAGTGCCGAATCGTTGCCACCGATCGCGCACGCCTTCAGCCATTACAAGCTGCAGCTGCAGCCCTGGCGCTGGCGTGGCACCGCCCTGCGCGAGCGGATCGGCGACAATGACGACCTGCGTTGGGTCGCACGTGGCGAGCTGGCTTCGCTCGGCATCCCCGCGCCGATCCGCAAACTATTGGAAAGCTGACCGATGCCCCGCACCGTCTACTGCGAATACGAACAACGCGAGACCGAAGGCCTCGACTTCGTGCCCTGGCCGGGTGAACTCGGCAAGCGCGTGTTCGCCCACATCGGCAAGAGCGCCTGGGCGGCGTGGCTGGCGCACCAGACCATGCTGATCAACGAGAACCGGCTGTCGCCGCTCGATCCCAAGCACCGCGCCTTCCTCGAAGACGAGATGCAGAAATTCCTGTTCGGCGGCGACGCCGCCAAACCGGCCGGTTACGTACCGCCCGCAGACTCCGGCAACTGAACCAGTGAGCCGCACCGCGGCCCGTGATGGGCACGCGGCGCACAAACACTCTTGCTCAATCGGCGGGCTTATCGCCCTCGCGCTCGGCGGTCTGCGCCGCACGCTTGTCCTTCTCGGCCTGCTTCAGCGCCTTGGTGTCGATCGGGCGGATTTCCTTGATCCAGCACGGAATCCGGTCGATACCACGACCGAGCACGATCACCTTGTCGAAGCGCTTGTACACGCGCCCGAACTGGTTGGTGATGGTGATGGCGTTGGCGAAGTCCAGATCGTTGCAGGTGCCGTTGAGCTCGAGCAGATAGGCCTGGCTCGGTCGCGTCCACACCGCCAGCGCGGTAGTGCCGAGCGGAGTCCAGCCGTTGAGGCTGCCGAAGTACTGGAAATTGTCGACCGGCGCACCGGCATTGGCGCGGTACAACGCCAGGCGGTCGGCGTCGCTCACTCTGGGATCACTGGCGCAGGCGCTCATCGCGAACAGGGCCAGCACGACAAACAGCGCACGTTTCATCTTCGACTCCCTGCAGAAACCGCTGCGGGCACGGGTTCTGCCGCCATGATGCACCCGCCCGCTGCCGTTCCAAGTGGTCGCCGCACGCCCGTTCAGCGCATGTGCGGCTTGCCAGCCGCGTTTGGCATCCGTATCATTCCGCTCCTCGCAAGGCCACGGCCTGTTGCGGAATGGCCGGGTAGCTCAGTTGGTAGAGCAGGGGATTGAAAATCCCCGTGTCGGGGGTTCGATTCCCTCCCCGGCCACCATTGTTATGCAGGAGACACGAAGGGTTGCGCGCAGGCGCGACCCTTTTTGCATTGGATCGGCGCCACTAGGCCGGTGTCTGCGTTGTCAGAAAATTCCTACACGAGCCCGAGCGCTTGCCCGATGGACTACGAGCGGCGCGGGCGCGATCCTGATTCCGCCCCGGCAGCCCGGCCGATGCGCCGGCATGGATGCCGCTCTGCAAAGGAACATGGCCGTCACCGTGAGCGGGTGATCAAGCTGGGCCGGGGCGCTTCATCTCACGTGCGGGAACGTGCTCACCGATGGCCATGCCTGATGCCGGTCAATCCGGCCTAACTGAAAACCGCCAAACCCTGGTTGCCTCTTCCACGTTCGTCACACGTCGTCGGCGCGCGTTCGGCTCCCTGTTGCGCCACCTCGCTGTGTGGACATCGGTAGCCGTCTTGGCCCTGCTCGCTCAGGCCATTGCGCCCGCCGCTACGCCTTAAGCCGTCTGCCTAAAGCTATCGCATTGACCCATGCCACGCTGCTGCCAGCACCGTGCGCCGTAGTATGCTCGCGATCCCATCACGGTGGAGCGGCGGCATGAAGGCGAAGCGTTGGATGCGTTGGACAGGACTGGCGCTGTGTGTGCTGCTGTTGGCCGCCTGCTCCACTGGTCCGGTGCGCCGCGTCTCGGAACCGTCCGCGCGCATCCAGCAGCTCACCGTGCGCGCCGACGGCAGCTGGTCGGCCGAGTTGCGCATCGAAAATTTCAGCAGCATCCCGATGCGTTTTGATTCGCTCGATCTGGCGCTGCGCCTGGGCGATGACGCCGCGGGCCAACTGCAGGCAAAGCCGGCGCTGTCGATCGGGCCCGAGTCGGCCGACATCATCACCGTCGTGGTGAAGCCGCAGGCGGCCGCCAAGCTCGCCGTTGCCGAGGCACTGGCTGCCGGCCGCGGCGTGTCCTACACGCTCGAAGGCCACATCGATGCCACACCCGACCAGGGCAAGCTGCGCAGCTTCGACATCAAGCGCAGCAGCGCGTTGAGCCCGGCGCCGGGCCTGCCCGGCGTGTTGCGCTGACTTCCTTACTTTATTTCCGCCTTACGGCGCGCAAGCCGCGCCCCGCGCGGATCCTGATCCCGATGAGCAAATCCCGATGAGCAGCTACCAAGCCCCCCTGACCGACATGCGCTTCGTCCTGTTCGACGTGCTTGGTGCCGAAGCCACGTTCCAACGCCTGGGTTACACCGAGGCCACGCGCGACGTGCTCGATGCCGTGCTCGAGGAAGGCGCGCGCTTCACCGAGACCGTGCTGGCGCCGCTCAACAGCGAGGGCGACCGCAAGGGTTGCAGCCTCGATCAGGCCACCGGCGCGGTGACCACGCCGCCGGGTTTCAAGCAGGCCTATGCGCAATACGTCGATGGCGGTTGGGCCGGGCTCACCTCACCGGCCGAATTCGGCGGCCAGGGCCTGCCGCACGCGGCCGGCGTGCCGCTCAAGGAAATGATCGACGCGGCCAACCTGGCCTGGGGCAACTTCCCGCTGCTGTCGCACGGCGCCACCGAGGCGCTGCTGCACCACGGCGAAGCCTGGCAGCAGGAGGTGTTCCTCAAGCCACTGGTCGAAGGCCGCTGGACCGGCACGATGTGCCTGACCGAGCCGCATTGCGGCACCGACCTGGGCCTGCTCAAGACCCGCGCAGAACCGCAGGCCGACGGCAGTTACACCATCACCGGCACCAAGATCTTCATCACCGCCGGCGACCACGATCTCACTGACAACATCGTCCACCTGGTGCTGGCACGCCTGCCGGATGCGCCGTCCGGCAGCAAGGGCATCTCGTTGTTCGTGGTGCCGAAGGTGCGTGTCGACCGCGACGGCAATACCGGCGCCGTCAATGCCGTTCGCTGCGGCAGCCTCGAGCACAAGATGGGCATCCACGGTTCGGCCACCTGCGTGATGAATTTCGACGGCGCGCAGGGCTGGTTGATCGGGCAGCCGCACAAAGGCCTGATGGCGATGTTCACCATGATGAACACCGCCCGCCTCGCGGTCGGCCTGCAGGGCTTGGGCCTGTCCGATCGCGCCTTGCAGAACGCGCTGCGCTACTCGCGCGAACGCCTGCAGATGCGGGCGTTGTCGGGCGCCAAATTTCCCGACAAGCCGGCCGACCCGATCATCGTGCACCCCGACGTGCGTCGCATGCTGCTGACCTGCAAGGCGCTGGTCGAAGGCGGCCGGGTGATGGGCTACGACGCCGCGTTGCAGGTCGATATCGCCCAGCACGCAGCGGACGCTGGCGAGCGCGAACAGGCCGACGCCCTGGTCGGCTTCCTCACCCCGATCGTCAAGGCGTGCCTGACCGAATGGGGCGTGGAGTGCACCTACCACGCGCTGCAGTGCTACGGCGGCCACGGCTACATCGCCGAGCACGGCATGGAGCAGCTCGCCCGCGACGCACGCATCACCACGCTGTACGAGGGCACCACCGGCATCCAGGCGCTGGACCTGCTCGGCCGCAAGATCATGCAGTTGCAGGGCGTGGGGCTGAAGGCCTTCCTCGCCCAGGTCAGCCGCTTCTGCGACGAGCATGCCGATCATGCCGCCTTGGCCGAATTCATCGGCCCGCTGCGCGAGAAAGCCACGCAATGGCAGCAGCTGACGATGCGCGTCGGCAAGAACGCAGCCGCAAACCCCGACGAGATCGGCGCGGCGGCTTACGACTACCTGATGTATTCGGGTTACGTGGTCCTGGCCTACTGGTGGGCCCGCAGCGTCGCCACCGCGGAAGCCTCGGCGCAATCGCAGGCCTTCAAGGACGACAAGCGCGCGACCGCGACGTTCTACTTCGCCCGCATCCTGCCGCGCACGCTCGCCCATGCCGCGGCGATCGACAGCGGCATCGGCGGTCTGCCCAGCCTGCCGGTCGAGGGCCATGCCTGAGCCGCGATCGCGGCTTCGTTACCAGCGGGTACACAAAAAGTAAACAAAGGCGTATAAGCTGGTTTCCCGATGGAGACCGATAGAGCGACGCTGCGTCTGGTCCGAACCGGAGCCGTAATGGATCCGGCCTCGCCTTCCTTCGCGATCCGCCCGCCCCTCGAACGCCTCAACACCGTGCGCTTGCTCTCGCTGGACGCGCACGGCCGGGTGCTCGACTGGATGAGCTGGCAGGACGCGACCTGCCTGTACGTGCGCGGCGCAGTCGCCTG
Organism: Lysobacter cavernae; assembly: GCF_042648505.1. NCBI lineage: Bacteria > Pseudomonadati > Pseudomonadota > Gammaproteobacteria > Lysobacterales > Lysobacteraceae > Lysobacter > Lysobacter cavernae. Next base: position 763,573 of record NZ_JBHRXK010000001.1, read on the forward strand.
GACCCTCGGCGACCCCTGCCTGCAGGTGCACGGCGGCACCAGCCGCCTCACCGGCGAGCAGAGCCTGATCGAACTGCACCCCATCGTCGCCGCGCGTGGCCACGCCCGCGCCCATGCACTCGACCCCACCCCGGCCCTGACCAATGCCGCGCTGTTCGCCCGCGATGGCTATCTGTGCCTGTACTGCGGCCACGACTTCAACCGCCCGCAGCTGACCCGCGATCACGTCGTGCCGGTGTCCAAGGGCGGGCGTGACATCTGGGAGAACGTCGTCGCGGCCTGCTTCCACTGCAACTCACGCAAGGGCAACCGCACCCCACAGCAAGCCAGCATGCCCCTGCTGGCGGTGCCGTACCGGCCGAGCTGGGTCGAGCACCTGATCCTGTCCAACCGCAACATCCTGGCCGACCAGATGGCGTTCCTGCGCAGCCAGCTGCCGAAGAACGCCCGGCTGCAGGCCTGACACCAGGCACTGCCCGTCTACACGTGACGACAGTCGCGGTTTGCCGTTCGAGCGCCCCGGTGTGCATGCAACTGCCCTGCAGCGCCCACTTGCGACGTAGCGCGCGCGTTGACGCCCGCAATGGCGTCCGCAACACTCGCGAGCCATAGAAACAGATACGGACGCGACGATGCGCTTGACCCTCGGTCTGACCGGCATGGACCCGGCGACGGAGTCCGCCCTGCAGGCGGCCTTCGCGACCGCCAACACGCGCCTGGGTGGCGACCATTGGCTGCTGCTGCCGGAAAATCAGGCCGAGTACGTCGTCGTCGACATGGACAGCATGTACGGGCCGATGAGCTGGCTGCGGCTGCACGCCGCCGGCAAGCAGGTGATCGCGCTGACCGCCGCGCAACGCAGCCAGGCCGACTTCCGCCTCGGCCAGCCCTTCGACGCGCACAGCGTCGCCATGCTGTTGCGCGACATTGCGACGCAGGTGGGCGTGCCACTGCAAGAAACAATCGTTGCGTCCCCTGCGGCAGCGGTATCGACCGAACCCACGCCGGTGGTCGTGACCTCCGTGCCGGCACCATCGCCGGTCGTCGCAGTGGCTGCCCCGATGCCGGAAAGCACCGTTGACGTTGCTGTCAGCGAACCGGAACCGCCGGTGCAAATCGCCGCCGTGGCAGCGCCCACCGCAATCGAGCCAGCGCCGGCCGCCGTTGTCGCCCCCACGCCGGTGACCGCCACACCCGGCAACACGCTGCTCGATTGGCTGACCCAGGACCGGCTCAAGGGCCGCGTGCGCCTGCGCGGCAGCGAGTCCGTGCTGATCGATACCGAGCAACGCCAGTACCACGGTCCCGCCGCGCTGAAGCCGTTGGCGACTTACTTCGAAAGCGCACTGAGCACCGCCGACTTCGTCGCCGTCGACGCCACCACCTGGGCCAGCGAAAGCACCCGCCTGGGCGCGGCGATGCCGTTGTCGCGGCTGGCGTGGTTCGGCAACCTGCTGGCTGGCCGCGGCGTATTGGCGCCCGGGTACGACCCGCAGCAGCGCTTCCAGATGGTGAAGTGGCCGCAGACCGAGCGTGAGTACCCCAAGCATTTCCGCATCGCCACAGTGATGATGAAAGGCCCGGCGACGCTGGCCGAGATTGCCGAGGCCAGTGGCGTGTCCACGGCCGAGGTCGCCGACTTCGTCAACGCCAACCTCGCCACCGGCTTTGCCGAGCCCGAGCGCGAGCCCGATCCGCTCGAAACGCAGAAACCCGGCGGTTTGTTCGGCCGCCTGCGCGGACGCTGAGCCAGCGCAATCCTGGTACGTCATCCCTCATCAGACTGAACCTGCCGGGCCGGTGCGCCTTGCCCGGCCCCGGCGACGGCGGGACAATGGCGAACTTGCCGTCTGACCCCGTCGTGATGATCGACCCGCAACGCTATCCGCGCCTTTCCCGCATCCTGGTTCCCGCCGACCTGCGCCAGTTCCCCGAAGAGGAGCTGCCGGCGATCGCCGAAGAGCTGCGCGCGTACCTGATCGAACAGGTCGCCCTGGTCGGCGGTCACTTCGGCGCCGGCCTGGGCGTGATCGAGCTGACCGTCGCCCTGCACTGGCTGTACGAGACGCCGGTCGACCGCCTGGTGTGGGATGTCGGCCACCAGTGCTACCCGCACAAGATCCTCACCGGTCGCCGCGACGAGATCCACACGGTCAAGCAGAAGGACGGCGTGGCGCCGTTTCCGAAGCGCGAGGAGTCCGAGTACGACACCTTCGGCGTCGGCCACAGCTCGACCTCGATCTCGGCCGCGCTCGGCATGGCGATCGCCCTGCAGCAGGTCAATGACGAACGTAAGGTTGTGGCGGTGATCGGCGACGGCGCGATGACGGCAGGCATGGCGTTCGAGGCACTCGCCCACGCCGGTGGCATGGGTTCGGATCCGGGTTCGATCGAACCCAATCTGCTGGTGATCCTCAACGACAACCAGATGTCGATTTCGGAGAACGTCGGCGGCGTCACCCGCATGCTCGGCCGCCTGACCGGCAGCCGCACGCTCAACGCGATCCGCGAAGGCGGCAAGAAGCTGCTCGGTGACAAGCACCGTGCGCCGGCGCGGTTCGTCAAACGCTGGGAAGAGCACTGGAAAGGCATGTTCGTGCCGTCGACCTTCTTCGAGGAAGTCGGCTTCCACTACACCGGCCCGATCGACGGCCACGACCTGCCCGCCCTGCTCGCCGCGCTGAAAACGCTGAAAGGCCTCAAGGGCCCGCAGCTGCTGCACATCATCACCACCAAGGGCAAGGGCTACGAGCTCGCCGAGGGCGACCAGATCGGCTACCACGCGGTCGGCCCGTTCGACCCCGAGAAGGGCCTGGTCAGCAAGTCCGGCACGAAGAAGCCGACCTATACCGACGTGTTCGGCGAGTGGCTGTGCGACATGGCCGCGACCGAACCGAAGCTGCTCGGCATCACCCCGGCGATGCGAGAGGGTTCCGGGCTGGTGCGTTTCAGCAAGGAGTACCCGCAGCGCTACTTCGACGTCGCCATCGCCGAGCAGCACGCGGTCACGCTGGCGGCGGGCATGGCCTGCGAAGGCGCCAAGCCGGTGGTGGCGATCTACTCCACGTTCCTGCAGCGCGGCTACGACCAGCTCGTGCACGATGTCGCGATCCAGAACCTCGACGTGCTGTTCGCGATCGACCGCGGCGGCGTGGTCGGCCCGGACGGTGCCACCCACGCCGGCAACCTCGACCTGAGCTACCTGCGCTGCGTGCCGAACATGGTGGTGATGGCACCGGCCGACGAGGACGAGTGCCGCAAGATGCTCAGCACCGGCTACCACTACCGCGGCCCCGCCGCCGTGCGTTACCCGCGCGGCACCGGTCCCGGCGTGGCGGTGCAACCGACGCTCGACACACTGCCGGTCGGCAAGGCGCAACTGCGCCGACGCGGCAGCAAACTGGCCCTGCTCGCGTTTGGCGCGATCGTGCCGGCCGCCGAACAGGTCGGCGAGGAGCTGGGCCTGACCGTCGTCAACATGCGCTTCGTAAGGCCGCTGGATCGCGCGCTGATCCTCGAGCTGGCCCGCAGCCACGACGGCATCGTCACCCTCGAGGACAATGTCGTCGCCGGCGGCGCCGGCAGCGGTGTGGCCGAGTTGCTGGCCGCCGAGAACATCCAGTTGCCGATCCTGCACCTGGGCCTGCCCGACGAGTTCCAGCACCACGCCAGCCGCGAGCAACTGCTGGCCGAGGCCGGCCTGGATGCCAACGGCATCCGCACCAGCCTGCTGCAACGCTGGCCCGGGCTGGCCGCCGCCGGTCCGCGCAGCGCCGCGGTGTAACGACCTCGCTGACGGCGGCGCGCTTGGGCGCGACCGGTTTTAGTGCCCGCGAAGATCATCCGGGCGCTGGCATGTTTTTTTCCCTTGATACGCGCCGACCGACGGCAGAATTCTTATCGGCCAGTTAACAAGGCCGGGGCTAGCCTGCGCAGCGGACCGTCGACCGCCGTGGCGGGTGCGACCACGAGTACGCACTGCGCCCGTCACTCCGCGACGGCACCGAGGCAGACCGGAACAGGCACGCAGGCATGCGCCCCTCTCTCCGGCCCGGGCTGGATGCACCGCGAGAGGGCTCTCCCATGTCGACCATGTCCACCATCGCGCGCGGAGGAGCCCGCCTCAGCGCGCTGCTCCTGGTATCCGCCGTCGTGCTCCTTGCCGTTCTGACCTACGCCGTCGGCCAATCGAGCGACACCCGCCTCTCGCCCGACGGCGTGTGGCGGGTGCACGACGAGGTCGCGCTGCCCGAGCGTTTCCCGGCGCCCACCGCCTACAGCGCGCTGACCCTCGATGCCGCACTGCTCGAATCGTTGCTGGCCAACGCACCGCGCGAGACCTTCGGATCGATCCCGCCGCGGACGCAGATCTGGTTGCCGCGGCCCACGGGTGGGTTCGTCCAGATCGCCGTGGCACGCAGCCAGCAGATGGAGCCGGCACTCGCCGCCAGCTTCCCGAAGATCAAGCACTACGTGTTCGAGGACCAGCACCAGGGATTCACCGGCCACATTTCTATCGGCACGCGTGGTGTCTGGATCGCGGCGCAGACCGAGGGCGGCCTGTTGCGGCTCGACCCGGTCGAGACGGCGAGCGGTCGCGTCTACCTGAGCTACCTCGACAAGAACCGCACCGATGGCGGCAACGACTTCCACGACGTCGACGAGCACGATCACCACGAGGAGCCGCCGACGGTACCCAACTTCGTCGCGCTGGCGCCGCAGCTCCTTCCCCAGGTACAGGCCGGCGACCAGCTGCGCATCTACCGGCTGGCCGCGTCGACCACCGGTGAGTTCTTCCAGAGCAACGATTTCGGCAACGGCATCGACGACGTGATGTCGCGGCTGGATGCCGACCTGGGCGTGGCCAATACCGTGTTCGAGAGTGAGGTCAGCGTGCGCCTGATGCTGGCCGATGTCAGCGACCTGGTGATCTACGACGACCCGGCCAACGACCCGTTCGACAATTCCACCAGGCAGTGCAAGGTCAGCCTGAACGCCTGCAACACCGATGCCGACTGCGATGTGCCCAATGGCGAGACCTGCGACCTGGTCAAGACGGCCTGCGCCCTGCGCGAAGACAACCGCGACAACATGAAGGCGGTGCTGGACGACGACGACTACGACCTCGGTTTCCTGTTCGCCGCCAAAACCGGTAACGGCGCCAACGGCTGCGCCTGGTTCGTGGTCTGCCAGTCCAGCAGCGACACCCTGCACAAGGCCCGCGGCGCCGGCCTGATGGGCGGCAATGGCACCGTCGGCGCCGGTGGCCTGCTCGCGCACGAAGTCGGCCACCAGCTCGGCGCGCGTCACACCTTCACCGGGCAGGCCGGTTCCTGCAGCCTCAACGAGTTCCAGGCCGGCGCCAGCGAGAGCGGCTACGAGCCCGGCAGCGGCACCACCCGCATGTCCTACCGTGGCATCTGCGACAGCGACAACGTCGACACCTCACTCGATGCGGCCGGCGCGAATGCCTACTTCCACTCGCGCAGTTTCGACGAGATCGTCGACAACGTGTTCAACGGCACCGGTGCGACCTGCGGCACGCTGGTCGCCACCGGCAACACCGCGCCGGCCCCCGATGCCGGCCTCGACTACACCATTCCGCGGCAGACACCGTTCATGCTGACCGGCACGGCGTCCGATGCCGAAGAGTCGCTCACGGAACTGACCTTCAACTGGGAGCAATACGACCGCGCCGAGACACAGCGCCCGATCGACAGTGCCAACCTCGCCGACGGGCCGATCGTGCGCTCGGTACCGCCCGGCCCCGACCCGTCACGCACCATTCCGCGGCTGCAGGACCTGCTCGACGGCGTGCAGCGCAAGGGCGAGATCCTGTCGCAGGTCGATCGCGACATGAACTTCCGCATGATCGCGCGCGACAACCGCATGGGCGGCGGCGGCGTCGCCTACGACAGCATGGTCGTGCATGTCAGCGGCGATCCATTCTTCATCACCAATCCGAATAGTGGCTCACTGCAGGCCGCCTGCCAGGCGCCGCTGACGTGGCAGGTCGGCGGCGGTGCGGTCGCACCGCAGGTCAGCGCGCTGTTTTCCAGCGACGGCGGGCTGAACTTCAACACCACCCTGATCGCCGCGACCCCGAACGACGGCTCCACCTTGTTCACCGTGCCTTGCACGACGGGCGCGAACGCACGCATCAAGCTGCAGTCGGTCGACAACATCTTCTTCGACATCAACGACCAGGACCTGACCGTGTTCAACAGCGCACCCAGCGTTGCCGTCAACACCGCCAGTGGCGTGGTCGACAATGCCTGCGAATTCACCGTGCAGTTCAATGCCAGCGCCAGCGACAGTTGTGGCTTGCCGGCTGCCAATGTCGGCGTGGAGCTGATCAAGGCCGCCAACAACTTCACCCTGGGCGCTCCGGTGATCAACACCCAGCAGGTGTCCTCGACCCAGGTCGACGTGTCGGGCAGCGTGCTGGTATCGGCCCTGTTGAACTCACCGGCGCAGCTGACGGTCAAGGTCACCGCAACCGACGCCTGCGGCCTGGCCACCAGCGCCTCTGATGTCGCACTGATCAACGACGAAACCCCGCCACAGATCGACGTGGCCCTCGACCCGAACCTGTTGTGGCCGCCCAATCACAAGATGGTGCCGATCCAGGCCACCGTTGTCGCCAGCGACAATTGCCCGGGTGTGAGTTTCGAGTTGACCGCGCTGGTCAGCGACGAACCCGACAACGGCACCGGCGATGGCGACACCGTCAACGATATCCAGGGGGCGATGTTCCACACGCCGGACCTCGACTTCAGCCTGCGCAGCGAGCGGGTCGGCAGCGGTGACGGACGCGTCTACACCGCCACCTACACCGCACAGGATGGGTCGCAGAACGAGACGAGCGATGCCGCAACCGTCAGCGTGCCCAAATCGCAATCGAACAAGTGATCAAACCGCACCGCGCCGCCCAACCCGGGCGGCGCAGGCGGCAGCGGTTCTCTTCATGCCGCTTCGATGAGGCCGGCCGTCGCTCAAGGCGCCTCGACCCGGTAGCCCTTCGCCTGCAGCTTGGCCAGGTAGCCGTCTGGTTTCAGCAACTCGCGCATCGGCAGGCTGGCGAAGGTCACGGCGTTCTTCATCAGGGCCTGCTCCGCCGCCGATAGCCAGCGCCGCTCGACCTGCGCCTCGATGTCACCGACCCGCTTGCGCAGCACGCCCGCCTGCGTCGCGGCGCGCATGCAGGCCTCGTTCTGGTCGCTGTACGGCAAAGCCTGCAAGGCCGCGATATCGCCGATCGCCCAGGCGTTGGCGCGCTCGCGCATCGTTCCCAGGTCCGACTCCAGGCGCTGCAGGGTCTTGCCGAAGCAATCCAGGTCATCGAGCCGGGTCCCGCGGAACTCCTGCAGCGCGGCCTTGGGGTCCTCGATCATGATGCTCACCGTCGTCGACGTCGTGGCGACCTGGTGCTGACGTGCGGCCCGCTCGACCACCGGCCAGACCACGCCACCGGGCTTGAGCCCAGTGTCCTCGATCGCCTCCTGGTACAACTCCATAGCCGCGAACATCGGCCGCCATTGTTCGACGCCGCGGTCGCGCCCCAGGTATTTGTGCTTGAGCACCCGCCAGCGCACGTACATGTCCGCCGGCACTATCTGCTGCAGGGTTTCGCCATTCGGGTTCTTGCGCGCACCCAGCGTCTTGGGCACCAGCAGCAACTGCTGGAACAGGCCGAGCCTGGCGTCGATCTTCACCGCCGGCGGCGCGATCACTTCCTGCGCCTGTGCGATCACACCCTCGACGTCGCGCGATTGCCACTGCATTTTTTTCGGCAGCGGCGATACCGTGCCCAACAGCCACAGCACATGATCGCCCTGGCTGACCTTCCACATGCCCGGGCCGGGTTGCACACCGCTGACCACCAGGGTGTCCAGGTCGCGGATCGGTGACTGCGCCGCGGCCGGATCGGCAGCAGGCACCTGCTGTGCAGCCACGGGTCCGGCGCAGGCAACGGCCAGTCCGATCATTCCAGCGGCAAGGCAACGCATGTCCACTCCTCGGGTGTTCACCGCCCATCAGGCCGCGCGTGAGCGATAATCGGTGGATTACCGTTGCGACCGTTGCGACCGTTGCGGCAGGGCCGATGTCCGCATCGTAGCGGCACGCGCAGGGTGGGAGCCGCCCATGGCCAATCACAAAAACACACCCACAAAAAAAGCCCGCATCGCTGCAGGCTCTTTGCATTCACAGTGGTCGGGACGGCCGGATTTGAACCGACGACCCTCTGCCCCCCAGGCAGATGCGCTACCAGGCTGCGCTACGCCCCGACGTGTCTGTGATGGTCCGCCCGAGAGCGGGGCGGCAAGTATAGCGGTTTGATGCTCGATCCGGCCATGTGCTGCCGGCGTCCTGCGCGATGTCTGTCGTATCAACGGCGCAACAGCTGCAGGACCTCTTCCAGCTCCATGCGCACCTGCTTGATGATCTGCGAACTCAGCGCCGACTCGTCCTTGGCCGCCTCGCCCTCCAGACGCAGTCGCGCGCCGCCGATGGTGTAGCCCTGTTCGTACAGCAGGCCGCGGATCTGCCGCACCATCAGCACCTCGTGGCGCTGGTAGTAACGGCGGTTGCCGCGGCGCTTGACCGGGTTCAGGGTCGGGAATTCGGTCTCCCAGTAGCGCAGCACGTGCGGCTTGACGTCGCACAGCTCGCTGACCTCACCGATGGTGAAGTAGCGCTTGGCCGGAATCGGCGGAAGTTCGCGGTTGCTGCCCGGGTCAAGCATGTTCGCCTCCGGCATAGGCTTCCACGCGTTCCTTGAGCTTCTGGCCCGGGCGGAAGGTCACTACAGTACGCGCCGAAATCGGGATCTCCTCGCCGGTCTTCGGGTTGCGCCCCGGCCGCTGGTTCTTGCGGCGCAGGTCGAAATTGCCAAAGCCCGACAGCTTGACCTGCCGGCCCTGTTCCAGCGCCTCGCGCAGGGCGTCGAAGAAGGCATCGACGAACTCCTTCGCTTCGCGCTTGTTCAGGCCGACCTCGTCGAACAGACGCTCGGCCATTTCAGCTTTGGTCAGTGCCATCTGGGTCCCTTCAACCTCAGCTGCGGATCGCCGCGGCGTGGTCGCGTTGCAGGGCTTCGGTTACCGTGCCCACCACCGCGTCCACCTCTCGGTCGGTCAGGGTGCGCGATTCATCCTGCAGAATCAAGCCCATAGCGAGACTTTTGAAACCCGGTTCCACGCCCTTGCCCTGGTAACGGTCGAACAGCACCAGGTCGCGCAGGGCCGGCCCCGCGGCGGCCCGGGCACTGGCGGCAATCGCGCCCCAGGGCGCGGTTTCGGCGACGACCACCGCCAGATCGCGGCGCACCGACGGGAACTTGGACAACCCGACCGCCTTCGGCAGGGGTCGGACCAGCAGCGGGGCCAGGTCGAGCTCGAACGCCACCACCTCAGCGTCCAGGTCCAGGGCCCGCTGCAGGCGCGGGTGCAACTGACCGATCCAGCCCAGCTTCACGCCGTCGCGCCAGACATCGGCCGAGCGGCCCGGGTGTGCCCAGAGCGGCTGCGAGGCACGGTACTCGAGCGTGGCGCCGGCGAGTGCGGCCAGGCTGTCGAGATCGCCCTTGAGGTCGTGGAAGCCCACCGCGCGTGCTGGTGCGCCCCACTGCTCGGAGCTGACCGTGCCGATCGCGGTGGCGGCAATGCGCTTGGTCTCGACCGGCGCCCCTCCCGCGACGGGCGCGGCCGTGAACACGTTGCCCAACTCGAACAGGCGCACGCGCAACTGCTGGCGCGCGGCGTTGCGGGCCAGCGCGGCCACCAGCCCCGGCAGCAGGGCCGTGCGCATCACGCCGAGTTCGGCGCTGAGCGGATTGGCCAGCGGCACCGTCCCATCGGTCGCGCCCCACTGCGCGAGCAGGTCGGCGTCGACGAAGGCATAGTTGATCGCCTCGAGGTAATCGCGTGCGGCCAGTTGACGGCGCGCCGTGCCCTCCTCGACCCGGATTTCGCTCGGGGCAGCCAGGCGCGATGCGCCGGCCGGCAGCGTGGTCGGGATCGCGTCGTAGCCGTGGACGCGGGCGATCTCCTCTATCAGGTCCTCCTCGATCGCGATATCGAAGCGGCGGCTCGGCGGGCGCACCGTCCATGCGTCGCCGGTTGCCTCGACCGACAGCCCGAGCGCGCGCAGGATCCGCTCAACCTCGGCATCGGCCACGCTCAGGCCCAGCACACGCGCCAAGCGCGCGCGGCGCAGCGTGATCGGCTGCGGTTGCGGCAGGTATTCGGGCAGTGCCGCCTCGACCACCGGGCCGGGCGTGCCGCCGGCGATGTCGAGGATCAGCCGGGTCGCGTACTCGACCGCAGTGCGCGGCAGCTCCGGATCGACGCCACGCTCGAAGCGGTGCGCGGCATCGGTGTGCAGGCCGAGCTTGCGACCGCGACCGATGATGGCGGAGGGAATCCAGTGCGCGGCTTCGAGGAACACGTTGCGCGTCGCATCGGTGACGCGGGTGTCGTAACCGCCCATGATGCCGCCCAGGGCGACCGCACGCGCGCCGTTGCCGCCCTGGCTGTCGGACACCACGAGGAAATCCGGGTCCAGCGACACCGTGCGGCCGTCGAGCAGCTTGGTTTGCTCGCCGACGCGGGCCGGCCGCACCACGATCGGCTCGACCAGCGTGTCGCGGTCGAAGGCGTGCATCGGCTGGCCGAGTTCCAGCATCACGTACTGGGTCACGTCGACCAGGAAACTGATCGGGCGAACGCCGCTGCGACGCAAGCGCTCGGCCATCCACAGCGGCGTGGCGACGCCCGCATCAACGCCGTCGATGGCGCGGCCGACAAAGCGCGGCACCTTGGCGCCGGTATCCAGTTCGATGGACAAGCGCGCGTCGTTCGACGCTGGCACCGGCGCAGCGTCGAAGGGCGTCACCTCGGAGCCGCAGGCAGCCGCCACGTCGAAGGCGATGCCGCGGACGCTGAAGCAGTCGGCGCGGTTCGGGGTCAGTTTGATCTCGATGGTCGCATCGGGCAGGCCCAGGTAATCGGCCAGCGGCGCGCCCACCGGCGCGTCGGCGGGCAGCTCGAGCAGGCCGGAGGCATCCGGGTCGACGCCGAGCTCCTTGGCCGAGCACAGCATGCCGAACGACTCGACCCCACGCAGCTTGGCGGCCTTGATCGCCATGCCACCGGGCAGGTTCGCGCCCACAGTCGCCAGCGGCGTCTTCAAACCGGCGCGCGCGTTCGGTGCGCCGCAGACGATCTGCACGGTGCCGTTGCCAGTATCGACCTGGCAGACCTGCAAGCGGTCTGCTTCCGGGTGTTTCTCGGCACTGACAATCTGCGCGACGACGACGCCGTCGAGCGACTCGCCCAACGCAGTCACGTCCTCGACCTCGAGGCCGATCGCGGTCAGCGTAGCTGCGAGTTGTTCGCGCGTCTGCGTGGTTGGCACATGCTGGCGCAGCCAGTTTTCGGAGAATTTCATAGGGTGAAGCCGGGAATGGGGAATAGGGAATAGGGAGTCGGAAAAGCGGAACCCGAATCGCCGTCGCTGCTTTGGCGATTCCCGACTCTCGATTCCCGATTCCCGGCCTTCATGCGAACTGCTTCAGAAACCGCACGTCGTTCTCGAAGAAACTGCGCAGGTCATCGACGCCGTAACGCAACATCGCGAAGCGCTCGACGCCCAGGCCGAACGCGTAGCCGGTGTACTTCTCAGGATCGATGCCGACGTTGCGCAGCACGTTCGGGTGGACCATGCCGCAGCCGAGCACTTCCAGCCAGCGCGTCGAACCGTCGGGCTGCTGCCAGGCGATGTCGACCTCGGCCGAGGGCTCGGTGAAGGGGAAGTAGCTCGGGCGGAAGCGCATCTCGAAGTCACGTTCAAAGAACGCGCGGACGAACTCGGCCAGCGTGCCCTTGAGATCGGCGAAGCTGGCGTGCTCGTCGACCAGCAGGCCTTCGACCTGGTGGAACATCGGCGTGTGGGTCTGGTCGCTGTCGCTGCGGTAGACCTTGCCGGCCGCGATCATGCGCAGCGGCGGTCCGCTCTGAATGGCGACGGCGTCCTTCATGTAGCGCACCTGCACGCCCGAGGTGTGGGTGCGCAGCAGGCGGCCATCGCCAAAGTAGAAGGTGTCGTGCATCGCGCGCGCCGGGTGGTGCGGCGGGAAGTTCAGCGCCTCGAAGTTGTGCCAGTCGTCCTCGATCTCGGGACCGTCAGCGAGTTCAAAGCCAAGCCGGCCGAAAATGTCGGCGATGCGTTCGAGGGTACGGCTGACCGGATGCAGGCCACCGCGCGCGGCGTCGATGCCCGGCAGGGTGACGTCCAGGGTTTCCGAGGCCAGACGCGCGTCGAGGACGGCATCGTCCAGCGTCGTCTTGCGTTCGGCCAAGGCGACCGTGAGCACGTCGCGCGCCTGGTTGATCGCTTCGCCGGCGCTCTTGCGCTGCTCCGGCGGCAATGCGCCAAGCTGCTTGAGCTGCGCTGTGACGCTGCCGTGCTTGCCGAGCAGGGAAACGCGCAGCATTTCGATCGCCTCGGGCGAGCCCGCCGCCTCGATCTGCGCCAGCGCCTGACTGGTCAGGGATTCGATATCACTCATCCGACTGGTTCACCGCAAGGGAGTTTCTGGAATTCAGGAGCCTGAAACGAAACATGGGGAAGGACTTGCGCCCTTCCCCATGCGTGTACTTCGTTGTGCGATCCACGCGGCCCGGCAAACGGGCTGCGCTAACCGGATCGACAAACTTACGCCGCGAGCGCGCTCTTCGCCTTCTCTGCCAGCGCCGCAAAACCCGTCGCGTCGTGCACGGCGATGTCCGCCAGCACCTTGCGGTCGAGGGTGATGCCGGCCTTGAGCAGGCCGTTCATGAAACGGCTGTAGCTCAGACCGTTGATGCGGGCCGCCGCGTTGATGCGGGTGATCCACAGCGAACGGAAATTGCGCTTCTTCTGCTTGCGACCGATGTAGGCGTACTGCAGGGCCTTCGTCACCGCCTGCTTGGCGACGCGGAAGACCTTGCGGCGGGCGTGATAGTAGCCCTTGGCCTGCTTCAGGATTTTCTTGTGACGGCGACGCGCCGTAACACCACGCTTAACTCGTGCCATTGTTCAGTCTCCTCACAAATACGGAAGCATGCGGTCCAGACGGCCCGCGTCCTCGGCACGAACATGGTTCGTCTGCCGCAGGTTGCGCTTCCGCTTGGTCGCTTTCTTGGTGAGGATGTGGCTCTTGTTGGCGTGGCCGCACTTGTACTTGCCGGAAGCAGTCTTCCGGAAGCGCTTGGCCGCCGCCCGATTGGTCTTGATCTTGGGCATTGCGATGTCCTTTCGGAGGTTTAGTCACTGGCCTGGGCGGCGACCCTTGCGAAACACGCAAGCGCCACGCTTTCCGTCCTGCCCTTGCCGGCTTGTAAGTCGTTGATCCGTATAGGAATCAGCAACGGGTCCTGATCTTGCATACAACAAGCCCGGCGAACCGGGCCGCATAGTATGCGGGCTGCTCGCCGGGCTTGCAATCTTTTCTTTGAAAATCAGCAGCTTCGGCCCGTAGGGCCCCGCGCTGTCCCGGCCCGCAAAGGGCCGGGCGGGCTTACATCTTCTTCTTCGGCGCGATCATCATGACCATCTGCCGGCCTTCCAGGCGCGGCCGCGACTCGATCACGATGTCCTCGCCCAGATCGGCCTCGATCCGCGCCGCCATCTCACGGCCCAGCTCCTGATGGCTCATCTCACGGCCACGGAAACGGATGTTGACCTTGACCTTGTCGCCCTCTTCCAGGAACCGGCGCATGTTGCGCAGCTTGATCTGGTAGTCGCCTTCGTCGGTCACCGGCCGGAACTTGAGTTCCTTGATCTCGACCTGCTTGGTCTTCTTCTTGGCCAGGTTGGCCTTTTTCTGGGCCTCGAACTTGAACTTGCCGAAGTCCATGACGCGGCAGACCGGCGGATCGGCGTTGGGCTGGATCTCGACAAGGTCCAAGCCCTCGTCCTGGGCCATGCTCAGCGCTTCATCGCGCGTCAGCACGCCGATCATCTCGCCATCGCTGCCGATGACGCGGACGCGCGGGACGCGGATTTCCTGGTTCTTGCGATTCGGTTTTTCGGGGGTGCTGATGTTGCAATCTCCGGTGTGGATCATGCCGGCCGCAGGGGCGGCCGGAGTCGTTGAAACAGGCTGCAGGCGTTACTGGACGCCCTCACTGCGCAAACGCGAGGCGAATTCGGCGACGGTCATCGTCCCCAGATCCTCCCCTCCCCGTGTGCGCACGGCGACCATGCCATTTTCCTTCTCGCGGTCTCCGACCACCAGCAGGTAGGGCACGCGCTGAAGCGTGTGCTCGCGAATCTTATAGCCGATCTTCTCGTTCCGCAAATCGGCGTCGACCCGGAAACCTTGATTTGCAAGGGATTTCCGCACTTCCGCCACGTAATCCGCCTGGGCGTCCGTGATGTTCATCACCACGGCCTGAATAGGGGCCAGCCAGGCCGGGAACTGGCCGGCGTGGTGCTCGATCAGAATGCCGATGAAACGCTCCATCGAGCCGACGATGGCCCGGTGCAGCATCACCGGATGCCGTTTCTGGCTGTGTTCGTCGACGTATTCGGCGCCCAGGCGGGCCGGCATCATGAAGTCGACCTGCATCGTGCCCAACTGCCAGGTGCGGCCGATCGCGTCCTTGAGGTGGTACTCGATCTTGGGACCGTAGAAGGCGCCCTCGCCCGGCAGCTCCTCCCATTCCACGCCGGCCGAGCTCAGGGCCGAACGCAGCGCGTCCTCGGCCTTGTCCCAGGTGGCGTCGTCGCCCAGACGCGATTCGGGACGAAGCGCGATCTTGATCTGGACATGCTCGTTGGAAGCGCCACTGAAGCCGAACGCCGAGTACACCGCCAGCGCTTGCTGGTGGAACGCACTGACCTCGGCCTCGATCTGCTCCTCGGTGCAGAAGATGTGGCCGTCATCCTGTGTGAAACCGCGCACGCGCAGGATGCCGTGCAGCGCGCCGGACGGCTCATTGCGATGACAGGCGCCGAATTCGCCATAGCGGATAGGCAGGTCGCGGTAGCTGTGCAGGCCCTGGTTGAACACCTGCACGTGGCCCGGGCAATTCATCGGCTTGAGCGCGTAGGTGCGCTTCTCCGACTCGGTGAAGAACATGTTCTCCTGGTAGTTGTCCCAGTGGCCGGACTTCTTCCACAGCGACACATCGAGGATCTGCGGGCAGCGCACCTCGCCGTAGCCGGTGTCGCGGTACACCTTGCGCATGTACTGCTCGACCACCTGCCAGATCGACCAGCCCTTGGGATGCCAGAAGATCAGGCCCGGCGCCTCTTCCTGCAGGTGGAACAGGTCCTGCTGCTTGGCGATCTTCCGGTGGTCGCGCTTCTCGGCTTCCTCAAGCATCGTGAGGTAGGTCTTGAGGTCCTTGTCGTTGAGCCAGGCGGTGCCGTAGATGCGGCTGAGCATCTGGTTGTTGCTGTCGCCGCGCCAGTAGGCGCCGGCCACCTTCATCAGCTTGAACGCGCGCAGTTTGTCGGTGCCCGGCACATGCGGGCCACGGCACAGATCGGTGAACTCCCCCTGCGAGTACAGCGACAGGTCTTCGCTGGCCGGGATCGACTGGATGATCTCGGCCTTGTAGGCCTCGCCCACGCCCTTGAAGAACGCCACCGCCTCGTCACGCGACTTCACGCTGCGCGAGACCGGCAGGGCCTCCTTGACGATCTTGAGCATCTCGGCCTCGATCGCCGGCAGGTCTTCCGGCGTAAACGGGCGCTCGTAGGCGAAGTCGTAATAGAAGCCATTGTCGATGACCGGGCCGATGGTGACCTGCGCGCCGGGGAACAGGCGCTGCACGGCCTGGGCCAGCAGGTGCGCGGTGGAGTGGCGCAGCACATCGAGCGCATCGGGGTGCTTGTCGGTGACGATCTCGAGCGAGGCGTCGTGGTCGATGCGGAAGCTGGTGTCGACCAGTTGGCCGTCGACCTTGCCGGCCAGCGAGGCCTTGGCCAGGCCGGCACCGATCGAGGCGGCAACCTCGGCGACACTGACGGGCTGTTCGAATTCACGGCGGCTGCCGTCGGGGAGGGTAATGGCGATCATTGCGTTGACTATCAGGCTGGCGCGCAGGGAGCGCGGCTTGGCATCGGGGCGGAATGCGGAAACGAAAACGGCGCCGCGGCGCCGTCATCAGGAGGCGTCGTCGGCGTTCAGCGGTGGAGAATGGTAGTGCTCATGTCGCACGCTCGACCGGCGGAATGCCGCGGGTCACCTCAGGCCTCTTTGACTGACTCGGCCGGCGGCCGGGCTGGTTTGTGGATATTTTGGGGCCCGGGCCGGCCAAGTCAACGCCGCGTCGGGCACCGGTACTAAACGGCCGGGCAGACCCGGCCGTGAGCCACATCAGGCGCACGGTGCAGGGTTTGAGCCTGCGCCCCTATCCCGCTAATACCGTCGCGCATGATGCCCGGCGCGGGCAGTTTGGCAGGTTTTTGCGGCTTTTCGGCGCCAGCAGGGTCCTGATCATCCGTTGTCCGGGCTGCCGGTGACGCGTTGGAGTTCCTCGATTCCGCCCGGCGCCAGGTCCTTCAGCAGCTCCATGAAATCCCGACCGACCAGACGCTTGGCACGTTGCAGCAGCATCGGCACCGGGCTGGAAGGTTCGTGGCTGGCGTAGTAAGCGCAGATCTCATCGAGCCGACGCATCACGTCATCGGGGCCGGCTATGCGGCCATTGCCGGCCGCCTTGCCCACACCGGCGCCACCGTTGTCCTCGCCAGTCGGTGTGCCCTCGGCATCGTTGGCGGCATCCGAGTCGACGCCCCCATTACGCGCAGTCCAATGCGGCAACAGGAATCGCTCCAGGTCGCGCAGATCACCCAGCAGCGCTTTCAGGTCCGGTCCCGCGGTGCCGATGCGCTCGGCAAACAGCGCGTCGATCTCGCCTGCACGCCGCATGGCCAGTCGCACCGCAGCGACGGTTTCGTCCAGTGCCGCCTGCGGGCAATCCAGGCAGCAGGCTTCGATCTCCGCCAGCGAGGCCGCGCCCTCGCTGTCCGCAGCCAGTTTCAATGTGCCGTTGGCCACGCGCAGGTCGCGCAGGCTGAACCGGCCCAGCCGCGGCGATTGCACGAACGGCGCGACGCGCAGCGCACCCAGCAGGCCCAGCGGATCGCCCAGACTGGCCACGGCGTTCACGCGTGCAGTCGGGTCGTCATCGTCTTCGGCATCCAACTGCGGGCGCACGCTGTCCCAGCGCTCGGCCAGCAGTGCATGGATCAGGGCGAGACCGTCGGCCCAGCCAGCCACGCCCCGCAGGCGCAGCCAGGCCGCGCACAGGTGCGTCGCCACGCGCAGGTCGTGGGTGCGCCGGAACAGTGCCAGCGCGAGCGATTGCACCTTCTCCCAGTCCGGCTCCTCGGCGGCGATCACGCTGTCGCCGACCGCGCGTTCGGCCTTGTTCGCCGCGGCACGATCCAGTGCCAAGAACTCGGCGTCGTATTCGAGATCCGGACCCGATGGCGCATCGTCAGCAATCGGTGTCAACAGGGAATCGACGGTGTGCTCGGCGGTCATCGGGCTAGCTCCCACAGTAACGACCGGCGCAGCGGGACTGCGCCGGAAAAGAGGATCGACGGCATGGCTCAATCCTGCTCACAGTCGGCATCCGGGTCATCGATGTCGCAGGCCGGCAGTTGGTCGGCCGGCAGACGGATGCCGGGCTGGACCAGCCCGAAGGCACGGTAGTTGGCATTGGCCGCACTGAGGTCGACGAAGGCAATGGTGCGGTTGCTTGAGCTCTGCGCGCGGCTGGCGAAGGCCGAGGCCGGCACGTTCATGCCGGATTCGCCGTCGATGCCGAGCAGCGCGCCGTCGGCGGTGAATGCGTAGAAGTACGCCGGCGGCACGCCGATCGCGGCCACGGTCTGGTTGTTGACGCCGGTCACGTAGATCGGATTGGCGGCTGTGCCGATACGCCCACTGGCCGAGTACACGCCGGCGCCGTTGTACAGCCAGGTGGTGCCGTGCTGCAGCAGGTCACCACGCACCGAAAGGTACAGCGGCGCGGTGCCGGCGTTGACGGTGTAGGCGCTGCCGTTGAGCGAGGCCAGGGTCAGGCTCTGGCCGTTGCTCAGGCTGAACCCACCCGGCGACGCAAAGTCGCCCAGCGTGCCGATGCGGTTGTCGATAACCTGATCGCGGCCGCCCAGTTGCGTGCGACCACCGACGCTGCCGCTCAACGTATCGGCGGTAATGCGACCGTCATTGCCTTCACTGAGATTACCTTCGGCCTGCAGCCAGAGGTTTGTGCCGCCGATCGCACCGTCGATTGCGAGGCTGCCGCCTGCGCTCAGGCGCATTGCACCGTCGACCGCGACCGCGCCATTCACGGCCAGGTCTCCCAACGTGCGCAGGCTCAGCTGCGAAGCGCTGAAATCACCCAGAGCGGCGATTGCGTTGTCGCCGGTCAGCGTGGCGGTACCACCAGCGCTGCCGCGCAGTTGTGCCGCGGTCAGCGTGCCGGCACTTTGGGTGATCGTGCCGCCACTGCTCAGCTGCAAGCTGCCGGCGCTGGCAACGTCGTGGTCCAGGATCAGATCACTGCCGCTGCTCAATGCAATATTGCCGCCACTCAATGCGCCGACCATGTCCAGGTTGCCCGCGGCGCTCAGCGCCAAGGCACCGCTGGCCTGCGCCATCACTGCTAGATCATTGCGGTCGACGATGGTGACGTTGCCGCCATTGGCCTGCAGCACGCCCTGGAAATCGTTGCCGGCGTTGTCCAGCACGATCGAGCCAGTACCGGCCTCGAGCGTGCTGCTACCGACGACGCTCAGTGCGCCGCCCTGGGTGATGTCGCCACCACTCAAGGCCTGTGTGGTGACGCTGGCCGCACCGATTCGGGAACCACTACCAGCGCCCGCGCCGGCGGCGCCTCCGTCACTGCGACCGACCAGATCGCCGCCGATGCTGCCTTGACCCAGGGACAGTGCGCCGTCACTGGTGACGGTCAGCGCCCCCACCGCCAGGTTGCCCAGAATCAACGCATTGCGGTCGCGCACCGTGACGCTGCCGCCATTGAGGTTCAACGCGCTGCCGAAGTCGTTGCCGGCGTCGGCCAGGACGATCGCCGCGCCGCCGCTGTTGATCGTTGAACTGCCACTGACGTTCAACGCGCCGCGTTGGCTCACTGTGCCGCCACTGTCGGAGCGCAGGTCACCGGCGACCGTGCCCTGTCCCAGATTCAAGGCGCCGTCGCTGGCGACATTCAACGAACCGGTGGCCAGCGCGCCCAGGGTGAGCGCATTCGCATCGCGGATGTGGCTGCTGTCACCGCTCAGGCCGACCACGTCCTGGAAATCGTTGCCGGCATTGGTCAGGGTGATCGCACCCGTGCCCGCATTGATGCTGCTTGCGCCTGTTACCGACAACGCGCCGTTCTGGCCGATCGCGCCGTTGTGGCTGGTCGCATTCAAGGTGCCGTCGACGGTGCCATAGCCGAGGTTCAGCGCGCCGGCGCTGGTTGCGTCGAGGTCGCCGGTCGCCACCGTACCGAGCGTCAGGGCGTTGCTGTCGACGATCTGCGTGTTGTCGCCGCTTAGGCTTACCGCGCCCTGGAAATCGTTGCCGGCATTTGTCAGGGTGATCGTATCCGTACCGGCATTGACACTGCTCGCACCACTGACCGACAACGCGCCGTTCTGGCCGATCGCGCCGTTGTAGCTGGTCGCGCTCAAGGTGCCGTTGACGGTGCCGTTGCCGAGGTTCAATGCGCCGGTGCTGTCGACCGTCAGGCTGCCGGCCGTCAGCGTGCCCAGCGTCAGGGCGCCGCTGTCGCGCAGGTTGACCGCACCACCGCGGATGTTCACCGCACCGGCGAAATGATTGCCGGCGTTGGTCAGCGTGATCGCGCCACTGCCGGCGTCGAGGGTGCTGTTACCACCGACCGTCAGCACCCCCGCCTGCTGGACGATGGCGGCATCGGCGCTCGTCAGTGCCAGATTGCCGGCCGCAGTGACGTCGTGGTCGAGGCTCAGGCCACCGCCACCGGCCAGGGTGAGGTTGTTGCCGCTCAGCGCGCCACGCACGCCCAGTGTGCCTTGGCGCGCAATCAGGGTCAGGTCGCCACCGGTGGCGATCGGGGTTACCGGCAGAATCAACGAACGATCGGCGATCAGCGACACCTCGGCGTTGTTGCCGTTGTTGAGCGTTGCGACCACCAGGTCGTTGCGATCGGTCAGCCGGATGCCGTTGCCGGTAACGCTGGCCGCTCCGCCGAAATCATTACCGGCGTTGTCCAGGGTCATGGCGCCACTTCCGGCGTTGATGCTGCTCGTGCCTGAAATCGACAACGCACCGGTCTGGCCGATCGCGCCGTTATTGCTGGTTGCATCCAACGTGCCGTTGACAGTGCCGCTGCCGAGGTTCAGCGCGCCGGTGCCGGTGGCGCTGAGGTCGCCGGTCACAACCGCACCGAGCGTCAATGAGTTGCTATCAACGATCTGCGTGGCGCCACCGCTCAGGCTGACCGCGCCATTGAAGTCGTTACCGGCGTTGGTCAGGGTGATGGCGCCCGCGCCGGCATTGAGGTTGCTCGCACCAGAGACCGTCAGCGCACCGCTCTGGCCGATCGCGCCGTTGTTGCTGGTCGCATTCAACACCTCCGCAACGGTGCCGCTGCCGAGGTTGAGCGCGCCAGTGCTGGTCGCAGCCAGATTTCCGGTTGCCACCGTGCCGAGCGTGAGTGCGTTGCTATCGACGACGTGCGTGTTGCCACCGGCCAGATTGACCGTGCCCTGGAAATCGTTGCCGGCGTTGGTCAGGGTGATCGCGCCCGTGCCCGCATTGATGTGGCTCGCACCCACCACCGTCAGCGCGCCGCTTTGGCCGATCGCGCCGTTATTGCTGTTCGCATTCAGCGCACCCGCCACGATGCCGTTGCCGAGGTTCAACACACCAGTGCTGGTTGCGCTGAAGTCGCCGGTTGCCATCGCACCGAGCGTCAAGGCATTTACATCGACGATTTGCGTAGCACCACCGTTCAGGCTGACCGCGCCCTGGAAATCGTTGCCGACATTGGCCAGCGTGATCACGCCGTTTCCGGCATCGACGTTGCTCGCGCCCGCGACCGACAACGCACCGCTCTGGCCGATCGCGCCGTTATGGCTGGCGGCATTCAACACACCCGCAACGCTGCCGCTGCCGAGGTTCAGCGAGCCGGTGCTGGTGGCGCTGAGGTCGCCGGTCGCGACCGTGCCCAGCGTCAACGCATTGCTGTCAACGACCTGAGTGGCGCCACCGCTCAGGCTGACCGCGCCTTGGAAATCGTTTCCGGCGTTGGCCAGCGTGATCGCGCCGGTGCCGGCGTCGATGCGGCTCGCGCCCACGACCGACAACGCACCATTCTGGTCGATTGCGCCATTATTACTGGTTGCGTTCAACGCACCCGCAACGGTGCCGCTGCCGAGGCTCAACGCTCCGGTGCTGGTTGCAGCCAGATTTCCAGTTGCCAGTGCGCCCAGCGTCAGTGCGTTGCTATCGACGACCTGCGTGTTGCCGCCGGCCAGATTGATCGTGCCCTGGAAATCGTTGCCGGCGTTGGCCAGGGTGATCGCGCCCGTGCCTGCATTGATATGGCTCGCACCCACCACCGTCAGCGCGCCACTTTGGCCGATCGCGCCGTTATGGCTGGTCGCATTCAACGCACCCGCAACGGTGCCGCTGCCGAGGTTCAACGCTGCGGCGCTGGTCGCATCGAGGCTACCAATTGCCACCGTGCCGAGCGTCAACGCGTTGCTGTCGACGAGCTGCGTATTGCCACCGGCCAAGCTGACCGCGCCCCGGAAGTCGTTGCCGGCGTTGACCAGCGTAATCGCGCCCGTGCCGGCATTGATATGGCTCGTGCCCGTCACCGACAGCGCGCCACTCTGGCTGATCGCGCCGTTATTGCTGGCCGTATTCAACGCACCCGCGACGGCGCCGCTGCCGAGGTTCAACGCGCCGGTGCTGGTTGCAGACAGATTGCCGGTTGCGACCGCGCCCAGTGCCAGCGCATTGCCATCGACGACCTGCATGTTGCCGCCGATCAGGCTGACTGTGTCCTGAAAATCATTGCCGGCGTTGGTCAGGGTGATCGCACCCGTGCCTGCATTGATGTGGCTCGCACCCACCACCGTCAACGCGCCACTTTGGCCGATCGCGCCGTTATTGCTGGTCGCGTTCAACGCACCCGCAACGGTGCCGCTGCCGAGGCTCAACGCTCCGGTGCTGGTTGCAGCCAGATTTCCAGTTGCCAGTGCGCCCAGCGTCAGTGCGTTGCTATCGACGACCTGCGTGTTGCCGCCGGCCAGATTGATCGTGCCCTGGAAATCGTTGCCGGCGTTGGCCAGGGTGATCGCGCCCGTGCCTGCATTGATATGGCTCGCACCCACCACCGTCAGCGCGCCACTTTGGCCGATCGCGCCGTTATGGCTGGTCGCATTCAACGCACCCGCAACGGTGCCGCTGCCGAGGTTCAACGCTGCGGCGCTGGTCGCATCGAGGCTACCAATTGCCACCGTGCCGAGCGTCAACGCGTTGCTGTCGACGAGCTGCGTATTGCCACCGGCCAAGCTGACCGCGCCCCGGAAGTCGTTGCCGGTGTTGGCCAGGGTAATCGCGCCGGTGCCGGCGTCGATGCGGCTCGTGCCCGCGACCGTCAGCGCGCCGCTTTGGCCGATCGCGCCGTTATTGCTGGCTGCATTCAAGGCACCCGCGACGGTGCCGCTGCCGAGGTTCAACGCTGCGGCGCTGGTCGCATCGAGGCTACCAGTTGCCACCGTGCCGAGCATCAACGCGTTGCTGTCGACGAGCTGCGTATTGCCACCGGCCAAGCTGACCGCGCCCCGGAAGTCGTTTCCGGTGTTGGCCAGGGTAATCGCGCCGGTACCGGCGTCGATGCGGCTCGTGCCCGCGACCGTCAGCGCGCCACTTTGGCCGATCGCACCGTTATGGCTGGCCGCATTCAATGCCCCCGCGATAGTGCCGGTACCGAGGTTCAACGCTCCGGTGCTGGTTGCAGTCAGGTTTCCGGTTTGCACCGCGCCCAGCGTCAGGGCGCTGTTGTCGACGACCTGCGTGTTGCCACCGGCCACATTGACCACGCCCTGGAAATCGTTGCCGGCGTTGACCAGCGTAATCGCGCCCGTGCCGGCATTGATATGGCTCGTGCCCGCCACCGACAGCGCGCCACTCTGGCTGATCGCGCCGTTATTGCTGGCCGCATTCAACGCACCCGCGACGGCGCCGCTGCCGAGGTTCAACGCGCCGGTGCTGGTTGCAGACAGATTTCCGGTTGCGACCGCGCCCAGTGCCAGCGCATTGCCATCGACGACCTGCGTGTTGCCGCCGATCAGGCTGACTGCGCCCTGGAAATCATTGCCAGCGTTGGCCAGGTTGATCGCGCCCGTGCCGGCATTGAGATTGCTCGTGCCCACTACCGTCAGCGCGCCACTTTGGCCTATCACACCGTTATTGCCGTTCGCATTCAGCACACCCGCCACGGTGCCGCTGCCGAGGTTCAGCGTGCTGGCACTTGCGGTCAGGCTTCCGGTTTGCACGGTGCCCAGCGTCAGGGCGTTGCTGTCGACGATCTGGGTGTTGCCACCGGCCAGATTGACCGTGCCGAGGAAATCGTTACCTAAGTTGGTCAGGGTGATCGCGCCGGCGCCGGCATCGATGGCGCTGGTACCGCCGACCGTCACGCCCCCCGCCAGCTGGACGATAGCGGCATTGCTAGTCGTCAGGGCCAGGTTGCCGCTCGCGACGACATCACCGTTGAGGTTCAGGCCGTTGCCACCGGTCAGGCTGAGGTTGCGGCCGCTCAAGGCACCGTTCATGCCCAGCATGCCGTTGCGCGCCACCAGGGTCAGGTCGCTGCTGCCGGTGGCGATCGCCGACGTTGGCAACAGCAACGAGCCATCGGCGATCAGCGACACCGCGGTATTGCTGTCGTTGTTGAGTGCCGCGATCTCCAGGTCGTTGCTGTCGACCAGCGAGATGCCGTTGCCGGAAAGGCTGGCTGCTCCGCCGAAATCATTGCCGGCGTTGGCCAAGGTGATCGCACCCGAGCCTGCATCGATGCGGCTCGTGCCCGTCACCGTCAGCGCGCCGTTCTGGCCAATCGCACCGTTGTTGCTGTTCGCATTCAACGCACCGGCAACGGTGCCGCTGCCCAGGTTCAACGCACCGGCGCTGGTTGCGGTCAGGTTTCCGGTTTGCACCGTACCCAGCGTCAGGGCATTGCTGTCGGCGATCTGGGTGTTGCCGCCGGTCAGGTTGACCGCACCCTGGAAGTCGTTGCCGGCGTTGGTCAGGGTGAGCGCGTGACTGGCCAGATTGAAGTTGCTGGTTCCGCCAACCGACAGCGCACCGGTCTGGGCCAGGTCGATGGCGTTGCTCAACGCCAGATTGCCGGACACGTCCAGGCTGTCGAGCGCAGCGATCCGATTGCCACTGTTGCTGAAGCTGGCATCGCCACCGATGGTGCCGCCCAGGCTGCCGACGGTGTAGGCACCGGTCTGCTGCACCGACTGGTCAGTGCTGAAGCTGATGCTGCCGCTGTCCACATTGATGCCGCCGCCGCCGCCCACGGCCAGCTGGCCGGCACCATGTGCGATAAGCGCAACGCTGCCGTCGTTGTCGCCGGGCAGAATCCCGTTGGCGCGAACGGTGCCGCCGAGGTTGATCAGGTTGTCGAACACGCCCTGCGCTGCGCTGGCCTGCAGGGTGATGACGCGTCCGGGCGCAATGAGGCTGCCGGTATTGTTGATGGCCACACTGGCCAGCTTGCTCTGCAGCGCCTTGTCGATGACGACACTGAAGCCGCCGCTCTCGAAGCTGAGGGTGACGGCATCGGCGCCGACCAGGTTGATGTTGCCGGCGGTGGCCTGGATCAGGCCCTGATTGACCACGCTGCCGCCGACCAGGGTGACGCCGCCTGCGGCCGCCGCGATTGAGCCGCGATTGAGCACTTCCGCCACCGCGCCGCCGGCGTCGAAGCGGTAGGTGCCCGCCATGAACTCGACCGGGTCGGTGCCCAGCGTGCTGGCGACCAGGCCGGCGACGGATATCTGCGCGTCGCTGCCGAAGATCACACCCGCGGGGTTGAGCAGGAACACCTGGCCATCGGCCGTGAGGGTGCCGTTGATCTGGCTGAGGATGCCGCCGTGGACCAGATTGAGCACTGCCGCGTTGGTCCCGGGCTGCTCGAAATCCACTCGCGCAAACTGGCCGACGTCGAAGGACTGCCAGTTCATCACCATCCGATCCGAGGTCTGCTTGATGGTCATGACGGTGCTGCCGTCGGAGCTGACCGATCCAACGCCGTACACGGGGACGCCGCTGCCGACCGGCAGCGTGGGCACGGCCTGGGCCAGCGCCGCGCCCGGTGCCAGGGCGACGATTGCGGCGGCCAACGCCAGGGCCAGGTGCGTGGGCCGTGGCGACAGGCGCTGCGAACGGTGGGCGGCCTGCGCCGTGAGGACGTGGGTGTGCATGCGCGTATCCCTCAAAAGACGAAGCCGAAGCGCGAATAGAAGCGGACATCGCGGCCGTCGGTCGCCTCGCGGCTCCCGGTCGGCTTGGCAATGCTGAACTGCAGCTCGAACCCCTTGAACTGCGGCAGGCGGAAGCTGCCGCCGACGCCGACGCCGTCGAACGTGGTCACCGACGGCGCGAACAGGCGGTTGCCTGCGGCCGGGTAGACACGGGCGTGGTCGGCAAACACACTCAGCTCCAGCACCTCGCGCCAGGGCCGGCCGTTGAAGGGCGAGGCCTTGTCGGCAAAGCCGGGCGCATCGACGTGGTATTCCAGCGCGGTGTAGTAACCCAGGTCGCCGAGCGCATCGGACACCGGATAGGCGCGCACGCTGTCCGGCCCGCCCACCGCGAACTGCTCCATCGGGGTCAGCGCGTCATCGGTGTATTGCCCGTTGAACCTGAAGTACAGGCGCTGGGTGCGCGCCAGGTACTGCATGCGGGTATAGGCCAGGCGCGCGACGGTGAAGTGGCTGTCGTGCTCGGGGCTGACCAGGTCCGGCGTTGCCGAGTTGTCCTGCAACGACTGCCGCACGCTCAGCTGCAGCAGGTTGACGCCGCGCCAGCGCAGGTCGGTGTGGCGCATCGATGCGCCCAGCTCGGCGGCATCGAATTTCTGGTTGGACAACTGCATGCCCAGCGCACTGAGCCGCGACTGCTCGTTGAGGTAGCGCGCCGTCGCCTGCCACTGCAGGTTCTCGCGGTTGACGAACTTCCAGTCGGCACCGGCGTAGAACACCGAGGTCGGGCCTTGCAGGTCGAGCCGCGAGAACACGCCGCGGTGCACTTCCAGCTCGCTGCGGCTGGCGCCGATGACGCCGCTGAACCCGGGCACGGCCGGCAACGGCAGCGCGTAGGACAGCGCACCGAGCTGGCTCTGCTGCGGGTCCATGGCATAGGCGTAACTGGCCGAGAACCGGTCGCCCAGGCCGAGCGGACTGTTCCACAGCAGGCCGACTTCGGCGCGGTAGCGGCCGGTCGTCTCGGTGCCGTAGTTGTTGCCGCCCAGGCTGATCGCGTACCCGCGCGGGGCCTCGGTGGCGACCAGCAGGATGTCGGTTTCGCCGGCGTTCCGGCCCGGCTGCAGCACCGACGACACCGACACGCCCGGCAGGTCGCGCAGGTACAACAGCGCACTGTCCACCTCCTGCTTGCGCAGCGGTTGTCCGTTCAATTGCTGCAACGGCGCCGCCAGGGTGCCGCTGCGATAGCGCGATGCGCCCTTGACCTCGACCTGGCCGATACGGCCTTCGAGCACGCGGATCTCAATCAACTGATCCGGGCCTGGCGTCTGCACCGGCAGGTAGGCGGTGCTGACGATGAAGCCGGCCAGCCGGTAGGTGCGGGTCACGATATCGGCCACCGCCTGCAACTGCTCGAAGCTCAGCGCAGCCACCGGCTGGCCCTGCGCCAGCGTCTGGAACTGCGCATCGACCAGTGCCTGCATCGTCGCGGGCGTGATGCCGGCCTGCGGGTGCTCGCCGACATCACTGACGCGGAAGCCGCGCACCTGCAAGGTCGCGGTGCTGCTGTCGCGGTCCTTCACGGCCGGCACGCCCTGCGCGGATTCCCTCGTCGCCACGTCATTGCCGGCGGCAACGTCCTCCTGCGCCCACGCCGGAGCGGCGGCAAGCCACACGGACACGGCCGCGGCCAGACACGTCATACGCATTCGTCGATTTCCCCTGAAACGGTTCCCTGCCGTGCGTCGCCTCCGTGCGCTGCCGCCAACACCGTCGTTGCGACGGCAATGGGCTGGTGGTTAGCAGCGCTGGGGATGACATTGACCGGACGACCGCCGGCAGGCGGCGTCGGGCTTGCGGACAATAGCAAGAAAACCGCGAGGACCGTCACAATCACCAGCACGACGAAAACAAGACGCCGACGCCATGCCTGCGACGTGGCTTGGCGCGTTGGCGGTGGCCCCGGTCGTGCTGGAGCCGGCGACGGCACCGGCCGGATCGCATTGCGATGCGTCACGCCCTGCCCTCCGCGCACCGCGGCCAGCAGGTCGCGCCGGCGCGCGCGGTATTCGTCGCGGCCGATGCGGCCGTGCTGGTACGCCTCGCCGAGCGCGTGCAACTGCGCGTTGGCCGGGTGCTGGACGTCGCTCATTGCAGTTCCCGCAGCACGCGCAGGCCCACATCCGGCTGCGCCGAACCGTTGTCGGCACGCCTCGCCTGCACCGTGCAGTCGGACCAGTAACTGGCGTAGCTGCCGCCGCGTGCCTGCACACCGCCGCCGCTGGACACCCACTCCCAGACATTGCCGGTGGCATTGATCAACCCCCAGGGATTGGACTCGCGCCCGCGCACCGAGACCGGCGCGCGCGCGGCATCGCCGGCGCTGGCGGTGGGCGGCACGCAGTTGCTGTCCAAGGCCTGGCGCCACTCGGCGCCGGCACGCACGGCATGCTGCCATTCGGCATCCGAGGGCAAGCGGTAACGCCAGCCGCCGCTGCCGATCGTCAGCCAACGCAGGTAAGCCTTGGCCTGGGTCAAACTGATGTTGCGCACCGGGGCGCGAGCCAGCTCCGCATCACCGGCCGGTTGCGCGGTGCATTTTCCGGTCGCCTGGCAGAACAGGTTGAAGTCGGACACCGCTACTTCCCCGCGCGACATCGCATAGGGTTTGCCGCCGCCGACGCCCGGCACCACCACCAGCATGGGCCCGCGCTGTTGGCCGATGGTGTCGAAGCAGGCCTTGCCGCGGCCGGGCGCCGCGACGCCGCAGGGGTCGGGACCGGTCGGTACTGGCGGCAACGGTTCGTCATCGGCGCTGGGGGCAGGTGCGTTGGCACTGCGGCCACTCGTGACCGCAGGTGATTTGGCGCCTGTGCCCGTGTTGGCGGCCGACTTGCCCGTGCCCGCTGGCGCGGATGCGCCCGGTGCCGACGGCGTTACCGCGGTCGCCGGCATCGTGTCGCTGCCTGGCTGGCGCAACCGCGCGGCCAGGCTGCCTTCGGGCAGTCGACCGCTGGCCTTCAGATCCGCTTCCAGTCGCGCCATGGCCTGCGCGTCACTGCGATACAACGCATCCAGGCGCTGGCCGAGTTGCTGGCGCTCTGCCGTCGGCAGCAATTGCGGCGTCGCCATCACCGCGGCGGCGACTTCGTAGCGCGCACGCGCGGCACGCAGATCGGCGCGATCGCCCAGCACTGAACTGCCTTGGCCGAGCAGCTCGGCTGCCTCGCGATAACGGCCCTGATCGAACGCGCGATCGGCATTGCCCAGGTAGATGCCGGCCAGCAGTTGCGGCCCTTCCTTGGACAGGAACGCATTCCCCGGTTGCAGCGTGCGGATCCGCGCCAGTGCATCGCGTGCCTTGCCCAGGTCGTTGGCGGCGGCGGCGTGGCGCATCGATTCGATCCGCGACGCGACTTCGGCATCGGCGCTCTGCTTCGCCAGAAGCGCCTGCAACTGCTCCTGCGCCCCCTGCAGCCGATCGCGCTGGGCGAGCAACGCCGGCGCCGCAGGCGCCTGTCGCAGACCGAAATCGACCAGTGTCTGCGCGCGCGGAAGTTGTGCCGGTTCGTTCAGCGGCGCCACCACGGCGGCCACCGCCACGGCCACTGCATCGGCCTGGACGCGGCGCTCGGCAGCCGGCAGCACGGCCAGCGCCGCAGCTACCTGGTCCTGCCAGTCCGGCTCGGCACTGGGCTCGGCCAGCCGCGCAGCGAGCACCTGTCGCGCCTGTTGCGCATCGTGTGGCACCGCTGCGCCAGTCGCGGTCGGCTGTGCCTGGCGCTCGGCGACGGCCAACTGCGCATCGCGCACCTGCAGGCGCAGCGAATCGGGGTACACCGTGCGCGCCTGGGCCAGGCGGTCGCGCGCCGTGTCCATCCGGCCCGCCGCCATCGCCTCGTCCACCGCCGCGTCGTAGCGCAACTCCAGCTCAGGGTGACGCAGCAAGGCGCTGGTTGGATCAATCGCGCGGATCTGTTGCAGCGTCGCCACCGCGTTGTCGGCCGGGCCACTGAAGATCACGCCGGCCGCGATCTGCCGGTTGAGCGTGGTGTCGAGCGCGTTGAGGCGTTCGTTCTTCTCGCGCTCCATGGACTGACGCCGCGTATCGAGCAGCGGCGAGTACAGGCGCAGGCGATCGCGCAGTGCGAACACCTGCAGCGCGCCACGATAGTCATAACGGTTGCTGGACGGACTCCACAATCCGTCCAGGCGGCGCAGCAGGAAGTCCTGGATCAGGTCACCACGATCCACCAGCAGGCGCCGGCGATCGTCGTCGTCGAGACTGGACAGCGCCTGCAGCGCCTGGGTCTCGTCGACGTAACGCTGCGGATCGTCGGCACCGAAGCGTGCGGTGACCTGGGCCAGGTGACGCTGGTGCAGGTAGCGCGATGCGCCCCAGCCGCCGAGGCCGAGCAGCACCAGTGCCGCGGTGCCGTAGCCGAGCAGAGGCAACGCGCGTTCGCGCAGCGGCACCTCGCGCAGCCCCTCGAGCAACGCCTCGACCTTGGACAGGCGCTGCTCGGCGGGGAATGCCACCGCCGCGCACAGGGTCTGGTACTGGCGCTTGGTCAACCCCGGCACCGGCGGCGGCGTGCGCCCTTCGCGCAACGCCACTTCGGCACTGAGCTTG
The DNA here is from genome assembly GCF_042648505.1 of Lysobacter cavernae. Taxonomy (NCBI): domain Bacteria; kingdom Pseudomonadati; phylum Pseudomonadota; class Gammaproteobacteria; order Lysobacterales; family Lysobacteraceae; genus Lysobacter; species Lysobacter cavernae. The sequence continues at coordinate 793,715 of NZ_JBHRXK010000001.1, forward strand.
TCGAAGGGATGCTTGCCGGTCAGCAGTTCGAAACACACGCAGCCCAGTGCATAGATGTCGTCGGCGGCGCCGGGCTCCTGGCCGCGGATCATTTCCAGGCTGGCATAGGCCGGGGTCAACGCACCGAGCGTGGCCGCGTCGAACACGGTCTGCTCGCCGGAGGCGTCGGCGGCATGCTTGCCGGCGCGGGCGATGCCGAAGTCGAACACCTTGGTCACGCCGTCGCGGGTGACCATCACGTTGCCGGGCTTGAAGTCCGAATGCACCACGCCGGCCGCGTGCGCGCGCGCCAATGCGCGCGCCATGCCTTCGATCAACGGGCGCGCGCGCGCCAGTGGCATGCCGTTGTAGGCCTGCTCGCGGATCAGCGTCTTCAGGTCGCAGCCGTCGATGAACTCCATGGTCATGAAGACCACGGTGCCGTCTTTGTCGAAATCGTAGACGCGCACGATGTTGTCGTGCGCCAGCTTCTGCGAGCGGCGCGACTCGCGCTGCAGCGCTACCAGCGAATCGGGATGGCGACGGAACTCGTCACTGAGCACCTTCACCGCCAGCCACGGATCGCGGTCGCGCGCTTCGACCTTGCGTTCGTCGCGCGCGAGATAGACCACGCCCATACCGCCACGACCGAGTTCGCGCTGCAGATAGAACCGCCCCTTCAGCAATGTGCCGACGCTGGCGTAGTCGCCACCGGCCGCCGTCGCCAGGCGTTGCCAACCGGCGCGACTGTCGCTGTCGACGGTGCCGGTGACGCCCGTGGTTCCGGTCGGTCCGGTGGCATCGACACCGTGGCCAGGCAATGGCATCGCCGGTTGCACGCGGGTGGCGTCGTCTTCGGCACTGGGTGACGGCGGTGGGCGGCGCGGCATCACCACGGTGGCGTCGTCGTCGATTACCGCAGCCGATGTTGCAGGCGCTTCCCGGCGCAATGCATCGAGCCGGGTCACCAGCGTGGTGACGGTATCGTCGTCAATCAGGTGCTGCTGCTGCAGCTTCCACAGAGTTTCGACCCCAGCCTGGTATTCGGCCTCCGGCAGGGTGCTGCGCTTGCCCAGTTCGTCGAGCACGGCGTTCAGGTCCAGGCTGCCGCTGTGCATCGCAGCGAACAGCTCGACGACGGTGGAAGTGTCTTCATGCACGCGGTTCACTCCTGCAGGCGGACGACGACGGCGGTGACGTTGTCGCTCGCCGCCCGGCCCATCGCCAATTCGAACAAACGCGTCAGCAACGCACGCGGCTCACCGGAGCGACGGCACTCGGCGTCCAGCTCCGGGTCGGGTATTTCCTTGTTGATGCCGTCGCTGCACAGCAGGTACTGCGCACCCGGCGCGCTGGGCGCCAGCACCCAGTCCACGAACAGCGGCTCCTGCGCACCGACAGCGCGGGTCAGCACGCCGGCGTTGGCGGCCGGCGCCGCCGCGGCACCGCCCTGCGCGAACTGGGTGACGTCATCCTTGATGCCGTGCACGTGGTCGCGGGTGAGTTGCCGCAGCGGCCCCAGGCAGCGTCCGTAGCCACGGCTGTCACCGACCCAGCCGCACAGCATGAAATCCGGGTCGTACACCAGCACCACCACGGTGGAGGCGATCATGTCGACCCGGCGTTGTGCCGCGCAGCGCAGCAGTTCGGTGTTGACCTGCGCCAACGTGTCCTCGATCGCATCGATGAAGTCGCATACGTCCGCTGGCCGCGTCAATGCGGCCAATCGCTCCACGATCAGGCCGCTGGCGTAGTCACCCGCGGCGTGTCCGCCCAGTCCGTCGGCGACCACCCACAGCCCGGCGTCGTCGCGCAACAGCAGGGCGTCCTCGTTGTGGCGACGCACCTTGCCGATCTCGGTATGGCCGACGGCGTGATAGGGCGTGGCGGTCATCATGGGCTCCCCTGCGGCAGTGACGTCATGTCGGCGGCGGCAAGCCACGCCAGGTAGTCGTGCGCGGGCAACAGTCCCGTGGACTGCAGCACCGCACAATCGTTGCCCCACCACAGCGCCTGCCCAGGCGGCGGACACGGCCTGCCTGGCACTTCGGTGGCATCCGGATCAGGCGCCAGCCGCAGCAACCGCGCATCGAAGGCATCCGCCACCAGCGATCGCGTCGTCAGCACCTCGGTCAAAACGGTGGCGGCACGCGCGTACCAGGCCAGGTCCAGCACGCCCGCTGGCAGCAGCGGCAGTGCGATCACCAGTGGAAAGCAGCGCCCTACGCGGTCCTCGCCAGGCCCCAGCACGCCCGCCCAGGCCGATTCGCCGCACACGCCCGCGCCGATCGCGAACGCGCGGATGCCACTGTTGCGGTACGCGGCCGCCCATTGCGCACCCAGCTGTTCACGGCTGTGCACGACCAGCTGCGCGAAGTGCCGGTCCCACACTTCGACGAAGGCCGGCGGCAGGCGGCGCTGTACGAAATCACCGGCACCGGGCAGCTTGCCGTAGAACCCGGGCACGATGGCCTGCGGCATCGTCAGCTCCCACATGAAAAACGACGCACGTCGGCGTCGAGGAAGGGGTTGCGCAGATTACCGGCGCGTAAAGGCAGCTGCACCGCATGCCCGCCGACGTCGAAGTGAGCCACGAAGCGCAGGTCCGATGGACTGCTCAGGCCTCCGGCGTGCAATGCGCGGAACAAGGCCCAGTCGCCCTCGTAGTTGAGCCGCCCCAGCACCACGCCATCGGCGGCAAACGCGGCAATGCTGACGTGGCCGGGGATCGGCCCTGGCCACTTCATCGGCATGCTCTCGGCGGCGCCGGACGTGTAGTCGTATTTCTGCCCGTCGATGTCCAGGGTCAGTCGCGTCACGCCTTCGCCCAGCGTCGGTGCGAGCACGGTGAAGCCGACCTCCGGCATCGCCGCACCGCGGAAATACTTCTGCTTGATGCGGTCGGCCAGTTGCAGTTGCGCCGGCAGCCCGGCGGCTCCCGTTACCGCCTCGGGCCCGCGCTTCCAATGCCAGTCACGGCCACTGGTGTCGAGCAGGCTCTGCATCGCGCCGCGCAGCGTGTCGAAGCGGCCACCATTGCCGAACAGCTCGCCGAAGTTCTGCAACGGGATCTCGCTGGCGCTGGCCGGATCGAACGGGTAGCGGCCACGCACGAACTCGCTGCAGACCGCGCCCACCGTCTGCTGCACCTGCGTGTCCAGTGCGGTCTTTGCGCCACGCGCCATCAATGCGGCGCTGCTGCCGGTCAGCGACTGCAGCCAGCCGGACAGCGGCGGCGGCAACTGCGCCGCCTCCTGCCGCGCCAGCAGCAGCTGTGGATTCGGCTGCGCCGTGGCGGTGGCCGGGTCGCTCATCGTCAACAGGGTCTTGCTGAGCTGGTCGAGCACGCCATAGACATGATCCAGCGGCGTCGCGCCCGAGGCGCCGTCACCCAGCCCGTTGAGTACGGCGAAATGCGCGGCGATGGCAGATCCCGGCTGCGCAACGGCGGCCGCAGCGTTGGGGCTGCCGGTCGCCAGCGCCGCGGCCATCGCCGTGTTTCCACCCGGCAACCTGGCCGCCAGTTTTCCCGCTGCCTTGGTTGCAGCCTTGCCGGCAACGGCGCTGGCACGTTGGCCGGCATCGGCCGGCGCTACGCGCAGCAGTTGCCGGGTGTTGTCGCGCACCAGCGCCAACAGCAGGCGCAGCGGCGAACTCGGACCGGCCAGCTTGGCGGCAATCGCGCTGGCCTGCTGCAGGTCGGCGGCTGGTTGCAGCTGCAGGTCGGCGAGCAGGCCGTCCCAGTAGCGGATGTAGTCCTGCTCGTAGAGCACGCCCACCTGCTGCGCCAGTCGCGCCTTGCCCAGCTCGTCGATGCGGCGAGGGCCGAACACCCAGTCGTCCTGCACGAACTGCTCGACCGCCTCGCCGATGCCCTGCCCGGCCAGCGCGGCAAACACCGGCTGCGTGTACAACGACGGCAACGGTTCGGACAACGCGGTACCGCTGCTGCGCTGGAACACGTTGCCGAGCAGGCCCAACGCCTTGTCCAGTTGCAGCGGCGCGGCGCCGGCGCCAGACCGCGACAGTTTGAGGTTGCCGTAGACCAGCGTGGCCAGGTCGGCTGCGCGCAGCGTGTTGCGCGCCTGCTCCAGCAACGCCGGGTCGAGCGACAACGCGCGTAGGCGGCCCGACTCGTCGAGCAGGACCTGGAAATGCGCGGCCAATGCCTGCTGCAGCACGCTGTCGTCGGGGAATAATTTCCGCCATTCGATCGAGCCGAGCGCGGCCAGTTGCTCGCGGTCCAGATGCTGCGGCTGGCCGAGCATCAGATAGCCCTTGAGGTAGTAGTACAGCGCCTGCGGCGACGTCGCGTTCTCGCCCATGCCCTGGCGCAACCGCAACGCCACGCCAGGCACCAGCGTGCCGTTGAGCTGACGCAGGTAGGCGCCATGCAGCTCGCCGCCGACCGCCTGTCCCTGGTACAGGCCCATGCGCATCGACCACGGCACACGCCCGTCGTACTGGCGCGCAACCTGTTCCACCGCGTGTGTCCCCTGCAGCTGCTGCACCGCCAGTGCGAAGTACTGCGGCATGGTCTCAGCGCTGCTCGGGTCCGGCGTCGACGGCCGCGCATCCAATGTCGAGCGCACCTGCGCCAGATAGGAGCGGTTGCCCAGGTAACTGCCGGTCAGGCCTGCCAGCAGGGCTGCGGTCAGCAACGCGACCCCGGCGTACGCGGCCGCCTGCAGCCAGGCATGGCGCCGCTCCTGCGCCGGCTCGCGTCCGGCCAGGCCGGATTCGCGCAGCAGCACCTGCTTGAGCAGTCGCTCGACGAAGAAGGTACGGCGCTGCGCGCCCGAGGGCTGCACGCTGGTTTCGGCCAGACCGAAGCTGCGCGCGACCGCGCCCATCATGCGATCGATCGGCGTGCCTTCCTGCGTGCCCGAGGTCAGGTACACACCGCGCAGCAACGGCGGCGTGCCGTAAGCGGTGCCGGCGAACACGCCTTCGACGAACTGCCGTGCGGACTCGCCGAGCGCGGCGAACTGCTGCGGGAACGACAGGATCGCCGCGCGCCGGCTGCGGTCGCGCTCCAGATGCATCCGCTCCAGCAGGCGCGCATTGAGCCGGTCCTGCAGCAACGCATATTCGTCGGCGAAACCACGCGCGGCGCTGCCGTCGTAACTGCGCGCCAGCGGGAACGACACGCCCCAGACCTGGCGGCGCTGCTCCGGGTCGAGGTCGTCGAAGAACTCGCTGAAACCGCCGATCAGGTCGCACTTGGTGAACACCAGGTACACCGGCACGCTCATCTTAAGCTGCTCGCCGATCTCGTCGAGGCGACGGCGGATCGCCTGTACATGCAGGTCGCGCTCGGCAGCGTCGAGCAGCAGCAGGTCGGACATGCTCATCGTCACCAGCACGCCGTTGAGCGGACGACGGCGCCGGTAGCGGCGCAGCAACTTGAGAAAATCCAGCCACGCCCCGGCATCCACCTGCCGGTCCGAGTCCTGCGTGGTGTAGCGGCCTGCGGTATCGAGGAACACGGCTTCCTCGGTGAACCACCAGTCGCAGTTGCGGGTGCCGCCGATGCCGCGCAGGCCCTGCTCGCCGAAACGCGCGGCCAGTGGAAAATGCAGGCCAGAGTGCTGCAGCAAGGTGCTCTTGCCCGAACCGGGCGGGCCGATCACCGCATACCACGGCAGGGTGTACAGGTCGCCGCCGCGTCGTTTGCGCAGCACCTGGACCGCGTCCTGGAACCGTGCCTGCAACTGGTTGCGCTCGTCGGCGCCGCGCGCCAGGCGGTCGTCGCCCAGCGCATCCAGCGCCGAAGGCTTGGCCAACTCCGTCGCCAGCTCGGTCGCCCGCCGGCGGGCACGCAACTGCTGCCACTGCAGCCAGCCCGCCCAGGCGCCGACCAGCGCCAGGATCGACAGCAGGCGCGCCACTGGACTGGCCAGCGGCGTGTGCCCGGCCACGGCGATGTAGGGACCGACCAGCCAGATCAGCAGCGCGGCCAGCAGCAGGCCGGCCAGGGTCACCAACCAGGCGGATTTCAGCATTGCCCACCACTTGCCCACGGCGCTCACTCCCCCGGTTGGAACAGGATTTCCACGCGCCGGTTGCGCATGCGATTGGTCGCCAGCTGCGCCGGCACCGCGATCGGCTGCGAGTCGCCGGCACCGACCGATTCGATCCGCGATGGCGTCGACAGGCGCTGCCCCAGCACCTGCGCCACCGCTTCCGCGCGCGCGGCCGACAGCGCGTAGTTGTCCTTGAAGCGCAGCGAACGCACGGGCTGGTCGTCGGTATGACCGACCACGATCACCCGCCCGGGCAATTGCTCCAGCGCCGCGGCGATCCGGCCGAGCAGTGGCAAGCGCTCGGGGGCGACCTCGACCCCGCCGGAGGCGAACATCGCACTGGCGCTCAGGCGCACCTGCGCCTGGCCATCGCCCTGCTCGACGACGCTGAGCAATCCGGCGCGCTCCTCCGGCGCCAGCAATTGCTTCAGCGTCAGGCGCGCTGGAGCCTGGCGCGGCGCATCCGGCGGCGTGGCGCGCTGCAGGCCGATCTGCGCGGCGGCGGCGCTGATCGGTGCCGACAGGGTGTTCAGACGCGCGTTGAACCAACCGAACGCGATCAACACCACGCAGGCCGCGGCCAGCGCCGCCATCCACAGCGGCACGTAACGCGTGAGCCGGTTGTCGCGCTCATCGACACCTTGCCAGTGTGGTGCCAGTCGCTCGGCGGCGGCGCCGCGTTGGGCGCGAATGCGCCGGTACAGGTCGTCCTGGATATCGGCCAACTTGGCGCGGCCCCCGCTTTCGATCTGGTAACGCCCGCAGAAGCCCAGCGCCAGGCACAGGTACATCAGCTCGATCAGGTCCACGTGCCGCGGCACGTCCGCGCACAGGCGCTCTAGGATCAGGAAAAACTTGGCGCCACCGTAGGACTCGCCATGAAACGCTACCAGCAGCGTCTTCTGCGACCAGCCGCTGTGTTCGCCCCAGGGTGAATTGAGCACGGCCTCGTCGAGCATCGCGCACAGTACGTAACGCGCCGCGGTGACCGCCTCCACCGACGCGCCGCCCTCGCGGGCGCGCTGCTCGAACCGGCGCACCTGGGCCATCACCTGCTCACGCAGGCGCGCGACGTCCGGCATCGCCGCGCTATGCCGCAACTGCACCGCCAGCAGCAGCAACGGGCTGGCCGCCTGCACCAGCGGATTGACGCTGCGGCCAAGGAACTGGCTGATATCGGCATCGCCCCGGGGCGGCTCGTACATGGCGGCGTGCGCAGCGTTACTGCGCGGTTGCATGATCGTGGCATCGCCGATCGGATCGCCAGCGGACGGTTGACGGTTCATGCACTCAGCTCCGGATCGCCCACAGTTGCAGGTCCAATCCGGCGAACTCGCTGCCGAAATGGAACGCGATGCCGCCGGAAGTCTTCAAGTTGCGCCACAGCGGCGATTGCTTGTCGAACTCGAAATACAGATAGCCGGCGTGGTACGGGATCTGTCGCGGCGCCACCGGCATCGGCACGGCGGCGATGCCTGGCAACTGCAGATTGACCAGATCGCGGATCTGTTCGACCGGGCCGATCTTGGCCTGCAACGGCAACTGCCGACGCAGCTCTTCGCTGGGCGCGTCGGCTTTGGCCGCGAGCACGAACGCGGCGTGGTCGTACAGCGCGGCATCCGGCACCACCGCCACCCACACGCCGAACTTGCGTGCCTGCACCGGAATCGGCAGCGCGGTCTGCTCCAGCACCGCACTGAGGCTGACCCGCAGCGCGGCGAACACCGGCTCGAAGCTGGCCTGCAACGCATCGTGGCGATACGCCGGCCATGCCGGCGGCCGCTTGCCCGGCGCGGTGAACGTGCTCAACTCGCCGGCCAATGCGACCAGCGCGGCATACAGGTCTTCCGGATGCAGCAGCGGCGCCGACGACCAGTGCGCGACCAGCGGCTGCCAGCGGTTGATCACCTGCAGCAGCAGGAAATCGGCGATCTCGGCGGCACCACCGCGGTCGCTGACCGCCACCCGCCCAGCCAGCGCTTCACCGCGCTGATGCAGCAGGCCGAGCAGTTCGACCAGGAAAGTCGCCAGCCGCGGTGCCGCCTGGCAGGCCAACACGCTGGGAATGAAGGCATCGTCCAGACTGACCTGGCGGTCGGCACGCGATTCGACGATGCGCGCCAGCGGTACCCGGGTCAGCCCCTCCAGCGGTTGCGATTGCGGCAGCAGGCGGCCGCTCATGCCGCCCACTTCCATCAGCACCATCTCGCTGCTGCTGCCGGAGGCGTCGCTGGCGTCGGCTTCGCGCACGCGGTAGCGGAACAACTGGTCGGCCGGGGCTTCGGGCCGGCCCACGTCCGGTTGCGACGGCGAGCGCAAAGGCAAGGTCAGGTAGACGGTCTGGTCGCGCCAGTCGGGTTCGACGTCCAGCACCGGCGGCAGCGGATCGTCGCCGGGCATGGCGAACGGCGTGCCGTCGGGAAACACCCCGCGCGCGCGGCGGATGCCGAGCTTGCCGATCGCCAGCAGGTCGGTTTCCAGCTCCAGTTCGGAAAAGCCCCAGGCATGCGGGCGCAGGCTGCCCGCACGCAGATCCACGCAGCGCTCCAGGTAACGCTCCTGCTGCTGCAAGTGCTGGGGACGCAGGAACAGCCCCTTGCTCCAGACGACCTTGTTGTTCTGCATGATTCGTCGTGCCCGCTGCTGTCGATGGCCGCTACGGCCGCGCCGCCGGATGCAGCATCACCGCGATGTGCGACCCCGCTGCCGATGGCATCGACGCAACATGCGCAGTCCATGCTGGCGCGATGCAGTGTGGCTATGGCCCCGGGATGCGACCCGACACTCCGTCTCAGGGCCGCTCTGCTGCCGCGTTATTGAGGCCTGCCTGCCCGTCGTGCCGACTTCAGGCGCGCCAGCTGCGATTCATAAGCACGGGCAAACTCGTCGCCGAACAGCCGACGGAAGCATTCGTCGGGGTCCTTGGCCAAAGTCTGGAAACTGTCGCGGTAACGCTCCCAGTAGCGGCCCTTGCCGGCAAAGGCCAGGCGCTTGCCACTGGTGTCCACTTCCTGTTCCAGCCGGTCCGGGCTGAAATGGAACAGCATCGATTCGAACGCGGCGCGCATCCCGGCCAGCATCGCCATCTGGTGGCAGCGGATATCGTCGAAGGCATCGTCGAAGGCGGCCACGCCGGACAGGAACGCGGGACTGTTCGGCGCCAACAGCTTCTTCATGGCCTCCCCAGGCGTGGCGGCAAACTTCAGCGGGTTGTTCTCCGAGCGCTGGATCACCGTGACCGGAAGCCGGAACGTGTTCTTGATTTCCGCGCGTGCGCGCAGCACTTCCATCACGCCGTCGACGACGATCTCGAAGATGCGCGCCATTTCCGCGGGCATCGCCGGCAACGTGGGGGGCATGGCGACGGGCACCGGCGCCGTGGCCGGCGGGGCGAAGTCGCCACTGGTCAGGTCCCAGTTCTCGGGCAGCTCGTGGCCCGCGCGCGCTCCGCTCACCCGCGGCGGATGGAAATGGTCGGCGCTGGCGGCGCTGTGGTTCCACGCGCCGGGTACCGGCGGCGCGGCCTGCGGCGGCAGCGGATCGAGCAGGCGCAGCGGGTCGAGTTCGCCGCTGATGCCTACCTCGCCGAGCAGCGCATCGTCGCCGGAAGCATGGGCGTTGGCAGCAGCTGCGGCACCGAGCGACGGCAGGCCGAAATCGAGGTCAAGGTCGAACGTGTCGTTGACGGCCGCCGCAGCTGCCGCACGCGGCGTGGCCGGGGCCGGCGCGACCTGGGTGAGATCGGGTGCGGCGGTCGCGTACACGGGCACGCTCGGCGGCGGTGCCGGGATCTCGACCTGCAGTTGCACCTCGATCTCGAATCCATCCAGTTGCAGGCGGTCGCCATCGCTCAGCGCCGCCGGATCACCGCGGCGCAGCGCGGCACCGTTGAGCAGCATGCCGTTGGTGCTGCGGTCCTCGATGAAGTACATGCCATTGAGGTAGCGCACCACCGCATGCGTGCGCGAGACGCCGGGCGCGGCCAGCACCCAGTCGCTGTCGTCGGCGCGGCCGATGCTGCCGCCACACTGGGCGAAGGCCATCCGTGCGCGCGCGCCGAACTGGGCGGCATGGTGGCCGGTGACGGTCAGGGTCAATTCGGACGATGTGGACACGCAAGAAGGCCTTTGCAGCAGGAGTCAGGGAATAGACGTGAGGAAGGCGCACTGCCGGCGACCGACCGATCGCGTCGGCCATCCGCATTACCACGATGCGCGCGTGCGTCGCGGGTCCAGCTCATGCCGCCGCTCCACCGCCCAGCAGCTCCAACGCACGCATCGCATAGGCATGGCGGCGCGCCTGGAAATGCTCGGGTTGCTGCGCGGCAAGCAGGTTGATCGCCGCCACCGCCGCACGCGCGGTCAAGTGCTCGGCGGGTGGGACTGGCGTGTCCTGGCTGGCCGGCGCCAGGCTGCCGCCCGACCAGGCCACTGCCGCCGCCAGCCACGCCCCAAACGATGCATAGCCCCCGGCATGGGCAAACGCGAACGCGGCGCGGCGGTTGGCCTCGTTCGGTTCACGCAGCCATTTCTCGGCCAATGCCGCGCCGGCGCGGTCCTCCGGCGACAGGACTTCGCCACGCGCGCACTGGCACAACCAAGCCACCGCGTATGGCTTGGGTAGCAGCCGCGCCAGCAGCTTCAGTGCGTCCTGCGGCTGGTCGCTGTCGAGCAAGGCGCGCACTGCGCCTTGCGCCGACATGGGCGTGCGCAACAACGCGCGTGCCGGCGCCGACAGCTCCATTTCCTCGCAGGCCTGCTCGATCGCATTCATCGGCCTCAACCAATCATGATCAGGCCGCCGCCGATCTGGTGCAGCGCGTCGGCCTTGACGTTGAGCATCGGTGCCTTCAGCGTGCCCATCGCCCCGCCTTCCAGCGACAGCATCGCGTCCGAATGCACCTTGACGCTGGCACCGGCGCCCATGTCGACGGTGGCACCGGCCTTGATCTGGACCTGCACCTGGCCGTCGATCTTCACCGCGTTGGCGCCTGTCACGGTGATGTTGACGCCCTTGATCTGGATATCGCCGTTGCTCTTCATCACCAGGCTCGATGCGCCGGTGACCAGCTCGATCTCGGTGCCGGCGCTGAGCCTGAACTTCTTGCCGATGGTGCTGGTGCAGTTGTTGCCGACATCCAGCGAGTCGTCGTTGCCGACCTTGTGCTTTCGGTCGTGCTGCACGTCCTCGCTCTGGTCGTGCTTCACGGTCAGCGTCTGGTCGTGGTCGACGGTGGCGAAATGGTCGTTTTCAACTTCCTCACGCAGGTCCTTCTGCGCGTGCACGAACAGCTCCTCGCTGCCCTTCTTGTCTTCGAAGCGGATCTCGTTGAAATCCTCGACACTGCCGCCCAGGCTGCGGCTGCGGATGCCACTGCGGGTCTTGTCGTCGGGCAACTTGAACGGCGCGGCATGATCGGCGTTGTAGACGCTGCCGATCACCAGCGGACGGTCCGGGTCGCCTTCCAGGAAACTGACCACCACTTCCTGGCCGACGCGCGGCAGGCTCATCGCGCCCCAGCCCTTGCCCGCCCACGACGAGGCCACCCGCACCGGGCACGACGGTTTGGCGTTCGCACGCGTCGAGGTATTCCAGTGGAACGTCACCTGGATGCGGCCATGCTGATCGACGACGATGTCCTCGTCGGTGTCGCTGCCGGTCACCACCGCGGTCTGCAGGCCGGCGATGACCGGGCGCCGCGCCTGTGCCGGACTGCGGAAGGGCAGCTTGCTTTCGATGGCCTCGAACCGGCAGGAGAACGGCTCATCGCCTGCGTCACCGCCAGAGGCGTAGCCCGGGGCCTGCAGGTCGATATCGGTGGCGACCACCAGGTACTCCTGGTTGCACTCGCGCCGCGGGAAATCCTGCAACGCGAACAGTGCGCCGGCACTCAGACCACAGGCGGTGGCCTGGCCGCTGTAGCGCGACCGCTCTGCATTGCGCGCCTCGGCGCGCACCTGCGCGTAGCGCTTTCCGTCGGCTTCGATCAGGTGCCCACCGGGATAATCGAATGCGCTCAGCCCGCCGATCGCATGCAGGTCGCCGCTGTCGCCGATCTCCTCGTCCGCCGCCAGCGATACGCGTGGACGCAGCGGGTCGTAGTCGGTGAGCTGGTGGCGGGTGGTATGCAGCGCCCGCGCCAGCTGCCATTCACTGACCGATGCGTCCAGGCGATTGCCCTGCTGTGCCGGCGGCGCGTATGGCAGCGTCTCGAATCCGCGCGTGCGCGCGTGTGCACCCAGCGCATCGGCCAGCACCAGCGTATGCGCACTGGCGCTGTGGCTGAAGAAGTAATAGATACCTTCCTGTTCGAGCAGGCGGCTGATGAAGTTGAAATCGTCCTCGCGGTACTGCACGCAGTAGTCACGCTTCGGATAGTTTCCGCCCAGGCTCAGTTGCACATCGCCGTAGCCGATGTCACCGAGCACCGAGCGCACGATCTCCGGCACGCTCTTCTCGGTGAAGATGCGGCAATCCTGGCGCTGGGTCAGCAGCCACGGCTTGGGCACCAGCGTGATCGCCAGCACCGCGTAGCTGAGCTTGTCAATGACGGTGAAACCGGTTTGTGCGATATCGGCGACGATGCCGTGGAACCAACGCTTGTAGCCATCCTGCGCGCTCAGCTGCACCGCCATCGGCGTGCCCAGCAGGCGGCGCAGGTCAGGCTGCGCCTGCTTGCACAGCGCCGTGAGCCGGAACGAGAACAGCTGGCCGAGCTGCTCGTGCGCCTGCATCCGCCAGAACAGCAACTGGTCACCAAGGTCGGATTGCAGCGTGATCGTGCGCGCCATCGTTCAGTCCAGGAAGTCAGTCGCCGCGCGTTGCGCCCGGATTGCGCTTGGCTGCGTCCAGACCGGCAACGCCGCGGCACCGACGGCAACGCGATCCTCACACGGTGCTTCCGGTAAAAGGCGACATTGCGTCTCACGCGATGTGCAGGCTGCGATCAACGCAGACATCGCCCGGCATTGGCCCGCACCGTCATTTCAGCGCCAGCACCAGCCAGCCCTGCACCGGCAGCCCCCCTTCATTGCGCAGGATCACCGGCGCGATATCCACGGCCCCGAATCCCGCCTGCATTAGCGCTGCGTGTACATGCGCGCGGCCATGCCGATAGCGGCCACTGGCCCCCAGCTCCCATCGATCGCTCTCGTCATCCAGCACTTCGACGGTGAATGCCAGCCAGCCCCCTCGGCGCAAGGCGCCGTGCGCAGCCGCCGCCACTTCGTGCAGGTCGCCGAAGTACACCAGGGTATCGGCCGAGATCACCACGTCCCACGCCGCAGGCTGCGCGTGCAGATGTGCGGTGAGCTCACCGACCACCAGCTCATCGTAGCCACCGCGCTGCTGCGCCTTCTCGATCATTCCGCCTGACAGGTCCACGCCCGCCAGGTGGCGCGCATGGGGGCGCAACAACGGCGCACACAGACCGGTGCCGCAGCCGGCATCGAGCACGTCCAACGCCGCGTGCGGCCTGCCCAGCCTGGCGGCCAGACCAGCGACCAATAGTTCGGGCGCGCGATAGTCCAGATTCCTCAGCAACTGCTCGTCGAAGCTCTCGGCAAAGCCGTCGAACACCTCGCGCACGTACGCATCGTCAGCGCGCGGCGGCGGCTCACCGCCACCGCAGGCGGCCAACATGTGGCGCGCCACCGCGTTGTCGGGGCTGCGTGACAACCAGGCCCGGTAGACCTCGCGTGCTTGTTCGTGGCGACCGAGCAGGTACAGCGCCGTGCCCTGCGCCTCCAAGGCGCGCAGGTTGCCGTTGTCCAGTTGCCAGGCATGGCCGAAGCACTCGGCCGACTGCTCCAGGTGCTCATGGCTCTGCGCGTGGTTGCGCAGGAACAACCCCAGCAGGTAGTGCCCGTGCGCAAAACCGGGCGCCTGCTGCAGCAATTGCGCATAGGCGATGAAGGCCTCGCCCGGCCGCGCCTGCGCCTCCAGCACGATCGCCAGATTGGCCAGCGCGTGGTGATGCGACGGGCCGCAGGCCAGGGCGCGCCGGTAGCAGGCCTCGGCCTGCGCCAGACGGCCGCACTCCTTGTGCACGTTGCCCAGGTTGTTGTGCGCGTCGGGATATTCCGGTGCGAGCGCCAACGCGCGCTCGATCAGCGCAGTCGCCTCATCACTGCGGCCGCGCTGATGGCACAGCACACCGAGGAAATGCAGTGCGTCAGGGTGTTGCGGCTGCGTGGCCAGCAAGGTCTGGTAGCCGTGCTCGGCCGCGTCCAGCGCACCGTTGCGATGCGCCTGGATGGCCTGATCGAGCACCTGCGCCGGCGATCCCGTGTCACCCGCGATGCGGCGCTGCTCGAATGTCACCGCCACCATCGTCATCCGATCAGCACCTTGAAACACCCCAGGGTGATCACGCCGCCGTGCGCGGTGCTGTCCCCGATACGTGCCGCCGGCAGGCCGGCGATCAACACCTTCGGCGCGCCGGCAACGATGGCATCGGGCGGCCCGACGCAGACCGCCATGTCGGTCACCCGCGCGGCGGGTAGTCCGCCGATCAACACCTTGGGCGCGCCGGGCGCGGAGATGGGACCGCCTACGTGCGGGACCACGCCAGTCACCATCGGGCAGGCATGCAGGTCGGTCAGGCGGGCGGCGGGCGGCATGGGTTGCAGGCTCCGGCAAGCAAGGTCATGGCCATGCGCTGGCGCGTATGGCGTCGGCACGCAGGCTGCCACGCCGTCGACGCCCCCTCCCGACAATCCGTCTCGCCGACGCGCGTGCGTTGCCTCCCGTGCGGCACACCGGCGCTTCCGCCTCCGACGATCTCGACCGTCGTGCCCAGCGGCAGCTTCGCCTTGCCCAGACGCCGGCAGCGGTGCGGTCCCCATGGCGATGGCGGGCTACCGGAAATTTCCTGTGACCGGCGTGTCGGGATTGGCGTCGGTTCTGCGCATTGGGTCACAGAGAGATCCGCAACAGGGGGAACACCGCGATGAACTCCACGACCCAGGCCACGGCGGAGCACCCGCTGCGCGAGGCCATGCTGGCGCATATCGAACACAACCTTCGTGAACCGGAACTGGGGATCGAATCCCTGCAAACCTGCTTTGGGGTATCACGCGCCACCGTGTACCGGATCTTCCACAACGTGGGAGGGGTACACAGCCACATCCGCGAGCGGCGACTGCAGGCCGCACACCGGCATCTACGGCAGTTTCCGGACTGCAACCTGACCTGGCTGCTCTACGAGATCGGATTCGGGTCCGAGCGGCAGTTCCAGCGCGCCTTCCAGACGCACTTCGCGATGGCGCCGTCGGAATGGAAACGGCGTTGCCTGCAAAGCGCCCCTGCCGACGCACCGGGGGCCATACCCAGGTACACGCGGTTGTGGCCGCAACAGGTCGTGCACCAGCTTGCTTGATGTGGCTTGTTTCAGGTCAGCAAGTCAGCTCATTCAGATCAGCTCGCGCCGCAACCAGGCGCGCGCGAGCCGCCATTCGCGCTGCACCGTGCGGCTGGACAAGCCAAGAAGCTCCGCAATTTCCTCCTCGCCCAGACCGACGAAGAAGCGCAGCTCGACGATATGCGCCTGACGCGGGTCGATCGCCTGCAGGCGGTCGAGCGCATGGCCCAACGCCTCCGGTTCGGCACCCGATGCGAGGGCGACAACGACTTCGGTCAGGTCGATCCGGTCTTCCACCGCAGGTCGCTTGGCGGCCTTGCGACGCCGCGCCGCGTCAATCAGCACCTGCCGCATCGCCCTGGCGGCCATGGCCAGCAGATGACGGCGATCCTGGATGTGCGGCAAGGTCGCCGATCCGAACAACCGGATGAACCCTTCGCTGACCAGCTCGGTGGCACTGAGCGTGCGCGGCTGGAATTCTCCGCCCAACTGCTGCCGCGCCACCTGCCGGAAAGCCGCGTACATCTGCCGCATGACCCGTTCCATGGCATCGGCATCACCGGACAAGGCCGCCGGCAGCCAGGCGGTGACATCGCCACCTGCAGTCACTCCGCCTTGGGTCGTCTCCGCCGAGCCGAGCGCAACCCCACCGGATCTCCGCCGGCTCACTTCATCCATGACGACCGACTCCCGGGCCATATCGCTGGCAGCAAGTGTAAGCATGGCGGACACGGCTACTTGTGAATTCCCTTCAGCGCCAGCACGGCCGACTCGCGGATGTCCCGCATGCTCGCATTGAGGCCGGCCGGGTCGAGCGCGATCACCGGTTCGAGGTAACGGCTCCTGATGTCATCCAACGCCGCCTGGTCGTGCAATTGCAGCAGCACCACGTACAGCCTGGACGCGCTTTCGATGGTGTGCGCATCCAGCGCGCCGCTCGCGTTGGCGCGCATGGCCAGGGCCGTGGCATGGGCGTCGCGCGCGGCTTGCCAGTGACGGGCACCGCGCTCGGCACGCCCCACCACGTCCCAGGTGGCGGAAATGATGCGGTGATTGGCGGGGAGCGCTTTGGCGTACAGCGCCAACGCTTCATAGGCGGCCTGGCGGGCCTGCTGGTATTGGCCGGCGGTGCAGAGCAGGCTCGCCAATCCACCCAGGGAGTAGATGCTGTCCGGGTGCAGCGCGCCCAGGGTGCGCCGTCGCGCGGCCAGTATCTGCCGCTGCAGTGCAATGGCCTGCTCCGTCTTGCTTGGCACGTCCTGCTTGCCCAGCACGCGCACCATTTCGGTCATGGAGGCCAGGGTCTGCGGATGATCGCGACCCAGTACCCGGGCCTGTCGGGCCAGCAGCTGTTGCATGAAAGCCTCGGCCTGGCGGAAGGCCGGCTCGTCCTGGGCCAGGCGCACCCGGTTGGCGCCCTCCAAGGCCATCGCGCGCAGGGTTTCCGGATGGTCGCCGCCCAATTGGCGCTCGCGCTGCTCCGCCACATGCTGCGCCATGCGCAACGAGGTCTCGTACTCATTGAAGGTATTGGTCAGCTCCGCCAGTGACAGCGTCGCGGCCAGCGTGCCGGGGGCCTGCGGACCAAAACGGTCGCGGTACAGCGGCAGCAGGGCTTCCATCTGCTCACGCGCTTCCTTGCGCCGGCCCAGTTTAGTCAGCGTGGTGACCGCATCGCGACGCAGTTCCAGCAAGTCGGTATCGGTTGCCGGCAGCAGCGCGGACCATGCCGCCTCCAGCGACTGCTGGCGCGCCAACGCCGCACTCAGCTGCCCTTGCGCGGCCAGGGTCCGGGCCTGTCCGCTCTCGATCCGCAGCCGCAGCGGATCGGCCTCGGGCAGCAGGCCCCGCACCTGCATCGCCGCACCGAACACCCGTGCCGCCGGTTCCAGCGCTCCCTGTTGCGTCAGGGCCTCGCCGAGGTCGGTCATGGTCGAGGTGATGCGCCGGTCTCCGGGCGGCAGGGCCTTCCGACGCGCATCGAGCACCCTGCGAAGCTCGGCAATGGCAGATGGGTAGCGGCCAATTGCGATCAGCACCCGCGCCATGGACTGCCGCAAGTCCGCTGCCAGCAGCGGCGCACCGGCGAAATCCTGCTGCAGGCGCGACAACGCATGCGAGACCACGTAGCGATCGAGCACGTCGCGCGCGATGTCCGAATCGGGCACCTGGGCGAAGGCCCGCTCGACCCGACCGATCGCCGCGGCGGTGCCATCGGGTGCCGATGCGATCGCCTGCACCACCGCCGCGCGATGCGCCGACGACAAGGCATGGCCCATCGCCTCGATGTCCACGCTCTCCAGCATGTCCTGCTGGAAGGCGGTGATGCGCTCGAGCTGCAACTGTCGCTGCTGCGCCAGGTGCTGCTGCTCCCGCGCCTGCGACAGCGCGGCCAGCGAGGCGAACAATCCCGCCACGATCGACGCGGCGATGGCGGTGCCGGCCGCCATCGGCCAACGGTTGCGCTGGACGAAGCGACGCGCGCGGTAGCTCCACTGCCCGCGCCGCGCCCGCACCGGGCGGCGTTGCAGGAAGCGCTGCAGATCGTCGGCGAGCGCATCGACCGTGGCATAGCGCTCGTCCACCGCCAGGCGCATGGCCTTGAGCACGATGGCGTCGAGGTCGGCCGGCACGCCCGTGCGCCGCTCGCCGCTGCCGGCCTGGCGGCTGGGCGGCAGCACCTCACCACCGACGATGGCACGCGACACGTCGTACGAGGACGCAAAATGACCAAACGGATGGCTGCCGCACACCAGTTGGTAAAGCACCACGCCGAGCGAATAGATGTCGGTCGCCACCGACAACGACTGCTGGGTGATCTGCTCCGGGCTGGCGTAGGCGATGGTCAACGCCTGCTGGCCCACTTCCGTCGGCTCCATGGATGTGCCGTCCTGGGTTTCCAGCAACCGGGCGACGCCGAAGTCCAGCAACTTGGCATGCCCGTCGGCAGTGACGAGGATGTTGGCCGGCTTGATGTCGCGGTGGATGACCAGATGCCTGTGCGCGTAGGCCACCGCCGCGCATACCTCCAGGAAAAGCTCGATGCGCGTGCGCAGGTCCGGCGCATGCTGCCGGCACCAGCGATCGATGTGTTCGCCCTCGACGTACTCCAGCGCAAGAAACGGCTGGCCATCGGACAGCAGCCCGCCATCGAGCAGGCGCGCAATGCCCGGATGGTCCAGGCGCGCCAGCAGCGCCCGCTCGCGCACAAAGCGTTCCTGCGCCTTCGACGGCCCGGTCGGCGCACGCAACAGCAGCTTCAATGCCGCCTGCTGCACGAAACCCTCGTGCTGGCGTTCGGCCAGGTAGACGACGCCCATGCCGCCCTGCCCCAGCTTGCGCACGATGCGGTAGTCGCTGGCCGCCGCTGCCGCGACCCGCTCGCCGGTACGGTTGGGCGGATCGGCCTGGGTCCACGCCAGCATGGGCAGGTCGGTGTCGGCGGCCAGCGCCTGCTGCAGCCAGCGCACCTCCATCAACAGCGCTGCATCACCGCCGCATGCGTCCTCGACATGACGCTCGCGCTGCGCCGGCGGCAACTCGTCGGCCGTACTGGCAATGGCCTTGGCGCGCAGGTACCGGGATTGCCTGTCATCGACTACGCCCAAGGACGCGTCGTCCGGATAAATCCCCCTGTCCCTGCTGTCCATGGCCCCCTCCGCCTGCGCGGTCCATTTCACGACCCGTCATGTTAGGCGGGCAGCGGCAGGATGCGGATACGGCAAATGCCGTAGTTGGTGTAGAAATCACTGGCTGCACACTGCGATGCGATAAAGTTTGTCGTAGGCTAGGCGCGCCAGTGCATCGCTGGCGGTGCGTCACATTCCTGCCAGCGTGCGAGCAGGCGGGTGATCTAGCGAACGATCCGGCCAAGGTAGATGCGTCGAGCAGGCGAGACCCGACTTGGCGTCTCACGCATAGGCCAGCCAGAACAACGCGTCGCCGCACTACCTAGATCGGATTCGGGTAGCGACCGACCAGCCCGTTGCAATCTACTTTGATATACATGGCGCCCGACGCGACACCATTGGCAATCGCGCGATTCTCGCCAATGTATTTCCCCTTGTTCGTGAGAATGCTGTCGTTCGCGTCGATCCACTGCCGCGACGTGACTGCGCAGGTGTTGTGATTGATGTCTTGGTAGTGCACAAAGGACGAGCCGGCACCCGGGAGGCTGGCCCAGTAGATCGTGCCTGCGTACTTCAGAGCATGGGCGATATCGCGCAACTCGTCGTGATCCGCCTGCGACCCTGCCCCCGAGGACGCGGCGTACAGCTTCCGCCGCGAGTGGCCGTGCACGTGTTTCGTAATGAATTTTTTGAAGGCGGTCTTCTTCCCCTCACTCAGGCTGCCGTTGAGGTGATAGCCAAACAGCCCGCCCGCTGTCACCAGCACGATAGCGCGGCAACCCATGACCGAAGGGAATCCGATTTCGGTCGTGTCGAAACCTATTTCGCGCTCACAAAGATAGATCACTGGGCTCTCCTCTTATTCCTTCCCGTTCTTCCAGGAGGCGCTTACGGCTTATAAAAACCGAGTCAGGTTCAATTACCAGGAGCCACAGGCAATTTGCGTTGCCTCAAGTCGGTGAATCGCTTTTTTTGGGATTGCCCGTGACTCATCCAGAAAGCATCTGTCAGAAAATCAGTCAAAAAAAGTCGGAAGTGAACCCAACTCGCTTTCCCTATGACGAAATTGTGCCGCTCCTTTACCCTCTTTTTTTCGCCCTGGCCATCACAGGTTGACGAAGTGCTTCCTCAGACTGTGCAGGTTTTTCACGCTGAAGTCGGCAGTCCGGTTGTGGATGGGAAGATAACCCCGGTCAAGACCACTGCCGAGATCCCGCGGCATGTTCGGATCACCATTGCCGATATTGGCCTCTGTGGACTTTGCCGACTTCTTGAAGGAAATGACCGGATCGGCTCCTCCCCTATGTGAGAAGAAGATGTGGTATTCGCCTCCGACCTTGGCCTTGGAATGGGCTGTGATGTCGAATGCCCGCGTCGGCAACACAATGTCCAGCTTCGCGTATATCCAGTCGCGCAGCGCCACCGGATTGTGGTTTCCAACGTGGCCAACGACCAACAGGCTGTCAGTGACAGCTGCCGCACCGGCGTATTCCAGAAACTTGGCCGCGCCCTGTGCGGAGCTCTTGTCGCTGTTGATCGTCGCCAGGGTGCTGGTGGTGACATGCCACCCCACCAACTCCGTCGGCAGCCTTATAACCACCGCTACGCACGTACTCACTCTGGGGAAGCCAAGCTCCGCACCGCGTCCCGCGGTGTCCTCCGTGATGTAGGTCGCATTGAGGCTCATCGGGTATCTCTGTAGTCAATATGGTAGAGCGACGCTACCGAGACAACACGTGCCGGCCATGGAAGTTCGCGCCGGACCGCTTGTCCGTCAGCGTGTGGCCTGAAAGAAGGCGGCGCTATAGAACTCCTTGGCAAACTCGAAAGCCTTGCGGTCCATGTCCGCGAACCCCAAAGCGTTGTAAGGCGTGTCTGGCAACTGCCATCCCTGTGTAGTGGTCTTTTTCGTCACACTGATCTGGTCGCTCTCTCTGTCGATCCTGACGTGTACGGAGTAGGACACCCGCTCCAGTTCCTCAGACCAGACCTTTTTCCGCATCACCGGATAGGTGACATGGAAGTACTCCCAGTCCAGATGGGTGCTCGATATATCGATGCTCGCGTGTGGAAAATGATCATCCCCCTCTTCGTTGAACCAGCAGAACAGGTTGCTGTCACGCTGGCTCCCAGGACGTTTGATGTATTTTCCGGTATATGTTCCCGACTTGAGCTCGACCGTATTCGGGATATTGATCGTCTTCATCTCAGCTCCTTCGACTTAACAGAATTGGCTTGTTCAATCATCAGGAGCCTCACGCGAAGGCATATGCGAACCCCGACTCATCTACTCCGGCGCTGACACCGGCCACCGGAATTCCCTCGATCATCCGAACAAGAAACTCTCGCGACACATCCGGCAACATCGAATTTGTCAGAATCGCATCAATCATTCGCCCACCAGATTCGCTTTCGGTGCAGCGACTCACCACCAACTCCACTACCGCGTCGTCATACTCGAACGGAATCCGATACCGTTCCTCGATGCGTTCCTTGATGCGGCTCAACTGCAACCGCACGATCTTTCCGATCATCTCCTGGCTCAGCGGGTAATACGGAATCGCTATCAGCCGCCCCAGCAGCGCCGGCGGGAAAATCTTCAGCAGCGGCTCGCGCAACGCCTTGGCCATGCCCTCGGGGTCTGGCATCAGTTCCGGGTCTTTGCACAGGCTGGCGATCAGTTCGGTGCCGGCATTGGTGGTCAGCAGGATCAGGGTGTTGCGGAAGTCGATGCGGCGGCCTTCGCCGTCTTCCATTACGCCCTTGTCGAACACCTGGAAGAACAGCTCGTGCACGTCCGGGTGGGCCTTCTCCACCTCGTCCAGCAGCACCACCGAGTACGGCTTGCGGCGCACCGCCTCGGTGAGCACGCCGCCCTCGCCGTAGCCGACGTAGCCGGGCGGTGCGCCCTTCAGCGACGACACCGTGTGCGCTTCCTGGTATTCGCTCATGTTGATGGTGATCAGGTTCTGCTCGCCGCCGTACAGCGCTTCGGCCAGAGCCAGCGCGGTCTCGGTCTTGCCGACGCCGGAGGTGCCGGCGAGCATGAACACGCCGATCGGCTTGCTTGGGTTGTCGAGGCCGGCACGCGAGGTCTGGATGCGCTTGGCGATCATCTCCATCGCGTGATCCTGGCCGATCACGCGCTGGGCCAGCAGCTTCGGCAGGTTCAACACCGTCTCGATCTCGTTGCGCGCCATGCGTCCGACCGGGATGCCGGTCCAGTCGGCAACCACCGCGGCCACGGCCTGGTAATCGACCGTGGGCAGGATCAGCGGTGTTTCGCCCTGCAACACGGCCAGCTCGGCCTGCACCTGCTGCAGGCGTGCCAGCAGGATGTCGCGATCGACCTGCACGGGCGCATCGAGTACCGCCGTAGCATCCGCCGACAACGCATCGGCGGCAGCTTCCAGCGCACTGTCGGTGCCTTCCACCGGTGCGGCGCCGGCACGCAGCTGCGCGCGCAGCGCGAGCAGTTCGTCGACCAGTTGCTTCTCGCCGGCCCAGCGCTGTTCCAGCGCCTGCAGGCGGCTGTGCTCGACATCCAGCAGGCTGGCGCAGGTGGCCGCGCGCTCGTCGACGGCGATGCCGATCGCGCGCTCGCGCTCGATGATGCCGCGCTCGGTCTGCAGCGATTCGATGCGGCGGCGGCTGTCGTCGACCTCCGCCGGCGTGGCGTGCAGGCTCACCGCCACGCGTGCGCAGGCGGTGTCGAGCAGGCTCACCGACTTGTCCGGCAACTGCCGCGCCGGGATGTAGCGGTGGCTGAGCTTGACCGCCGCTTCCAGCGCCTCGTCGAGGATCTGCACCTTGTGATGCTGCTCCATCGTGCTGGCAACGCCGCGCATCATCAGCACCGCCTTGGCTTCGTCCGGCTCGTCGACCTGCACCGCCTGGAAGCGACGGGTCAGCGCCGGGTCCTTCTCGATGTACTTCTTGTACTCGGCCCAGGTGGTGGCACCGACCGTGCGCAGCGTGCCACGCGCCAGCGCCGGCTTGAGCAGGTTGGCGGCATCGCCGGTTCCGGCCGCGCCACCCGCCCCCACCAACGTATGGGTCTCGTCGACGAACAGGATGATCGGCCTGGCGCTGGCCTGCACCTCGTCGATCACCGCGCGCAGGCGCTGCTCGAACTCGCCCTTCATGCTGGCACCGGCCTGCAGCAGGCCGACGTCGAGCGTGCGCAGCTCGACCTGTTGCAACGCCGGCGGCACGTCGCCGCGGGCGATGCGCTGGGCCAGGCCTTCGACCACGGCGGTCTTGCCGACACCGGCTTCGCCGACCAGGATCGGGTTGTTCTGGCGGCGCCGCATCAGGATGTCGACCACCTGGCGGATCTCGTCGTCGCGGCCGATGATCGGGTCGAGCTTGCCGTCGCGCGCCTGCGCAGTGAGGTCGGTGGTGAATTTCTTCAGCGCTTCCTGCTTGCCCATCGCTGCCGGCGCGATCGCGCCGCTGGCCTCGCCTGGCGCGCCTGACTGGCCGAGCTGGAAGCCATCGCTGGGCAACTGGCCCTCTTCCGGCGATCCGGCAACGATCGCGGCGAAGCGCTCGCTCAAGGTTTCTGGCTTGATCTTCTCGAACTCGCGGGAAATGCCGATCAGCGCATTGCGCAGCGCACGCACGCTGAGCATGGCGACGACCAGGTAGCCGGTACGCACCTGCGCCTCGCCGAAGCTCAGCGAGGCGTAGACCCAGCCGCGCTCCACCGCTTCCTCGACATTGCTGGACAGGTCGGTAGCCGCGGTCGAGCCGCGCGGCAGCCGGTCCAGTGCCTCGGTGACGTCGCGCGCCAGAGACGATGGATTCAGTTCGAAGTACTTGATGATGCGGTGCAGGTCCGAATCCGGCAGCTGCAGGATCTGGTGCAACCAGTGCACCAGTTCGACATAGGGATTGCCGCGCAGCTTGCAGAACACGGTGGCGCTTTCGATGCCACGGTAGGCCAGCTTGTTGAGCTTGCCGAACAAGGCGCTGCGACTGATCTCGGCCATGCGGGTGATTCCTTTACGAATGCTTTGGATGGAGGAACAAACGATCCGTGCTCAGCCCGAAGGCCGCAGCACCACGTCGTCGGCATCGGCGATGCCACAGGCTCGTTGGCCCAGCCAGGTGTCCAGGCCCAGGCGACCGTCGTGCGCCAGCGTGGTCGTCGGCACCTCATCGGACTTCAGCAGCAGCTGCAGGTCCCAGCCCACCGCATCGCCGATGTAACTGCGTACCGCCGCGGTCAATTGCCGCAGCGCATCGCCGCCCGGCAGGAAGCGCACGAAAGCCTCGCGTCCCAACGGCCCCAGGCGCAGGCGCAGGCGTTGCTGCGCGCCGCGCGCATCCGCGCCGAGCACGCTGGTGCAACCCAGTTCGGCGACCTCGGGGGATTCGCCCAGGCGCAGGTGCGCGTCGTCCGGCAGGCGCATCCACTCGGCGACAAACTCGACCACCTGCACCGGCACCGCGAACAACTGCTCGACGATGCCGCGCAGTCCCTCGGCGTTGCGCGCCACCGGCAGCAAGCGACCTGAAAAATAGCGACGCGCATCGTCCGGCAGCGCATCGCGCCCGCGCAGGTGCGGCGAGGCCATGCCGACCAGCGCATCGAGGTAGCCGCGGAAGCGGTCCTGGTCGGGACGGTCGGCGTGCACGGTCGGCTGCGCATCGGCCCAGGCGCGGTAGAACAGGCTCAGCAGGCGGTGGTGGAAAATGTCGGCGAACGCCGTGAGGGTGCTGTCCTTGGCATTGTTGCGGCGCTCGATCGCGTACTCGCTCAGGTGCAACGGCAGCGGCGCATTCGGGCCGAACAGTCCCAGGAACAAGCCGTACAACTGCCCCGGCGCGTCGCCCGCGGCCGGTACGTAGCGGTCGATCGAACGCGGCGCGAAGGCCAGCGATGGCGCATGCCGCAAACGCACCGGATCGTCGACCGGACGCGTGGAGTGGCCCAGCCGCGGCCGTTGTGGATGCGCGCGTTCGAGCGCGCGCAGTGCGGCGAAGAACTCGAAGGCCCCCGGTCGCTCGCGCAGTGCGTGCTCAATTATCGCCACGTCGGTGCTCACAGCGACTGCCTCGTGCCGAGGCGTGCCGGCCATCGTGCGATCTCGTTGCGCTCGGTCGTGCGCAGCACGGTCTCGGCGAACGAGTTGACCGACACGTAGCGGGCAAAGAAATGCTGCATCACCGCGCCGAACAGGAAGGTGCCGGTGCCTTCGAACGCGCTGTCTTCGCAGGTCATGGTGATTTCCAGGCCGCGGCCGAACATGATCGGGCCGGGCGCGGGGATGCGGCGTACGATCGGCTGCGAGCTCACCGTCTTGATGCCTTCGATCTGGCGCAAGGCCGTGGCGTCGAATGGATCGCAGTACAGCGTTAGCATCTCGCGTATCGCGGCGGCACCGTCCTGGCCGTCCTCGAACAGCGACAGGTAGTTCAGTTGCAGGTGGCTGAGCAGGCGCCATGCGCTCTCGCCGCCGGCGGGCGCCGGGCGCGGCTTGGTGGGGCCGGCCACGCAGCGCACGCTCTGCACCGGCGCATCGCCTTCCAGCGTGAAGTCGGTCTTGCCCTTGCCCACCGGCATGTGCAGCGGCAGGTCGCGGTTGCTGCACAGCAGTTGCAGGCCGAGTTGCCGCAGCGCAGTGACGTACGCACTGTCGCCGGCATCGACCAGGCTGATGAAGACCTCGCTGCCGACGTAGCTGGAGCGCGCCCCCTGCCGGCGCTGCCGTGCCGACAGCAACCGCGGTTCGCGCCGCAGCGTATAGAACGCACCATGCCGCGCATGCCAGGTACGCGCGTCGCCGCCATAGAACGGCAGAAAGCGCTGCTCCGGCTCCTGGCGATCACCGAAGCCCTCGACCTCGCCGAGGCTGTGGATCTCGAAATCCATCGGCCGGGTGCGGTCGGCGAGCACGTGGTACTCGGTCTTGCCCGGGGCCAGGTGCACGCGATCGGCGCGACGCGTGAACAGGTTGATCGCCGGCGTGCAGAACAGGCGGAAGTTGTCGGCGCTCACCGCCGACGCCAGGCTGGCGATGCTGTGCTCCAGCAGCACCACGATCTCGAACGTGGTTCCCTGCAGCCGGCGCAGCGCATCGCGCAGCCCGCCCAGCTCGGCGAACAGGAAACGCTCGGGGCAGGCGAAGTATTCCTGCAGCAGCCGGTAGCCGCTGAACGCGCGGCCGTCGTAGGGGATCAAGGCCTCGTCGTCGGCGAAGCCGCGCGCACGGATGTCGCTGCGCTCGCGCCACAGCTCCAGCGCGTTGCCGGCCGCGTCCTGTCCGCGCACCACGAAGCCGGCGGCGTTGCCGAGCAGTTGTTCGTACAGCCGCTTGGGCAGCTCGTCAGTGCCGGCGATGAACAGCGGCAGCGCATCCAGCGCGAGCATGCTGGCCTGGGCGCCGGCCAGCGTCTCGAAACGCAGGCGCAGCGCGGCGCGGATCCGCTTGCCGCTGGGCGGGTTCACGCCCGCGGCGGCAATGGCCGCGGGCGTATCCAGATACTTGGCCTCGCGCAGGGCCAGCGGCCACAGCGTCACCGCATGCGCGGTCCGGTATTCGCATGCGGTGCGCTCGCCACCGGCGACCAGGCTGCGCAGCGCGGTGTGGCGCGGCACCGTGTGGCCGGCGGTCAGCGCGCTTTCCTTCAGATCAGGCTGCAACTGCACCACCGCCATCGACGGCAGCGGCGCAAGATAGTGCGGGTAGACCATTTCCAGCAGGTGCTGGGTGAACACCGGGTACTGCGCGTCGAGCTTGAGCTGCACGCGCGCGGCCATGAACGCGAAGCCTTCCAGCAGCCGCTCCACGTACGGGTCGGCGCACTCGAAACCTTCCAGGCCCAGCCGGCCTGCGATCTTCGGGAACTCGCGCGCGAACTCGCCACCCATCTCGCGCACGTGCTGCAGCTCGCGGTTGTAGTAGCCGAGCAGGCGCGGGTCCATGTCAGGCATACCCCTCGCTGACGTCGAGGCGGCCGGTTTCCAGGTCCAGCTCGGTCTTCAGGTACAGGTTCAGCGGCAGCGGCTGTGCCCACATCTCCGATTCGATGAAGAACACCAGCGAGCGCCGGTCCATGCGTCGCGCATCGGCCTGAACGGTGACGTGCAGGGTGTCGGCGATCAGTCGCGGCTCGAAGGCCACGATCGCCTCGCGGATGCGCTGCTGCAGCGCGGCGGCGTCGATGCCGGACATGGCCACGCCAGCCAGATCGGGAATGCCGAAATTCAGCACCGAGCGGCGCACTTCCGAATACGCCTCCAGCGATTGATCGGTCGCCAGGTTGACGCTGTTCAGCAGCCACGACAGGTCGCGCATCACGCACTCACGCAGGCGCGCGGCGGAAATCACGCGCTGCTCGCGGCTCTCGTCGCGGCGCAACGGCTCATCGTCGGTGAGCCGGTCCAGCAGCGATGGCTGCAGGCGTTCCTGGGTGGTCAGCTCGGCCATCGTACGCTCCGCTCAGACCGGGTCGAACACGATCTGGCGCACGTCCAGCAACGGGTAGTCGCCGCCATCGGTGGCCCACATGCGCTGGCCGAGACCGATGTCGCCATCGACGCCGGTCCAGTCGGTGCGTCGCGCCAGCAGCAGCTGGCCGTCGTCGCTGCGTTCGGTGCCCGGATAGCGCACCGGCACGAAGCCCAGCGCCTCGCCACCGTTGCGCCAGGTCACCGCCACCGGTGCCCAGACGGTGTCGCGCAGGTCGGTCGGCGCCTCGAAGCGCAGCGCCTGCACCTGCGAAAACGGCACCCAGGCGTAGCCGCCGTTGACCACCAGCTCCAGGCACGGGCCGAAGCGCGGGTCGGCATCGGCGATCCACTCGAAGCGATCGTCGTTGATGCTGCCGGCAACGGCCGGGGCCTGCTCGAACGCCTCGGCGCGCAAGGCCGCGGCCTGCGCGTGGGCGCCGTCGGCGGACAGTTTCAGCGCCTGCAGCAGGCGCGCCAACCAGGCATCGGGCTCGCCGATGATGGTCGGCAAGGCGCTGCCGGCGAAAACCGCGGCGCGTTGCCGCTCGGCCTGCACCAGGATGGCGTAGGTGCTGGCGAGCGCGGCATTGTCGCCGTCGAGCTCACGGCAGGCGTTGAGCTGGTCGCGGGCCCGGTCCCATTGACCGAGCACCGCCAACAGCTGGAACAGGAACACACGCTGCTTCGCATCGGCCGGTCGCGCCCGCACCGCCTGCGTCAACAGCGTCAACGCCTCGTCCGGACGTGCCTGGCGGAGCAGCAGTTCGGCAGTGGTGTCCATGGTCTGCTCGTGCGGAGTGGGGTGGCGGCGCCGCCGTGATGGCGGCACCGATGACGCGGCCGGGCTGGGCGATCAACCCTTGGCGACGCCCTGGATGTCGTAGACGAAGTCCTTGGTGCCGCCCTGCGCGATGCCCTTGTCGTCCTGCGGCTGGAAGCTGTACTTGAACTTGCCGAAGTGCAGGGTCAGGTTCTCGGTGAGGCGGTCTTCGCCACCGGAACCGCCGGTGGACAACGACGTGACCAGCACGCCTTCGCTGAGCTGGATGGTCAGGAAGTCGGTCTGCTCACCGGTGGCATTGGTCACGTACAGCCATGCCTCATCGACGCGCGCGCCGGTGCACACCGCGTCCAGCAGCGCATTGGAACAACCGTCCACGTACTTGGTGATGGACAGGTCCTGGATATGCGCCTTGCCGCCGCTGGCCGAGCCGCCACCGGTGTGCAGGTCGCCGCTGTTGCTGGCCCCCCACGACCACGCCAGGATCGGAACCTCGCCCTTGTGCTTCTTGTGGTTGGAAGCGCCTTCGATCTTGACCTTGCCGCTGCCGAACTTGATGTGCATGTCGAACGCCATGGAACTGCTCCTTTAGAGAAAAACCGACAACGATGGGTCGCCACTCGGCGCGCAGGCGATGCGCACCGACGGCGTGGCGCAGGGGCGCCGGATCAGGCCTTGGCGGCCGACGGCAACCGAGACACCAGCCGCAGCGACACGGTCAGCCCTTCCAACTGGTAATGCGGCTTGAGGAAGAACTTGGAGGTGTAATAACCCGGTGCGCCCTCCACTTCCTCCACCACCACCTCGGCGGCGGCCAGCGGCTTGCGCGCCTTGGTGTCCTCGCTGGAGTTGGCCGGGTCGCCGTCGATGTACTGGGTGATCCAGCGTGTCAACCAGGTCTGCATCTGCTCGCGATCGCTGAACGAGCCGATCTTGTCGCGCACGATGCACTTGAGGTAATGCGCGAAGCGGCAGCAGGCGAACATGTACGGCAGACGCGCGCCGAGCGCGGCATTGGCAGTGGCGTCTGGATCGTCGTACTCGTCGGGCTTGTTCAACGACTGCGCGCTGATGAAGGCGGCCATGTCCGAGTTCTTGCGATGCACCAGCGGCATCAGGCCCATCTTGTCCAGCTCGGCCGAACGTCGATCGGTGATTGCCACTTCGGTCGGACACTTCATGTCCACGCCGCCGTCGTCGGTCGGGAAGGTATGCGTGGGCAAGCCCTCGACCGCGCCGCCGGACTCGATGCCGCGGATGCGCGAGCACCAGCCGTACTGCTTGAACGAACGGGTGATGTTCGCTGCCATCGCGTAGGCGGCGTTCTGCCAGGTGTACTTGGCCGAATCGGCGCCTGCGGAGTCCTCTTCGAAGTCGAACTCCTCGACCGGGTTGGTCGCTGCACCGTAGGGCAGGCGCGACAGCGTGCGCGGCATGGCCAGGCCAATGTACTTGGAGTCCTCCGACTCGCGCAGCGAGCGCCACGCGGCGTAATCGGGCGTGGAGAAGATCTTGGCCAGGTCGCGCGGGTTGGACAGCTCACTCCAGTTGTCCATGCCCATCAGCTTGGGCGACGCCGCCGAAATGAACGGCGCATGCGCCGCGGCGGCGACCTGGGCCATGCCGCTGAGCAGTTCCACGTCCGGCGGGCTCTGGTCGAAGTAGTAGTCGCCGACCAGGCAGCCGTACGGCTCGCCACCGAGCTGGCCGTATTCCTGCTCGTAGACCTTCTTGAAGATCGGGCTCTGGTCCCAGGCCGTGCCCTTGTAGCGCTTGAGCACCTTGCCCAACTCCTTCTTGGAGATGTTGAGCACGCGGATCTTGAGCTGCTGGTCGGTCTCGGTGTTGTTGACCAGGTAGTGCAGGCCACGCCAGGCGCCTTCCAACTGCTGCATGTCGGCGTGATGCAGGATGTGGTTGAGTTGCTCGCTGAGCTTGCGGTCGATCTCGGCGATGTAGGCCTTGATGGTCTGCGAGACGTCTTCGCTGACCACGTCGGCACGGCTGAGCACCTGCTCGGCAAGCGTGCGCACCGCGGACTCGACTTCTTCCTTGGCGCGCTCGCTCTTGGGCTTGAACTCGCGGTTCAGCAGTGCGGCGAAATCGCCGGCCTCCAGGGTCTGGGTGCCGCCATCGGCCGCGGCCAGTTGTTCGGTCGCCATGGTTCAGCCCTCCTGCGGATCGGTGGCGGGCTTGGCCGCCGACACCAGCGACTGCAGCAGCGCCGGGTCGCGCAGTGCCTGCGCGATCAGGTTCTCGGCACCGGCCTTGCCGTCCATGTAGGTGTCCAGGTTGGCGAGCTGGGTGCGCGCCTCGAGCAACCTGGCCAGCGGTTCGACCTTGCGTGCCACCGCCGCCGGCGAGAAGTCGTCCATGCTCTCGAAGGTGATGTCCACGTTGAGTTCGCCCTCGCCGGTCAGCGTGTTGGGCACGGCGAACCTTGCGCGGGGACGCATCGACTGCAGCCGGCTGTCGAAGTTGTCGACATCGATCTCCAGCGCCTTGCGCTCCTCCAGCGACGGCAACTCGCCGGCATTGGCGCCGGACAGGTCCGACATGACCCCCATCACGAACGGGATCTGCACCTTCTTCTGCGCGCCGTACACCTCCACGTCGTACTCGATCTGTACCCGTGGCGCCCGATTGCGGGCGATGAATTTCTGACTGTTCGCCATTGCCTAGCCTCCGATTGAGTCTTCCCGCTGCGGCGCGTGGGATCCACAAACCGCTGATAGCCGCTTGAACGGCGACATGCGCCGTGGCGAACCACCCCTCTTTCGCTGGCCGCATGCGACGACGCTCGCCCACCGCATACCGGGCGATATCAGCGCTTCATGCGTGAGGTGGATCCGCGGCGTTACCCAGTACGGGGGCGAGTCTAGGAAGCACCATCGCCAGCCACCCGACAAATCGTCTCAATGCACGACGGGGCTTGGCCTATCGCTGCTGGTTGGGATCAAACAAGTTCGATGAAGGCCGTCACTGGTGTGGGCATACGCGGAAGTAGCGCTTGATCAACGCACCGGTCATCCGATCAAAGCCGGGATGCCAAGCCGGAGGAATCGCGGAACCGGCCCGTCGGCCCAGCACCGCAGGCGCAGGCAGCATCACTTCGCACCTTCTGTTGTTGTGCTGTCGCACGACAAACAAAGCGCCTGCATGGAGTCCTTGCCAAGCGCAGTAGCTGCTCATTTTTTGCGGCACATCACTTTCGTTGGCGAGACTGACCAGCGCATGGGCCCGAAGGGTTCCGGCCCGGCTTGTCGGTTGCAGCTATGCATGACTGGCGACGTCCCACCGATCCGGTCCGCCATCAGTGGTCGATTCGATCGATTTCGCGCCTGATCACCTCCCGCCATAGGCAGGCCCACGGCGACAGAGCCTGACACCTGCCTTTACAGAAAGTGGTCGGGCGGCGCAGGGGCCACTGGAGGCGTACTCACTCCGGCGACACCAAGGTCCAAAACGGAAAAAGCCGCCCCGGTTGAAGGGGCGGCTTCCGCATATTTCCGTACGAACGACTCGGGTACAGCCTGACATGCCGCAAGTCGTTGATAAATCTGGTGGGCGGTACAGGGTTCGAACCTGTGACCCCTACCATGTCAAGGTAGTGCTCTACCGCTGAGCTAACCGCCCATTCGCCGATCAGATACCCCGGCGAGGGGCGCGCAGTGTAGCCCGTCGGCTCGCCGCCGGCAACAGTCCGGTGCGCACGAATGCCAACTCAGGCCGCGAACCCGGCGTCCTTGATCTGCCGCAGCTGGTCGCGCACCGCCGCAGCCTCCTCGAACTCCAGGTCACGCGCATGCTGATACATCTGCTGCTCCAGCGCCTTGATGCGGACGGCAAACTGGCTGGGGCTGAGCTTGGCGTATTCAGCCATGTCCTCGGCCACCTTGCGGGCCTTGCCGCGCCCCTTGGCGGTCTCGCCCGGCTCGGCACGCGCGCCCTCGAAAACATCGACCAGCGTCCTGACCACTGACTGCGGCGTGATGCCGTGCTCGGCGTTGTACTCGACCTGCTTCTGCCGGCGCCGGTCGGTCTCTTCGATCGCGCGCTGCATGGAGTTGGTGATGCGGTCGGCGTAGAGGATGGCCTTGCCGCGCACGTTGCGGGCGGCGCGGCCGATGGTCTGGATCAGCGAACCGGTCGAACGCAGGAAACCCTCCTTGTCGGCATCCAGGATCGCCACCAGCGACACTTCCGGCATGTCCAGGCCTTCGCGCAGCAGGTTGATGCCGACCAGCACGTCGAACTTGCCCAGGCGCAGGTCGCGGATGATCTCGACCCGCTCGACCGTCTCGATGTCGGAGTGCAGGTAACGCACGCGCACGCCGTGCTCGCCGAGGTATTCGGTCAGGTTCTCGGCCATGCGCTTGGTCAGCGTGGTGATCAGCACGCGATCGCCCATGGCGACGCGCAAGTTGATTTCGCCGAGCACGTCGTCAACCTGGGTGCCGACCGGGCGGATTTCGACCTGCGGATCGATCAGGCCGGTCGGCCGCACCACCAGTTCGACAATCTGGCCCTCAGATTTGCGCAGCTCGTACGGACCGGGTGTCGCCGACACGTAGATCGCGCGCGGCGAGCGCCCTTCCCACTCCTCGAACCGCAGCGGCCGGTTGTCCAGTGCCGACGGCAGGCGGAAGCCGAACTCGACCAGGGTCTCCTTGCGCGAGCGAT
This sequence comes from Lysobacter cavernae, assembly GCF_042648505.1. Taxonomy (NCBI): domain Bacteria; kingdom Pseudomonadati; phylum Pseudomonadota; class Gammaproteobacteria; order Lysobacterales; family Lysobacteraceae; genus Lysobacter; species Lysobacter cavernae. The sequence continues at coordinate 826,635 of NZ_JBHRXK010000001.1, forward strand.
CGCCCTTGTACATCGCGCCGATCTGCGGAACTGTCACGTGCGATTCGTCGACCACCAGCAACGCATCCGGCGGCAGGTAATCGAACAGGCACGGCGGCGGCTCGTCCGGCATGTGCCCGGTCAGGTGCCGCGAGTAGTTCTCGATGCCGTTGCAGTAGCCGACCTCGGCCAGCATCTCCAGGTCGAACTGTGTGCGCTGCGCCAGCCGCTGCGCCTCAACCAGCTTGTTCTGCGCATACAGCTGCTCCAGTCGCACGCGCAGCTCGTCCTTGATCGTCTCGATGGCGTCGAGCACGGTGCGCCGCGTGGTGACGTAATGCGAGCCCGGGTAGATCGTGTAGCGCGGCAGCTTGCGCAGGGTCTCGCCGGTGAGCGGGTCGAACACGGTGAGCTGCTCGATCTCGCCGTCGAACAGCTCGACCCGCACCGCCTCGGCATCGCTCTCGGCCGGGTGCACGTCGATGACTTCACCGCGCACACGGTAGGTGGCGCGACGCAACTCGGTGTCGTTGCGGGTGTACTGCATCTCGGTGAGACGGCGGATCAACTCGCGCTGATCGATGCGCTCGCCGCGCACCAGATGCAGCACCATGCGGAAGTACTCGTTGGGGTCGCCCAAGCCGTAGATCGCCGAGACCGTGCAGACGATGATGGTGTCGCGGCGCTCCAGCAGCGCCTTGGTCGCCGACAGCCGCATCTGCTCGATGTGCTCATTCACCGAGCTGTCCTTGTCGATGAACGTATCCGACGACGGGATGTAGGCCTCGGGCTGGTAGTAGTCGTAGTAGCTGACGAAATATTCGACCGCGTTGTGCGGGAAGAACGCCTTGAACTCGCCGTACAGCTGCGCCGCCAAGGTCTTGTTCGGCGCCATCACCAGGGTCGGCTTCTGCACCGCCTGGACCACGTTGGCGATGGTGTAGGTCTTGCCCGATCCGGTCACACCCAGCAGCGCCTGCGACGCCAGGCCGCCCTCGAAGCCCTCGACCAAGCGCGCGATCGCCGGTGGCTGGTCGCCGGCCGGGGAGTACGGGGCCACGAGTTGGAATCCTGCGGGGTGGATGCTGTCGTTCATTGGTCGGCCGGCGATCAAACCTGCAGTGTAGTCCTCTGCAATGGGGGCGGATGCGGCATTTTCCTACCCTGCAACTGATGGCATGCCGATATTCCAGGGGTGGCCCCGGGTCGATTCTGTTCGCAATCCGAATGGAATCGGCACCATGAAGCAGCGCCCGCACGGCTTCACCCTGATCGAGCTGATGACCGTCACCGCGGTGCTGGGCATCAGCCTCGCCGTCGGCGTACCCACGTTCAGTCACGTCCGGAAAAACGCCCGGATCAGCAATGCCTACCACCTGTTGACCACCTCCCTTGCCAGTGCCCGCATCACCGCTGTCAGCCGTGGCATGCCCGTCAGCCTGTGCCCAAGCCGGGACGGCCGGCAATGCCGCAAGGATCTGATCTGGCAGGATGGCTGGATCCTGTTCCTGGACCCCGGCAGGAAGGGCGCTCCGGCGGATACAACCGCCATCCTCCAGCGATTCGACCCGTTGGGTCCCGACGTCGCGGTTCGTACCACGCCAGGACGTCATTGGATTCGCTATCTCCCCTCCGGCCGGAGCACAGGCACCAATCTCAGCCTGTGGATCTGCTCTCCGCACGATGGCCACCGGATCGGCCGCGTCGCGATAGGCAATTCGGGTCGGGCACGCTCTGAGCGTGATTCCGGCCCTGCTGTGCCATGTTCGTATGCCCCTTAGGCGGCTTTGCGCCCGCACCATGCTTGACCGTGCCGCGGGAGGCATTACAATGCCCGTCCCCGCCCGAATAGCTCAGCCGGTTAGAGCACTTGACTGTTAATCAGGGGGTCGTTGGTTCGAGTCCAACTTCGGGCGCCATCTTCATGTCTACGGACGTCTTCGGGCGTCCGTTTTCATTTGGGAAAGGGCAAGAAACCCCTGCCGGATCAGGGTCTTCCGCCGATCTAGCGTCCACGGACGTCCAACGTCGTCCACCGGCAGCGCCGAATTTTTCCGAGTAGATTTTCGAGTAGAACCCCAGACCATTCGCAAGTCGCGACTGGCCTCAAATTGGTCTTGTATCTGCATCGAGTACAAGGTCGCCTGTCGTCTGGGGATGTCCACTGACGCTGCGGTCGCAGAACAGCTAGAAGCTGTTCCGTGAAGCTCTCAGAAACCCGTATCCGGTCCATGAAGCCGCGCGACAAGTTGTATCGCGTGGCGGATGGCTATGGCCTCGCACTCGAGGTCACGCCAAACGGTTCAAAGCTGTGGCGTTACCGGTACTCCTGGGCAGGCAAGGATCAAATGATTGGGCTGGGGGCTTACCCCCTCATCAGCTTGCGAGCGGCCAGAGAAAGGCATCTGGAGCTCCGCCGGCAGCTTGCCGATGGTGTAGACCCTGCGAGGGGCAGAACCAAGCCTGTGGAGCTCCAGCGGGCTCAGGATGGCGCCTTGTTCAAGAAGGTTGCCTTGGATTGGCTGGAAGAACGCCGCAAGGACGCCAGCCCCAAGACGCTCCAGAAGATGGCGACGATTCTCAACGGCGACCTGATTCCCCGCCTAGGCACCGAGAGCATTGCCACGTTGCCAACCTCCCTCGTTGTGGAGGCACTGAAAGCGATCCAGGTGCGCGCCCCGCATATGGCGCAGAAGGCGATGACCTACATGCATCAGATCGTCCTGCATGCGATCCAGAAGGGCCTTCGGGAGGATGGCAAAGCCCTGTCACTGAGAGGGGTCATCAAGCTGCCCGAGGCAACCTCGGTGCCGGCGGCAACCGACGATGAAACACTGGGCCAGGTAATGCTGGCGATCTCCGAATATCCGGATCCGATGGTGAAAGCTGCTCTCGAGATGACGGCCTATACGGCTCTTCGCCCGGGCAACGTCGTCAGCCTCCGCTGGCAGATGCTGGGTGAGGCTGAGACAGTCCTTCATATCCCCGGCAAGGAAATGAAGACCGGAAAGGATCACTTTGTCCCGCTGCCCCGCCAAGCTCAGGAGATTCTTCGAGAAGCGCGATCCTGGCCGCCACGAAAGCGAAATTACATCTTCCCGCCTGTCGCCCAGCGAACGACCCCACACCTGCACCGCGACACCCTGAGCAAGGCACTGCGCGACAACGGACTACGGGGCAAGCACGTCCCGCACGGATTCCGTGCATCCCTGCGCACCAGAGCGAGGGAAAAGTTCAGCGTGGATATCGACCTACTCGAGGCGCAGCTCGCCCACTCCAAGGGCGATGCCACCAAGCGCGCCTACGACAGAACCGTATTCCTCAAGGAGCGCCAGCGTGTCATGCAGGATTGGGCAGATTTTCTGGACGAGATCACTACAGCCGCAAGACTTCAGCGAGATCGAAAGCCATAGAGAAGATTGGTAGCTACTTCCGTCCCGCCGAAGATACTTTCGGCCAAAATTGAGCCGAAACTTAAATTGGCGCAGAGTGACGAACTAAAGCCGAGTGCCAAAATCGTCTCAAACTGATTTTGCAAAGCAATCTTCCACCGCGGCGCACAACACAGGAGGCAAAGGATGGATCGTCTCATCACTTCACCTGATCCGGCGAAGGAATTTTTTACCCAAGAGCGATGCTGGATTCTTGAGATCATCAATTCCACCAAGGATGATGCGGTATCCATTGCACGGGCACGCGTTGAGCCCGGCGTAACAACACAGCTGCATCGTCTGAATGGTGTCGATGAACGATATCTCATCATTGCAGGCAAGGGGGCAGTCCGAGTTGGCGGTGGCATTGAGCATGTCGTAGGGGAAGGCGATGTTGTCGTAATCCCGTCTGGGATGTCGCAACAAATAGCGAACATAGGACCATCTGATCTTCTGTTCTATTGCATATGTAGCCCTCGATTCGCGCCCGATTGTTACGAGACATTGGAATAAGCCGACATCCCGCCCAGATGCCCGGCACAGAACTAAGCGCATCTCGGACCAGTCATTTCGTTATCTTTGCGTGATAAACGCATGTCCATGGACGGGGCAGGCGGCATCGCGCGCAGGAATTCCCCTGCAGGCGATTTAGGATTTCCTAGCAAATTCTCATTTCGGTGCTTTGGATCAAATTTTTTCCGACGAACGGTCGAAATTGTGTGGTCGTTCTTCCGTACGAATGTGAAGTAGTGACATTTCGTGCCGAGTTAAGCAGCAAACCAGTACCTTTGACCTTAGCGTGGGGTATGCATGGCTATGGACGGTCAGACTGCATCACGGAAGGGCGCCCCCCCTGCTGCGGGAAATGGCGCAACGGCACCCTCGCAAGTCACGCCGCCTACCCTAAGCCTGCCCAAGGGAGGTGGGGCTATCCGGGGCATCGGGGAAAAGTTCGCCGCAAATCGCGTCACCGGGACCGGCTCGATGAGCGTCCCCATCGCCGTGTCTCCCGGGCGCAGCGGGTTTGGTCCTCAACTCTCTCTCTCTTACGACTCGGGGGCAGGCAACAGCCCCTTCGGCTTCGGCTGGAGCCTCTCGCTGCCAGCGGTCACGCGCAAGACTGATAAAGGCTTGCCGCAATATTTCGACACGGCCGATTCCGATGTTTTTGTCCTTTCCGGCGCGGAAGACTTGGTGCCGGTTTATCGGCAAGATCCCGACGGCATCTGGGGGGCTGGTCATCCTGGTTTCCAGCGAGACGTGGATGGATTCTGGATACGGGATTCATCCGGCCATTTGGTCGTTCACGAGGACGAGTTTGACGGTTACCGCGTGCGACGCTTTCGCCCACGTACTGAAGGGCTGTTTGCTCGCATCGAGCGTTGGAGCAAGATCGGCTCGCCCGGGGATGTCCATTGGCGCTCTATCTCCAAGGACAACGTCCTTACGCTCTATGGCTATGACGCGAACTCGCGTATTGCCGATCCGCTCGATGCCAGCCGCATTTTTTCCTGGCTGATCTGCGAATCGCGCGATGACAAGGGTAACGGTGTTCGCTATCTCTACAAGCAGGAGGACGGCACCTACCAACTCCGGCCTGGCCAGGTAGATCCGCTCAAGCAAGCCCATCAGCGCAATCGAGGCCTTGCTTTCGATTCGCAGCGCACTGCTCAGCGCTACCTGCAGCGGGTGCTCTACGGCAATCGGAAGCCACTGCTGGATACCCAAGGCCAGCGCCCGCGGTACCTAAGCGACTTGCCTTATCCGCCATCGGACACCAGCGCGGACTGGTTATTCGAAGTGCGCTTCGACTACGGAGAGTTAGACGAGGGCAATCCGACGGGCTTGCCGGAGAAGCCCTGGCTCTACCGCCCCGATGCTTTCTCCAGTTACCGCTCGGGCTTCGAGGTGCGCACCTGCCGCCGATGTGAGCGGGTACTGATGCTGCACCACATCCCTGACCAGCCGGCGGCCCCTGGCCGGGTGGCGCAACCCGGCTACCTGGGCCTGGTACGCAGCACCGAATTCACCTACGACGACGAGATCGACCCCAACCTCGCCACCCGCGCCGTCTATAGCTTCCTGAAGCAGGTAGTGCAAACGGGGTGGAAGCAGGAAGGCGGTTCGACCACACGTCGCAGCCTGCCACCTGTGGAGTTCGAATACACCGAGCCCATCGTGCAAGAGCTCGTCGAGGAGGTTGACCCAGCGAGCTTGGAAAACCTGCCCCTCGGCCTGGACGGCAGCGCCTATCGCTGGACCGATCTGCACGGCGAAGGCATCCCCGGCGTCTTGACCGAGCAGGCCGGCGCATGGTTCTACAAGCGCAACTGGAGCCCGATCCCGACTGTGCTGGCTGACGGCAGCGAGGTTGTAAAGGCGAAGCTCGCCCCGCTCGAAATCGTCGCCCTCAAGCCCAATGCCTCGCTCAGCGCCGGTGCCGAAATTTTGGATCTGGCCGGCGACGGCCAGCCCGATGTGGTCTTGATGGAAGGCCCCGCGCCCGGCCTCTACGAACACGATGAAGCCGAAGGCTGGCAGCCCTTCCGCCCTTTCACTTTGCGCCTGAACCGCGATTTCCGCGATCCCAATCTCAAGCTCGTCGATCTGGACGGTGACGGCCACGCCGACGTGCTCATCACCGAAGACGACGCCTTCGTCTGGCATGCCTCGCTGGCCGAAGAAGGGTTCGGGCCGGCACGCCGCGTGGCGCAAGCGCTGGACGAGGAGAAAGGCCCGCGCATCGTCTTCGCCGACGGCACGCAGTCGATCTACCTGGCAGACCTCTCGGGCGACGGCCTGACCGACATCGTCCGCATCCGCAACGGCGAAGTTTGTTATTGGCCAAACCTGGGTTACGGCCGCTTCGGCGCCAAGGTGTCGATGGACAACGCGCCTTGGTTCGACAACCTCGACCAATTCGATCACAAGCGCATCCGCCTGGCTGACATAGACGGCAGCGGCACCACCGACATCATCTACTTGCACCGCGACGGCGTATGTCTCTATTTCAACCAGTCGGGCAATGGCTGGAGCCAGCCGCATCAGCTGAAGGTGTTTCCGCGCATCGATGACATTGTGGGCATCGTGCCGACCGACCTGCTCGGCAACGGCACCGCCTGCCTAGTCTGGTCATCGCCGCTGCCGGGCGATGCACGATGGCCCATGCGCTACGTCAACCTGATGGGCGGCCAGAAGCCCCATCTGCTCATCCGAACCAGCAACAACCTCGGCGCTGAGACCCGTGTCCATTACGCCCCCTCGACCAAGTTCTACCTGCAGGACAAGCGCGACGGCAAACCGTGGATCACGCGGCTGCCGTTCCCGGTGCACGTGGTCGAGCGCGTCGAAACCTTCGACCAAATTAGCCGCAACCGCTTCGTCACACGCTACGCCTATCACCATGGCTATTTCGACGGTGAGGAGCGCGAGTTCCGCGGCTTCGGCATGGTCGAGCAGTGGGACACGGAACAGTTCGCCGTCCTCGCTGGCGGCAACGTCCCGGCCGACAACGTCACCGCCGAATCGCATGTGCCGCCGGTGCATACCAAGACCTGGTTCCATACCGGCGTATACCTCGGCCGCGACCGCGTCTCCCGTCATTTCGAGGTCGAGTATTTCCGAGAGCCGGTGTTCACCGTCGAGACCGCGCGGCCGCTTCTGCTCGACGACACCACCGTCCCGTCCAGCCTGGTACTGGAAGAAGAGCGCGAAGCCTGCCGTGCCCTCAAGGGTTCGATGCTGCGCCAGGAGGTCTATGCCGATGACGCCAACCATCCCGGCGCCACGCAGGAGCAGATCGAGCGCGCCCGCCGACCCTACACCGTCACCGAACAGAACTTCACCATCCGGCCATTACAGGCGCGGGGTTCCAACCGCCACGCCGTCTTCTTCATCCACGCGAGCGAAGCGCTCAGCTACCACTATGAGCGCAACCCCACCGATCCACGCATCCAGCACGCGTTGACACTGGAAGTCGACGACTACGGCAACGTGCTCAAGCAAGCCGCCATCGGGTACGGCCGTCGAGCCTCGCCGTTGTCAACGCAATGGGATCGCGATCGGCAAACCACGGCGCTGCTCACCTACAGCGAAAACCGCCTCACGAATCCCATCGACTCGCCCGACACTCATCGCAACCCGCTCCCCTGCGAGGCAATTACCTTCGAATTGACCGGCTACCCGATCACCGGACCGGCCGGCCGCTACCAGGCCTCGGATTTCGTCGAGCCTGACCCCGCTGCGCCAAGCCGCCTGCGCCACAAGTTCACCGCGCCGGAAGTCCTGTACGAGGCGGCAGCCTCCGGCAACCAACGCCGTCGCCCCATCGAATGGTTGCGCACGCTCTACCGTCGCGACAATTTGACCGGCCTCCTTCCGCTCGGGGAACTGCAACCGCTCGCCCTGCCGGGCGAGAGCTACAAGCTTGCTTTCACCCCCAGCCTGCTAACCCAGGTCTTCCAGCGTCCGCGCCAAGGGCAGGCCCCTGAGCCGCTGCTGCCCGATCCGGCCGCCGTGCTCAGCGGCCAAGCCGACAATCGCGGCGGCTATCAGCAAAGCCAGGCCCTCAAGGCGGATGGCCGCTTCCCCGCGGGCGATGCCGACGATCACTGGTGGATTCCCTCCGGGCGATCGTTCTTCAGCCCGAATCCCGCTGACAACGCGGCCGCTGAATCAACGCAAGCCCGGCAGCACTTCTACCTGCTGCGTCGCTACCGCGATCCCTTCGATCAGGATGCGTTCGTCGACTTCGACGCTCACGACCTGCTGATGGTCGAAACCCGAGACGCGCTGAACAACCGCGTCACCGTGGATACCAACGACTACCGCGTACTGCAGCCGCGCTTGGTCAGCGACCCAAACCGCAACCGGACCGAAGTCACTTTCGGCACGCTCGGCATGGTGGTCGGCACCGCCGTGATGGGCAAGCCATTGCCCGCGTCTGCGGAAGGCGACTCGCTCGCCGGCTTCGTCACTGACCTCACACAAGCCCAACTAGACGGCTTCTTCGACGCAGCAGACCCACACGCAACGGCGGCAGCGCTGCTCAATGGCGCTACCACTCGCATCATCTACGACTTCGACCGCTTCCGACGCACGCAGCAGGCGAATCCCAATGCACCGGAAAAGTGGCAGCCCGTCTGCGCCGCCACGCTTGCCCGCGAAACCCACCTCAACGCTCCGCTGCCACCGCAGGGCCTGAAGATCCAGATCAGCTTCAGCTATTCCGACGGCTTCGGCCGCGAAATCCAGAAGAAGATCCAAGCCGAGCCCGGACCGGTGCCACAGCGCGATGCAAACGGCAAGATCATCGTCGATGCTGACGGCCAGCCCGTGATGACACCGCATGACGTGAGTCCACGCTGGGTGGGTAGCGGCTGGACTGTGTTCAACAACAAGGGCAAGCCGGTCCGCCAGTACGAGCCCTTCTTCACCAACATCCACCGTTTCGAGCTGGATGTGCATATCGGTGTCAGTCCGGTGCTGTTCTACGACCCGGCCGAGCGCGTCGTCGCCACGCTGCACCCGAACCACACCTACGAAAAGATGGTGTTCGACCCCTGGCAGCAGACGACGTACGACGTCAACGACACCTGCGCCGCGCGTAACGCGCAGACCGGCGACCCGCGCAACGACCCCGACATCGGCGGCTACGTCAGGGAGTACTTCAAGGCACAGCCGGCGACCTGGCAGACCTGGCACGCCCGGCGCATCGGCAACGCACTGGGAACTGACGAGCGCAACGCCGCCGAGCGTGCCGCAGCTCACGCCGACACGCCCACCACCGCGCACTTCGACGCCTTGGGCCGCCCCTTCCTGACAGTCGCGCGCAACCGCGCCGTCTGCCCGAGCCACGACTTGAACGGCACCGAAGAGAGCTTCGCCACCCGCGTCGAGCTGGACATCGAAGGCAACCAGCGCACCGTGCGCGACGCCATCCAGCAAGCTGGCGACCCGCTCGGCCGCATCGTCATGCGCTACGCCTACGACATGCTCGGCAACCGCATCCACCAGATCAGCATGGAGGCCGGTGCGCGCTGGATGCTCAACGACGTGGCCGGCAAGCCCATACGCGCCTGGGACAACCGCGGCCACAACTTCACGACGAAGTACGACGCACTGCGCCGCCCAGTCGAGCAGACGGTGCGGGGCACCTTCAGCCACGCCGATCCGCTCAAACCCAACTCCGACCCGCGCACGCTGAGCCGCGACATCCTGGTCGACAGGATCGAATACGGCGAGCCGCCCCTCAACGCCACACCTGCCGAGGAAACCGAGACGCAGCGCCTCAACCTGCGTACCCGCATCTACCGCCACTTCGATTCCGCAGGCGTCGCCACCAACGCAAGGCTCGACGCCAGCGGCAACCTGACCGAGGCCTACGACTTCAAGGGCAACCTGCTGCGCAGCACGCGGCAACTGATCAGCGACTACACCGCCATCCCGGACTGGCTGCTGAACCCCCAACTCGACGCCGAAACCTTCGAAGGCAGCACCCGCTACGACGCGCTCAATCGCCCCATCCAGTCGATCGCTCCGCATAGCAGCCAGACCCGGCCCGGACACCCCAACAAGTTCAACGTCATCCAGCCGGTATTCAACGAGGCCAATCTGCTGGAGCGGGTGGACGTCTGGCTTGAGCGCGCCGCCGAGCCGGCTGGCCTGCTCGATTCGGCTGCCGATGCGCCGTCGCCGGTCGGCGTGGTCGATATCGACTACGACGCCAAGGGCCAGCGCACCCTCATCGACTACAAGACCCGGGACGCGACAGTCATCCGCACCACCTACACCTACGACCGCGACACCTTCCGCCTGATGCACCTGTATACGCGTCGGGGCGTGGACCCCGTGACGGCCCAAGGCGTGGCCTTTACCGACGACTGCGAGAACCCGAACCCACCGCCGGCCACTATCGCCGCGCCCGCGCAGCCGCCAGCAGACAAGGGCTGCGGCCTGCAGAACCTGCACTACACCTACGACCCCGCTGGCAACATTACGCATATCCGCGACGACGCTCAGCAGAGCATCTACTTCCGGAACCAGCGCGTCGAGCCGAGCAACGATTACGTCTACGACGCGCTCTACCGGCTGATCCAGGCCGACGGCCGCGAGCATTTGGGCCAGGCGACCGGCGGTGAACGCCTGCCGCCCACTACCCCAGACGGGTTCAACGCCTTCCACACGCGGCTCGACCACCCCGGCGACGGCAACGCCATGGGCACCTACACCGAGCGTTACGTGTATGACGCCGTCGGCAACTTCCTGCAGATGCAGCACCGTGGCAGCGACCTGGCGCATCCGGGCTGGACCCGCACCTACATCTACGTGGAAGCCAGCCTGACCGAGCCTGGTAAGCAGAGCAACCGTTTGACCAGCACGCAGGTGGGCACTGGCGCTGCGGCCGTATCCGAAACCTATTTGCACGATGCCCACGGCAACATGCTGCGCATGCCCCATCTGGGCGGCGGTGGTGCAGGGCCGAACATGCACTGGGACTACAAGGACCAGTTGCGCCAGGTCGACAAAGGTGGCGGTGGCGCGGCCTTCTATGTCTACGATGCCTCAGGCCAGCGTGTGCGCAAGGTGTGGGAGAAGGCGCCGGGCCTCACCGAAGAGCGCATCTACTTCGACGGCTTCGAGATTTTCCGCACGCATGGCGGCCCCATTGGCACGAACACGGCCACGCTGGAGCGCGAGACGCTGCATTTGATGGACGACAAGCAGCGCATCGCCCTGGTGGAGACGCGCACGCTCGACACCGCACGCGACGACCAGGCGCCGCGGCAAATGATCCGCTACCAGTTCGGCAACCACCTCGGATCGGCGAGCTTGGAGTTGGATGAGCAGGCGCAGATCATTTCCTACGAGGAATACGCGCCCTACGGCAGCTCGACCTATCAGGCGGTTCGCAGCCAAACGGAGACGGCGAAACGGTATCGCTATACAGGGATGGAACGAGATGAAGAAAGTGGGCTATATGGCCACGGAGCTAGATATCAAGCACCTTGGCTCGGCCGGTGGCTGTCATGCGATCCAGCACATCTAATCGGCCTGCCGAAGAGCAAGGAATCGGCTGCAAGCGAGGAAGCCACAGATCAGAAGGATCAAGAATCAGAAAGCCTTAGCAATGAGGAACGCATTTGCCTATACAGGTTGAACAAATGCAATCCAATAAGCTTTATCGATCTCGATGGCGAAGATCCAATTTCGAAGGTGGCTCAGGCTGCTGGGCGAAGCCTGATAAGGAGGCTATTTAGCGAGCTGGGAGAGAAAGGGGCACGATTCGCCGCGAAGAGAGTGGCTGCGGCAGCATTGAAAGAATTGGCCGAGGGACTCGCACCCAAGGTTGAAAAGCATATCTTGGAGCACGCCGAAGAGGTGGCTGCCAAGGCTGTGCACGGCGTCTTTAAGTCAGGCACAGCAAAGGAGGAGGTACTCGGCCTGATAAGGGATACGGTAAAGACTGGCGGGAAAGCCGTCTTGAGCCAAACAGAAAGCGGCGCGTTCGCTTGGGTGTTCGAGAAGGAGTTCAAAGAAGGTGTTGGCAGTGCGGGGCAAAAGATTCTCCGGGTGGTTGTAGATAAAGAGGGAAAAGTTATCACTGCCTTCCCTGTTGATAGTCTGATTAAGCGCATGGCAATCCGGGGCCTCCAAGTATCGGCCCAGTTGGCCGCCATAGGTTTTGTCGCGGGCATCTATGAGCAAGAAGCTCAAGCAGCTGAAGCTGACACCACGGAGCGATACAAGCGGGTTGAGGAAAAAAAGAGCTGGATCGAAACAGCACTAGAGTGGGTCGTGCCATTAGGCTTGGCCGAGTCAAGTCCGATCGCGTTGGAGCCCAATTTCGGCAAGATCCAAGCGCGCACGGCCGATGCGCTCTCTAATGCAGAGAAGGAGTTCGGCAGGAGGTTGACTGCAGAAGAGGCGGCGACCATTAGCAACGAAATCTACAACATTTGGGCGGACTCACGGCGGCGTGAATAGCGTGGAGCTGGTAGCCCAAGGTTTGTTCTACAACTGGGCACGGTGCGCCGCATGCTGCCTTGGTTTGCCCGAACACTCACTTGGCGGATGTGGGAAAGACCACGAATGTGAACGACGGCAAATAACACCGGCATGACCATTGAGCGATAACGAAGGCAGGAGATGAACTTCGACCCCCAGAAATTCTTTATCGGCCTAATGGACTTCTTCTCCATCCTGCTGCCGGGTGCGTTGCTCACCTGGCTGCTGATGGGCGAGGTGGGCCCGGTCGTGCTGGGGGCTCGCTATGCCAAGCTCGACGGGGCCCAAGCCTGGGCCGCCTTCCTGTTCGCAAGCTACCTGCTCGGCCATCTTGTCTTCATGCTGGGCTCCTGGCTGGACGAGCTTTACGACTGGGCGCGTAACAGGACCCTGAACAAACAGATCAAGCGCCTCGCCAACCGCGGCCAGTTGCTCCGTTGGCCCGTCCGCGCTCTGATCTGGCTGGCGTTCAAGCACGAACGGAACCTAGCCGTCGATGCCGCTACCCGGATCAGGCGGCAATCGCTCGCTCCCCTGCGGGCCGAGGAGTCGATCAACACATTCAAATGGTGCAAGACACTGCTCAACGTCGAGAGCCAGATCAGCCTGGCGGTCGTGCAGCGTTTCGAAGCGGACTCAAAGTTCTTCCGCTGTTTCGTTATCGTGCTGTTGATCCTGCTCGCGATGTGGCTCCTGCACTTGTCCAGCATCTGGCATTGGCATCGAACATGGCCAGCTTGGGGAATAGTCGTCCTGCTGGCCCTACTGGCGCTGGCGCTGTGGCGATACATGGAGCAGCGACACAAGGCGACCAATTACGCCTACTGGTCGGTAATCACGCTGACGGCCAGGGATGGCAAGTTCGCCTTCGACAAGACCGCCTGCGCGGTCACGGGTCCTACGCACGCCGGCGGTGTCGTCTTCAGAATCCGCCGCAACATCGCCGAGTACCTGCTCGTCGAAGCCACTAAAGATCCGGCCCAGTGGGTACTGCCCAAGGGGCATGTTGAAGAAGGCGAACGGCACCGCGAAGCTGCCGTGCGTGAGGTATACGAGGAGACTGGCGCCTGGGCATGTATCGTCACCGAATTGGGCGACGCGACCTGGTTGGTTGATGGCTCTGCGGTCACGACACGCTTCTTCCTGATGAAAGCGATTGGCCACGGGTTGCGCCAGGAACCCGATCGGCAGCACGTCTGGCTTTCGCTGCGCGACGCCGTAGCGCGTGCAAGCCACGTTGAAACCCGCGAACTTCTGTTGAGCGCCGAACGGCGCCGCGCGAGTGCGATCGGAAAGTAGTCGTCGCACACGCTTTGTGATCTGCCATGGCTTCATGAATCCGATTGGCCAAGGAAGCAACGATGAATACACGCAGCGATCAGCCCCGCGTCCTGACCCTCCGCACGCAGGGCAGTGATGTCAGCCAAGTGCAAGGCCAACTCCTCGACGGGGGTGCCCAGATCGCCACCGACGAACTCGCGGCCGCGATGTTCGGGTTCAGCACTCGCGAGGCAGTGCTCGCATTCCAGAAGCGCGTCCACCTTCCCTCGACCGGGACGGTGGACGAGACCACGGCCGATGCTTTGCGACGACACGGTGCGGAGAAGATCGGCTACCGCGCGCTGGGAACGGTCCGCCATCCCAATGGGCTCCCGGCCAACGGTTTGACGGTGCGTGCCTTCGACAAGGACATTCGACGGGATCAGCCACTGGGCGAGGCGTCCGTGGACGAGCGCGGCTTTTACCAGATCACCTACGCCCAGAAGCAGTTCGCCCGGGCCGAAAAGGGACAGGCCGACCTGCTGATGCGCGTCTACGAGGGGGAGCGCCTGCTGCACGACACGCCGATCGAGCATGTCGTGTTCAACGCGCCTGCCACCACGGTCATTGACATCGACCTGGCAGAGGGCGATACGCGCCTGTCCACCCAGTACGAGACCATCCTCGCCGTCGTCTCGCCACTGCTCGGCAAGGACCTTCGGCTCGACGCGCTGCACGAAGACGAGAAGCACCGCGACATCACGTTCCTGGCAGGCGAAACCGGCCTGCCGCGGCATAGGCTCTCGCATTTCGCCGTGGCTCAGAAGCTGGCCAGCGGCAAGGACATCCCGGCCGAGTTCTTCTACGCGCTGTTCGCGCTGGATGTCCTGCTGAAAGTCGGCCTCGACGGCGCCGCCGGGGTGAGATTCGACATCACCCTGGCCACCGACCGCGATGCGCTCTACTACGACATCGTCCTGTTGCCGCAAAAAACCCTGCGCGCCGCGATCCGGCGAGCCGTCAAGCAGCACGTGGTCAGTGGCGCCGTGCTCGAGCACTTCGACGCCATTGCCAAACAATTGGCCGGCGACCTTCGTGAGGCCCGAGAGTGGGTTGCTTATCAGAAGCCCAGGATGCTGCTGCGCCAACTTGATCAGTTTCTGGCCGACGGCAAGCACGCGCAGGTACTCGAGATCTTGGAGCAGGACAGCTTCGGCAACCTTCCCGACCTGCTGCAGCGCCTGCAGGATGTCGCAACCTTCAAGGGACCGGACGATGCGGACCAGGCGAAGGCCAGTGCGGTGCTGGCCGATACCCTTGGCTACGATTACCAGATCATTGACGGCGTCATGAACGTCGTGGGAATCGAGCGACCGGAAGACATCAAGCAACTGGCGAGATTGAATCGCCGGGAGTGGAGCGACCTCCTGAAAAGGACGGTAGAGTCACTCCAGGTCGGCGATGGCCCGATGCGCGAGGAACTGATCGACCTGCACGCCTCCTCCATCGTCCGCAAGCTCGAGAAGCACTTCCCGACCACCGCCTTCAGCGCCCAGTTGGAGCGCGACAAAGGCGCGCTTCCTGGTCAGCGCAAGGCATTGCTTGGACTGTTGGCCGACCATCCCGACTTCGACCTCGCGATCGGTAACGTCGACCGCCTGCTGAAGGAGTACCCGGCGCACGCCAAGGCAAAGCAGGCGATCAAGGCCACGCAGCGCGTGTTCAAGGTGGCCCCCGTTTTCCGCCAGAGCAAAGCCTTGATGGACGCAGGCATGCGGTCGGCCGCCGACATACACGCGCTTGGCGAGGCGCGTTTCGTCAGGGAATTCGCCAAGCGCGGAGTGTTCACCCGCAAGCAGGCTCGCGAGGCGTTCGCCAAGGCCAGTGACATCCACGTCGCCAGCGCGCTGCTGGCGGGTCAATTGCAGGCTGCGTCGGGCGCCATGCAGGTGACGGCACTCGGCGCACCAGCGGTACCGGCCAAGCTGGAGGCCGTGACCCGCGACTTCCCGAACATGAAGAGCTTGTTCCAGCGCGGAGACTACTGTGCGTGCAAGGAATGCCGCAACGTGCACAGCGCTGCCGCCTATGTGGTCGACACCCTGCAGTTCCTGGGAAACCGCCTGGTGGTGGACACGGCCTCCGGCCCGGCGAGCGTCAAAGTTGCACGGGACGTGCTGTTCAAGAGGCGTCCCGACCTGGGCGACACCGACCTGGATTGCGACAACACCCACATCCCGGTGCCGTATATCGACGTTGTCTGCGAACTGCTGGAAGAAGCCGTCTCTCCCGACCCCGGATTCGTCTTCAACGGTGCACTGGCCACGGGCAAGGCACCGCCGGCCCTGCTGACCGCCTTGCAGACCAATGGCTTCTCCTTTACCGACAAGACCGCCGTTTACGACCCCGATCTGGCCGGCGCCCGGGTCGTTCGAGACACGGGAATCACCTGCAAGCTGACGCCCGACGGCGCGGCCAATACCTGGCGGGTCCGGCAGCTGCGGCAGACCCACGGCAAGGAGGCGGAATTGGCGGCGGCGCCGCAGTACCTCAACGCGGGCGCGTACGCCGCCCTCGCGGGAGCGAAGCTCTCCTTCGCTCTGCCCTTCGATCTGCCCCATCAGGAAGCACGCAGGTACTTCGCCCAGTTCGACGTGGCACGGGCAGACCTGATGAAGGCGCTGCGCATCGGCACCGGGCCACTGGACCATCAGATCGCAGCGGAGGCTTTGGGCCTGAGCGAAGCCCAGCGTCAACTGATCGTTGCGGCCGACCCGGGCAACCAGGCGGTCTACTGGAACACCGGCGCCACACCTGCCAAGGACGCCATGAAGGTGGTGGACCGCTTCATCACCCAGGCGGGCATCGACTACATCACGCTCCAGCAGATGCTCCAGTGCGCGTGGATCAATCCCGCGGACACGATGTTCATACGTCACCTGGACAACACCTGTGACTTGGCGAAGAAGGAGATCCAAAACCTCGACGATGCCGCGCTCGACAGGTTCCACCGTTTCATTCGCCTGAAGACTAGGACCGGCTGGATGTGCGCCGACCTGGATCGGGCCATTCGAGCCCCCCATCTGGGCAACGGCATCCTCGACGATAGGTGCCTGGAGTGCATTTGGCGGATCGAGAAGCTGCGGGCCAAGCTAGGTCTCGCGCCAGACGAGATCTGCACGTTCTACGCGACCCTTCCGACTGAAGGCGAGGCGCCGCGTTACGCCAAGGTGTTCCTCAACCGCGCCGCGAATGGCGTACTGGAAGAGGATTTCCAGCTCGATACCGTTCGCCGGAGCGAGCAGGATGAAGCGAATGTCCCCGGTTCGGGCAAGAAGTTGGCAGCCTACAAGAACTATCTGGCGCTCTGCCTTGGAACGTCGGCCGAGGAAGTGGGTCACCTCCTCGATGCGATGGGTGTTGCCGCCATCCTCAGCGAAGCGAACATCGCCGCGGTGTACTCGCGCAACCTGCTGGCACGCATGCTTCACCTGAAGCCCTCCGAGCTGCTCATCCTCGAGTCCTTGACGGCCATCGACGCGCTGCTGTCGCCCGTCGACACCCTGCGACTGGTCAGGAAGCTCGAAAAAGTCCGCGAGTCGGGCATCCCGCTCTCCGACCTCCAGTACCTGCTGACGCACGAAGCCGATGATCTCAAAGTCCGCGAGCTCGATGATGCGGCCATCGCAGCGATCCTGGCTGCTGTCCAGACCGGCTACCAGCGTGCGTTTGCAGACAATCGTTCGCCCTTCTCGGCCAGCGCCAGCGCTGACGAAAACAAGGTGGCGCTCGCCGCCCTTCTCGCCAAGCTACCGGGGATCGGCGCGGATGACCTCGCTCGCTTCCAGGCACTCGTCGACGACGCCTGGCCCGTCCCGGGCATTACGCCGGCGCAATTCATCGACCAGAAGTTGTCGGCGTTGATAGACACTACGCCGATCAAGGCAGCCGCAGCTGCCATGGCATTGGCACCGGCGCCAAAGGAAGTCCAACGCAGTGCACTGATTCGTTCGATTATCGATGCCTTGGCGCGTTCGTTCTACGTGTCGGCAAAGAAAGAAGTGCTCGCTGCGGCGGTGGCCAAGGTATTCAAGTGGGAGGAGGATCTGACCGCTGTCGTGCTGCAGCAGGTCCGATTGAAGCAGCCTGTTGCCGCTGGCCAGCGCACCGTGCTGGACCTGCTAACCGATGACGCATTGGTGGACACCATCCAGGTGCCGCCCGCGCCGCCCGCGATCACGCCCGCGGCGTTCGACCACCAGTACCGTGCTGTGCGATTGCTTCGAGCGATGACGCCCTTGCTGGCCAGCCTCAAGCTGCCTGCGGAGAAGATCGGCTGGATGCTCGCCAACAACACCGCGTTGGGTTGGATGGCGCTGGATGACCTGCCATATCAGGCGGGCATCGCCCCCGTGGCCTTCCAAGCCTGGGAGCGCTTGTCCGACGCCCTGCAACTGATCCGAGCCTATCCACCCGTCGCCAATTCCACCAACCCGGAGCAGCCGCTGACCCTGTACGCGCTGCTCGACCTCGTTCTCAAACCAGGCGCGGTCATCGCCGACGTGCTCGACTTGGGCGCGCGCCTAGCCGGGTGGGATCGACCGACGCTTGCCGCACTGGATACACACTTTGGCTTCTCGGCCGTGGACCTCAAGCTGTACCGCCTGCCGGCGACGTGGTTGAAGCTCGAACGGGTGGTGACGTTGCTGCGCACGCTCGGTTTGGACGTGGCGTCCGGTGTCAGCGTGATCAAACCTCAACTGCTCGCGCCCGATGCCGATCGCATGCGGCTGGCGCTGAAGGCCCGTTATTCGGATGCTGAATGGCTCGGCGTGCTGCGCCGCGTGCATGATCCGCTTCGCCAACAGAAGCGCGATGCGCTGGTCGCCTTCTTGCTGGGCGCGAATCCGGACTTCAAGGACACCAACGACCTTTACGACTACTTCCTGATCGACGTCGAGATGTGCTCGTGCATGGCGACATCGCGGATCGTCCAGGCCCATACCACCATCCAGTTGTTCGTGCAGCGCTGTCTGATGGGGCTGGAGCCAAGGAGCGTCGCCAATGTGAAGGAGGACGCCGGCTGGGATCAGTGGAAATGGATGGCCAACTTCCGCGTCTGGGAAGCCAACAGAAAGATCTTCCTCTACCCGGAGAACTGGATCGAATCCGAACTTCGCGACGACAAGTCCGAACTCTTCATGCAGGTCGAGGACACACTCCAACAGAACGAACTCACCGACGAGACGGTGGATGCCGCGGTCGCGACCTACCTGGAGAAGCTCGACGACATCGCACACATGGATGTCATGGCGACCCACTACCAGACCGACACCGCCAAGATGCACGTGTTCGCGCGGACCAAGGGTGGCGACCCAGCGGTCTACTATTACCGGCAGTTCCAAAGTGAGCGCTATTGGACTCCTTGGGAGAAGGTCGACCTCGACATCACCGGCGATCACCTGCTGGCCTTCGACCGCAACAGTCGGCTGACGCTGGCGTGGCCGGTGTTCACCGAGGAAACCAATCCGGGGCAGAAGGCGCACATTCCTGGCCCGGGCGATATCCCGTCAGGCGGCAAGGATATCGAACCCCCGACCAGCCATTGGAAGATCCAACTCGCGGTCAGTGAACGCTCGCGCGGCAAGTGGTCGCCGAAGAAGATCTCGAAGGGCGCGATCTACAGTCCAGCCAGCGATGGCTACTTCTATCAGCTGCCGGCGGCGCATACCTACAACTTCTTCGTTTGGGGCCTCGGCGCGGTCGGACAAGCCGTGTCGTGCGCGAACACGGGCGGCGAAGGCTGGGTGGGATCGTTTGCGCTCACCGGCTGCAAGGGCTATCCGGAGCCGCAGGCTGGCGGCTCGGGTTTCCCGGTGAGTTTCCTGCCGCAATTCAAGGACAGTGAGTTGCAGGCCGAGCGCTTTGCTGAACTCGACAAGCTCGCCCCGGACGACTTGGCCATCCGCACCGTATTCAATATGGGAGCATTCGACACCATCACCGGCAACACGCCGGGAATGTTCAAGATCACCTATCCGATGCAGATGTCGCTCATCGACTGGATATTGCTCGGACTCCAGTTGTATCTGGGCGCACAGAACAAGGTCGTCTTCGAGCGCCAAGGCGGCCCAAAGATTCCGCTTGGGACCTTCATGCCGTACTTCTACGGCGATGTGGCCCGTACCTACGCGATTGTACCGGGGTACTACGAACGCGACGCGAAGGACCCGCGCCACCGCAACGAGAAAATGTTTTCCGACATCCACGCGTTTGCAATGGACATCCTCACCTTGGTCGCAAAGTACCTGCAGGCCTACCAGAACGACCCGGCGCACGACTTGGGCAAGCTCATCCAAGCCTTGGTAGTGGACCCGGAATACCTTCGCCTGAAGGCCGAATGGGACGCGTACGCCGCGTTGAGGTTCGGGCTGAAGTTCAGCAACTTCTACCACCCACTAGTCTGCTTGCTCAGGTCGACGCTCAATCGCGAAGGCATCCCGGCCCTGATGCGGCGGGACCTGCAACTGACCAGCAACACCTCGTTCGACTTCAAGACAACCTACCAGCCCCAAGCCTTGGTGGCCACCCCCTATCCGCGTGAGGACTTCGACTTCGCAAGCGACGGCGCGTATGCCGGCTACAACTGGGAGCTGTTCTTCCACTTGCCCTTCGAGATCGCGATGAGGTTGAACCGGGACCAGCGCTTCGAAGAGGCCCGCAGCTGGTTCCACTACATCTTCAATCCCGTAGGCGCCACCGACGCTCCTCCACCGCAAAAGTTCTGGGTCACCAAGCCCTTCTTCGAGATGACGGTAGCCGACTACCAGGAACAGACGATCGACAGCATCATGAACGCGGTCGCCACCGATCCGTCGGGCGCCACCATCTCCAACCTGAAGTTCGCGGTCGAGCAGTGGCGCGAAGAGCCCTTCAAGCCGCACGTGATCGCGCGCTCACGCCCGGTGGCCTATCAACTCGCCGTCGTCTACCGGTACATCCAGAACCTGATCGACTGGGGCGACAACCTGTTCCGCCAGTTCACGCGGGAATCGGTCACGCAGGCCACCCAGATGTACATCTTGGCCGACAAGCTGCTCGGGCCGAAACCTCGCATCGTCGAACCCTTGGTCGCGCCTCCTCCGGAGACCTACAACCAGCTTCAGGCGAAGGTGGACCTGTTCGGCAATGCCTTGCTGGACTTGGAGAACCTGATTCCAGATCTGGGGCTGTTGCCGCATGGCGGGGCGGAGTTGCCCCCGGCCCCGATGACGATGTCGGGCCTGTACTTCTGCGTCCCTCCGAATGAGAACTTGCTCAAATGCTGGGACGTGGTCGCTGACCGGCTGTTCAAGATCCGCCACTGCCAAAACATGGACGGCGTCGAGGTTCCTCTCGCGCTCTTCTCGCCCCCCATCGATCCTGGCGCGCTGGTGCGTGCCGCCGCTGGCGGCCTAGACATTGCCGCATTCCTAGCCGGACTGAGCGCGCCCCTGCCGCACTACCGCTTCAGCATCATGAGCCAGAAAGCGACCGAGCTGGTGCAGCAGGTTGCTTCACTTGGCAACGCCCTGTTGTCCGCGCTCGAGAAACGCGATGCGGAGAAGCTTGCACGCTTGCGTTCGGAGCAAGAAATCGCGGTGCTCAAGGCGATGCGTGCCGTCAAGCTTGCGTCCATTGCAGAGGCGGAGGGTGCCTTGGAAGGCTTGAACAAGACACGCAAGGTCACCGAAGAGCGACGCACCTACTACGCCAGCCAGAGCTACATGAATGCCTGGGAGATCACCGCCGTTGCGCTGTCCGGTGGCTCGCTCATTGGAGAGGTGGCCATCGCGCTCACATACGCCCTGTCCAGCGGCCTGACACTACTACCGAATTTCACGGCGGGCGCCGCCGGCTTTGGGGGCACGCCAGTCGCGACAGCGACGATGGGTGGTGGTAACACCGGCGGCTCCGCCGAAAGGGCCGCTCAAGTCATTTCGTCGGTCATGCGCGCTCTCGACAAGGGTGCGGCGATGGCCGCCACCCAAGGCGGATACCAGCGACGTGAGGAGGAGTGGGAGCACCAGGTGCGACTGGCCGACAAGGAGCTGGCGCAGATCGACCAGCAGATCGCCACGGCCAAGCTGCACCAGGACATGCTCGCCAAGGAACTGACCGCGCATGACCTGCAGGCATCGAACGCGCAGCAAGTCGATGCCTACATGCGCAGCAAGTACACCCGTCAGGAACTCTACGACTGGATGATCGGGCGGATCAGCTCGGTGTACTTCAAGGCCTACCAGCTGGCGTTCGACGTCGCCAAGAAGGCCGAACGATGCTTCGCCCACGAACTTGGCAACCAGCAGACGTTCCTCAGCTTCGGCTATTGGGACAGCCTCCAGAAGGGACTGATGACGGCCGAAGCGCTGCATCAGGACATCAAGCGAATGGAGGTCGCATACCTGGACCAGAACAAGCGGGAGTACGAAATCAGCAAAGACCTGTCTCTGCTCCAGCTTGACCCAGCCGCGCTGGTGCAGCTCAAGGCGACTGGCCGCTGTGTCATCCAGGTAACGGAGGCAGCCCTCAATACCGCCCACCCCGGCCATTACATGTGTCGCCACAAGACGGTGAGCCTCTCGATCCCCTGCGTGGCCGGTCCCCACACTTCGGTGGGCTGCAAGCTCTCGCTGATCAGCAACCGCTACCGCAAGAGCACTGCCATGCGCCCGGGCATGGCGACAGACAAGGCCCGGTACGAGGAGGACCCTGGCAACGACGAGCGTTTCGTCTACAACGTCGGCTCGATCCAGTCGATCGCCACCAGCACCGGCCGTTCCGACAATGGCATGTTCGAGCTCAATTTCCGGGACGAGCGCTACCTGCCGTTCGAGGGCACCGGCGCCATAGCGACCTGGCTAATCGAGTTGCCCACGGCGTTCCGCCAGTTTGACTACGACTCTATCAGCGACGTGATCCTGCATCTGCAGTACACGGCACGCGACGGGGGTTCCGGATTTCGGACCATGGTCGAAGGCGTGCAGCGCGAACTGCTCAACGACATGGTGCTGGCCGCCGGCCGTAGTGGCCTCTACCAAGCCTACAGCCTGCGGCAGCAGTTTCCGAACGAGTGGTACAGCCTGCAACAGACGAAGAGCACAACACTGACCATCGGGCCTCAGCACCTCCCGTACCTCGTGCGAAATCATGGCCCTGTGGTCGATTCCGTAACGTGGTTCGCAAGGGTAGAGGGCAATCCTGCCATTTTCGTCATGTCCATGGACGCGGCCACCTTCAATTTGAATCGTAACGCTGACCTCAACGGATTATGTGTCGGCACCTCGGCAACATTGGCCATCGACAACGCGTTTATCTTGGCGGCCACCGACACAAGCAAGCTAAAGGACTTGACATTGCTGGTGCACTACAACATTGGGTCTTGAACCTTACTGTTTAATTTTTCTTAGGATTGAGGATGCTTTGAAAAATCCGTGGTTGTCGCGGCGCTTGGAATGTCTACCCTTAGCCGTTTTCGGTCAGCTACAAAGTTTCATGATTGGGTACTCGCTCCGTCCGCATGGGACGAGGGCGCGCGAATCGAATCGCAATTGATCAACGTCAACCCATGACTGACGTCATCTCCTAGCCGCGCGGCTCGCCCCGGCGTCCCGTGCGGACGCGTGCATCCCCGGCGCCTTTTCCGTGGGAGATCACGCGCGACAGCAGGGCGATGTTCTGCGCCTCGGCGGAGTCCAGCCGCCCCTGCAGCTGCGCGGCCTGCTCGCGTGCACGTCCGGCTGCCTCCTGGGCTTCGGCCAGCTGACACTGCAATTCGGCAATGCGTTCCCGGCCGTCTGCCAACCGTGCCTGCAGCCCGGCCTGCTCCGCGCGCAGCGCCTGCTGGTCGGCCTGCGACGCCTCGAGCGCCTGATGGATGTTGGCAATATTTTCGTTTGCCTGGTCGAGTTGCGCGGTCAGCTGATCCGCGGCGTGCACGGCATCGTCGCGTGCCGCTTCCATGTCCGAACGGATGCGCTCCATCGCCGCGCGTTCGTCGGCAAATTGGGCGTCGGATTCGGCCTTCGCACGCCACCAGACCTCGTGTGCCAGGTGGCGCGCCATTTCGGCGACCTGCGTAGGCACGGGACCGATCTCCGCCGCGGCCATCGCGGCACGGGCCATCCGCCAGTCGTCCAGGTGCTTCTGAATCGTCGAATACGACCCGCCGCCGATCCGATCGCGGATTTCCGGCACGGTCGGCTCGTGGCCTGCCGCCGTGATGGCGTCGGCTGCATCAAACACCGTCTTCCTGATTGCTTTCATCGAACCTCCCATCACTGTAATGACTGATTACGTAATTGATGCGGCGAGTGGGATGCGCTGAACCAATCAAGCATCCCACTCGCAGGAGGGAGGACAACAGCCCGACAAGTGCTCCGCCAGTGGACAAATGGCAGAAACACGTAAATGCCCATTTGTTGTCGCCGACAGTGCACCAAACCCCGGATTCCCCTCGAAATTAGCTTCGGAATCCGGGGTTTGGTGCGAACGCGACTGGGTAGCCTTTTCGCAAGCGAATGCGGAGCGCACCCATGCAAGAAATATTGGTAAGAAAGGTTTCGGGCGAAGAAATTCGCTACGCGCGGCACGAGCTGGTCGATGCACTCCTGCTTGACCTGCACGCCGAAGGGGCCCGGTTCTTCTGCACGTGCCAGCCAGGATTCCTGCTTGAGATGCACAAGTGCCGACTCGGCATCGAAACTGCCTGCACCAAGAGGCAAGCCGGCACGGGCGCACTGCACCACCCGGACTGCCCGTCCTTCTCCATGCTCGACGACGCAAACGGCCATGGCCATGCACGTATCAGGCCGGCCATTCAGACGACTGATGGAATTGACGACATCAATCTCGAGTTGCCGATCTGGGGGCGCGAGACACCGGAGGCGCCGCTGCTGATTACGCCGATCGAAAAGAGAGCCGACGTCAAGGTGCTAGGCCGCGCGAGGACCACGATGATCGGCATGTTTCGGCACATCGTTCGGCGCCTCGACCTCAATCGATATCGCGTCAACGAAGCGCGCCAAGAGAACTGGAATCCCATCGGGAAAAGTGTCGAATCGCTTGCCCGGACGACCAAGCTTAACGGTCGCTTCGCTTCCACCGTGTGGGTGGTTCCCACGCTCACCAACCAGACAGCCGTCCAACGGTCGATTGAACAGCCGACGTTATGCGCAGATGCCCGCCAGTACAGGATCGTCATGGCACCTCTGACGCGTGTACGCCCGTCACAACCGGGTAGCGTCGACCTGTCGCTCGATTGCTTCCCCTTCAACCTGAGGGCCAGCGAAGACATGTGGCGTGCTGTCCTCAAGCACGCCGATTTTTCGGACGGTAACGCGGCACTGAAGCGCGCCTTTGGTGGGTCTCCCAGCGCGAGGGTCATGGTGCTGGCACGCATCGAGGCGAGCGTACCGCCATTGCGTGATGAAGGGCGGCCGTCGTTGAGGGCCCTCAACCTCGAACTTGTCGTGCTGTCTCGGGACTGGATCCTCTGTGACTCCCTGCTGGAAGTCGACGTCGTCAACTTGGCCGTCGACGAGGGGCGAGATTTTGACAAGCCGCTCGCGTTGATCGAGGGATTGGGGCACATTCCCGACCTCGTATTCCAAGACACGCAGAAGCCATGTATCTATGAAATTCTCGGCCGCGACGAAGCCGAGTACTTGGCAACGGCTAAAAATCGCATCCGTGCCATGAATGAGCACTATGGGGTGAAAACCGTGGTGTATCGCGCCTATAAGGAGAAGAGGAGGCCGCCATTTCCGCCCCGCCGAGAACCCGACGAATGTGCCAGATAACGCCTCGGCTGCTCGCCGGCATTATTATCTGACCGAGCTTGTGCGCTGACCTGGCACCAAGGTCAACACCACCAAAGCGGAGCTATCTGCAGATGGCGGACATCGTTTCTCCCGAAACTCGCTCGCGCATGATGTCGACCATCCGAGGGCGGGACACCAAGCCCGAGATGCTTGTCCGACGACACCTGCACGGTCTCGGATTCCGCTATCGCCTGTCACCGCGCGATCTTCCCGGGCGGCCCGATCTGGTACTTCCCAGACACAAGGTTGCGATCTTCGTCCATGGCTGCTTCTGGCATGGCCATGATGGATGCCGCTTCGCGACCGTGCCCGCAACAAGAACGGAGTTCTGGACAGCAAAGATTGCTGCCAACAAGGCCAGAGACGCTGCGGCCGAAGAAAAGTTGCGCGCCTTGGGCTGGCGGCTGGCAATTGTCTGGGAATGCGCACTCCGACTGGATCAGAGCCGCACTCTCCAGCGAGTAGCCGATTTCATCGTCTCGGGTGAGCCAACGATCGAAATGGCCGTATGAATCACGGCTTCAGGTATGAATACACGACACCTGCGATCTGGCGAGCCATCCACGGCGGCACAGCATTGCCGACCTGCTTGAACTGAGCCCCGCGCGAACCTTCAAAGAAGTAGTTGTCAGGAAACGTCTGGAGACGAGCCGCTTCTCGAACGGACAGGCTGCGCAGCTGACTCGGGTCGGGATGGATGAAGTAGTGGCCATCCTTGCAGAGATGACTCGTGACCGTCGAGCTCGGGTTATCGGACAACTGCACCTTGAACCTGTCGACGAATTTTCCGCTCTTCCAGTTCTTGTGCTTTGGATACAGCGTGGACGGAAATTCCTTTGCTCCACGAGGCGAACGACCGTGGATCTGGGCAAACGCCGATGCAAAGGCGTATCGCTTCAGATCCGAAGCCATATGTTCGCGGACTTCATGGTTCAGGATGCCTTCCAACTTGGGATCGATCAGCCAGGATCGGAGGTGCTCCGGAACGCTGTCGCGCTCTACTTCCCCTGGCGTCCATCGCCCGCCCATGCCTGGATCACGTTTCCTCACGGCCCCTGCCAGCCTTTCCAGCTTGACAGAGACCTCATGATCATTCGATGCGCGCGCAGCTTTCTCAAGAATGTCCTGAGCGAATACCCACCAGGCTCCGACCTCGCGGTCGGTTACACCGCTGCGAAGCCTCGGAAGTGCACTGGTGACATCGGACACGCTGAATCGGTCACTCATGGAAACCAGCCGCTTTCCCTTGCCAGCATCGATTCCCTCGAGTAATCCCAGCAGCACTACGCGGTGCCGCGCCTGAGGAACGCCAAGCTCTTCGGCGCGCAGCACAAATCTCTTCCCGCCCGGATCCTTGCCAGACTCGAGATTCGAAATGACCAACGGGATGACCTGATACTTCGGTCCCTTCTTGCCGCCGGGCTGATGGAGATCCTCGAGGATTCTCGGGAACATCAGCTCGCCGCCAACCCTGGATGACAAGATGCCCTTGACGTTCTCCATGACGAATGCCGCGGGCTGAAATTCCCGCAGAATCTTCAGGTAGTGCGTATAGAGGAAGTGGCGATGATCGTCTTCCGCCTTGTAGCCAATCTTCCCCAGATTTCTGGACCGACCGACAAGCGAATACGCCTGACAGGGCGGACCACCAACCAGTACCCAAGGCTGACCGAGATCAGCAACTCGACGAACTCGTTCATGGAGGAACACATCGTGATCGGGCACACCGAGAGTCAGCTGGCGTGCCTCGTCCCCTGCTGCCAGCCATTCGGCTTTCGTTGCTTCCGTCCAGGGTTCCATCGCCTTGCCTGCCACGTAGTCGTAGTAGCTAGCAGGGGCATGTCCGGGCGCGAACTGTCGGAAGAATGCACGGAGCCGGAGGGTTTTGGCGGCATTGGTCTCCATCTCCGCCGAAATGGCAATGCGAAAGGGAGGCTGCTGGGCCGAAGGTCTCGGCAGGAAAGCGGAGAACCCTTCGCCCAGCCCGCCAGGACCGGCAAAGATGTCGACTACGGGAATCTGCATGTTTCAGGGTTGCTGGTACGAAAATGAGGCCGGGGGCCTCGACTCCAGGATCTCACGAACCCTGGAATTGTCAACTGCCGGCACGCTTCCTAGTCCTCTGAAGCCATTTCCTCCGAGCGGTCATCGCTGTAGCGAAAGCCCTCCAACTCACACTCTTGGACAAGGTCACGAAGGCTTCGGAGTTCCATCAATGTCAATTTCTCTATAGCTTCATGAGATGCAGCGCGACGTATGAGTATCAATGCGGAACCTGGAACTACCGTCTCGGTCTTGTCCCACTCGCTTAATGCTTGCCAATAGCCACTGACCGACCTCTCTGTAACCATATCCTGCAATGCGACCGCATCATCTTTCGCGCCTCGTACCCTGTCCCGCTTCATTTCAGCAAGGTATGCGTCGGTGTCCATTGACCATTCGATAGCTTTGGCATCGAGCTTGAAGGTAATTCCCGACACTCGCTGCCAGCACACCTCCTTCTTGGCCCATTCGCCGACATTCTTCGAGCCTTCAGGGGTTTTCAGCAACGCACCCTGCGCAATATTCGCGGCCCTGGAGAAAACCTGCATCAGCGATGCATCGGGTTCCTGACGCCCCCAGATTCGCGCCAAATTGAGTTCGCGCCCCGCCTGCCTCAGCGCATGAAGAATCAGCGACCATGCGTATGCGACGATCTGCGGTCGATAGTCGCCTTCATACCAAGTATCGCGTGCGGCGGATACCGCCTTCTCTCCGGCCTTCCAGAGGATGGCCATGGCTGCAATTCGCTGGTAATAGGCATCGGAGTAGTCCGGGCTCATCTCCTGCCACTGCTGGGTTTCGGTCTTTCTGCCTGTTGCAGAGAACTTTCCCGCAAACTTGATGAAGTTCTTCTGTGCACCGAGGCTGACCCAGTGAGGCTTGCAGTCGAGAACGCTGTCGTATTTGGCGAGCTCGGTTTTGTTGATGACTTGGCTCGCCGGATACTCGAGGTCGAACAGGTCCTTTCTCGCCTTGGTCAGATACAGACGCTCGTTCTGGTACTGGCCACGGGAGCGCTCATAGAACCACTTGCTCTGCACCTGATGTCCAGCCCGTGCCGGAACCATGACTCGCCTGGAGATCTCCTCCATCCTTCGGTGGAATGGATGATTGGCGAAGAAGTCCGCAATAGCGACTTTGTTCTGGGTGTTGGCGAATTCTGCAATCCTGGGGATGAGGTCGTGAGCGACATCACTTGCGACCACCGTCAGTTTCATGGGCACCGAAACCCCGGCGAGACTCAGGCGATCCTGTTTTCGCGCGCGGAGGATGCTGGCGGTCGTCTGCCCCCCATTGACGATCTGCAGGTCAATGATCGAGGTGAGCTTGACACCCTTGTCGCTTGCACGAACTTCAGCACTCGATGCGGTAGCGGCGATTCCGTTGTTGTAGGCAAAGAAAAGAGGAGGGGTGTCCTGGATTGTGGTTCGAATTCCTTTATTGACGCCACCCTTCATACCGAGAAATGACCTAACGTTGCCTTCCAGAAGACGACTTCCATAACGGTCAAACAGATCCGCAAGAAGGTCCCCCTGGATTACGCACAGGAATGACTTCAATCCCTCGGTCGTCGATGCTTCGATGCACGGGATTCCTTCGGACCCAAAATCGCCAAGATCGATCTCGACGACCTCACGTTCGCGTGAGGATCCATAGAGGGCCTTCAGTCGATGAAAATCCCAGATATGTGTTTCGGTCGGCGTTCCGCCGATTTTGGATCGTGATTCTCTCCTGAACTGCTTGCTCAGGATCTGGTTCGAGAAGATGTGAAACCGGACGCAGGAAATCACATTGCGTTTGGCACGGAGCGTATTGGCAAGCTGATATGCCGGACTCGACTCGGTAATACGCTCGTCGAGCTTTCCTTCGAGCGCCTCTTGGGCAAAGTTTTCCAGCCAGCCCCTCATCTGATCGATATCGGCTGTCAGGAGCGTCGAAGGTTGATCCTCGTCATTCCATCGGCCGATCACCATCGAGATGGCACCATCCGATTCATCGATCTCTGTGAATCCATGAAGCCGGAGCTGACGCCCCTTCATTCCTTGCCGGGAATCCTCCGCAAGGATGAATTCACCGAATACCGGATCTTCTTCAAGTCGCTCCGCCACCTCTGCGACAAACGCCATCGTGTCTACCAGATGCATGGTAGATGCACGTCGCGCGACCATCTGGCGTAGATCAGCCATGAATTCGTTGTCTTCCATGGCTCCCTCTAGTTGCCGGATCTGATCTTTTGCAGCGAAAGGACATACGTCGCAGATGCGACGCCTTCGGGAACCGACGACGTTGTGAGTCTGGGGAATCCCCCGCCAATCGGAAACTCCTCTACGGACACCGGTTCGAAAGCAACCTCACTGTAATGAGGGTGGGCTACGAAACCGGCCTCCAACAGTGCCCCGCGGAGCAGCGCTAACGCTTGCGGGTGTGGTGCGAAAGCCTGCTCGATTCTCGCGATGGCAGCATTCAGCGTTTGCGCATTGGGTTCGGCAGGAGATGCCGCCCGCATTGTCCGGACATGAAGTCGAAGAGGAATGGACGATTCCAACTGCCGAAGCGAACTGATGGAAACACCTTCGGAGTACGGCCCTACGGCTTTCACTTCGATCGCCTGATCCGAGAACATGAAATCCTGGTCTCCTCCCGATGGCCCAAGCCACCCGGTAACGATCTCCAGCGGCTTGCGAACTCCGCTGGCCAACTCCGATTCCATGAAGAGGAGTTCGGCAAGCAAACCTTTGATCTGGAAATCAGCGAGAAGGCCATCAGGGCCGTTCTCGAACAGCCTTTGCCACAGCGCAATTCGTCGCTGTACGGCTCCCAACAGTGCTGATTCGCTGGTCACGGTTTCGATCTCGTCGATCAAATCCTGACAAAGCCTGCCAAACACCGGAATCAATGCGTTTGTTTTCAATCGGAACACCATCAGCCATGTCCGAAGCCCTTTTCGTTCATGGCGAAAATAGTCGAGTGCGGCGGACCGAATCTCGATCAGAGGCGGCAGCGCCTTGACCTCGACAGCAAGCAGCAAATGGCCTTCGCTATCAACTCCGCCGTAGCAGCCCGTGCCGGAGAGCTCATCAACCCGAAAGACAATCAGATCGCCATCCTTCGGAGGTGCCACATGAACCTTCTTGACTGCAGATTCCCATACCTTCTCAATCGAGGTCTTCATCCGATCCTTCATCCTCATCGAGCAAGCCGATGTTGCGCAGGTATACCTTGTTGATCCGATAGGGAACCGAAGTCTTGTTCGACTCTTCGTATTGCGGGAATGAAAGGCTAATGGCCAGTAGTAGATCAGTATCGATCTGGGACGTCGGCAGGATACGGTTTGCACTCTTGCCATCAGGATTGCCCGGACTAACCGGCTGTATGGGGTGAATGGTCAGGAGTGGGCGATCCCGCAATGCCCGATAAGCTCGCCCAGATACGCGCTTCCCTTCGTTCTTGGAATCGTCCCGCCATGCATCCTCGACCTTCTTGATGGACTCCTTCGGCAGATCCACCTTCTCGTCTGCGATCTCGCCCACCCGCTGCTTGTTGACCTTCACGTATATCGAATCCGAGGGCCTCGGCCGCTCGAATTGTCGTTCCCGCTTCTTGATGCTCGTCGACGTCCCGTCCGGCCCTATGAATTGAAGTTCATCGGCCAGATCACCATCCCCTTGAGCAACGCATATGTCCCACGTCTGAAGCGACTCGACGTCGTTATCCATCACGAACGAAATCAGCGGGCTTTCACCCGTTCTTGCATCCGCAATGAACGCCTGATTGTGAGGCGAGATGCTGAGAGTCTGCAGATAGGCGCCCACATCCTTGGATGGGACATTACGCCACACATGACGGGATCCGGAGAGCTCCGATCGTCCGAGATTCTGCAGAAACCTAGTCGTAACTCGAGTGTTTTCGGCATTCATCGCCCCGGATCTCGGGAGGACCGGAGTCTCGATGCCCCTGCCGCTGAACGACGCTTCCACCTCCACCTCATCGGAGTTCCGCATCTTGTTCTGGGCCGTGACAAGGAGCGTATCGGGATGAGAGCGCACGCGAATGCCGAAACGACTCGGAGGCAGTCGATTGACGTGCATGTACCGGATGTCGGCTCTCAGCTCTGACACGACTTCCGAGATATGGCCGAACCATTCTTGGGCCTCTTCGGTCATCCAGATCCTGCACAGATCCTCATAGCCGGGCCGGTATCCGAACCAGCGACCCATCTGAAGCAATGTGTCGTATGCCTTGGAATTCCGATAAAAGTAGCTGACGCAGAGTCCTTCGAGGGTGAGGCCTCTCGACAGAGTGAGGCCTCCTATCGCAATCACTCTCCGGCCCTTCTCGGTGTTCCGATACTGGCGATAGTTGAGCTTATCTTCGGCCTCGGTCTTCTGATTGATCGTCAACACCTTGACCGAAGCAACGGAGTCGTAAAGTTTGGCTCTGATCTCGTCCCAGCCGAACCCGCAATCCGCATAGTGTGTGTGAAAGAGAGATTCCAACTTGACCAACGGCCCATGTTTCCCCCATATCCCGTCAGCGGCAAGATATTGCTTGACTTCATTGACGAGCGCGTAGAGGTGCTCTTTCACGACTTCAGCCAGCCTAGCCTGTACATCCGTGAAGCGACTGACGTTGATCAGCATTGACCGATGCTTGAGCGGTTCGCCGCGCAGGTCCCGAATTGCGCAGGAGATGAGGAACACCCCGATCGCATCCGTCATGGACTCCGGAAGTACATCAAGCTCCAGATCCTTTCCGTGTTTTTCCGGAATAATCGGCTCGATATCAGTGATGGTCTCCAATTGTCCAGCCAGCCGTCCGTCCTCCATGAAGATCGAGGCGGCACCGACATAGTTGCTGGGGGGCTTCAGGCTGTAGATGAAATTGCTCGGGAAGAGATCGTTGCGCTTGGGATCGGGATTGATGAAGACGTTTGCGAACGGGGTTGCCGTGTAGCCGACGTAGGATGCTCTCCTGAATTGATCGAGTAGCTCCCTAATCAGGCCGTTGATACGCGCGGGATCTTCGTCCTTCTTTGCATTGACGGATGCGTTGTCGGCTTCGTCATCCAGGATGAGCAGGGGGATATCCAGTTTTGTTGCCCCGTGGTGCATCTGGTGTTTAAGGAAGTCGATCAGGCGCTTGAGGGGCGTCGTGTTTTTCTTCATGACGAGCAGCAATGGCTCGTTCAAGTTCTGAAGCGGGATTCCCTTCAGGGACCTCTGGTTGGCCGTGAGAAAGTCCGAACTTACGGAGGTCAATACGTTCGGGATGACCTGCCTGTAGCGACCGGCGCCGATAAATGGGCCCTGCTGGCCGTCGAGGATGTCATTGCTGTCCCGTCCGACAAATCCTTCATCCATTCGCTCCTGCGATTGCGAACGGAGTTCCTCGATCATCCCCGTGAGCAGAACGATGACCTTGTAACCGGAGTCGGCAGCCTTGCTGATAAGACCGCAATAGTTCGCCGTCTTTCCCGACTGGACATCCCCCATCACGAGCCCCTGAATACGCCATCCCTCCTTGACAGCAGGATTCCCGCATTCGGTCAGGATGTTGTCGGTGTCCTCGTCGATGGCCCTCAGGATCGGAGCCGTGAAACCCTGTGACTGCAGTTGTTTTGCATAGGAATCCCAGTAAGTCCATTTGATGGATGCTTTCGCATCCTCCACCCATGGTTCGTTCTCCCCACTCGTGAGACCTTCACCGCTGCTCATGGTGAGGCCGAGTCGGGCTTCGAGTTGAAGCCTGGCTGGCTCCAGATCCATGTCAGGGAAGACGAGCGCCAGTTTTGCCATTACGTCGGCAAGGAGCTCCTCTGTCAGGTCCCTGGTTCCGATGATGCCCATGGCGGTGACGAATGGATCAGACACGGTTCAATCTCTCCTTGATGGCATCGTGATTGGCAGGAAACCTGGAAAGCGGATCGATCCCAAGGACTGTGGCCAGATCCAAGCCGGTGACCTCCAGAAGGCACTGAGCCATCTCGACGAGTTCATCGATGCTTGCTGCGTTCGAATCGCGCCTCTGATCTGCGCACATGTCGGCGTAGATGGATTCGAATGGAATGGAGGATCCGAGATACTCCAGAATCATCTGCAAATGCCGTTGATCGGAAGGGCCTAATCGCTCGGAAAGCTGTCCGATCAAGGGGTGATCGACATTGACCTGATACGTGAAGGTTCCGTGCTTGGGTTCGAACCTGTTCCAGAGTGGAACAGCTGCGACGGTTCGTGCCTTGCGCCCCGGATACTGGATTGCCTTCTTGCTCTTCTCGGCGAAGTGCGGAATAAGTTGCTTGAGTCGATCCCTGATGACGTCGGGCGGATAAGCTGCGGATTTCTTGATATCCAGTGACCACAGCTCATCGAACGAATTGGGTATGTCCACCCGAACACGTGTCAGTTTGTAGAACTCCTGCTTGGGTACGAGTCTGAACCAAGTGCCCCAAATCACCAGGCGCCGCCCACGATAGATGTAGAAGCCTTGGGTACCCCGCAGTCCCTCTCGGCCCCCAGCCAGTTCGACCTCGTCCATAGACAAGTGGCTGATAGGCGGGAGGATGAAAGGCGACACCTCCACCCTTCCTCTCGCATGGGTGATCACTTGCCCCTCCAACGCCTGTCGGTATGGATTGGATCCGAGAAACGGATCACGAGGCGGAAGCTGAAGCCCATTCACTGATATCGAGATGGCAGGGTGTTCTCCCTCCTTCTGTGTGAAGCGGTGAAACACCAGTGCAAGGTGCTCGAAAAGTGGCTCCATTCGGGTCGTGATTTCCTGTTGGGGATCCTTGGCGTTGGCCGTCAGCCTGTCCAAGTCCTTCCACACCACCAGAGTGCCGGAATTCTGAGCGGCAAGTTGCCTGTACATCGGCAGCTCTTCCAACTGGTCAGAGTCGGGTACTACCACGACCCATTTGCCATGGTCCCGCACGACATCCAAGTCCCAGCACCTTGCTGAAACCGCACCTTCCTTCTTGCTGACAACAGTCAGCTGCCTGGACTGGGACAGGGATGCCGTCTTCAGTCCAAGCCCGAACCGCCCTAGGTCGTGCGCCCCACGTTGGTCAGTGGGGTTGCTGCTGCCATGGCGCATGGCATTCGTGAGTTCATCCGCCGCCATCCCATGACCATCATCCAAGATGGCAACATACGGGTTATCGGAGGCGTCATATTGGATCTGCACAGTCCTTGCGCCGGCCGAAAGACTGTTGTCCACGATGTCAGCAACGGCGGCTTCTACTGAGTAACCCACCGATCTCATTGATTCGATGAGCGAGACAGGATCCGGAATTACCTCAAGCGTATGAGACGGCTCCATCTTCATCGGCCATCCTTCGAACGCTCGGCACGAAGACCTGAAACGCTCTCATCCGGCAACCCTGAAATGTGTCTCGCCATCCGTTCCCCCAAATAGCTTGCGTCCCGCATGGACGCGAGTTTCTCCTTGGGGTGTCGCAAAAGGCGAGACAAGACAACACATCAGGCCATACTGAAACGCACGCCCCCGTACGGAATGCTATTCGGGCAGACAAGGTATGTCCATCCAACCGGAGAGCCGAGGTGTCCGGGCGGCTCTGGCCTACGGCAGCAGGGTAATTGCCCCCTCCCGGATCGCATCCCAAAGGGAGCCCCCTTTAGCTGGCCGCGCGTGGAACAGGGGGCGATTACCTGGGCCAAGACGCGGATCTCTGCGACGGGCGAACCTGAGGCCGCCAGTGACGAGGACGAAGGCATCGTTACCCGAGTAGCGCCGCGCCCAAGACCAGGACGTGGCGCCGGGCTCCAGCGCGACGGCAGGATCAACCATTCCTCGAGAGAGACCCTCTCGCAACAAGGCATCAACGTTGGCGCCGCCACGTACGTCCTGGTGGACGGACAAATGCGGCAGTACCAGCTCGAAATCCGCGCGGGCCCAAGTCCTCGGATCCGCGACGACAAGGGAAGCCAGGCGAACGATACGCTCCGTTGACCCGGTTGCCGGCAATCCAAGGTTACGCGCCAAACATTGAGCTTCCCGTCGACTCATGAAGTCATCGTGAGCGCCGCAAAGCAGTTCCGAATGCGTGAGGCATTCGGTTGGCTCAAACGGAAGGCCGTGGCGCTGGCTTTCACCAGCCAGTCACTGATGCCGGCCAACTCGGGTACAGCTATCGAAAGATACTGCTGTATGGCCAACACTCAACGATCTCTTTTTTATCGTAGATCTATCTATCGTGAAATCTTGAAGATCCCTCGTTATATACGTGGAAAGTTCGCATCCTGCGAAAAAATGGCGATTGCCGCACTAGGACCCATAGGACGAGGAATGTTCGAGATCCCTCAAATTCGAGGAATGTCGATATTTTCACCATTATTCATACGAGGAAAGTTGAAAATTTCGACTCGGGAGGCGGCTTCAAAGTCGCAGGGCCGTTTGCCGATCACTTCAGCGCCCGTACGCAGCAAGCATTGAAGATGCCCCGCGTACCGGTGGACGACTTTTCTTGTCCCCAGAATGCACGTGTAACGTGAACTCCACGTACGCCGATGTACCAATGGACGACTTTTCCTTGTCTGTCGCAGCCGCAAGGCTTTAAAAGGGGCCGTTTTTGCCGTTTTTATGGACTTTGATGTACCAGTGGACGACTTTTCTTGCGCATGGAATGCGCGTGTAACGTGAGCTCCGGGTATATCCATGGGTCAATGGACGACTTTTTGACCCGCAGCAGTCCGCACAAGCTTCGTGGCCAATTCGCTGGCCGACATTGCCCGTGATGTCTTCAGACTCGACTTAAGATGTCGCGGCAGGTTGATCAATCAGACGCCGAAAAGAGGCATTCATTCGGCCTGCCTGAACTTCCGGGTCAGGAAGCAGGCTTTTCCCGGGATTCTCGGCGATTTTCGGCCAGCGATACGAGGTTTGGAGTGTGGTTTCCACCCGGGAAGGCACGCTAGCCTGATGCCATCGAAATATGCGAGAGCGCCTTGCATGGCACTGCCCACCTACCTGCGGATGCAAGAAATAACTGACCGCTTGGGATTGGCGCGCTCGACGGTATACAAGCTGATCCAGGCCGGCGAATTTCCGCCACCGACAAAGCTTACCCGCCGCACGTCAGCGTGGCGGGAAGCCGACGTCGAGGCTTTCCTGAGCGCGCGTGAATCGCGCCGGCCTGTAGCGGCCATTGCCGACACGGCTACAGGTGCACCCTGACCTCCCATGCAGGACATTTGATCGTACGATCAAATTCGCTCGAAGGACGGCGCCTGAAGTCTCGATCGCTGAGATTGTTCCGCGGCACAGTGCGCACCATCCTTTGAAGGAGACAGGCAGATGGAAAGGCTCATCGGATTGCTCCCGCTCCAGTTGGCACGCTTGGCAGGCTTGGTGCGGGCCGTGACGCCGGTGCCGGCGGGACCCGGAAAGCGCGACTGGGTGCTACGCGTCGAAGGCTACGGTTTCAGGCGGGTGCTGCAGGACGACATCCTCGTGGCTCCCAATCTGATCCGTCCGACCGGGTGGCATGTTCCGCGCCCTCGTACGTTCTTCTCCCGAGCACATGCCATACGGGCGGCGCGCAACTTGGGACTGAAGCCCCGAGTCGCATGACCGACGGCCGACGCACCTAGACCGCCGCAGTAACGTTGAGAAATTGGATGCGTCAGGCGAACATGAGCCATGGAGATCTACGCACCCGATACGAACTTCTTTCTGCAGTGCCAGCCGGCTGACAAGATCGACTGGAAGCGAGTCACGGCCGAAGATGAGGTCGTACTGCTGGTAGTTCGCGAAGTTCGCAAGGAACTCGACCGCCTCAAGAGTGGTGGAAATCAGCGTCGGGCAAAGAAGGCGCGCGCCGCATCTGCAGTCCTCCGCCGACTGACCACCGAGGGCATACAGGAGATCGAGCTTCGCACTACTGCCCCTCGCGTGTTGCTCCGGGCCGCCCAACGACCTCCGGCTTCAAGCCTGCCCATCGACTACAGAATCGAAACGGCAGACGAGCGAATTGTCGCCGAAGCCTATGCGCTCAAGGAGACAGTGGGAGATCGGGTCACGTTCCTGTCGCACGACACGGTTCCGCTCGAGGATGCGGCTGGATTGGGTCTGAAAACGCAAGTTGTTCCCGAAGAATGGTTGCTCGATCCAGAGCCGAGCGAGGTGGAGCGCGAACTTGCGGACGTTAGACGCCGAATGAAGGTGCTGGAAGGCAGGTCGCCAGACATCGTCGTTGAGATTCCGACGGACCCGGATGGACACATCAGGCTCAAAACCGACTATTTTCTGCCACTGCCCAATGCGTTCCTTTCAGCTGCGACAGGGGCAGTAAGGGCGAAGCACGCGATTGATTCCCATAGCGAGCCTCACTTCCGAATCGGTGGTGCATTCGCTGCGCTACAGAAAGTGAGTGATGAAAGGTGGGCTGCGTACCTCCAGGAACATGCCAATTGGCTGGATGCCGTGGAATTCGCACTGGGTGATGCGTGGCGCTTCATGAACGAAGATCCCAATTCGATGAAGCTCCCGCTGACAATTACCAACAAGGGCAGCGCGGGAGCAGAGAACCTGATAGTTCGCATCCGAACGCTCGGAGACTTCCACATGGTGAATGTCGACGCCTTGGAGCACGAAGACGATCCCACCCGATACTTTCCTGAGCCTCCTTCACGCCCTCAGGGAGGGATTTTTGACACCTTTGCGAATCTTGGGCGAGTGCCATATGCGATGCCGCTCGACGTCTCACGCCATCTCGATCTGACCCGTCTTTCTACACCTCCCATGGCAAGGGACCGCCACACCATCTACTGGGAGTATGACGACGATCGCCATGCAACCAGCGTTGAAGGCCAATGTCGCGATTTTCGGCATGGCCTCCGTCCAGATGAGCTCGTGTTATCGCTGGAACGGCTTGCCATTGGCGATGAGCCTCTGCGCGGTGCCATCGAGATTCTTGTATCGGCAGGCAATCTCGCAGAGCCCCAACAAATGATGTACCCCGTCCATATCGAGACTGAGCTCATCGACACCGAGGCGCTGATACGCAAGCTTCTCAAACGGGAACTTGACGTCGACTTCTAGGTGTCGGGCCCTTCATGCCGCCAGCGCGAGGCTCACTTCCCACGCGATGGCTTGCCCATCCGGTCGCCCGAGTGCCGCAGGAATCCAGCGGGCGTAGGTCGTGAACAGCATTCGACAGTCGCTATGGCCCAGCGTGCTGGCCACGAACTGCGGCGCCTCGCCGGCGGATAGCATCAGGCTGGCGGCCGTATGCCGCAGTTGCTCGGGCGCGCGATGCAACATGCCTGCGACTTCCAGAATGTTGGGCCAATCACGGCGCGCAAAGTTGCCGGTATCGATGGGACAGCCCCGCGTTGTCCGGAAGACGAAACCGCCCGCAGGTCCTGTCCGTACCCACTGCCGCAACATCGCGTCGAGAACGACTGACATCATCGGAATCACGCGCTCGGAGAACTGGTTCTTCGGCAGCACCTGACGACCGCGTACGCGAGCAGCACTGATCGTAATGGTTCCGGCCTCCCAATCCACTTGGTCCCAGCGCATGCCGTTGGCTTCGCCGCTGCGCAGCCCGGTCAACCCGCGGATGAGGATGTAATCGCCCAGATGTGTCGGCGCCGTTTGCGCGAGCGTCATCAGCTCGGCCAAGCTGAAAGGTTGAATCCGCGTGCGCCGTGCAGGCAACGCCCGCAGCTCCCGGCATGGTGAAGCAACCCCGAGCTGGCGCTCGCGCTCGGCCAGCAACTGGGCTAGGACAGCCATCACGCGATTCACCCGCCGTGGGCTACGAGGCTTGCCCACCGGCGTCAGACCCCGCGCCAGCGCCGCACGTAAGGCAAGAACTTCGGCGCGGCCGAAATCGTCCACAGTCCGGCTTCCGAATACAGGCAGAAGGTGAGCACCGAAAATGCTGCGCACGCTGGCTTGCGTACCCGGACGCCAGGCGACGGACATCTGGTCGAACCATAGCATCGCGAATTCGCGCAGCAATCCGCTGGCAACCGACCTGACCGGAAGGGAATGGATGTTGGTCATTCAACGCTCCTCGAGGTGACCGTCAGCGGATCGTGCAACGTGCACACGGCGCAGCAGTTCGGCAATCGCTGCCGACAACCAAGCGCTGGGCGGTTGAGGCTTGGTCTCGACCTGGAGCAGCATCAGAAGATGCGAGAGGTGTTCGCTGGGGCGATGGACTCGCCGGCATTCGTGATCTGCGGACTGTTCCATGGCTCGGAGGTACCTGGGAGGGCCTGCCTCTACAGTGCCTCCGTACCGACACCCGCCTAATCGACGAGCGAATCCGCCGCACGCTTGGTGGGCGCCCGCAGCAGGACAATCCTGATGCCTTCTCCCAGCAGCGATGCCTCAATGTGGTCGTTAACTTCAAGCGGGTACCCGGCAGCAAACACGTGTCGTGCAACCTTCGCTTCGAGCAGGCGCTGGACCCGCTCGATCGTGGCGCCAAGCATCATTTCGTGGACATCGATCCCGCCCCGCCCCCAGTCGAGGATCTGGCGTGCCTCGATCCAGCTCTCAAGGATCGCGACGGAGGCGCGCCATAGGCCGATGCGCAGCGCGGCATCATCCGGCAGTGCGTCGGGATGGAAGAGCACGGTTTCATCTGCGGCAGGGTCGGCCCCTTCAGGAACCAACCCGCGGATCTGCTCGAAATCCATGAACCTCATCGCTTGTTGACGCAAGGCCTGATGGCGCCGCGTCGCTTCCTTGTCGTCCTGCGTGGAAGCGGTCGCCGCAAGCTTGAGAAGCACCTGGATGAAGCCACCCAGAGCCTGTCGCTCGCTAAGCAGCACGGCAAGGCTGTCATCGCGGACTTCGACATTGAAGCAACGGGGATGTCCTTCATAAAGATGGGAATCGCACGTCCAGTCCGGACGCCAGGAAAAGTGCATGTCGGCGAATCTTTGGGAGAGAGCTTTCCTTCATGACGGATTGTCTCTATTGCCTAAATCGCAAGGTCTTCTGCAAACAGCAGAACTCCTCGTTGATTAGCGGAGCGCCCAAGCATGTCATCCGTAGGGCCAACGCGTCTTGATGGAGTCCGCGATGCCGCAACACCGGTTTCAGCTTGTTTCTGCGGTCCGAACGCCACGGGAACCCGATGGCCCCCAAGTTCGTTCCGTCTGGCGGCGACGCTACACGCTCTGTCTGGTCCTGTTCCTTCTTCTCCCCGGCATCATCAGTGCACCGATCACGCTCCTGCTGTTGCGACGCTGGCTGCGTTCCTTCCATCGAGGGCACTGGCGTCGGCTACTGCGCACGACGCTAACAGGCAAGCAACACCTCCGGAGCCTCCAGCGGGGGCCGGACTATGCTCTGAAGAAGGTCCGTCACCAGGCACTGGCTACCATCTGCCAGCTGTTGATGGCTCTCGTACCTGCGCGTGTTGCTGTAGGGACCCTCAGGGCAACGCAATCCGATGGCGAGGCGATCTTGGCCATTTGCACGGTGACGCAGATAGCGGAGGTCTTTCTGATTGCCGCCGTGATGCTCGGTTTTGTGCGGTCAGTGCATCGCCAGCATGAAAGGCTGGCTTCACGAGCCGCCGGAGACGCCCGATGAATGCCAACGCCGCTGCGCTGCCACTCAATGGTTGCGGTAAGGAATCATGAGCGTTTACGCGGGCGACGGGCAGGATCGGCGCGAACAACCTTGTGGCGCCTGGACTTGCTGGTTTCGATCTCGGACTGGAAGTCGCTGACGAACTCGGTCAGGTCGATCCCTAGTGCACCGCAGTATTGCCATAGCTCCACCAGATCCAGACGACGGACCCCTCGCTCGACGTCGCTGATGAAGGTCTGGCTGCGACCGAGTGCATCGGAGAGAGCTACCTGGGTGACACCGAACTGCTCCCGAACAGCACGAAGCCGCCGTCGCAGGACGGCTGCTTCCGCGCTGTAGAGGGACTTGGGCATCCGGTCTGTCCGTTGACTTCGACCGAAACCCTATATGTGGTATTCCTATATCCGATATCCGCGAATAGCGCGGGCAGGACAGGGAATTCATGGAGGCTTTGCAATGAGCAAGCGGATCTTTCCAGCTGTTGGGGTATGGCTGCTGACGTCGTTGGGGATCGTCGCGATGCCGGTCCTGACTGTCGCCGCGGCGGAAGTCATTTCGGTGGAAAAGCAGAAGCTCGAGTTCACGACCTTCGAAGACAAGCCGGGGCTTCGAGTAGTCGTGGAACACCCGCGGGTTATCAAACTGGCCGGTGCATACGGCCTGATGGGCTACCGCTGGATACTCGAGGAAGGCGTCTACCGGGATCCTCGACAGGCCAGGATCGCCGGTCGGGAATACGTGATGCTGCCGGTCAAGACCATCACCATGGACGGCGGCCAACCACGCGGGAGCGGCTCGCTGGGTTCCGTGGGCGCCTGCTACACCGCTGACGGAGAGTTCATCGCCCTAGATGTGGAAACGGGCAATGTTCTGAAGCGCGGCTTCCTGCGCAACAAGGTCGCGGCGCACTGCGGCGGAGGTGCACGGATGGATTGGTCCCATTCCGTCGGATCCATCGTCGACGAAGGCGACGTCCAAATTGCATGGGGCCAGGACCTGGTCGATGCGGAAACACGCCAGGCCGAGTTCAAGGCATCCTCTGCCGAGGTGGCGGAACAAGCAGGCGACGGCCTGACCATCTCTGAGAAGAGAAAAATCGGTGCCCGGATCTGCCGTAGCGAAGGTGGCATTCGGTACGTAGGCTTTACCGAGGGTGTCAGTCCGGACAATGGAAAGATTCAGATCCGCGTGGCCGATGCACAGCCGAGCGGGCGCGCGGGCTCAACGCTTAGCGGCTTTCAGCCCTCGATAGTCTGGGACGTCCCGGATCGATGGGAGCTTTGCGAGTAGTGTTGAACCTGCGATCACACCTGTAGTCCGCGGACGATGGCTCATGTACTCCTTGACCGATCCACCGGCCTAGCTCGAACGAGTAGATTTCCGAGTAGATCGAGAATCCAATGTCGAAAATCTGTATTCAAGTCAATAATTTGCGCGCCCGGTTCGGAACCAACTTCGGGCGCCAGATCAAAAGAAAGGCCGCGAGTAATCGCGGCCTTTCTGCTTTGGAAAGAGCCCGGTTCATCAGGCCCTGCTGCGCAACGCATCACCAGCATTCGCTCACTGGGGTCCCGGTGTTGCTGCTTATCTTCTTGCCGGCTTGGTCGATGGAGAGCTTCGCGCATTTCTTGTCGCGTGCCTCCTGATGCCCCTGGGGCGTGGCGTCGACCGTGTACGTGCTCGCGGCAACGCTTGACAGGCTGAACGTATAAAACGGTCGCAGGTCATTGGCACAGCTCGTCGCCGGCAGTGCGGGCGCATTTCCCTTGTCGTCCACATATCGAATATTCGTCGTGTAATAGCGCTCCATGAACTGGGCCGCCTCCAGCATGCAGGCGGTAGCCGCCGCACGCCGGGTCTTGATCACGTGGTTCTGGTAGGCCGGGTACGCGATGGCCGCCAGGATCCCGATGATCGCAACAACGATCATCAACTCGATCAGGGTGAAACCAGTTCCGTTCTTGTGCTGCTTGCTCATGATCATGCTCACTGGTCAGTCCCCCATGATCTCGCGCCAGGAAATACGGCCGGTCATCATCTGACTCTGATTGCCGAGTCCCTGCCTCCCTCCCGCGAAGTCGCCACTGATTACCTTGCCCTGGCCGTCGTTGCCTTGCAAGGTGATCGAATCGGTAAGCATGTTGTTATGGCCGATGCCGCCGGCTGTCGTGTTGCCAACATTGTCTTTCTTGTCGACCACGCCGTCGTTGTTGGTGTCCCAGTACTGCTCCGACAAGCTCGATCCGGTGAAGGCATCGATCGCGTAGGTGAAGCCGGTGCCGTTCGGGTCGCAGGGATCGCCACTGGGAATACCGCTGGTGATCAGCAATACACCGGCCTCGTTGCGGGGCTGACCGAAGACGCGCTCACCCTCTGCTCCGATCTTGGTGTCGGGATCAAGCAGGTCCATGTACCAACCGCGGGTGTCCTTGTCCAAGGC
Source organism: Lysobacter cavernae (assembly GCF_042648505.1). Lineage (NCBI taxonomy): Bacteria > Pseudomonadati > Pseudomonadota > Gammaproteobacteria > Lysobacterales > Lysobacteraceae > Lysobacter > Lysobacter cavernae. The sequence goes on from NZ_JBHRXK010000001.1 coordinate 870,233, forward strand.
GGTGTTGGCCGGCTCGAAGCCGCGCACAACGACACCTTCCTTGGTGATCTCCTCAGTGACGATCTTGCGCTGGGTCAGTTCGCTGCGACCCGTGATTTCCTTGTCGTCGTCGATCAGGCCATAGATGGTCTGCACCGACTTGTCACCCGGATCGTCGTCGGTCAGGAAGCGTCCCGTGCCGAACAGCACCATGCGGGAATAGGTGGTCGGGTCCACGGCCACGGTCAGGCCGCCACTGATGGGCTGGCGCTTGCCGTCCTTGTCCTTGGCCACGAACATCGGCGCAGGGCTCTGGTCAGTGCCATACGCTGCTCCCCACTTGTCGGGATCAGCGTTGGTAAGGTCGAACTTCCAGACATTGCCCTGCAGGTCACCGGCATAGACGTAGTCGACGTCGCCGTCACGGTCCGTGTCCCAGCCACGCGGGGCGGAAAGGCTGTTGTTGGTGCCCGGCACGACAAGTTTCTTGATGACCGCGCCCGTCTCCAGATTGACGACGAACAGGGCACCCTGGTCGATCTCATCGGCGGTAACCGCCCCGTCGCTGTCCTTCAGGTGCAGGCCGTTACCGGTGATCACGCCAAGGCTGCCATCGTTCATCCTGGTGATGAACGGCGGGTTGGTGATGTGCGCCATGACCTGCTTGTCCTTGTCGCTCCATGCGCTCGTTGCCCCCTTGTCGATACCCGAGTCGGTGCCGACGGTGTCGTTCCAGGTGTTGTCCCACAGCACGGTGGGCTGGGTCACGTCCGTGACGTCGAGGGCGTACATGCCCTTGCCACCGCGCCCGAGCGTACCAACGAGGATGTTGCGGCCATCGGGATGGGCCGTGGTGCGGGTCTGCTGCCGGGTGGACACCACCACCGGGCCGTCGACGAAGAAATAGTGCGGATACTTCGGGTCCGCCAGCTTTGCCAGCTTGGCGAAATCCAGGCCATCCGGCACATACGCGAAGCGTTCGGTGCCGTCGTCCGCGTTGAACGCATGCAGCATGCCGTCATTGGCTCCGACATACACCGTATCGTCGACATCGGGCTGGTCAGCCGTGATCGGCACATCGCCTTCGACGAAGGCCGGCGAGCTGTACACGATGTCGCCCAGCAAGCTGCTGCGGTTACGGAACTTGCCGTTGGCCTTGCTGAGCTCCTTGCTCTGGTCGCCCTTGAGGTAGTCGACGATATCCACGTCGACCGCATCGAGTGTCGCCTTGGCAGCGGCGGATGGGAAGTTTCCACCCTCGGTGAGCACCTTGCGTCCGCTGTACTTGACCGTGGCGGACCAGGTCGGGGTAGGCGAGATCTCTTCCTCTTTCTTGCCGTTCCTGATCACTTCCCGCACCGGATACGCCTTCAGGCCACCGGTCCAGCTGCCACCCACATAGCTGGCCTGGTAAACATGGGTGCCCTCGCGCAGCGCAGTACTGTTGGCCGAGACGTTGGAACGCGAGTAAGTGAGGTTGGTGATGGTGGCCAGCGCCTCCTGCAGGCTGCGTTTGAAGGCCTCGGGATTACTTGCAGCAACGAAGGAGCCACGGCCGTTCACCGCTGCATGCAGGAGGTCATCGATGCGCCAGGGGCCTTCATCAGCCCTGCCGTCGCCATTGCTGTCGGTAAAAGGGCTCGGCCAGCTCTTGGTGCCGTCCCTCAGGCCAGCCATGTCCTTGACCGGATCGAGCGTACCCTTCAAGCCGATCGAGACGCCAAACGTCACCATGTGCTGCCAGAACGCTGGATTCGCCGCAGACGCCGGGACGATGTTCGCCATGTCGCCGCGCAGGTCGTTCTTCCAGTACTGCATGGCCACGTCGGCCAGCGTGTTGCTCCAGCTGTCCTTGTAGGGGAGCTCCGGGGTATAGGTCTTCTTCGTCTCCCCTTTCGAGTTCAGCACGTCGACGCCTTCGGTGTTGTCGACGTTCCCGATGGCGGTGCTGCCCTCATTCCAGTAACCATCCGTGGTCAGGATGGCGAAGTTCTGGCGGCACTGAAGTTGCTTGTTGTCTGCGGACAACCTGCCACCGTACGGGCCATCATTTCCCGTCAGCTTGAAGTATTCGCCCGCACTGGTGAGAGCGGGAATCAGAGGCGTCCGCCCGCCTCCTTCGACCTCAAACAACTTCGTGAACCAGTTGGTACGATTGGTTCCCGAAAACACACCGTTCTCGGTTCCGACGGGAATCGGAAACTCAAGGTTGGAGCCATTCCTGCCCCCCCAGATGGTATCCAGGCCGACGCGGTAATCAGTGCGGTTGAGACCTCCGAAGGCCTCAGACGCGCCGGCCTTGGCGACCTTCATGCGCGTGCGATGGTAGGAGTACCAGTTGGCGTAGTTCTGCCATTCCTGGGCTACCGTCGGCTTGTTGTTCTTGCTGTCGAGTCGCCAGGGGAATTCTGTAACAGTGGTGCACGACCAGGACGTCGACCATGTGCACTCGGCAGCTCCGCCGCTGTTGCTGTAGAGCACGTAGCGCTTATAACTGCCGTTGCTGCTCAGGTCAGTGGCGCCGGCATTGAGCACATAAAAAGTTTGATTGCTCCGAGTCAGGTCCGTACTTCCGCTTGCCAGACTCTTGTCGCTATAGGCCGAACTCGGCAGTCTGTCGGCCATGTACGTGTCATCGGCCTGTCGCCATCCACGGTAAGTTACCGTTGGGTCGTAGTAGATCGTGTTGACGGCCGAACCCCGATCCCTTGGATTGTCCGACAGCGAATCGTCCTCGTCCGCGGGCATGGAGAGGTATTCCATCGACCCAGAGTCGTCGAGAATGAAGAGAACGTTCGGCTGCACCGTTTCCGCCATCTTCAGCGGAATGTTCTTCACGTCCACGGCGGCGTGCGTCACGCTGCCCATGAGCGTGCAGGCGAAGGCGATGGCCAGCGCGAGCTTGGAGTTGGCTCGGTGATGGGAAGTCTTCTGGGTCGTCATGACTGGGTTCCGATCAGAGCGCGGCATAGTTAGATTGCAGGAGCACTGCGGCGCGGCCAGCCGCGCTGCTGCGCGCGGTGATGCGGTAACGCGGCTTCATGCAGTTGGCAGGAATCGGTTGTTCGCTGTCGCAGAACGTCCAGGCCGGCGCCTCGCCCATGTACTCGATGAAGTACTCGGGCTGGCCGACCAGGTCGCCCACGCTCTTAGCCTGGGTGAAGTACTCGGCTTTTGGATCCTGCCAGCGCTCCTTCACACCATCGGCCGCCACCGGCTGCGCGCACAGACCCTCGCTGCAGTTGACGGTTGGAAACTTTGCCTGGATGCCGTCCTGCGCCAGTCGGACCTCGGCCTCACGAAGCGCCGACTCGGCGGCCTGGAAGGCGAGGCTTCGGTCGAAGAGGTTGGCGCTCATGCGCTCTTCCATCAGCGTGCCGCGCAGGCTAGCCAGACCCAGCAGGGTCATCACCATCAACAGGATCAACACCACGATGAGCGCCACACCAGACTGGCGACGAGAACCCGAAAGATACCGTGGCTGTTTCATGCGTTGCGGTTCCGTAGTGAAACGATGTGCTCGAGATTGCGTTTGAGCGTCTGGTTGTCCGTGCCGTCCTTGCGGTCGCTCTCCAACTGGATGGTGATGCGCACAGCGATCACATTGGGCCAGTTGGTAGCGACTGCGGTCGCATCGACGTAGTCGTTGGCGCCTGGCAACAGGTACTCCAGCTGCATTCCCGCCACGCCGTCGATGACTTCTTCGGCCTTGGCCGTGGCGTTGCCCGTCTGCGACTGCAAGGTCGCGCGGTACAGCGACTTGCCACCGTTGGGGTTGTTGCCGACGTACCAGCGCGCGGCCAGCAGTTTGACCAGCAAAGAATTCGTGCCGTACTCGTAGCGGTTGCCGTTGGGACTGCAGACCGTCGGCAAACCCAAGCCTTTGCTGCAGTTGCCGGGATTCTGCGAACCGCCGGCGTTGTGAACCACGGTCGCACTGGTGTCCTCCACGTTGGTGATCTGCAGCAGCGAAGCCTGGCGGTAGTCGCAGACCATCACGATGTCGCCGTCGTGGAAGCCGGCGTCGGACGGTTTCTGGTTGAGCTTGAAGTTCGCCGAGTTGCTTGTCGCATCGGGATTGTTGTCGACCACGGTCAGGCCCGGGAATGCACTGCCCGTCATGACATCGAGTGCGTCGGTGCCGGCCACCACGTTGTTGCTGACTGCGTCTTCCTTGAACACCGCGCTGGCGGATGCGCTGTCGTAGCCATGCACGCCGTCACCCCAGCGGCTCCACCAGCGAGTGGTGGGGTCCTTGAGCACGTTACCGGTGGGCAGGTTCTTGGAGCAGGGGCTGCCGCCGGCCTCACGCACGTCGCGCGAGATCATCTCAAAAGCTACGCGAGCATTCTCCTGCACGCGCGACAGGCTCTCGGTGGCGTTGTAGGCGCGGCGGTTGGAGACGAAGATGCCGATCGCCCCGCCGACCACCAGCAAGCCCAGCAGCAGCGCGATCATCAGCTCGATCAGGCTGAGACCGCGTGCCATACGCGGCGTGGAGCGGTGAGTATGTGGGCGTCGGTTCATAGGTAGGTCTTCGTCTCGATGGTCTGCTGCGTGTCGCCACCGCTCGCGCGCGAGTCATCCCAGCGCACGCTGACTGTGCACAGGCCGTTGGCATCGCAGTTGATCTTCCCGCAGGTGGTTGGACCCAGCGTCCGCTGCATGGCGGTAAGCCAGCCGGCGATGTCCTTCTTCGCCAGCGTGTCGGCCGCCTCAAGCTTGCAGATCATGCCGACGTTGTACGCATTGCCGAGCGCCTCGATGCGGTTGGCGCGCATCGCGTCGAAGATGGTGTAGCTCTGGATCACCGCCTGGCTGCGCTCCAGCGAGCTTTGGCTGTTGCGCAATGCGGTGGCCTGCAAGGCAGCAATGCCGAGCAGGCCGATCGCCATGACCAGCACGGCGATCAGGACCTCGATCAAGCCGACGCCGCGCTGATGGTGGGGCGCTCGGATGGGAACGAAAGCGGACATGCGGAACTCCGTACTCCTGTTCATGCGGGGTCCTGCGGGGCATCGCATTTGCTGGCCTTGTTCTCTGCTTTCGTCGAAATGCGGCTGCCCGATACCAGGGTGACCGTGCGCTGGTTGTCGGCTGGCTTGGCGGTCTGCATGCATACGCCGAAGCTGACCTTCAGCAAGGTGCCGTCGGCCTTGCGCGCGAGACCATCGGCGCGGAATTCGATTCTGTTGCCGGCGTTGCCACTGGCGAGAACCTGGATCGGGTCCTTGACCGACGCGACGCGAAGGACCTCTTCCTTGCCGTTGCGATCGGTGTCGGCCACAGTGACCCATTGCGTCCAGGCCCCGCCGGCCGTGCAGCCCGCCCCATTGCTACTGGGACAAACCGCGACCTTGCCGTTGAAGCGGATCGCGTCCATCCGCGCCAACTGCAGGGTCGCGACCAGTTCGTTGGCCGCGCTGCTGAGGCGACTGCTGTTGTGCACGTAGGTGAAACTGGGCATGGCGACGGCCATCACCACGGCCAGCACAGCCAGCGTGACCATCAGCTCGATCAGGGTGAATCCTGCGGCATGGAAAGGAACCGGCGGCAGTACACGACCGCGCCTGCGCAGGTCTTCTGGTATGGGCATTGCATGTCTCCCCAGAGATGCACGGCCACCTTAGGCCAGTGCCCCCCTTCCCGCCAGAGTGGCACCGATGAACGGCCCCCGGGGTGGACCCAGCGGTGTGAGAGGTATTCGCCGGGCTCCCGCACACGGCATCATGCGGAACCGAACGCGAGCCCACGCCCTGCCAATGAGTGAAGCCGATCACACCGCCAGTCCACTCGACGCCTTGTGGCAGGCGCCCGTGATCATCTGGATGCTGCTGGCCGGTGAAGGGCTGGCGGCCGTGCTCGCACTGGCTCCGGGCATCGAACAGGGTCGATGGATCCTGTTTGGACTGACCTCACTCTCGATCCAGTGGATCGCCCTGTTCGCGCTGGGCGGTCTCTACCTGTCGCGATCGTGGCTGGCGCGGCTGCGTCCGCAGCGTATCGCCTACATCGCCCTGGGGCTGCTGCTGATGGGCACGTGGATCATCAGCGGCGTCACCTGGATATTCTTCCGTGGCGCGGGCAACTTCGGCCAGGACGACTGGATTTCCTTCGTATTGCGACTGACCGCACTGGTGTTGACGGTGGGTCTGCTGGGCTTGGCCGCATTCCAGAACTACTGGCATGCGCGACAACTGTCACTGCGCGCCAAGCAGTCCGAACTGGAAGCCCTGCAGGCCCGCATTCGCCCACACTTCCTGTTCAACACGCTCAACACCGGCGCAGCGCTGGTACACCGGCGGCCCGAGGAGGTCGAGCGCCTGCTGTTGGATCTAGCGGACCTGTTCCGCGCGGCACTGGCCGGGCCGCGCGAGATCTCGCTGGAGGATGAGTTGGCGTTGGCGCAGCGGTACCTGGAGATCGAATCGCTGCGCTTCGGCGAGCGTCTGCGAGTGCAGTGGAAGCTACCTCGTGAATTGCCGGCGGTGACTGTGCCCGCCCTCTCAATCCAACCGCTGGTGGAGAATGCGATCCGGCACGGCATCGAGCGCAGGGCAGATGGTGGTGATATTGAGATCGCGGTGACGACCACGCCGGAAACCGTGATCGTGCGCATCATCAATCCCCTGGCGACGAATGGCGAGAACCGCCCAGGCCACCAGGTCGGCCTGAACGCCTCGCAGGTGCGGATCGAGGCGCTCACCGGCGGGCGCGGCAGCGTGCTGACCCAGCAGGAGGGGCGACGCTTCATCGCCACGGTGCGCTTGCCGACCACGCCGGACCAGCGCTGACTCAGCGCCGGCACATCCTCCGGAAACGAATCAGGCAACCACCCGATAGCACGGCTTGTACTCGCCGGCGATCTTCATGCGGCGCTGCGCGACGAATGCACGCAACAATGCATCCAGCGATTGCATCATGTCGTGATCGCCGTGGATCTCGAACGGACCATGGGCCTCGATCCGGCGCATGCCATCTTCCTTGACGTTGCCGGCGACGATGCCGGAAAACGCGCGGCGCAGGTCGGCTGCCAACTCGTGTGGCTTGCGACCGTGGTGCAGGTCGAGCGCGGCCATTGCCTCATGGGTCGGCGCAAACGGGCGCTGGAACTCCAGCGGGATATCCACCGACCAGTTGAAGTAGAAAGAATCCTTCTGCGCGATGCGGTGCTCGCGCACCTTGCGGATGCCCGATGCCATGCGCTTGGCGACCGCGTCCGGGTCGCCGATGATGATCTCGTAGCGCGAGGTTGCAGCCTCGCCCAGGGTCAGTCGCAGGAATTTGTCGATCTGCTCGAAATACGGCGCCGACGCGGTCGGCCCAGTGAAGACCAGCGGGAACGGCAGGTGCGCGTTCTCCTCGCGCAGCAGGATGCCGAGCAGGTAGAGGATCTCCTCCGCGGTGCCGACGCCGCCGGGGAACACGATGATGCCGTGACCGAGACGGATGAAGGCTTCGAGCCGCTTCTCGATGTCCGGCATGATCACCAGGTGGTTGACGATCGGATTCGGCGACTCCGCGGCGATGATGCCCGGCTCGGTGATGCCGATGTAGCGGGTGCGGTTACGGCGCTGCTTGGCGTGGGCGATGGTCGCGCCCTTCATCGGCCCCTTCATTGCGCCCGGACCGCAGCCGGTGCAGATGTCGAGCCCGCGCAGACCCAGTTCGTACCCCACCTGCTTGGTGTAGACGTACTCGTCGCGCGAGATCGAGTGGCCGCCCCAGCACACCACCAGGTTCGGATCGGTCGGGTGCAGGATGCGGGCATTGCGCAGCAGACCGAATACGGCATCGGTGATGCCGGCCGAGGATTCGAGGTCCTGGCTGCCACCCGGGGCCAGCTCCATCGCGGTGTAGGCCAAGTCACGCACCACTGCGAACAGCAACTCGGCGACACCGCGGATGATCTCGCCGTCGACGAAGGCCATCGCCGGTGCGTTGTCCAGGTCGATGCGGACGCCGCGATCCTGCTGGGTCACCTGGATGTCGAAATGCGGGTACAGCTCCTGCGCCGCGCGCGGGTCGTCGGACGTGCTGCCACTGGTCAATACGGCCAGCGCACAACGGCGCAGCAGGTCGTGCATGCCGGTGGACGCATCGCGCAGGCGCGCGACCTCGTCGCGGGACAGGACGTCAAGCCCTCCGCGTGGGTAGATGCGGGCGTTTACCGTCGGCAGGGCCGTGGTGATGGTGGCGGTCATCCGTGTGTTCTCTTGTGTTTTCGTCGTCTTGTGGGGAGTGACTCTAGCGCAGCGGCGTCTCCCATAAAAGAAAACGGCCGGGAAATCCCGGCCGTTTTCGCGGTGTTGCAAGGCAAGCGCCTGATCAGAACTTGTAGCGGAAGCCGATCTGGACCGACCACTGCGACACACCCTGGTTGAAGCCGTCGGCATCGCCGTTGGCGATCGTCGGGGCGTCCGGCGTGGCGAAGTTGTAGACGTACTTGCCGTTGTTGTCGATGCCCTGCAGCGTGGCAACGCGCTGGTTGGCGAAGAAGCCGTAATCGTAGATGTGGCCCCAATCCTTGTTGATCAGGTTACCGACATTGATGATGTCGAGCCAGATCTCGGACTTGTGGTCCTTGAAGAAGCCCGGGAGCTCCTGACTGATGCGCACGTCGAAAGTGTTCACCCAGTCGGCGCGGGCGGCGTTCTTTGGCGCGACCTGACCCTTGTAGCGGGCGATATCCTGGTTGGTCGCCAGGTAATCGAAGAAGGCCGTCTCCATCGCGGCGTTCGAGGTCGAGGTGCCGTTGGCGTTCAGCGTGCCGAACACCACGTCGCCCGGGCCCGTCGGCACGTAGAACAGGTCGTTCGCGGTGCGGTTGTCGCCGTTGGCATCGTTGAAGTACACGAAGCTGTACGGACGACCGCTGCGACCCTCGTAGAACAGGCCGACCTCGGTCTTGTAGTCACCGAAGAACATGCGCTTCCAGTTCAACTGGCCCGAGATGCGGTCCTTGATCTCGTAGCGCGAGGTCGACAGGGCTTCCTCGTTGGCCTGGTACACGTAGTTGTAGTTCCAGCCCGAACTGGCGGTGGAGCTGGTCAGGCCACTGACTTCCTGCGCATCGGTGTAGGTGTAGGCCAGGCTCCAGGACCAGTCGCTGTCCTGCGTCCACGGCTTCGCCAGCGAGAAGGTGGCCTGGCGGCTGTACCCCTTGTCGGTGGTATCGAGCAGGTAGACGTCACCGAACGCGCGATTGCGGTTGGCGCGGTTGTTGGCGGTGACCCAGGCGGCCCCGGCGCGGTAGAAGATTTCACGACCGTCCTGGCCGAACTGGGCTGCATCACCCAGGTTGAGGTTCTGATAGAACAGCGCCTCCTTGACCTCGGTCATCAGCAACTCGGCCGACGCGACGATGCCCTGCCACGGCAACTCGTGGTCGAAGGCCAGGTTGGCCTTCCACACCGACGGCTGCTCGAAGTCCGGTGAGATGAAGTTGACGTTCTGGATCTGGCTGCCGGTCGCGGCCGGCACGTTCTGGTCCAGGCCGTCGCCGCTGAACGGAACATTCGGGTCGAACGTATTGAGCGTGTACTGGATGTAGTTGAAGCCGGTGGTGTTGTAGGCGTTGCTCAGCCACACCTGCGGTGAATCACCCTGGAACAGGCCCACGCCGCCGCGCAGCTGGGTCGGACGCTCGCTGTCGAAGGTGTAGTTGAAGCCGAAGCGCGGCTGGATCAGGAACTTCTCATCCAGCACGTCCGTGTTGTCCAAACCGAACGCGGCCTGGGCAGCGGCGTTGTAGCGCGGCTTGCTGTCGACCTTGGGCTTGTCGGCGCGCAGGCCGAAGGTCAGCGTCAGGTTCGAATTGACGAACCACTGGTCCTGGATGAACAGGCCGAGGTTGTCGTACTGGTAGTCAGCGGCGACGGAGTCGAAGCCCTGGCCCGGCTGCGGGGTGCGCAGGTTGTAGGTGCTGTAGCGCCCCTGCTGGAACGCATCCATGCTGGCGAACTCGTACACGCCGTACAGCTGCGGGCCGTAGATGTTGTAGATCTCGTTGGTGCTGTAGTCGACGCCGAACTTCAGGTCGTGGTCGTCGAAAGTGAAGGTGGCCGCGCCGAAGTAGTTCCAGGTCTTGGTGTACAGCGCGTTCTGCTGCGAGTTGGTCTCGGTGCCCAGGAACAGCGAATCGCCGCTGAGCGGACGGCCACCGGCCGGGGTGAAGTAGATGCGCACGCTCGGCGCGGTGGTCGGGGTCTCGCGCACCGCCGAATAATCACGGTACGAGGCCTTGAACTCGGTCGAGAAGTTGTCGGTCCAGTCGCTGAAGAGTTGGGCGACGTAGCTCTCGACGACCTTCGGCTGCTGGAACCAGTACGAGCTCAGCGAGATCTGCGTGCTGTTGACACCGTTGATTCGCAGCTTGTCCTGCTCCAGCTTGCTGTAGCGCAGGCTGGCGCGGTGGGCATCGGTGATGTTCCAGTCGAGCTTGAGCGCGTACTCTTCGAGATCGGTGTCACCGTTGCTGTCCAGGCCACCGGCGGCGATGCCGTAGCCCTGGGCGATCTCCTGCGCGCGGGTGATGTCGCCCATGTCGATGGTGGCATTCGCCTTGCCCAACGCACTGCCAGCGATGTCGGCGCCCGGCGCGGCCTGCTTGAACTTGTCGTAGTTGGCGAAGAAGAACAGGCGATCCTTGACGAGCGGGCCGCCCAGGGTGAAGCCGTAGTTCTCTTCCTTGTCGAAGCCATTGAACGCGTTGCCTTCCGGATCGTCGCCGAACCAGTCGCCGTCACGGTAGGTGCCGTACACCGAGCCGTGGAACTCGTTGGTGCCTGACTTGGTCACCGCGTCCACGACCGCGCCGGTGGCGCCGGTGATGGTGACGTCGTAGTTGGCCAAGTCGATGTTGATGGCCTCGATGGCTTCCATCGCGACCGGCTGGCGGCGGGTCGGCATGTTGTTGCCTTCCAGGCCGAAGGTGTCGCTGGCCGACACGCCGTCGATGCGGACGGCGTTGTAGCGCGGGTTCTGGCCGCCGGCGCTGATCGTGCCCGAGGCGCGGTCAACGAAGGCCACGCGCGGGTCGAGGCGCATGTAGTCCTGGATGTTGCCGCCGATCGACGGCTGGGCCTCGATCACCTGGCGGCTGACCGCGGTGCCCGAGCCCATCTTGGTGGCACTGAAGACTTCCGAGCCACCGAGGGCCACGGCGGTCACCGAGTCCAGCGTGGTCACATCGCCGGCAAGGGCGGCATTGACGGTGTTGCTCTTGTTGAGGTCGAGGTAAACGCCCTCTTCCGTCTTCGTGCCGGTACCGGCCTTGGTGATGGTGACGCTGTACGGACCACCGACGCGCAGGCCGCGCGCGGTGTAACGACCGCTGGCATCGGTCGTGGCACGGCTGACCGTACCGGACTCGACGTGGGTGATGGTGACGTCCGCGCCGGCAACCGGCTGGCCATCGTTGCTGGTCACGACACCGCCGACACCAGCGGAAGTGGCCTGCGCAAACACGGGCGCGGTGGCAAGGACGGCGAGCAAACCAAGTGTGAGCTTGGACAAGCGGACGCGGTTCGGATGGGTCATTACGATGGCCTCGGTACAGGTGGAAAACAGGAAAAGGGACAGGACGGGCGCGCAATGGCGGCGCCAGTCGCCTGGATCAGTCGAGTTCTTCTCAGCCCCAGGCCCCCGTGGGGTGCGGGCCCCTACCGCGTTAACGGCAGTTTAACAGGCTAGGCACGGGTTGTGACAGGGACGTGACGGCCGTCAAAAATCGCCGTCAGCCGCCAAACCCGATCAAGGCGGGGAGATCTGCAGGTACGTCCCCAGGCCATCGAGGAACATCTGCACCGACAGGGCCACCAGCAGCATGCCCATCAGGCGCTCGATCGCGGTCAGCGCGCGCCGGCCGAGCAGCTTGTAGAGCAGCGTCGCCGAGAACAGGATCGCCGCGGTCGCGCCCCAGGCGATCAGCAGGGCCAGGCTCCAGTCGCCCAGGCGCGAGGGCTCGTTGCTGCCCATCAGCATCACCGCGGCCATGCCGGACGGGCCGGCGACCAGGGGAATGGCCATCGGCACGATGAAGGGCTCGCCGTCCGGGATCTCGCCCATCAGTCCTTCCGGCGGCGGGAAAATCATGCGGATGCCGATCAGGAACAGCACGATGCCGCCGGCGATCGACACCGACTCCTGGCGCAGGTGCATCAGCTCCAGGGCGTACTTGCCGCCCCACAGGAACGCCATCAGCACCGCCAGTGCGATCAACAGCTCGCGCGCCAGCACGATCCGCTGCCGCTGCGGCGGCAGGCCGCGCAGCAGGCTCAGGAACACCGGCACGTTGCCGAGCGGGTCGAGGATCAGGAACAGCAGCAACGCGGCCGAAGCGATCGTCATGCGGGCGGGCTCCACACTTGGCCGCGATGGACGGCGCCGGCCGGCGACAACAGGGTGACGCAGGCGGCCGCATAGGCCGAGGGATCGACCGCGGTACGGTCGTTTTCCTCGACATAGGCCTTGGCGCGCAGCGCCGTACGCATCGGTCCCGGCTGCAGGCCAGCAACGCGGACAGGGGAATTGGCCAGCTCGGCGTGGAGCATGCCGACCAGCCCGGCCAGACCGTGCTTGGCGACACCGTAACCGCCCCAGTAGGCCTGCCCAACCCGGGCCGGGTCGTCGAGTGCGAACACCAGCGCGGCATCCCCGGCCTTGGACAGCAGCGGCAGGCAGGCCTGTGACAGCCACCACGGCGCGGTCAGGTTGACGTGGACCGCCCGCGCGAACGCGGCCGGATCGGTCTGCGCCAGCGGGGTCAGGCCACCGAAATCGGCCGCGCAATGCAGCACGCCGTCGAGACGGCCGAGTTCGGCTTCGAGCCGCTGCGCCAGCTCGGCGTAATCGTCGGGCGTCGCCCCTTCCAGGTCGAGCGGGTACAGCAGCGGCTCCGGCCCGGACTGCGCGACGGTGTCATAGAGGCGGTTCAACTTCGGCAGCTTGCGCCCGAGCAGGACCACGGTGGCGCCGGCACGCGCACACGCGTGCGCGGCGGCGGCGCCGAGCCCACCATGGGCGCCGGTGATCAGCACCACACGATCGACCAGCGCCGGTTCCCCTTGGACGGCCCCGGTCGAACTCACTGGCGCTGCGTCTCGCTGATCATGCGCGCCAGCTCACCGGATTCGAACAGTTCCATGGTGATGTCACAGCCACCGATCAGTTCGCCGTGGATGAAGAGCTGCGGGAAGGTTGGCCAGTTCGAATAGCGCGGCAGGTTGGCGCGGATCTCGGGGTCTTCGAGCACGTTGACGGTGTGCAACTGCGTCGCGCCGGCAGACTTCAACGCCTGCACCGCACGGCTGGAGAAGCCGCACATCGGGAACTGCGCGGTTCCCTTCATGAAAAGGACGATCGGATGGCCTTCGACTTCGGTCTGGATCCGCTCCATAACGGACATGGGTGCAACTCCTGCGATGGTGCGTTGCGCGGCCATTGACGGCACGGCAACGAAACGTGGGGATAGAATGTGAATTGTAAGCCTTCCCGCGCCGCGGACACGCCCGGACCCCGGAGCAGCGCCGCGGCATTCCCCCTTAGCCAGCCCTCAGGAGCCCGCAATGGCCATCGAACTGCCCGCTTTGCCCTACGACCGCACCGCGCTCGAGCCGCACATTTCCGGCGAGACCATCGACTTCCACTACGGCAAGCACCACCAGGCGTACGTGACCAACCTCAACAACATGATCGCCGGCACCGAGTTCGCCGACATGGCGCTCGAGGACATCATCCGCAAGTCGCAGGGCGGCATGTTCAACAACGCCGCGCAGATCTGGAACCACACCTTCTACTGGAACTGCCTGAAGCCGGCATCCGGATCAAATCCGGGCGGTGGCGAGCCGACCGGCAAGCTGGCCGAGCTGATCAACAAGGCCTTCGGCGACTTCACCAAGTTCAAGGACGAGTTCACCAAGGTCTCGGTCGGCACCTTCGGCTCCGGCTGGGGCTGGCTGGTGCAGCGTCCGGACGGTTCGCTGGCCCTGGCCAGCACCTCCAACGCCGCCACCCCGCTCACCGGCGACGACACCCCGCTGCTGACCTGCGACGTGTGGGAGCACGCCTACTACATCGACTACCGCAACGCGCGCCCGAAGTACGTCGAATCGTTCTGGAACCTGGTCAATTGGGACTTCGTGGCGTCGAACCTGAAGTAAGCGCGGAGCTCTAGAGCCGCAATGAAAAACGGCCGGGGAAACCCGGCCGTTTTGCTATCGGTGCCTGGTAACGAATCAGCCCAGCGCGGCGACCACCGGTGCGACCTGCGCCTCGCGGTCGAGCTCGACGCCGACGCGCACCAGCGTCGCCGCCAGATCCTGCGCCGAGTCCGCCCGCAACGTCGCGTGCCCGACCTTGCGCCCGGCACGCGGCAGCTTGCCGTAATCGTGCCAGTGTCCGCCCGGTTCGCTCAACACGGGCGCGGCCTCGGGCATCTGCCCGATCCAGTTGAGCATGCAGGCCAGGCCGACCATGCGCGTATCGCCCAGCGGCAGACCGAGCACGGCGCGCAGGTGGTTCTGGAACTGCGAGGTCTCGCTGCCCTCGATGGTCCAGTGGCCGGAGTTGTGCACGCGCGGCGCCAGTTCGTTGGCCAACAATTCACCGCCACGGCAGAACAGCTCCAGCGCGAACACGCCGACGTAATCGAGCGCCTCGCCCAGCTTCCTGGCGTAGGCGAAGGCGGTTTCGGCCAGCGCGGCATCGGCGGTGGCGGGCGCCAGGCTCGCCGAGAGCACGCCGTCGACGTGCCAGTTCTCGGTCAACGGCCAGGTGCGGAACTCGCCGTCACGGCCGCGCACGGCCACCACCGACAGCTCGCGCTCGAACGCGACGAAGCCTTCGAGGATCAGGCCGACCTTGCCCGCCTGAGCACCCAGTGCGTCCCATGCCGCATCGGCATCGGCCGGGGTCTTGATGCGGAACTGCCCCTTGCCGTCGTAGCCCAGGCGGCGGGTCTTGAGGATGCACGGCGTGCCGATCGTCGCCAACGCGTCATCGAGTTGCGCGCGCGTGTCGATCGCCGCGAACGGCGGTACCGGAATGCCGAGCTGCTGGAACAGGGTCTTCTCGGCCAGCCGGTCCTGCGCGGTCGCCAGCGCGCGCGGGTTCGGAAACACCGGCACGCGCTCGCTCAACCACTGCGCCGATTCGGCCGGCACGTTCTCGAAATCGAAGGTGGCGACATCGACCCTGGACGCAAATTCGCCCAGCGCCGCCTCGTCACGGTAATCGCCGACCACCATCGGCGCGAACTGGCCGGCGCAGGCGTCGTCGACGCTGTCCATCACCAGGAAACGCAGGCCAAGCGGCGCGCCGGAAAGCGCGAGCATGCGGGCCAGCTGCCCGCCGCCGAGGATGCCAACGGTGGTCATTTGCGCGGGTCGTCGTTGGCCAGCACGTCGTCGGTCTGCTTGGCGCGGAACGCCGCCAGCGACGCGCCGATGGCAGCGTGCTCGGGCGCCAACAGCGCCGCGGCGAACAGCGCGGCATTGGCCGCACCGGCGTTGCCGATCGCGAACGTGGCGACCGGAATGCCGGCCGGCATCTGCACGATCGACAGCAGCGAGTCCATGCCGTTGAGCGCCTTGCTCTGCACCGGCACACCCAGCACCGGCACCGCGGTCTTGGCCGCGAGCATGCCCGGCAGATGCGCGGCGCCGCCGGCGCCGGCGATGATCGCGCGCAGGCCGCGCCCGGCCGCCGTGGCGGCGTAGTCGAACAACACGTCGGGCGTGCGGTGCGCCGAGACCACGCGCACCTCGTGCGGGATGCCGAGCGCTTCGAGCTTGGCGGCGGCGTGCTGCATCGTCTCCCAGTCGGAGCGCGAGCCCATCACGATGCCCACAAGCGGGGCCACAGCGGTTACGGACATTGGTAGAGCCTTGGCGCAAAGACGTATTCTAACGCCCTCTCCTGCTGCTCCGGCACCGACCCGTATGGACCGCAAACTGCTCGACCTGCTCGTCTGCCCCACCACGCGCCAGCCGCTGCTGCTGCTCGACAGCCGCGGGCTGCAGGCGCTGAACGATGCCATCCAGGCCGGCGGCATCGTCCGCGGCGACGGCAGCGCGCAGGCAGAGCCGGTGCGCGAGGCCCTGGTCACGCGCGACCGCAAGACCGTCTACCGCGTCGACGACGGCATCCCGGTGCTGCTGGCCGAGGACGCCATCGCCACGGCGCAGGTCGACGGCTTCCCGACCGCATGAGCGTCGCTGCCGGCATGGCCGATCCGGTAACACCGCCACCGGCGGAGGTGATCGCGGCCGACGTCGCCCGCGCCCTGGCCGAAGACCTCGGCAGTGGAGACGTGACCGCCGCCCTGCTGCCTGACGCGGCCGACAGCGCCTACCTGCTGTGCAAGGAGGACGCGGTGATCTGCGGACGGCCGTGGTTCGATGCCTGTCACCGCGCGCTCGACCCACAGGTGCGGATCGACTGGCGCATCGCCGAGGGCGGTCGCGTCGGCAAGGGCACCGTGCTGGCCACCTTGCAGGGCCGCGCGCGGGCGCTGGTCAGTGCCGAGCGCGCCTCGCTCAACTTCCTGCAGACCCTGTCGGGCACCGCCACCACCACCGCGGCCTATGTCGAGGCCGTGCGCGGGACGAAGGCGAAAATCCTCGATACCCGCAAGACCCTGCCCGGCCTGCGCCTGGCGCAGAAGTACGCGGTGCGTGTCGGCGGCGGCGTCAACCACCGCATCGGCCTGTTCGACACGGTGATGCTGAAGGAAAACCACGTCCGCGCAGCCGGCTCACTGACCGCGGCGATCCGTGCGGCCCGGGCGATGCATCCGGCCTTGCCGCTGATCGTCGAGGTCGAGTCGATCGCCCAGCTCAAGGAAGCCCTGGCCGAAGGCTGCGACCGCATCCTCATCGATGACTTCGATGCCGCGATGCGCCGCGAGGCCGTCGCCATCGCCCACGGCGCGCCGTTCAACGGGGCGACTCCACTGGAGGTGTCCGGTGGCGTCGACATGACCACGCTGCGTGCGATCACACAGGACGGCGTCGATTGCATCTCGATCGGCGGCCTGACCAAGCACGTGCACGCGATCGATCTGTCGCTGAAGCTGGGCCCCCCGCCCTCGGCCTGACCACGAGGCCGGCCGCATACGGGCCGTGCCGATCAACGCAGCACGGCCACCCCGGCAATCGCGGCCACCGCCAGCACGGCCGCCGCCACCCAGTGCCAGCCCGCGCGCGAATGCGTTTTTCCGGCGGCTCGCACCGGCTTTGCCACGATCTGCACCGGCGCGCCCTGCGCAGAGGTCACCAGGCGGAAGCGCAGGGTATCGAAACCGATTTCGTCGCCTACCCGCACCTCGCCGCGCAGCACGCGCTGGCCATTGATGAAACTGCCATTGCTGGAGCCCAGGTCTTCCAGCAGCAAGCCGGATTTGGTCGGCAGCAGACGGGCGTGCACGCGCGACATGCCCGATGCCTCCAGGCGCAGCCCGCACTCGCTGCCGCGACCGACGGTCAGTACGCCGAACACCGGGGCATTGCGCCCGGCCACCTCCGGCGACGCGCCGCGCAGCACGAAGCGCGGCAACACCGCACGCACTGCCGTGACGCCAGGGTCGTCATTGGCCGAATCCGGTACTCGGCCGACAGGACCGCCCTGACGACGCACCGCCGGCGCAGGCCCGAGGGCTGCCAATTGTGCCTGTACCTGGTCGAACCCGACGCTGTCACCGGGCCGCAACGCAATCAGCCCGGCGACCTGGCGACCATTGACACTCATGGTCGTGCCGTGCGGCACGTCCAGCATCACGCCCTGCGCGGTGACGTGCAGCAGGCAATGCTGCGGTAACACGCCGGGGCGGTTGATGACGACAGTGGAATCCGGATCCGAGCCGACGCGGTTGACACCATGGCCCAACAATACCTGCGGGTGTTCGCCACCCGGAAAGACAAGTTTCACGCCGGACCTGCCCCCCCGAAGCGCATGCCCTGGAACCGTAGAACCACTTGCGGCAAACGCAACATGCCGCCACATTATTTGCATGCCGACTTTACTGATCCTGATGATCGTCGCTGCGATGGTGTTCGCATTCTGGAGCGCGGGCCGCGCTGCCGCCGAACGCGCCGAAGCCGTGGGCCGCGATGCGTGCAAGGCCGCGGGCGTGCAATGGCTGGACCAGAGCGTGCATGCGATCGGCATCCGCCTGTGCCGGCACGACAACGGCTGGCTCGGCTGGGAGCGCACGTTCCGCTTCGACTACTCGCTCGATGGCGAAGACCGGCACGTGGGCCGGTTGGTGCTGCGCGGCGATCGGTTGATCGCTTTCAGCGGCCCGGTCACGCGGGCGCCGGTGCAGTTGCACTGACGCGCGGTGCGCGTGGACCAACGTCGCCGGATCCCCGCCTACGCGGGGATGACGTCATGGCAAAGGCACTGACGCGTTGCGCCAGTGCGCCATGACGTCACTTGACGATGCGCAGGTGGCCACCGCGACGCGGCGTTGGGGTCGGCGCCTGCGGGCCGTCGTCGTCGCCCTCGGGAACGGATTCGTTCGGCACCGCGCTCAGTGTCACCGTGCCGGTGTCGCCGTTGTCCTCGAGGTCCGCACCGCCCTCACCCGCCGCTGCATGCACGTCGTCCGGCAACGCCATGCCCTGGCCGGTCTCGCGCGCGTAGATCGCCAGCACCGCCTGCACCGGTACCGACACCGGATGGCTGACACCGCCGAAGCGGGCGCTGAAGCGGATCAGGTCGTTGCCCATTTCCAGGTGGGACACCGCACGCTCGGCGACATTGAGCACGATCTTGCCGTCCTTGACCGCATGCACGGGCACCTGCACGTTGGGACGCGTGGCATCGACCAGCAGGTGCGGGGTCATGCCGTTGTCGGCAATCCATTCGTACAGCGCCCGCAGCAGGTACGGGCGGTGGCTGGTCATCGGCGTGCTGTCGTCACTCATGGCGACAGTTTAGCGCCGCGCGATCACAGTGGATGCGCAATCGCCTCCTGCAAACGCAAAGCGGGCCGTTCAGGCCCGCCGATGGTGCGATGAAGGCAACACACCTCAGACCGGCAGGTCGCGCAGCTTGCGTTCCTGTTCGGTCAGGCTGCGGGTGAACCCCGGGTTGCGGAAGATGCGGTTGCCGTAGTCCTCGATCGCCTTGCCGTCCTTCGGCAACGGCACGCCGAGCGCGTCCAGACGCCAGATGATCGGCGCCATGGCGCAGTCGGCCAGACTCATCTCGGGATTCAGGAAGAACTTGCTGGCCTTGAACAGCGGCACCGAGGCGGTGAGCAATTCCTTCAGGCGCTTGCGGCCGGCCTCGACCTGGGCCTTGTTGCCGAGCTGGATCGCCTGCACCTGCGGCACCCAGTCGTGCTCCAGGCGCAGCATGGCCAAGCGCAGGCGCGCGCGCGACAACGGATCGACCGGCATCAGCGGCGGGTGCGGGTAACGCTCGTCGAGGTATTCGCTGACCACGCTGGCCGCGTACAGCACCAGCTCGCGCTCGACCAGGGTCGGCACCGAGTGGTACGGGTTGAGATCGACCAGGTCTTCAGGCGGGTTCTGCGGGTCGACCGGGATCAGGTCGTAGGTGACGCCCTTGGCCGCGAGCACCAGCCGCACGCGGTGGCACAGCACGCAATCGTTCGACGAAAACAGGGTCAGGGCATTACGCATACGTGGGCTCGCCGCCATCATCGACCTCTCCAGCAACCGGAATCCGCCAGTCGCAAGACGCCACCCACCCCGTGTGGACGGTCGTCACGGCCTCGAGCAACAGTCCCGCCCCGAACATCGAGAAACCCGCACAGGCCGTGCGGGTTTCCAGGCGATGCGCTGCGATCAGTGCTTGTCCACGTCGCGCCAGTACTCGATCTTCAACAGGTAGGCGAGGAACGTGAAGGCCGCCAGGAACAGGATCACCCAGACGCCCATGCTCTGGCGCTTGAGGGCGGCCGGTTCGCCGGCGTACTCGAGGAATGTGGTGATATCACGCACCGCCTGGTCGAAGCCAGGGCCGTCCAGCTTGCCGGGCTGGGCGATCTTGAGGCCGTGCACCGGACGATCGCCGGTGGCCTTGTCGGGCTCGCCGTATTCGGCGTGCTGCAGGCCCTGCAACTCCCACAACGGGTTAGGCATCGAGGCGTTCGGGAACAACTGGTTGTTCCAGCCCAGCGGCCGCGACTCGTCGAGGTAGAACGACTTGAGGTAGGTGTAGAGCCAGTCGCTGCCACGCACGCGGGAAATCACGCTCAGGTCCGGCGGCATCTTGCCGAACCACTGGTTGGCATGCTCCGGGGTGAGGCTGACCTGGATCTGCTCGCCGAACTTGGCGCCGGTGAAGTTGAGGTTGCTCATCACCTCTTCTTCGCTCAGGCCCAGGTCCTCGGCGATGCGCGAATAGCGCAGGTACTTCAGCGAATGGCAGCCCGAGCAGTAGTTCATGTACAGCTGGGCGCCGCGCTGCAGCGACGCGCGGTCGCCGAGGTCGACGCCGGACTGCAGCAGGTTGCCACCGCCGGCAGCGAAGGCGCTGGCCGAAACCAGCAGGCCGGCAACGAATGTGGCGAGCTTCTTCACGATATGCATCTTCTGGACGGAGCGGCGGTTGCGTTCGTGGCCTGGGGCAATGAGGTCAGTCATGCATCGTCACCCGTTCCGGCACCGGCTTGGTCTTGTCGAGCTTGGACCACACCGGCATGGTGATGAAGAAGGCGAAGTACAGGAAGGTCAGCACGCGACCGATGACGGTCTCGACCGGGTCGGTGCCCGGGCCGGCGCCGATCTTGCCGAGCCAGACGAAGGACACGGCGAACATCAGCAGCAATGCCCACGACAGCTTGCCGCGGTAGCGGTACGACTTGACCTTGCACTTGTCGAGCCACGGCACCAGGAACAGGATCGCGATCGCGGCGAACATCACGATCACGCCGCTGAGCTTGTGCGGGATCACGCGCAGCATTGCGTAGTACGGGGTGTAGTACCAGACCGGCTTGATGTGCTCCGGCGTCACCAGGCGGTTGGCCTCGGTGAAGTTGTCATGCTCCAGGAACCAGCCACCGAAGGCCGGCGCGAAGAAGATGACGAACGCGCAGATGGTCAGGAAGAAGCCGACGCCGAACAGGTCCTTCACCGTGTAGTACGGATGGAACGGGATACCGTCCTTCGGCTTGGTCGCATCCCAACGGTTGCCCTTCGGGCCGTACTTGATGTCGACGCCGTCGGGGTTGTTGGAACCGACCTCGTGCAGCGCGCCCAGGTGCAGCACGACCAGCAGCAGCAGCACCAGCGGCAGCGCGATCACGTGCAGAGCGAAGAAGCGGTTGAGGGTGGCGTCGCCGGGCAGGTAGTCGCCCATGATCCACTCGGTCAGGCCGTTGCCGATCACCGGGATCGCGCCGAACAGCGAGATGATCACCTTGGCGCCCCAGAACGACATCTGACCCCACGGCAGCACGTAGCCCATGAAGGCTTCGGCCATCAGCACCAGGTAGATCAGCATGCCCAGGATCCACACCAGCTCGCGCGGCTTCTGGTACGAGCCGTACATCAGGCCGCGGAACATGTGCAGGTACACGACGATGAAGAACATCGACGCGCCGGTGGAGTGCATGTAGCGGATCAGCCAGCCCCACTCCACGTCGCGCATGATGTATTCGACCGACGAGAACGCTTCGGCCGCGGACGGCTTGAAGTGCATCGTCAGGAAGATGCCGGTGACGATCTGGTTGACCAGCACCAGCAGGGCCAACGAGCCCATGTAGTACCAGAAGTTGAAGTTCTTCGGCGCGTAGTACTCGCTCATGTGCTTGCGGTACACCGGCATCATGCCGGGTGCGCGTGCATTGACCCAGTCCCAGACGCCGTTGGCGGTGCGGGCAAAGATGTTGGCCATGACTTACGCCGCTCCCTTGGTCGACTGCGAGGGATCCACGCCAATCACGATCGTGGTGTCGTTCTCGTAATGGTGCGGCGGCACCAGCAGGTTGGTCGGTGCCGGCACGCCCTGGAACACGCGGCCGGCCATGTCGAAGCGCGACTTGTGGCAGGGGCAGAAGTAGCCGCCCTTCCACTCTGGGTCGAACGGCTCGGGGCGGATCTCGGCCTTCATTTCCGGCGAGCAGCCCAGGTGGGTGCACAGGCCGACCAGCACGGAGATCTCCGGCTTGATCGAGCGCGCCTCGCCGGTGATGTACGCCGGCTGCTGGTCCTTGTTCTCGGACTTGGGATCGCGCAGGTGGCTGTCCAGGGTCGGCAGCACGTCGAGGATCGTCTTGGAACGCTTGACGATCCAGATCGGCTGGCCGCGCCACTCGAGGACCAGGCGCTGGCCTTCGCCGAGCGCGCTGATGTCCGCGCTCACCGGCGCACCGGCAAGCTTGGCCCGCGAGCTCGGATTCCAGGACTTGATGAACGGCACTGCCACAAACCCGGCCCCGACCGCGCCGACCACAGCAGTGGTCGCAGTCAGGAACCGACGGCGGCCCTGGTTGATAGGATCATTGACCCCTTGGTTGGCCATCCGGCACTCCGCAAAGCTGAATTCGAAGTTTCACCGCGAAGCCCGCGCCACTGGCGACGGCTCGCGGCTCAAAAGACGGGGAAGTGTAACGGAACGGTTAACGGCCCGACAATCCGCTGATGTTGCAAAACCCGTCGGAAAGGCGGCCCTGCTGCCTCCGCCGGGGCCCGAGGCCCTCAGCGGACCACGCTGGTCGCGCCGCGGTAGCGCTCGGCCAGCACCGCGACGCGCTGCACGTAACGCTGGGTTTCGTTGTACGGCGGCACGCCCTTGTACTTGTCGACCGCGCCCTCGCCGGCGTTGTAGCCGGCCGCGGCCAAGGTGAGGTTGCCGTTGAAGCGCTTCAGCAGCCAGGCCAGATATTGCACCCCGCCCTGGATGTTCTGGGCGGCGTCGAAGGCGTTGCCGACGCCGAAACGGCGCGCGGTCGCCGGCATCAATTGCATCAGCCCCTGCGCGCCGACCCGCGACAGCGCGTTGGGGTTGTAGGCCGATTCGGCGTGGATGATCGCGCGCACGATCGCCTCGTCGACGCCGTGCTGGGCGGCGGCGGCGGCGATTTCGGCACGGTAGGCCTCGGTGTTGAGGCGGACCGAGCCGAAATTGACCCCGGGCCGGGCCGAACAGGCGTAGCAGGACTCCATGTAGCGGTACTTGATCGTCCGCAGCGCCGAGGCATTGGCCACGCCCTGCGGGCGCTTGCTGGAGTAATGGCGGACGCCGTCCTTGATGTAGGAATAGACCTGACCCTGCACCAGGCGCCGCGGTTGCGCCCCTGATGTGGCCGCGGGCGATGGTGCAGCTACTACTGTCGGAGCCGTCGCGGTGGCGGCCGTGGCCATGAACGTCGCCGGCGGGTTGGCATGGATCGAGGCCGGCGAGCCAGCCACGGGGCTGGCGGATGTCGCGTTGCCCATGGCCTTGGCTGGTGCGGGCTGGTGCCCTCCCCGCCCCTGACTGACGACCGTGCATGTGGCCCCGGGCACGCGCTTGCTGACATAGCTGCGCGCACCGTCGGCGCTGTCGCACCGATACAGGGCATCGGCCACGGCCGGCGCAGCGGCCAGCAGGCAAACGATCCCCAACAGCAGCGAGCCCCCCCTCATTGACGCGAGTGTGTCCTCTCCCCCCGGGTGTTCACAAGTCCTTGATTGGCTTGGCTGCTGCGAAACGTGACCCGCGCCCGTTCGCGGCGGGAGCCGTCGCGCCGACTTCGGGCTCGAGGGTCGGCGCCCACCCTCGGTCGGGCCGGGGTCAGCGCGCCACCGTGGCGTCGCGGTAGCGCTCGGCCAGTTGCGCCACGCGCTGCACGTAGCGCTGGGTTTCGCTGTACGGCGGCACGCCCTTGTACTTGTCGACCGCGCCCTCGCCGGCGTTGTAGCCGGCTGCGGCCAGGACCAGGTTGCCGTCGAAGCGCTTGAGCAGCCACGCCAGGTACTGCACCCCGCCGCGGATGTTCTGGCGGATGTCGAAGACGTTGGCGACGCCGAAGCGGCGCGCGGTCGCCGGCATCAGCTGCATCAGCCCCTGTGCGCCGACCCGCGACAACGCATTGGGGTTGTAGGCCGATTCGGCATGGATGATCGCGCGCACCACGGCCTCCTCGACCCCGAAGTCGAGGGCTGCCGCGGCGATTTCGGCGCGGTAGGCCTGGGTGTTGAGGCTGACCGTGCCGAAATCCACGCCCGGCCGCACGGAACAGGCGTAACAGGTTTCCATGTAGGCGTATTTCAGGGTGCGCACCGGACCGATGTTGGCCAGGCCTTGCGGCCGCTGGCTGCTGTAACGGACCACGCCGTCGAGCACATACGAGTAGATTTCCCCTTGCGCCACGCGCATCGGAGTACGGACTGCCGGCGCAGAAGCATCGCCGCCGGCATTGGACACCGCACCCGCCGGATCCGCCATCGCCCCTTCCGCCGGCCCCGGCGGAGCGGCCGCCGGCGCCACCACCCGCGCCCGGGGCGCCTGGCCACCCGAAGCCAGCTGGACCGATGGCGGTACCAGTGGACGACGCCCCTGATAGACATTGCCCTCGGCGCAGCGCGCGCCCGGCACGCGGCGGTTGCCATAGCTGCGGCCGCCGTCGGGACGGTCGCAGCGGTACAGGGTCTCGGCCGCTGCCGGCACCGCTGCCAGCAGACAGACCAGCCCCAGCAATGGCCACCTTCCCCTTGCGGGCATACCGGTTTCCCTGACTACACGGACCTCACCTGTCCGCCTTCGCACTGACAAACGCGGTGCGCGCCCGTGCCCGGCCCCGGCCCGGTACACTGGCGCCCTTCCGGCGCGGATTAACCGCCGCCCCTCCCGGACCGCCCCATGACCGATACGACCTCTGCCGCGCTCGCGGCGAACACGCCCGCGACCGCCCCGGTCGTTGCCAAAAAGCTCTTCATCGAGACCCACGGCTGCCAGATGAACGAGTACGACTCGGCCAAGATGGCCGACGTGCTCGCCGCCAGCGACGGTCTCGAACTGACCACACAAGTGGAAGAAGCCGACGTCATCCTGATCAACACCTGCTCGATCCGCGAGAAGGCGCAGGAGAAGGTGTTCAGCCAGCTCGGCCGCTGGAAGCAGTTCAAGAAGGCAGGCCGGCCAGTGGTGATCGGCGTCGGCGGCTGCGTGGCGTCGCAGGAGGGCGAGGCGATCGTCAAGCGCGCGCCCTACGTCGACCTGGTGTTCGGCCCGCAGACATTGCACCGCCTGCCCGAGTTGATTCAGGCCCGGCGCGAGACCGGCCTGCCGCAGGTCGACATCAGCTTCCCCGAGATCGAGAAGTTCGACCGCCTGCCCGAGCCGCGCGCCGAAGGCCCGAGCGCGTTCGTGTCGATCATGGAAGGCTGCAGCAAGTACTGCTCGTTCTGCGTGGTGCCGTACACCCGTGGCGAGGAGATCAGCCGGCCGTTCGAGGACGTGCTGGTGGAAGTGGCCGACCTCGCTGCGCAAGGCGTGCGCGAGGTCAACCTGCTCGGCCAGAACGTCAACGCCTATCGCGGCCCCATTGCACCGGCCGAGGACGGTGGCGAGGCGGAGGTGGCCGACCTGGGCCTGCTGATCCGCGCCATCGCCGAAATCGAAGGCATCGGCCGCATCCGCTTCACCACCTCGCATCCGCTGGAGTTCTCCGACTCGCTGGTCGAGGCGTACCGCGACGTGCCCAAGCTCGCCAATTACCTGCACCTGCCGGTGCAGGCCGGCAGCGACCGCATCCTGTCGGCGATGAAACGCGGCTACACCGCGCTGGAGTTCAAGCAGAAGATCCGCAAGCTGCGCGCTGTGCGGCCGGACATCTGCGTGTCGTCGGACTTCATCGTCGGCTTCCCCGGCGAGACCGACACCGACTTCGACAAGACCATGAAACTGATCGAGGACGTCGGCTTCGACCAGTCGTTCTCCTTCATCTACTCGCGCCGCCCCGGTACGCCGGCCGCGGACCTGGAAGACAGCGTCACCAGCGATGAAAAACATGCACGCCTGTCACGGTTGCAGGCGCACATCAACGCGCATTCGCGGTCGATCTCCGACGCGATGGTCGGCAGCGTGCAGAGCGTGCTGGTCGAACGACCGTCGAAAAAGAACCCGAACGAGCTGACCGGCAGGACCGAGAACATGCGCTCGGTGAACTTCCCGGGCCATGCGCGCCTGATCGGCCAGTTCGTCGACGTGGTCATCACCGAGGCGATGAGCAATTCGCTGCGTGGGCGCGTGGCGGTGGCGGACGAAGCGACGGCCTGAGGTTGCTGGAGTCGTAATGACCGCCCGCATCGACCGCGACACCCTTCTGTGCATGTCCCTGTCCGCGCGCCCGGGCAATTTCGGCACGCGCTTCCAGAACTACCTGTACGAGGCGCTGGACCTCAACTACGTCTACAAGGCGTTCACCACCGGCGACCTGGCGGCGGCGATCGGCGGCATCCGCGCGCTCGGCATCCGCGGCTGTGCGGTCTCGATGCCGTTCAAGGAGGCCTGCATCCCGCTGCTCGACGAGATCAAAGACTCGGCAGCGGCGATCGATTCGGTCAACACCATCGTCAACGACGACGGCTTCCTGATCGGCTACAACACCGACTACACCGCCGTGACCCAGCTGATCCGGCAATACGGCGTGTCGCCGCAAACGCCGCTGGCGCTGCGCGGCAGCGGCGGCATGGCCAAGGCCGTGGCCTGCGCGTTGCGCGATGCCGGTTTCGGCCAAGGGCACATCGTCGCGCGCAACGAAGCCAGTGGGCGCCGGCTGGCGCAGACTGCCGGCTTCGCCTGGACGCCGGACAGTGTCGGACTCGACGCCCGGCTGTTGATCAACGTGACGCCGATCGGCATGGAAGGCCCTGAGGCTGAGCGGCTGGCTTTCAGCGAAGCGGAAGTAGCCGTCGCTGATGTGGTGTTCGACGTGGTCGCACTGCCGGCGGAAACCCCGCTGATCCGGTTGGCGCGGCAGCTCGACAAGCCGGTCATCACCGGCGCCGAGGTGATTGTGCTGCAGGCGGTGGAGCAGTTCGTGCTGTACACGGGCGTACGGCCGGACGACGCACTGGTCGCGCGCGCGGCGGCGCACGCACTGGGGTAAGCGGTTTTCGGACGCCGCGCGCACTCAGGAAGACCCGGGTACGCTCCGCTTACCCGGGCTACGACGCCATTACTTCGCGACCCGGTATACCGCCTTGCCGTCGACGTAGGTCGCCTGCACGGTCAGTTCGCGCAGCTTCGCCGGCCCGATCGCGAGCGGGTCCTGCGCCAGGATCACGAAGTCGGCGCGCTTGCCGACCGCCAGACTGCCCACTTCGTTTTCCGCGAAACCGGCATAGGCCGCATCCAGCGTGAAGCCGCGCAGCGCCTCGAACACGGTCAACTTCTCCTGCGGATACCAGCCACCGACCGGCAGGCCCTGCGCATCGGTACGGGTGACCGCAGCAAACAGGCCCAGACGCGGGTCGACCGATTCGACCGGGAAGTCCGATCCCAGCGCCAGCCGTGCACCGCTGTCGCGCAGCTGTCGCCAGGCGTAGGCGCCGACGATGCGCTGCGGGCCGACGCGGTCCTGCGCCCAGGGCATGTCACTGGTGGCATGGGTCGGCTGCATCGAGGCGATCACGTGCAGCGCCGCCAGTCGCGGCAGGTCCTGCGGCGCGAGGATCTGCGCGTGCTCGATGCGCCAGCGGTGGTCGCCCTGCGCGGCGCTGCCCAGCGTATTGGCGTAGGCGTCGAGCACGACCTCGTTGCCGCGGTCGCCGATCGCATGCGTCGCCACCTGCACGCCGCATCCCTTGGCCTTGACGACCGCGGCTTGCAGCGCTTCCGGCGACGACATCAGCAGGCCGCGGTTGCCGTGGTCGTCGCTGTAATCGGCCAGCATCGCCGCACCGCGGCTGCCGAGCGCGCCGTCGGCGTACAACTTGACCGTGCGCATCTGCAGGCGCCCGTCCCGGTGCCGGTACAGACCGCCGCGGCACAACTTGTCGAGCGCATCGCCGTCGCCGTAGGCCATCGCGGTGATGCGCAGCGGCAGTGCGCCGCGATCGGCCAGGCGCTGGTAGCGCTGCAGTTCGGCCAGCGACACCCCGGCGTCGTGCACGCCGGTCAGGCCGTGCTCGACCGCGGCCCGCATGCCCAGCACCAGCGCGCGCTCGGCGGTGGTCTCGTCCAGCGGCGGCTGCGCCGCATACAGCAACTGCATCGCCGCGTCGATGAAGATGCCAGTCGGGCGGCCCTGGCCATCGCGCTCGATGCGACCGCCCTCGGGCTGCCAGTCGCCGGACAGGTCGCGCTTGACCGCGCGCATCGCCGCGCTGTTGGCCCAGCCGGCGTGGCCGTCGATGCGATCCAGCCAGACCGGGCGGTCGGGGAACGCGGTGTCGAGGTCGGCCGCGGTCGGAAAGACCCTTTCCGGCCAGTCGTTCTGGTCCCAGCCCTGGCCGACCAGCCAGGCACCGGCCGGCAGGCCCTTGGCGAAATCACGCAGGCGTTGCAGCACCTCGTCCTTGCTGCGCGTATCGACCAGCTTGGCACTGAGCTGGGCCAGCCCCAGCCCGGAGACGTGGGCGTGCGCGTCGATCAGCCCGGGGATCACGGTCGCGTCGCCGGCATCGAGGCGCGCCGCCTTCGGGTAGCGCTTGAGCAGTTCGGCGGTGCTACCGAGCGCGACGATGCGACCGCTGTCGTCGAACGCCAGCGCCTGCACCTTCGGCTGGGCGGTATCGACGGTGTGGATCCTGGCGGCGCTGAGCACCGTCACCTGTGCCGCCACCGCGTGGCCCGACATCGCGATCAGCAGCGTCGCGACCATCCCCGATCCGATCCTGTGCATTGCGCCTCCCCGGCCTCAAGCGAAGTCCGGACTGTGCGCAAAGGTGGCCGCGCAGGCAAGTGCGGCGACCGGGAAGCACTGCGCAATTCAATCCAGCCGCTTGCGGAAGCGCGAGATCGCCAACGTCATCATCACCGCGGTGAAGGCCAGCAGCGCCAGCACGTCCGGCCACAGTTCCAGCAAGCTGGCTCCACGCAACATCACCCCGCGGATCAGCCGCAGGAAATGCGTCAGCGGCAGCACTTCGGCCAGCCATTGCACGACGCGCGGCATGCCGGCGAACGGGAACATGAAACCCGACAGCAGGATCGACGGCAGGAACACGAAGAACGTCATCTGCATCGCCTGGAACTGCGACTGCGCCTTGGTCGATATCAGCAGGCCCAGCGTCAGGTTGGCCAAGATCAGCAGCACCGCCGCCAGGTACACATCGAGCACGCTGCCGCGGATCGGCACCTCGAACAGCCACACGCCCAGCGCCAGCACCACGGTGGTCTGGATCAGGCCGATCGCCGCGTACGGCAGCACCTTGCCGATCATCAGCTCCGAGCGCGACACCGGCGTGGCGATCAGCAGCTCCATGTTGCCGCGCTCGCGCTCGCGCACGATGGCGACGCCGGTGAACAGCACCATCGTCATGGTCAGGATCACGCCGATCAGGCCCGGCACGATGTTCACCGCCGAGCGCCGCTCCGGGTTGTAGAACGTGACCACGCTGACCGGCCCGCCGCCCTGCCCGGGGCCGGCCTTCAGTGGCGCGGTGTTGCTGCTCGGGCGCGGGTCCAGTGGCAGCTGCGCCAGCTGGATCGCCGCGCTCTGCACCACGGTGTCGCTGCCGTCGACCAGTATCTGTACCGCCTCGCGGCCTTCGAAGCGGCGACGCTCGAAATCCGGCGGGATCACCACGCCGATGCTGATCTCGCCACGGCGCAGGCGCTCCATCAGTTCCCGTGGCGTGGTCGCGCTGACGGTTGGCTTGATCACGCCGGTGGCGACCATGTCCATCACCACCGCGCGCGAGGCGGCGCTGTTGGCCTGGTCGGCGATGCCGGTCGACAGCCCACGCAGGTTGAGGTTGATGGCGTAGCCGAACAGCACCAGCTGCATCACCGGGATGCCGACGATCATCGCCAGCGTGATGCGGTCACGGCGCATCTGCCGCAGTTCCTTGAGCACGATCGCGAACAGCCGGCGCAGGCTCATGCCGCCCGCTCCTGCGCGCGCTCGTTGTCGCGGCCCCGTGTGGCGGAGACGAACACGTCCTCCAGGTTCGGATGCGAGGCGGACACCTCCGCCTGCAGGTCCGCCTGCGCCAGCAGGCGCTGCAGCCGCGCCGCCGTATCGCCGTCGCGATCGGTCAACACGCGCAAGGTGTTGCCGATCTGCGCGACGCTGAGCACGCCCGGCGCGTCGACCAGCAACTGCTGCGCGCGCCGTGGCTGCGCCGCCAGCACCTCGACGGTGCGCCCGGCGAGCGCACCCGTCAGCTCGGCCGGGGTGCCGTCGGCGACCAGCGCGCCGCGGTCGAGGATGGCGATGCGGTGACAGCGCTCGGCCTCGTCCATGTAGTGCGTCGACACCAGGATGGTGGTGCCGGTGTCGGCCAGATCAAACAACTTCTCCCAGAAGTCGCGACGCGACTCCGGATCGACCGCGCTGGTCGGTTCGTCCAGGAACAGCAACTCGGGCTGGTGGATCACCGCGCCGGCCAGCGCCAGCCGCTGCTTCTGCCCGCCGCTCATGGTGCCGGCAAGCTGCTGCTGCCGGTCCTGGAAGCGGTATTGCACGAGCAGTTCGTCGATGCGCCTGGCCGCCTGCGCCTTCGGCATGTCCTGCACCGCGGCCAGAAATTCCAGGTTCTCGCGCACGCTCAGGTCCTCGAACAGCGAGAACTTCTGCGTCATGTAGCCGATGCGGCGACGCAGCGCCTCGGCCTGCTCGGGGATGCGCAGGCCGAGCACCTCGGCCTCGCCCTCGCTCGGCGTCAGCAGGCCGCACAGCATGCGGATGGTGGTGGTCTTGCCGGAGCCGTTCGGGCCGAGGAAACCGTAGACGTGCGCGCGCGGCACGGTCAGGTCGACATGGTCGACCGCGACCAGCGCGCCGAAGCGCTTGGTCAGGTTGCGCGCGCGGATCGCCGGGGCGGCGGCTTCGCTCATTGCGCGAACTCGACCCGCACCGGCAGGCCCGCCGGCAATTGCATGGCGTCCGAGCCGGTCAGGGTGACTTCGGCGAGGTAACTCAGCCGTGCCGCGTCCTTGCCGATCAACGCGTAATACGGGGTGAAGCTGGGCTCGCTGCGGATCATGCGCACGGTGCCGTCCAGCGCCTGCTCGCGGCCGTCGACGAACACGTGTGCGGACTGGCCGACGCGGACGCTGGCGCGGATCGGCTCGGGTACGTACACGCGTGCGTACGGCGCATCGCCGACCAGCAGCACCGCCAACGGCGCGCCGACCGGGGCCTGGTCGCCGAGCCGGTACGGCAGGCTGTCGACGACACCCGCGCGCGGCGCGGTGAGGTCGAGTTTGTCCAGCGTCACCGCCTGTGCCGCGGCCTGGGCCTTGGCGGCCGCGACGGCGGACTCGCCCTGGGCGATCTGCTCGCGGCGGGTGCCGCGTTCGAGCTCGAGCAAGGCCGCCTGCAGCGCCCGCACCTGGGCATCGACATGGCCGGCGGCCGCGCGGGCACGGTCGACGTCGGCCGCCGCGACCAGACGCTGCCGGCCCAAGGGCTGCAGGCGTGTGTAATAGGCACGTGCATCGGCCGCTTGCGCCTGCGCTGCGGCCAGGTTGGCGCGGGCCTGGGCGATGTCCTCGCTGCGCGGACCGGTCCGCAACTCGTCGAGCACGTCGTCGGCCTGCTTCGCCTGTGCCTGCAGCGCCGCCAGTTGCGACTGCGTGCGTGTCACTTCTAGTTGCAGTAGCCGCGCGCCGGCCTGTACGCGCTGGCCTTCGCGCACGTCGATGCGGACGATCTTCTCGGCGGCCGGCGCGGGCAGCGCGACGCGGTCCCATTCGAGCGTGCCCAGAGCCTGCGGCCGGTCGTCACCGCAACCGGACAGGGCCAGTCCGAGCACGATCGACCCGGTCCAGCGCCAGCTGCGTTTCGTCTGCGGGCTTCGGTGGTTCGCAGTCACGTTCACCTCCAGGTTCAGTCGCGGCGCAGGCCGCGATCGAGCAACGCCAGGGTGTGCCGGCGCAGCGTGTCGAAATCGAGATCGTCGGCCTGCAGCATGCGCCGCCAGATCGGCGCGCCAGCGGCCGGGAACAGGGTCAGGCCGATCAGCGAGACCATCAGCAGGCGCGGGTCCAGGTCCTCGTTGAGCTCACCGCGCGCCTGTGCCTGGGCAAAGCGCGACGCCATCATCTGCGGCAGTTGCGGACCAATCCGCTCGAACAGCACGTCACGCAAGGCGCCGCCCTCGCACAGCACCTCGCGCACCCACAGCGCCGGCAGCCACGGGTGCTCGGCGACGAGCCGGCCGATGCCCTGGACGAATGCCGCCACCAGCCCGGCGACATCGTCGGTGCGCAGCAACGGCTCACGCAGTTGCATGAACACCGGCAGGATGCGCTCGGTGATCACCGCTTCCTGCAGCTGCGCCTTGTCGCCGAAGTAGTAATGCAGCAGGGCCGGATTCACGCCGGCTTCGGTCGCGATGCTGCGCAGCGGCGTGGCGGCGATGCCCTGCCGGGTGAAGCACGCGATGGCGGCATCGAGCAGGCGCTCGCGCAGGTCGGGGCTGTCGGCGCCGGGGCGACCGGGGGCACGCTTTGCGACGGGCTTTGTGACCGGTTTGACAGCCTTGGCGGCACTGCCGCGCGGCGCGGAAGGGGCGGAACGGCTCATGGCCAATATTTAATTCACTGATGAATTAGTTGCAAGATCTTGCCGACGGGCGGTCCTGGCCAATCCTAGAACCACGGCCGGCCCAGTCTTGCCGCCCGCGTCGGCAACGCCGGCCCGGGCAGGCTGTTCTATCGTGCCCACTCACGCACCTCACCTTCCTGCCGTGCCCAACCCTCCTCGCGATAATCCACTCCGCCGTTTTGCCCTGAGCCTGTGGTTCTGTGGCATCGGCGCCCTTGGTTTCATGCGGTTCTTCCAGCGCGGCTTTCGCCACGACCATTTCTCTGCCGATCTGTCGACCTGGCTGTGGTTGATCGGCGCCACGGTGGTGAGCTGCATCGGCTTGGCACTGTTCATTCGCGCGCTGCGTCCGCGCAACGCGTCCCGATAAAGGTCGCCTCGACCCGGACAATGCCGGCTCGCGCAGCGTGGCCGCCCTTTGCGAAAAGCGCCACGCAGGCGCAAGCTGATCGCCCCCACGCGCGATCGCGCGCGCTCATGGAAGACAGCCTCCCCCGATGCCTGCACGTACGACCTCCGAATTCGTCCTCGAGCCCGCGCAAACCGAACGCCTGGCCAACCTCAGCGGCCCCTTCGACGGCCACCTGCGCCTGATCGAATTGCGCCTCGGCGTCGAGATCGCCAACCGCGGCAACATATTCCGCGTCGTCGGTCCGCAACTCGCGGTCGGCAAGGCCGAGAGACTGCTGCGCTCGCTGTGGCAGGAAGCCGACGAAGAAACCCTCGACGAAGCGGCCATCCACCTGCGTTTGACCGAAATCGACGGCGAGCCGACGGTCAACGACGACGTCGAACCGCAGGAGGTCGCGATCCGCGTCAAGCGCGGCACGATCCGCGGACGCGGCGCCAACCAGGCCAGGTACCTGCATGCGATCGCCACCCACGACATCAACTTCGGCATCGGCCCGGCCGGCACCGGCAAGACCTTCCTCGCCGTCGCCAGCGCGGTCGAGGCGCTGAACGAGTCACGCGTGCAGCGGCTGATCCTGGTGCGACCGGCGGTCGAGGCCGGCGAGAAGCTGGGCTTTCTGCCCGGCGATCTCACCCAGAAGGTCGACCCCTATCTGCGCCCGCTGTACGACGCGCTCTACGAGATGCTCGGCGTCGAGAAGGTGGTCAAGCTGCTGGAGAAGAACGTCATCGAGATCGCGCCGCTGGCCTACATGCGCGGACGCACGCTTAACGATGCCTATGTGATCCTCGACGAAGCGCAGAACACCACGATCGAGCAGATGAAGATGTTCCTGACCCGCATCGGCTACGGCAGCACCGCCGTGGTCACCGGCGACATGACCCAGGTCGACCTGCCCAAGCACCAGAAGTCCGGCCTCAAGGACGCACTCGACGTGCTGCGCAACGTCAACGGCATCAGCTTCACCTTCTTCGAGGCGCGCGACGTGGTCCGCCATCCGCTGGTGGCGCGCATCGTCACCGCCTACGACGCGCGCGACGCGCAAGCCACGGCCACCGGCCCGGCTACCTGAGCGATGACACCATGACCAAAGGCCCTGTCCGTCTTGACGTGGCGATCAACTACGCCGTGCCGCGCACCGGCATTCCCGCAGCGGTGAGCTTCCGCAAGTGGGTGGCCGCGGCCCTCGACAGCCGCATCCGCGAGGCCGACCTGGCCATCCGCATCGTCGGCACCAAGGAAGGTCGCGCGCTCAATCGCCACTACCGTGGCAAGGATTACGCCACCAACGTGCTGAGCTTTCCCGCGGACCTGCCGGAGGGGCTGCCCAAGGGCGTGAAAATGCCCTTGCTCGGCGACCTGGTGATCTGTGCACCGGTGGTCGCGCGCGAGGCCAAGGAACAGAAAAAGCCGCTGATCGCGCACTACGCGCACCTCACCGTGCATGGCGCCCTGCACCTGCTGGGCTGGGATCACGACGACGAGACCGACGCGATCTGCATGGAGCAGCTCGAACGCGAGATCCTGGCCTCGCTTGGCATCGCCGACCCTTACCGCGACTGAGCGCAACACTGCGCCCAGCCGCGGCAGACACTCACAGGCAATCGACCAGGCCGTCGTAGATCGAGCGGTTGCCCCCGGGAAGCGGCGCGTACAACGGTGATTCAACCGTCAACGACCCCAGCAGCGCCTCGATCGTGGTGCGCGCCGGCAACGGCGTCGGGCAGCGCCAGACCCGCGGCTGCACCACGATCCGGCCGGTGGCGGGGTCGATCTCCTCGTTGCTGGCGGCGAATACCCACAGACAGCGCCCGATGCGTCCATTGACCTGATCGACCGAGCATTGGTAACGCAGCGACTCGATGTTGCTGTAGTCACCTTCGCAGAAGGTATCGCCGCAGATGGCATCGAAGTCGTCGCGCAGTCGCGAGCGCAGCAGGTACCAGGCTTCGATCTCGGCATCGGTGCGCAGGTAGGACGACACGTCGACATGGGGACCGGCCGTGGTCGCCGACACCGCGCCGGCTGAGCCGGCGGACAGCATTGCCAATCCTGCCGCCAATACGTGCAAGTGCAGTCGCATGATTCCTCCTTGAACTTGAAAGTGTGATCGGTGTCGCCGCATGGCTCCCATGCTTCACGACGTGTCGCCAGCGTGAAGCGACGCGGCAACGTCCACCATGGGCACAGCGCTCGACCTGTGTGCGGGAATCGCCGCACGGAGGCCCAGGGAATTTCCGACAGAGGCGGCACTTCGGCCACTGCGCCAGGCTGCAGCCACCCGGCCCCGCATCCGCGCTAAACTGAGCCAGACGCCCATCCCCCCGGGCATCCTCTAGAACACAATGTCCGAGGACGACAGTAGTAACTCCCATACGTCGGAAGCCCAGGAACGGCGGCCGCACGAGAAACCGCGCTCCTGGCTCGAACGCATCAGTTCGGCGCTGTCCGGCGAACCCACCACCCGCGAGGACCTGGTCGAGCTGCTGCGCGATGCGCAGGCCGACGGCCTGATCGCTGCCGACACGCTGCGGATGATGGAAGGCGCCATCGCGGTCTCCGACCTCACCGTCGGCGACGTGATGATCACGCGCTCGCAGATGGTCGTGCTGCCGGCCGATGGCAAGTTCCTCGACCTGATGAAGCAGGTGGTCGAATCGGGGCACTCGCGCTTCCCGGTGCACGGCGAGGACAAGGACGAGATCCTCGGCGTGCTGCTGGCCAAGGACCTGCTGCGCGGCGTGGTCGCCGACAACGGCCCTGGCAGCATCCACGAGCTGCTGCGCCCGGCGGTGCTGATTCCCGAATCCAAGCGTCTGGACGTGCTGCTGCGCGAGTTCCGCCAGTCACGCAACCACATGGCGATCGTGATCGACGAGCACGGCGGCGTCGCCGGCCTGGTCA
Source organism: Lysobacter cavernae (assembly GCF_042648505.1). Classification (NCBI taxonomy): domain Bacteria; kingdom Pseudomonadati; phylum Pseudomonadota; class Gammaproteobacteria; order Lysobacterales; family Lysobacteraceae; genus Lysobacter; species Lysobacter cavernae. The sequence continues at coordinate 906,208 of NZ_JBHRXK010000001.1, forward strand.
CGATCGAGGACGTGCTGGAGCAGATCGTCGGCGAGATCGACGACGAGCACGACGACGCCGAAGACCCGAATGCGCTGATCGCGGCGCAGGCCGACGGTCAGTTCGTGGTCGATGCGCTCACGCCGATCGCCGACTTCAACGAGCGCTTCGGCGCCGATTTCGACGACGACGAGTACGACACCATCGGCGGCCTGATCACTGCCGCCATCGGCCACTTGCCCGAGGCCGGCGAGGAGTTGACCCTCGGCCGCTTCGTGTTCCGCGTATCCGGCGCCGATGCGCGCCGTGTCCACGCCTTCCACGTCGGTGTGCTCAGCGATGCCTGAAGCTCTGGTGGCAGGGCTTCGGCTCCGTAGGTTTCCTCTGGCCCACAGCTTGATGCGACTGCTCGCGGTGTGCCTGTTGTGGCTGACCGCGGCCAGCGCGCTCGCCGCCACGCCGCGCATCGGCATGGTCACGATGCAGCCCGGCGAGATCTTCTTCGAGCGCTTCGGCCACGATGCGATCGTGGTGGTCGACCCCCAGACCGGTGCGGCCACCTCGTACAACTTCGGCTTCTTCGACCCCGGCGAGCCGGACTTCATCGCCCGCTTCGTCCGCGGCGACATGCGCTACCGACTGGCGGCGTTGCCGTTCGAGCAGGACCTGGCGATGTACCGCGAGGAGGGCCGCGGTGTCAGCGTGCAGTGGCTCGACCTCGACGACGCCCAGGCGCGGGGCCTGGCCGACGCACTGGCCGAGAACGCGCTCCCCGAACACGCCCACTACCGCTACCAGTACTTCGACGACAACTGCTCCACCCGCGTGCGCGACGCCATCGACCGCGCCCTCGGCGGCGGCCTGCGTCGCCAGATCGAAGGCCGCTCGCACGGGGCCACCTACCGCAGCGAGGCGGTGCGCCTGGCGTCGCCGGCGTGGTGGATGTGGCTGGGCTTCGACATCGGCCTGGGCCCGGCTGCCGACCAGCCGCTGCCGGTGTGGGCCGAGTCCTACGTGCCGATGCGCCTCGCCGCCGCACTGCGCGAAGTCAAGAACACGCAGGGCCGGCCGCTGGTCCGCGAGGAACAGGAACTGCTGCCGCATCGCATCGCGCCGGAACCGACCGAGGCACCGGTGCGGCTGTGGCCGTGGGCGCTGGCTGGCCTTGCGATCGGTGTCGGCGCGATCTGGCTCGGCGGTCGCCGCACGCGCATGCTGGTGACGCTGGCGCTGCCGTTGTGGACGCTGGCCGGTGCCCTGGGCGCGCTGATGCTGTTCATCTGGCTCGGCACCGATCACCGCTACGGCTGGGCCAACCACAACCTGCTGCTGCTCAATCCGCTGTGCTGGCTGCTGCTGCCCGGCGCCTGGCGGGTGCTGCGCGGGCGTGCCGCCGGTCCGTGGTTCGCGCGCATCCTCGGCGCCATCGTCCTGCTCGCGGTGATCGCGCTGTTTGCGTACTGGCTGCCGGTGTACCCGCAACGCAATGCACACTGGGTCGCGCTGCTGCTGCCGGCCCATGCCGGCCTCTGGCTCGCCCTGCGCAAGCGCTGACGGCTTGCCCACGCCGAGCGGCGCGGGCACGATGCCCGGCATGAAGGATCCAACCCTGCCCCAGTGCGTGATCAACTGCGCGGTCTACAGCCGCGACGGCCAGCGCCGTGACATCAGCCTCGATGCCATCAGCGACGCGCTCGCGGTCGACGACGGCAGCTTTGTCTGGGTTGGCTTGTACGAGCCCGACGAGGGCATCCTCGACAAGCTGCAGGAGGAGTTCAACCTGCACGACCTGGCCGTCGAGGATGCACAGAACGCGCACCAGCGACCGAAGATCGAGAGCTACGGCAACTCGCTGTTCATCGTGGTGCACACCGCGCAGACGGTCGACAGCCACATCCGCTTCGGCGAGACCCACCTGTTCGTCGGACCTCGCTACCTGGTGACCGTGCGCCACGGCGCCTCGACCAGCTACGCCCCGGCGCGTGCGCGCCTGGAGCGCGAGTCCGAGGACATGGTGCACGGCCCCGGCGCGGCGCTGTACATGGTGCTGGACCTGATCGTCGACAACTTCGCGCCGATCGTCGAAGAGTTCAGCCAGGACCTGATCGAGCTCGAGCAGGATGTCTTCGCAGAGGACTTCCGCAAGGACACCGTCAAGAAGCTCTACGAGCTCAAGCGCGAGCTGACCCGGTTGCGCATGGCGGTGTCGCCGCTGCAGGACATCCTCGGCCAGCTGGCTCGCGCGCGTACCACCCTGATCGACGAGGAAAGCCAGCTCTACTTCCGCGACGTGCTCGACCACGCCGTGCGCATCAACGAGACCACCGACACCCTGCGCGAGATGCTGACCGCGGCGATGAGCGTGAACCTGTCGCTGGTGACGATCCGCCAGGGTGAAGTGGTCAAGCGCCTGGCTGGCTGGGCCGCGCTGTTGGCCGCGCCGACGCTGATCGCCAGCTGGTACGGCATGAACTTCGTGCACATGCCCGAGTTGCCGGGCCGTTACAGCTATTACATCGTGATCGGCGTCACCGTACTGGTCTGTACCGTGCTGTTCCGCGTACTGCGGCGCGCCAAATGGTTGTGAGCGTGCCGCACCACCGCCCGTCGGCTTAGACCAAAGTCGCAGTCGTTATTGCGCACTGCGCATTGACCCGGCGCGTCCGCTGGCGCGACCCTTCGGTGATCCATCCGGAGGGGCGTCATGAAAGGTTTGTCCTGGTTGGGCTGGGCCGCACTCGCGGTACTGGCCGCATTCTGTATCGGCACCATCGCACTGCATCGCGGCGAGACCATCAGCGCGATGTGGCTGGTGGTGGCGGCGGTGTCGGTGTTCACCATCGCCTACCGTTTCTACGGCCTGTACATCTCGCGCAATGCGCTGATGATCGACCCGTCGCGGGCAACGCCGGCCTGGCGCCGCAACGACGGCCTCGACTACGTCCCGACCGAGAAGAGCGTGGTGTTCGGCCACCACTTCGCCGCGATCGCCGGTGCCGGCCCCCTGGTCGGCCCGGTACTGGCCGCGCAGATGGGCTACCTGCCTGGCACACTGTGGATCCTGTTCGGTGTGGTCCTCGCCGGCGCCGTGCAGGACATGCTGATCCTGTTCTTCTCCACGCGCCGTGATGGCCGTTCGCTGGGCGAGATGATCCGCGCCGAGATGGGCCCGGCCGCGGGCGTGATCTCGATGATCGGCATCCTGATGATCATGGTGATCCTGCTGGCGGTGCTGGCGCTGGTGGTGGTCAAGGCGCTGGCGGAAAGCCCGTGGGGCACCTTCACCGTGGCGATGACGATTCCGATCGCGATCCTGATGGGCCTGTACCTGCGCTATTTCCGCCCGGGCCGCATCCTCGAGGTCTCGGTCATCGGCTTCGTCTTGCTGCTGCTGGCCATCTGGGGCGGTGGCCTGGTCGCCGCGCACCCGACCTGGGGCCCACTGTTCCACCTCAAGGGCACCACGCTGGCGTGGCTGATGATCGCCTACGGCTTCGTCGCCTCGGTGCTGCCGGTGTGGTTCCTGCTGGCACCGCGCGACTACCTGTCGACCTTCCTCAAGATCGGCACGGTGCTGATCCTGGCGCTGGCCATCGTGATCGCCATGCCGGACCTGCAGATGCCGGCGTTGACCAAGTTCGTCGACGGCACCGGCCCGGTGTTCTCGGGCAAGTTGTTCCCGTTCCTGTTCATCACCATCGCCTGTGGCGCGGTCTCTGGTTTCCACGCGCTGATCTCCTCGGGCACCACGCCGAAGATGATCTCCAACGAGCGTGATCTGCCGCTGGTCGGCTACGGCGGCATGCTGATGGAAGCCTTCGTCGCGATCATGGCGCTGATCGCCGCCTGCGTGCTGCAGCCCGGCGTGTACTTCGCCATGAACGCCCCCGCCGCGCTGATCGGCACCACCGCCGAATCCGCGGCTGCGGCGATCTCCAGCTGGGGCTTCGTGCTCACGCCGGAGGTGTTGACCGCGACGGCCAAGGAGATCGGCGAGAGCAGCATCCTCTCGCGCACCGGCGGTGCACCGACGCTGGCGGTGGGCATGGCGCAGATCCTGCACGGGCTGATCCCGGGCGAAGGCATGATGGCGTTCTGGTACCACTACGCGATCCTGTTCGAAGCGCTGTTCATCCTCACCACGGTCGACGCCGGCACGCGCGTGGCGCGCTTCATGATCCAGGAGCTGGCTGGCCTGGTCTACGAGCCGTTCAAGCACACCGAAAGCTGGGTCAGCAACATCGTCTGCACGCTGATCGCGGTGTCGCTGTGGGGCTACTTCCTCTACCAGGGCGTGGTCGACCCGCTCGGCGGCATCAACACGCTGTGGCCGCTGTTCGGCATCGCCAACCAGATGCTGGCCGGCATCGCGCTGGTGTTCTGCAGCGTGGTGATGGTGAAGATGAAGCGGGAGAAGTTCCTGTGGATCCCGCTGATCCCGACCGCGTGGCTGCTGATCTGCACGCTCACCGCGGGCTGGCAGAAGCTGTTCCACCCGGACCCGAAGATCGGCTTCATCGCCAACGCCCGCAAGTTCGCCGATGCCGCCGCGCGTGGCGAGGTGCTGGCGCCGGCCAAGTCGATGGACGACATGTCGCGCGTGATCTTCAACAACTACCTCGACGCCGGCCTGTGCGCGCTGTTCGTGGCGGTGGTGGTGGCGACGGTGTTCTTCGGCCTGCGCGCGGCATTCGCAGCGCGCCGCAGCCAGGCGCCGACGGCGAAGGAGAGCGACTATGTCGCGCTGGACGCCGTTGCCCGCTGACGGCGACATGGTGACGGCAGGGACGACGACGCGCGTGGTGCGCGTCGTCGTCGGCCTGCTCGCGACCTGGTGGCGTGCGAGCGCCCGGACCGCACGCCTGGCGATCGGCATTCCCGACTACGACAACTACGCCGAGCATATCCGCCGCAATCATCCCGAACGCACGCCGATGACCCGCGATGAATTCTTCCGCGAGCGCATGGACGCGCGCTACGGCAAGGGCCGCTCGCGCTGCTGCTGACATGACCGCACCCCGTGTGGCGCTCAAACGAAAGGGCGGAGCCAATGGCCCCGCCCTTTCGTTTTATCCGGCACGGCCGCGTTACTGGCCGATGTGCTGCTTGAGCCAGCCGTTGACAGTGTCGTGCCACTGCACGGAGTTCTGCGGCTTGAGCACCCAGTGGTTCTCGTCCGGGAAGTACAGGAACTTCGACTCGATGCCCTGGCGCTGCAGCGCGGTGAACGCACCGATGCCCTGCTCGACCGGAATGCGGAAATCGAGCTGGCCATGGATCACCAGCATCGGCACACGCCAGTCCTTGACGTGGTTGACCGGGTTGAATTTCTCGTAGTTCGCAGGCTTGGCGAACGGTGTACTGCCCTGCTCCCATTCGGTGAACCACAGCTCCTCGGTCGCGTAACCCATCATGCGCTGGTCGAACACGCCGTCGTGGTTGACCAGGCACTTCCAGGGTTGGTTCCAGTTGCCGGCGATCCAGTTGACCATGAAACCGCCGTAGCTCGCGCCCAATGCGCAGGCCTTGTCGCCGTTGAGGAAGCTGTACTGCTTCTGCGCCGCGGCCCAGCCCTTCTGCAGGTCTTCCAGCGGGCGATCGCCCCAGTGCTGGCTGATCGCGTCGGTGAAGGCCTGGCCGTAGCCGGTCGAACCGTGGAAGTCGATCATCACCACCGCGTAGCCCTGACCGGCATAGGTCTGCGGATTCCAGCGATAGCTCCAGCCGTTGCCGAAGCTACCCTGCGGGCCGCCATGAATGAGGAAGGCGACCGGGTACTTCTTGCCTTCGACGTAGTTCCACGGCTTGACCACGTAGCCGTGCACGGTGTCGCCGTTCCAGCCCTTGAAGTTGAACTGTTCGAAGGTGCCGAAGCTCACGTCCTTCAGTGTCTCACCGGTGCTGGGAGTGATCGCGCGCTGCGGTGCGGTGGCATCGGCGCTGGTGGTGAACAACTGGTCGCCGCTGTTGAGCGTGTTGCGGGTGAAGGCCAGCGTCGGCCCGGCCAGGGCGATCGCCGATATGCTGCCGTCGCCGATCAGCTTGCTCGCCTTGCCGCTGGCGATGTCGATCGCGAACAGCGGGTGCTCGCCCAGGTCCGTGGCGGTGGTGTAGATCGTCTCGCCGTCTGCCGACAGGGTGATGCCGTCGGCGGATCGGTCCCACTGCGGCGCGATCTCGCGGCGCTGGCCGCTGACCAGGTCGAGCGCCATCAGCGCGAAGCGGTCGGCTTCGAAACCCGGGCGCTGCATGGCGCGGTAGTAGAGGGTCTTGCCGTCGGCGCTGAAAGTGGCGCCGGTGTCCCAGGCCGGGTTGGCGGCGGTGAGGTTCTTCGCCGCGCCGCTGCCGTCGGCATTGACCTGGTACAGGTCGAAGTTGGTCGAGGTCGGTTCCTTGGCGTCGGCGATGCGCGCGTTGAACACCAGGCTCTGCGAGTCCGGCGCCCAGGTGTACTCGCTGCTGTCGCCGAACGGCCTGGAGGGCACATCGCCGTTGACATCGCCGCTGACCAGCGTCGCACTGCTCACCGGTTTGTCGGCCAGCGTCGCGACGAACAGTCGGTTGAGGCGGCCGTCGTTCCACGCATCCCAGTGACGGATAAACATGCGGTCGAACACCACGCCGGTGTTCTTCTGCTCGCCGCGTGCGTCCACCTTCTTCTTGGCGCAGGCCAGGTCACTGGCGCAATCGGCGAAGGTTTCGGCATTGAACGCGATGCGCTTGCCATCCGGCGAGATCTGGTAGCCACCGACATCGGCCGCGAACGCGGTCACCTGCTTCGGCGTGCCGCCGCTGGCCGCGATCGCGTACAGCTGCGAGCTGCCCGACTTGCCGCTGAGGAAGTACACGGTCTTGCCGTCGGGCGAGAAGCTCGGCGAATTGACGTTCCAGCCCTCAGGCGTCAGGCGCTTCGGCGGCGCCGCATCGCGCGCGAACAGGTCCTCGATCCACAGCGACGTCGAACCCTTGTTGGCGGCCAGGTCGGCCACGCGCTTTGCAAATACGACACGGCGACCGTCCGGCGACAGTGCCGGCGAGGACACGCGGTCGAGCGTGGCGAGGTCGCGCACTTCGAAACCGCGTGCGGCGAATGCGGAAGTAGAGCCGCAGGCCAGCAGCAGGGCGAGCGGGAGGATGGCGTGGCGTGGCGTCATAGCGTGTTCTCGTTGTGCATGCGGGCGCACCTGTACACGGTCCGCTGGTGATTTCAGACCGTCATTCCCGCGTAGGCGGGAATGACGGCTGCTTGTTGGATCAGGCGTTGGGCTTGGCGGCTTCGGCCCCGCCGTTGCGCACGCTGCTGCGATACAGCAGCCAGCCGACGAAGGCGAGGATGGCCAGTCCCACCCACGGCCCCAGGTGCGTGCCCAGCGACAACACATCGGCGCGACCGGAGACGACGATCGGGACCGCGATCGCGATGCCGGTCAACGCTTCGCCGGTGATCAGACCGGCAGCGAACAGCGTGCCGGGACGATGCGCGCGGTCACGGTCGGTCTCGTCACTGTCCAGCGTCAGGCCGTGGCGGCGCTCGACGATGTAGGACAGCAGGCCGCCGAGGAAGATCGGCACCATCAGTTCCAGCGGCAGGTAGATGCCGATGGCCGCGGCCAGTACCGGCACGCGGAAGTGCGACTTGCGCGACTTGAGCCATTCGTCGAACGCGATGGTCAATGCGCCGATGACCGCACCGATGGCGATCATGCCCCACGGCAACTTGCCGCCGAACAGGCCCTTGGCAACCGAGGCCATCAGCGTCGCCTGCGGTGCGGACAGCGCGTTGGGGTGTTCCGCCGTCGGCGCACCGATGCCGTAAGCCTGCGCCAGCAGGTTCAGCACCGGCGCCATGATCAGCGCACACGAAAACGCACCGATGCCGAGCATCAGCTGCTGTTTCCACGGCGTCGCGCCGACGATGTAGCCGGCCTTGAGGTCCTGCAGGTTGTCGCCGCCGACCGCCGCCGCGCAGCACACCACCGCGCCGATCATGATCGCGGCGACCGGGCCAATGGCCGAGTCGCGACCGAGCAGCAGCATCAGCACCAGCGAGGCGAACAGGATGGTGGCGATGGTGATGCCCGACACCGGGTTGTTGGACGACCCGACCAGGCCGGCCAGGTACGCCGACACCGACACGAACAGGAAGCCGGCGACGATCATGATGATCGTCATCGTCAGGCTGATGCCCCAGCTGCCGACGATGGCGTGGTACAGCATCCACAGCGGCACCACGAAAGCGGCCAGCGCGACCAGCATCCACTTCATCGGCAGGTCGCGCTCGGTCTCGGCGACGGCCAGGCCGCCGCCCTTGCGCGCCGCGGCCAGGCCGCTCTTGATGCCCGAGGCCAGCGACTTGCGCAGCGAGAACAGCGTCCACATGCCGCCGATCAGCATCGCGCCCACGCCGAGGTAGCGGATCTTGGCCGACCAGATCGCGCCACCTGCATCGGCGGCGGACGCACCGGCGATCTGCGCGGCGAGCGCTGGATCGGAGTTGAGGAAGAACGCGTGGTAGATCGGAATCGCGAACTGCCACGACAGGATGCTGCCGGACACCACCACAATGCCGATGTTGAGGCCGACGATGTAACCCACGCCCAGCAGCGCCGGCGACAGGTTGGTGCCCATGTAGCCCAAGTACTTGCCGATCCAGCCCGAGGCCACGGCGTTGTCCGGGATCAGGCGCAGGCCGCTTTCGGCGGCGAGCTTGACCAGCGCGCCCAGCGAGGCCGCGACGCCGAGGATCTTCAGGCCCGGGCCGGGGTGTTCACCGGCCTTGAGCACTTCAGCCGCGGCCTTGCCTTCGGGGAACGGCAGCGGCTCCTCGACGATCATCGAGCGGCGCAGCGGCACCGAGAACAGCACGCCGAGCAGGCCACCCAGACCGGCAATGCCGACCACCCACCAGTATTTGAAGTCGGGCCAGTAGCCCATGATGATCAGCGCCGGGATCGTGAAGATCACGCCGGCGGCGATCGACGAACCGGCCGAGGCGCCGGTCTGGACGATGTTGTTCTCCAGGATCGAGCCGCCGCCGAGCAGGCGCAGCACGCCCATCGACACCACCGCCGCCGGGATGGCGGTGGCGATGGTCAGACCCGCGAACAGGCCCAGGTAGGCATTGGCGGCGGACAGGATCACCGCCAGCACGACGGCCAGCAGCACGGCACGGAAGGTCAATTGCGGCGTAGCGGGCGAAGCCATCGGCATCTCCAGGCGGAATCCAGCGGTCGCCGATGATCGCACCCGCCGGCGGCGCCTGTAAAAGCCGGCGGGCGAAATGACATGAAGAGGTAACAACCCGGCCGGGAAAGGTCACGGCGAAGAGAGGACCTTGAACGAGACAGCGCCTCGCCATTGGGCCAAAGCCCCGGCCGAAGCCCCCTGGTCGCTGGCTATACTCGCCCGTTCCCGTCCGGTAGCCGCCCGTGCCCGCCAGCCCCGCCCCGCCCGCCGTCGCGCGGGATCCGCGCGATGAGCTCTTCGGCCACCCCAAAGGCGTCTACGTCTGCTTCTTCACCGAGATGTGGGAGCGCTTCTCCTTCTACGGGATGAAGGCGTTGCTGCTGCTGTACCTGCTGCAGCACCACAAGTTCGGCGACCGCTCCGGCCTGGACGTGCTCGGTGCCTACGGTGGCCTGGTCTACTGCCTGCCGGTGGTCGGCGGGCTGCTGGCCGACCGCTTCCTCGGCATGCGCAAGGCGGTGGTCTTCGGCGGGCTGCTGCTGGTCTGCGGCCACGCCGGCATGGCGGTCGAAGGCCACGCCGCCAGCATCAGCCACGGCGTGGTGGCGCGCGACGAGGGCGCGTTGCGGGTGTTCTACCTCTCGCTGGCACTGATCATCCTCGGCGTGGGCTTCCTCAAGCCCAACATCTCCACCATCGTCGGCCGGCTGTACCCCGACAACGACCCGCGTCGCGACTCGGGGTTCTCGTTGTTCTATGCCGGCATCAACCTCGGCGCGCTGTTCGCGTCGCTGGTGTGCGGTTATCTCGGCCAGACGCTGGGCTGGAAGTGGGGCTTCGGTGCCGCCGGCATCGGCATGCTGCTCGGGCTGGCGCAGTTTCTGTGGGGGCAGAAGTACCTGCACGGCCACGCCGAACCCCCGGCCCCCACCCGCCTGCGCGAGCGCGTGTTCGGCCTGCCGCGCGAATGGGCGATCTACCTGGGTTCGCTGCTGGCGCTGGCTCCGATCGCGGCGTTGATGTGGGCCGTCGCCAATGGCCGCTTCGCCCTCGCCGGCGAGGTCTCGCTGGCCTTGCTGCTGATGCTGCTGGTGATGCTCGCGGTGCTGGCCTGGTTCGCCTGGTTCATCACGGCCCGCTGCACGCCGGTGCAGCGCCAGCAGATGCTGGCAATGATGGCGATGATCTTCATGGCCCTGGTGTTTTTCACCCTCTACGAGCAGACCTACGGTTCCTGGGTGACCTTCACCGACCGCATGCTGACCAAGGACGTGCTGCCGGCGCTGGTGATCCGCGATGGCACACCGTGGCCGTGGTCGACGGTGTCGCTGCTGCTGGCGCCGCTGGCGTTCGTCGCCTCGGCCGCGTTGTCGGACCGGCGCCCGGACTCACCGCTGCCGAAGCTGCTGTTCGCCGGCGCGATCGTGACGATGCTGGTGTTCCTGCTGCGCGACTGCGTGGTGCTACCGCAGACCGCCGGCTCGCTGACCTACCTGGGCGCATTGTTCCTGGTGCTGCTGGCACCGATGTTCAGCGGGCTGTGGGGCTGGCTCGACCGCCGTAACCTCGACCCCTCCAAGCCGGTCAAGTCGGCCTGGGGCCTGCTTTTCGCCGGGCTGAGCTTCATCCCGCTGGGCTGGGCCGCGCAGCAGGCCGGGGCGACCGGCACCTTGGCGAGCGTGTGGTGGCTGGTGCTCGCCTACCTGGTGCTGGAGATTGGCGAAATGTGCCTGTCGCCGGTCGGCCTGGCCGCCGTTACCCAGCTGTCGGTGAAGAGCGTGGTCAGCCTGATGATGGGCACCTGGTTCCTGGCCACGGCGTTCTCGGAAACGCTGGCGGCACTGTTCGGAAAACTGGCCGCGGTCGATATCCCCGAAGGCGCCACGCTCGATTTCGCCGACGCCGGCGGCAAGTACGCCGACCTGTTCTGGCTGATGATGTGGATGGGCATTGGCTGGGCGGTGCTGGCCTTCATCGCGGCGCCGGCGCTGAAGCGGATGATGCATGGAGTGAAGTAACAGGAGCCCAGTACCGCACTGCGGCCCGCACCTGACAGCGACGACGCCCGGTAGCGCCGTCAGTGCCAAGGCCTCGCCACTTGCTTCGTCACTTCGCCGCCGCCACGTCACCACCGCCTGTCGTCGCCACACGCCCGCCCAGGCTGCGCGAAAGGAACGCCAGCAAGCGGCTGTAGTACTCGCGCTGGTGCTCCTCGACATAGAAGCCATGGCCTTCGGTGTCGTAGTAGAGCGTTTCCACCGGCACGCTGGCCTTGCGCAGGGCTTTTTCCATGAGCTTCGAGTGCGCTATCGGCGCACGTTGATCCTCGCCGCCGGCCGCCAGGAACACCGGCACCTTGATCCGATCGGCCATGCGCGTGGGCGACACCTCGGCCAGTTGCTCGCGTGCACCGACCCACCGCTGCAGGTAGGTGCGGTTGGAACCGGAGCGCATCGCGTCTTCCTCATACATCAGCGGCAACTCGTACACGCCCACGTAGCCAGCCGCACACTTGTACAGGTCCGGTTCCTTGGCGACCCCAAGCAGCGCCGAGTAGCCACCGTAGCTGGCGCCGTAGATACAGACCCGCCCGGCATCGGCGATGCCTTGCTGGATCGCCCAACGCGTCGCATCGGTGACATCGTCCTGCATCTTGCCGCCCCACTCCCGGGCGCCGGCCTGCGTGAACGCACGTCCATACCCGGATGAGCCACGGAAGTTGATCTGCAGCACTGCATAACCCGCCGATGCGAGCAATTGCGGTTCATCGGAGAAACCCCAGTCGTCCCGAACGCCATACGGCCCGCCGTGGGGCATTACCACCATGGGCAGGTTCTTGCCATCCGAGCCAGGCGGCAGGGTGAGATACCCTTTCAGCGGCAAGCCATCGCGCGCCGTGAGCGCAATGGGGCGCATCCCGGCCATGGTCGCCGGATTGAACCAGTTGCGGCGACTGATCAGGTAATCGGCCTTCTTGGCAACCCCATCGAATACGAAGAAGTCGCCGGGATTGCGGTCGCCATAAGTTTCCACCAGGGACAGGTTGCCATCGGCGGTACTCGACGTGATGAAGGGAACATCCCCGCCGAACGCCGTTGCCAGGCTGCGGTAAAGCCGGGCCTCCGGCGAGGCATCATCGAAGAACGCCATGCGCGGCTTGCCGTCCATGAAGACCGCGCCGATCGGGACGGAACTGCCCGGCCTGTAGATGACGCGCGCCGGGTCCGAATCATCGTCGCGCAGAAGCTCCTTTCGCAGACCGGTGGCCACGTCCATCGCCACGATCGCATCGGGGCCGCTGGCCTGCTCCACCTGCAGGTACGCCACCTTGTCGTCGGCCGAGAACCCAAGCGCCAGCTCGATCCGGTCGCTGCGCGCTTCGTCGTTGATCAACTGCCACGAAGCTTCGTCGCTCTTGCGGTAGTACAGCTTGTTTATGCCATCGGCACCGAAACCACGGGCAAAACGCACGATCCCCTGGCTGTCAGTCGTGAACCGCGCATTGCGCACCGGCGCAAGTGTGATGGCGCTGCGATGGCCGGTGTACACATTGAGCCTCTCCACGCGCGCCAATGGGTCGGCGTTGAATGCCTCGACCGAAATGATCACGTTCTTGTCGTCGTCGGGCAGATCATCGATCAGGAACGCGGCGACCGCTTCCACCTTCTTCGGCTGGATCCGGGTATCGCCGCTGCGCCCCACCACGCGCTGGCCGATCAGGTTCTCGACCCGGCCACCGTCTGCGTCGATCGCATACAGCTCACCTGTCGGCATCGGCTCCTCGAGGTCGCCGATCTTGTAGGCCATGCTGATCAGCACGCGCTCCGGGTTCACCCACCAGAAGTCGACGATGTGCTGGTGCTTGCCGAACTCGACCGAGGCGGTGGCCGCCATGTCCGTACGGCGGCGGATGACCAGTGCGGTCCGGTCTTCCAGCGGAAGCGTTGCGGCGTGGTAGTCGCCAGCGGGTGAAATCTTGATCGTGCGGAACTGATCCTTCTTGACGAAGGCCTGTACGTCGAGTGCTGCGGCAGGTTGATCGGCAGCGACTGCCGTACCGACGGACAGCATGATGCCCAGCATCGCCAAGTGCCGAATGACCATCGAGATATCCCCTGGTTGGTTACGCCCCGGCCCAAGCCTAGCGCACCCAATCGCGGCAGGCACGGCGTACCCCCCCGTGGTTCTCAGCCGCTGCGGTCGCCCCGCAGGGTGGTCGCCAGGGCCTGCCGCCAGGTCGGCAGCGATATGGCGTACTCGTGCACGAGACGCGTCGTGTCCAGGACCGAGTAGGCCGGACGACGAGCGCGGGTCGGGTAGTCCGCGGTGGTGATCGGCACCACCCGCGGGGAATTCGCGATCAGGCCCTGCTCGGCGGCCTGTTCGAAGATGGCCTCGGCAAACCCATGCCAGTTCGTCTCGCCCTCGGCCACCAGATGACGCACTCCCGGCTCGACAATGCCCTGCTTGAGTATTGCGGCCGTCACGTCCGCAATCAGCCAGGCCGGGGTCGGCGAACCGCGCTGGTCGGCAACCACGCGCAACTCATCGCGCTGCGCGCCCAATCGCAGCATGGTGCGCAGGAAGTTGTGCCCGTGCAGGCCATAGACCCAGGCGGTGCGCAGGATCAGGTGCCGTGCGCCGCTGCAGGCGATGGCCTCCTCGCCGGCGCGCTTGCTTTGGCCGTAGACGCCCAGCGGATCGGTCGGATCGTTCTCGCGGTACGGGCGAGTGCCGCAACCGTCGAACACGTAGTCCGTCGAGTAATGCACCAATGGGATATCCAACGCGGCGCAGGCCTGCGCCAGTCGTTCGGGAGCGCGCGCGTTGACGGCAAATGCCGCTTCGGGTTCGTCCTCGGCGCGGTCGACGGCGGTGTAGGCAGCGGCGTTCACCACCGCGTCCGGACGAAGACGCTCCACCAAAGGCACGATGGCGTCGAGATCCGACAGGTCCAGGCGTTCGCACGCGCGGCCATCGTCCAACTGGCCCGACCGCGTCGTCGCGATCACCTCACCAAGCGACGCCAACGCGTGCAGCAGTGCGTCGCCGACCTGGCCGTTGCCGCCGATCAGCAGGATCTTCATGTGGTGCAGATCGGCAACCGGTCTTCGGCAACCTCGTCCAGCAATGGTGCCCGGGCATCCTTGTCAGACAACACCGGCGTGCTCACCGGCCAGTCTATGGCCAGGCGTGGGTCGTCCCAACGGATGCTGGCATCGGCCTGCGCGTCATACGTGGCCGTGCAAAGGTAAGTGAACACCGCACGCTCGCTCAGAACCACGAAGCCGTGCGCAAACCCTTCCGGTATCCACATCTGGCGCTTGTTCTCCGCGTTCAGCAGGGCCGCGGCCCAACGGCCGAAAGTCGGCGAACCGCGGCGGATATCGACCGCAACATCCCACACGTTGCCTTCAATGACCGAAACGTACTTGCCCTGCGGCTTGGGCCATTGATAGTGCAAGCCACGCAAGACGCCGCGACTCGACGAGGACACATTGCCCTGAACGAAAGTTTGAGCAAGCCCGTGTGCGGCCAACTTGTCGTGGTTGAACGATTCGTAAAAAAAACCACGCGCATCACCGTGCACACGGGGTTCGATCACCACACAACCGGGCAATCCGGTGTCTATCAGTTTCACGGAACGAAGCCCCGCTGGGTCAGGCCAAGCAGGTACTGTCCGTAGCCATTCTTCGCCAACGGCCTGGCCAGGTCCGCAAGCTGCTGGTCATCGATCCAGCCGTTGCTCCAGGCGATTTCCTCTGGACAGCAGACCCTCAACCCCTGACGGGCTTCGATGGTCTCGATGTAGTTGGACGCCTCCAACAACGACTGATGGGTACCGGTATCCAGCCAGGCGTAGCCGCGACCGAGTTGTTCGAGTTGCAACGAGCCTTCTTCCAGATAGCAGCGGCTCAGGTCGGTGATTTCGAGTTCGCCCCGTGGCGACGGCTTGAGCCGCGAGGCGAACTCGCTGGCGCGGCCGTCATAGAAATACAGGCCGGTGACTGCATAGTTCGAGCGCGGCGCGGAGGGCTTCTCCTCCAGACCGATCACTCGCCCCT
Organism: Lysobacter cavernae; assembly: GCF_042648505.1. Classification (NCBI taxonomy): domain Bacteria; kingdom Pseudomonadati; phylum Pseudomonadota; class Gammaproteobacteria; order Lysobacterales; family Lysobacteraceae; genus Lysobacter; species Lysobacter cavernae. Next base: position 921,438 of record NZ_JBHRXK010000001.1, read on the forward strand.
GCGCATCGAATTCGGCGACGCCGTAACGCTCCGGGTCGCGCACCCAATACCCGAACACGGTCGCCCCCTGCTCCTGGGCACTGGCGCGCTTGAGCATCGCGGTCAGCCCCGGGCCGTGGAAGATGTTGTCGCCAAGCACCAGGCAACTGGGCTGGCCGGCAACGAAATCCTCGCCGATCAGATAGGCCTGCGCCAGCCCGTCGGGGCTCGGCTGTACGGCATACTCGATCTTCATGCCCCACTGCGAGCCATCGCCCAGCAGGTTCTTGAACAGAATCTGCTCGTGTGGCGTATTGATGATCAGCACTTCGCGTATCCGCGCCAGCATCAACACGCTGAGCGGGTAATAGATCATCGGCTTGTCGTACACCGGCAACAGCTGCTTGCTGATTGCCTGCGTGATCGGATACAGCCGGGTACCTGAACCACCGGCGAGCACGATCCCTTTGCGACTCATGCGAATGCCTCTCGAAAAGATGTCGCCGCCGATCGCTGCCGCTTCACGCCGTCGCACCGATGCGTTCGAGGCGATAGCTGCCGTCCAGCACACGCCGCACCCACGGTTGGTGGTCGAGGTACCAGCTCACGGTCAGCGCGATGCCTTGCTCGAAGCTCACCTGCGGCGTCCAGCCAAGCTCGTTTTTCAGCTTGGAGGCATCGATCGCATAGCGACGATCATGGCCGGGGCGGTCCTTCACGAAGGTGATCAGGGATTCACGCGCATGTCCGCCGGACAGCGGCAAGCGCTCATCCAGCAGGCGGCAGATCGCCGTGACCACGGCAAGGTTCTGCCGTTCGGCATCGCCACCCACGTTGTAGGTCTCGCCGGGACGACCGGCGTCAAGCACGCATCGGATAGCGGCGCAGTGATCGCCGACGAACAGCCAGTCACGCACGTTGCGGCCATCGCCGTACACGGGCAGCGACTCCCCGGCAACGGCCTTGGCGATCACCAGCGGGATGAGCTTCTCGGGAAACTGATACGGCCCGTAATTGTTAGAGCAGTTGGTGGTCACCACCGGCAGGCCGTAGGTGTGGTGGAAGGCGCGGACCAGATGGTCGGAGGCCGCCTTCGAGGCCGAATACGGCGAATTCGGTGCGTACGGGGTCAGTTCGGTGAACTTTCCGGTGTCACCGAGCGAACCATAGACCTCATCGGTCGACACGTGCAGGAAGCGGAACTCAGCACGGCCAACCTCGTCCAGCGATCGCCAATAATCACGACTGCGTTCAAGCAGGTTCAGCGTGCCGACCACGTTGGTCTGCACGAAGGCAGCCGGCCCATCGATGGAGCGATCAACATGGCTCTCGGCCGCGAAGTTGATCACCGCATCAGGGCGGTGCTCACGCAGCAGGCGCTCGATCAGCGCCGCATCGCCGATGTCCCCCTGCACGAACACGTGATTTGATTCGCCCTGAATCGAGCTCAGTGTGTCTAGATTTCCCGCATAGGTCAGTGCATCGAGATTGATTACCCGAACACCTTGCCTTACAGCATCCAGCACGAAATTACCGCCGATAAATCCGGCGCCGCCAGTCACAAGCCAAGTTCGCACTCAGGGGGCTCCTGATAAGTCGGTAGACAAGTCTGATGTACCAACGATCAGAACGGAATATCGTCGTCGGCAAAGTCATCGGCGAAGTCGTTCGCCTTGGCCGGCGGGGCTTCGCGGCGCGGGGCGTGCCCCTGACCGGAACCTTCCTGGCGGGACGGCGCGCGCGCCGGGCGCTCGCTGCGGTCGCCGGCGCTGCCGCCGCGGAACTCGCCGCGTCCGGCACCAGCACCGCCGCCGCCCTCACCGCGACCGCCGAGCATCTGCATCTCGTCGGCGATGATGTCGGTGGAGTAGCGTTCGACACCGTCCTGGCCGGTGTACTTGTCGTAGCGGATCGAGCCCTCGACGTAGACCTGGCTGCCCTTGCGCAGGTACTCGCCGGCGATCTCGCCGAGCTTGCCGAAGAAGGTCACCCGGTGCCACTCGGTGCGCTCCTGGGTGTTGCCTTCGCGGTCCTTGCGCACGCTGGTCGTGGCCAGGCTGGCCTTGGTCACCGCCATGCCGCCCTGGGTGTATTTGGTTTCGGGGTCGTTGCCGAGGTTGCCGACCAGGATGACCTTGTTGATGCCGCGTGCCATGGGTATGCGTGTCCTTCTCTGTGTCGCCGGGGCTGGCGACCGACAGTGCAGTATACCCGGCGCCTCGGGACCATCAGAACGGCCCGCGTCGGCCTGTCGGGCTTTCCTGAATCCATCGGAACGGCCGTACAGGCCCCGTATAATTCGCTTCCCCACTGAACCGGCCTGATCATGGATTCGAGCGCCCCGACCCTGCCCGTCCCCGACCTGGGCACGATCCAGTCCCTGGCCCGGGAGGACATGACGGCGGTCGACGCCCTGATCCGGCGACGACTGGCCTCGGACGTGGTGCTGATCAACCAGGTCGCCGAGTACATCGTCGGCGCCGGCGGCAAGCGGCTGCGGCCGATGCTGCTGTTGCTCGCGGCCGGGGCATTGGGCCACCGTGGCCCGGACGCGCACCAGTTGGCGGCCGTGATCGAGTTCATCCACACCGCCACCCTGCTCCACGACGACGTGGTCGACGAATCCGACCTGCGCCGTGGCCGCAAGACCGCCAATGCGGTCTGGGGCAACGCCGCCAGCGTGCTGGTCGGCGACTTCCTGTACTCGCGCAGCTTTCAATTGATGGTCGAACTGGAGCGCATGGCGGTGATGCAGATCCTCGCCGACACCACCAACCAGATCGCCGAAGGCGAGGTGCTGCAGCTGCTGCACGTGCGCAATCCGGACACCGACGAGGCCGCCTACCTGCGTGTGATCGAGCGCAAGACCGCGGTGCTGTTCGCCGCCGCGACGCGACTGGGGGCACTGCTGTCCGGCGCGGATACGGCCACCTGCGACGCGCTGCACGAGTACGGTCTCAACCTCGGCTACGCGTTCCAGATCGCCGACGACGTGCTCGACTACGCCTCCGACGCGCAGACGCTGGGCAAGAACCTCGGCGATGACCTGGCCGAAGGCAAGGCGACGCTGCCGCTGATCCATGCGATCGCGCACAGCGATGAAGTGACGCGGGCGCGGCTGCGTGCGGCCATTGAGCACGGCGATACCGGCGCGATGCCGGACGTGCTGGCTGCGATCCACGCCACCAGCGGCCTCGACTACAGCCGACGACGCGCCGGCGAATACGCCCAGACCGCCGAACGCGCGCTCGACGGCCTCGAAGACAACGACTACACCCTGGCGCTGCGCGGCCTGGCCCGCTACGCGGTCAACCGCGATCATTGAATCGATGCGATGACGTCGATGCGATCGGGCTGATCGCATCGACCATGCCACGTCACTGCCCGGCGAAACGCTCCCGGAAGAAATCGTGCAGCATCTCGAACGCACGCTTTGAGGCGCGCGCATCGTAACGGCAGTTGTTGGCCGCATCGGTATTGGCGTCTTCTTCCTGGGTGAAGCAGTGGCGCGCGCCGCTGAAGTTGACGAACTGCCAGTCGGCCGCGGCGGCGTCCATCTCTTTTTCGAACGCCACAATCTGCGCCTGCGTCACCGAGGTGTCGGCGGCGCCGTTGAGCACCAGCACCGAGGCGCTGACCTGGTTGCCCGCGGTCGGCAGGTACGTCTCCAGTCCGCCGTGCACGCTGACCACGCCGGCCAGGTCGGCGCCGGACCGGGCCAGTTCGAGCACCGCTGAACCGCCGAAACAGAACCCGAATGCACCCAGCCTGTCCGCATCCAGCGGCGCGGTCGCCGCCTGTGCCTTCAAGGCTGTCAGTGCCGCATCGGTGCGCTTGCGCAAGATGACGCCGCCGTCGGCGTAGGTCTTCATGACCTGCGCCTTGGCCTCGGTCTTGTCCCTGGGACGCACGCCGTGACCGTAGACATCGGCCACCAGCACGACGTAATCGTCGCCGGCTACCTGCTTGGCGCGTGCGATGGAGAGGTCGGTCACGCCCATCCAGTTCGGCACCATCACCAGGCCGGGGCGCTTGATCGTGTTGACGTCATCGTAGACGAGCACGCCACTGAACCTGTCTTCCCCGAGCTTCCATTCGACCGGCCTGGCCTGCATCGCAGCCAAAGCGGGACCGGCGCACAACAGCAATGCAATCGCAGCAACGACGCGGGCCATGACGCTTACTCCTCGATGGGCGGTGCGAGCCTACTCCGCGGTGGCGATGCAGGCGTGAATTACCGGAGTGTGTCCGAAGGCATGGCTCAGGCGATGCCCAGACCCGGAATGCCGCTGATCGTATCCGGATCGAAACCGGCCAGCTGCGCGAAATGGCGGCCACGGGCGACATAGTCGCGGTAGACGCCGAAGCTCGGTGCACCCGGCGACAGCAAGACCACGCCGTCACCACCCAATGCGGCCCGGGCTTGCGCCATGGCGTCGGCCAGGTCGGTCGCCTCGCTCAAGCCGAATCCGACCTGCGCAGCCACCGGTGCCAGCAGCGCATGGATGCGCGGGCCATTCTGGGAAGGCACGCCATGGCCCATCGTGACCACCGCCATCGGCGCGTGTTCGCGCATGGCCGCGGCAAAGTCTTCCCACGGCAGGCCGCGGTCGTGGCCGCCGATCAGGATCGCGACGCGGCGCCCGGCGAAGCAGTCGAGCGCGGCCAGGCTGGCGTGCGGGGTGGTGCTGATCGAATCGTTGACGTAGTCGATGCCATCGCGCGTGCCCAGCCTCTGCAACCGGTGCGGCAGCGGCCGGAACGAGGCCGCGTGCGACGCCAGCGATACCGCATCCAGGCCCAGGGCCTCGATCGCGGTCAGCACCGCGCACAGGTTGCCGCGGTTGTGACGGCCGGGCAGCGGCAAGGCCCGCGTGTCCATGACGAATTCGTCGCCGCGGTACAGCGCGTCCTCGCGCAGGTGCCAGCCATCGGCACGGCCGAACCAGTGCACCTGGCTGTCGGGCAGCACCAGCGCGGCCAGGCGCGGATCGTTGGCGTTGAGCACGGCCATGCGCGGCCTGGCTTGCGTCAGCAGGCGCAGCTTGTCCTCGACATAGCGCTCGTGCGAGCCGTGCCAATCGAGGTGCTCGGGAAATACGTTGAGCGCGATCGCGAGCTCCGGCCGCACGCCACTGACCGCGACATCACCGGTCTGGTAACTCGACAGCTCGATCACCCAGAACTCCGGCACCGGCTGCACGGGCAGCTCCAGCAACGGCAGGCCGATGTTGCCGGCCAGTGCGGTGACATGACCACCGGCACGCAGCAGGTGCGCGAGCAGCGCGGTGGTGGTGCTCTTGCCCTTGGTGCCGGTCACGCAGACCGTGTGCGCGGCGATGCCATCGGCATCGGCATGTCCGGCAAACCACAGCGCGGTGCCGCCGATGAAACGCGTGCCCTGCGCGGCTGCGGCGACGGCCTCAGCGCGGTACGGGCTGATGCCGGGCGACTTCACCACCACGTCGAACGCGGCCAGGCGCTCGGCCGTGGCCGCGGTTTCGACCGTCAACCCCGCATCGCCGAGCGCGCGGGCCTCGGTGGCCTCGTCGTCGGAGCAGAACACGGTCAGCGCCAGCGCCGGCAGGCGCGCGCGGATCGCGTGGTAGGCGGCGCGGCCTTCGCGGCCCCAGCCCCACAGCGCGACCCGCTGTCCGTCAAGCTGCGAAATATGCACGCAGACGGCCCCATAGCGCCGGCGGAATCCGCTGTTCGTCGTCGATGACCAGCAACGGTTCGATGCGCAATTCGTCCACGCCCAACTGCGGCCGGATCTCGTGGGCGAAGCGCTCGACCAGCGCGTCCTCGCGCCATTCCGGACGCTCGCTCAGCGCGGCCAGCGCCGCGCGCGACTCGTGGCCTTCGCCGACGCATTCGAACGGCTTGTGGTCCTGGAACTCGAGCAGCGCATCGTAGCCGGCGGTCTGTGCCGGGTCGTCGAGCAGATTGCGGCCGAAGATGCCGACCAGGCGCGGCTTCGGCATGAACGGCGCCAGCGCCAGGAACACGAAATGGCACTTCGGGCAGACGCCGCACCAGCGGTTGGCCGGGCGTTCGCCACGGATGTGGAAGTTGCGATTGCAGCTGCTGAAATGCGCGTCGTAGCGGTCGCACCTGGCGAACAGCCGCGCCACCGCCAACTCGCTGAGCGGGCGCAGCAGCGAGTAGTAATGCAGGTCGGCGGCGATCTCGCGCTGCACGTACTCGCCAAAGGCCTGCTCGCACGCCCAGCCCTTCGACCACTGGTGGTTCACCTCGCCGGTGCCCTCGATCATGCTGCCGTAGCTGGCCGAGCGCTCGTTGGAGAACACCACCTGATCGACGCCGAGCAGCAGCGCGGTGAACACCATGATCGCCGAGTTCAGCACGGTGACCGGGATGTGGCCGTTCCACGCGCCTTCGCGGTTGTAGTCGAACAGCTGCGGCGCCAGCGCGCGGCCAATGTTGAGCGTCGGCAGGCCGGTGCGTTCGGCGCAGGCGCGGATCAGCTGCGAGCCACCGATCCAGGTCACGGTCTGTTCGACCCCGAGCGCACGCAGCGCCTCGATGCTGACCAGCGAATCCTTGCCGCCGCCGATCGCGACCAGTGCGTGCTCACGCAGGCCCAACGCCGGCGCAGGCGCGGCCGCCACCTCGGTATGCGGGAAGCGGATCTTGCCGTGCAGATTCAGACCATTGCGGTAGGCAAACTCACCCAGGCCGTTGACGTAGATCAACTCCAGCAACGCCGCGGTGTCGGCATCGATGGTGTAGCTGTCGATGCGGATCTCTTCTGGCACGGCGGCCTTGTAGTAGCTGACGCCGGTGATCAGATGCAGCAGCCGCAGCGCGCGTTCGGCCGCGGCCGCGCGTGCGTCGTCGAGAACGAATGGCGCGCCCGGCACAGTCACCGTCTCGATCAACTCGGGGCCATCATCGAACGCGTACACCAGCTGCGCGACACCGGTCTGCGCGTCGAAGCCACAACGCACGAAGCGGAACGCGCGGATCGCGTCGCGGTTGAATTTCCACTCACTCATTCAATAACGTCCTCGACCGGCAGGGCCCGCAGGTTGTAGGAATTGGCCATCGCCATGCCGTAGGCGCCGGCATCGGCGACCAGCATCACGTCGCCCTCGTCGGTCGCCAACGGCAGGCTGCGGCCGCGGCCGAGCACGTCGCTGCTCTCGCAGACCGGCCCGACCACGTCGAACGCCGCCGTGGCTTCGTCATCGAGACGGCTGAGGTTGACGATGCCGTGGTAGGCCTCGTACATCGCCGGCCGCATCAGCGCGTTCATGCCGGCGTCGCAGCCGATGCGGCGCACGCCGTCCTTCTCGACCGTCTGCGTGACCGACAGCAGCAGCACGCCGCTTTCGGCGACCAGGAAGCGGCCCGGCTCGATCACCAGACCGTAGCGCGGGTACGCCGCCTTGATTTCATCGAGCCCACCGCGCCACAGCGCCAGATCGAATTCCGGCGCTTCCGGCGTGTACGGGATCGGCAGGCCGCCGCCGATGTCGATGGTCTCGATGGTGCCGACGTTGTCGGCCAGGCCGGCCAGGTGCGCGTACACGCCGCGCCAGTGCTGCGGGTCCTCGATGCCGCTGCCCAGGTGCGCGTGCAGGCCGCTGATGCGCACGCCGAGCTTGCGTGCCTCGTCGATGAAGGCGTCGAAGCGCGTCATCGGCAGGCCGAACTTGGCGGCGACGCCGCCGGTGCGCACCTTCTCGTGGTGGCCTTCGCCGTGGCCCAGGTCGATGCGCAGCCAGATCGTGCGACCGCGGAACACCTCCGGCCAGCGCTGCAGCGCCTCGATGTTGTCGAGGGTGACGATGATGCCGCGCGCGAACGCCGCCTCGTACTCGCGGCGCGGGGCGAAGCTGGGCGTGAACAGCACGCGGTTCGGATCGAGGTCCGGCAACGATGCGAATACGTGGTCGAACTCGCCCTGCGACACGCACTCCAGGCCGAAACCTTCACCAACGAGGGCCTTGAGGATGGCCGGATGCGGGTTGGCCTTGATCGCGTAGAAGCAGCGATCGACCGCTGTCGATGCGCTCAACGAGCGCGCGCGCGCTCGCACCGTCGCCAGGTCGTAGACGTAGCGCGGCGTGCCGTGCTGCGCCGATGCGAGCAAAGGCTCGCGCTTGCCGATCCACCAGGCGGGCGTGCGCTGCGGCTTGCCATGGGCGATCTCGCGCCAGCTCGGCCCGAACACGGTGTCGTCGCGCACCGGCATCGCGCGGCTGCGGATCAGTTCCGCGTGCAGGTGCGGCAGCAGGCCATCGGCGTCGGCCTCGTCGATGACGAAGGTCAGGTTGAGGTCATTGGACGACTGCGAGATCAGGTGCACGCGCTCGCGCCCGAACGTCGCCCAGATGTCGCTGAGGCGATACAGCAGCGAACGCATGCCACGGCCGACCAGGGTGATCGCCGCGCACGGTGCGATCACCTTGACCCGGCAGATTTCAGACAGATCCGCCGACAGCGCCTCCAGCACGTTGGTGGTGACCAGGTTCTCGCTCGGATCGAGCGAGACGGTGACGTTGGTTTCCGACGAGCCGATCAGGTCGATCGACAGGCCGTGGCGCTTGAAGCGCTCGAACACGTCGGCGAGGAAGCCGACCTGCTGCCACATGCCGATGCTTTCCATCGACACCAGCACGATGCCGTTGCGACGGCTGATCGCCTTGACCCCGGGCACCGTCGCCGCGGTCGCGTCGATGCGCGTGCCGGGCAGGTCCGGGCGCTCGGTGTCGAGGATCGCCATGGCCACGCCGGCATCGCGGCACGGCGCGATCGAGCGCGGGTGCAGCACCTTGGCACCGGTGGTGGCGATTTCCTGCGCCTCGGCGTAGTGCAGGCGCGTCAGCAGGCGCGCATCGGGCACCTCGCGCGGGTTGGCGCTGAACATGCCGGGCACGTCGGTCCATATCTCGACGCGCTGCGCCTTGAGCAAGGCACCGAAGTACGCGGCCGAGGTGTCCGAGCCGCCGCGGCCAAGGATCGCGGTGCCGCCGTCGTCGTGACGGGCGATGAAGCCCTGGGTGATCAGCATGCGCGTGGGCTGCTGGGCGAAACGCGCGCCGAAGTCGGCATCGGGCTCGCGCTTGCAGTTCACCGACAGGCGCTGCGCCCAGGCGCTGGCGTTGGGCAGCGAGACCGCGTCGAGCCAGCCACGGGCATCGCACCAGCCGAAATCGTGGCCTTGAGAACGCAGGTAGGCGGCGCCGAGCGTCGACGACAGCAACTCGCCCTGCGCCAGCACCTCAGCCTGCCAGTCGAGCGTGCGCTGGCCAGCACGCGCGTCGAAGGCCAACGCCTGCAGCGCCGCCAGACGCTCACCCAGCACGGCATCGGGATCGAGATCGAGTTCGACGCAGAACGTGCGGTGGCGCTCGACCAGTGCGGTGATGCGCGCAGCGATGCCGTCGTCGGCACCGATCGGCGCGTTTGCGATCGCCTGCAACTCGTTGGTAACGCCCGACAGGGCCGACACCACCACCAGCACGCGCACGCCATCATCGGCCATGCGTTTTCCGGCGAGGCGTCCGATGGTGTCCCAACGGTTCCGGCGTGACACCGAGGTGCCGCCGAACTTGAGTACTACCCAGCGATTCGCTTCCGCCACCGCAACTGACCTCTTGATGATTGGGTTGATGGGTTGATTACGTCTGCAACCGTCCGGGCACCCGGACCGGACAGCACCTAGAATGTCGCGCCTGCCCGCCGGGCAGGAAAGCTCGCGGCAAAGATCGCGATTCTAGTCGAATAACCCCTTCGGACCCCCACCCGGATGACGCTGCGCCGCTACCTGCAACTGGATGTATTCGCCGACCGGCCCGGCGCCGGCAATCCGCTGGCCGTGGTGCTGGACGCAGACGGCCTCGACGACGCACAGATGCAGGCCATCGCCCGCTGGACCCGGCTGCCGGAGACCACCTTCGTGTTCCCGCCGACCGCGCCCGGTGCCAGCTACCGCATCCGCATGTTCAGCCCGCGCCGCGAGGTGCCGTTCGCCGGCCACCCCAGCGTCGGCACCGCACATGTGGTGCTCGAGGCCGGGCTCGCCCGCCCTGACAACGACGGCCTGCTGGTCCAGGAGGGCATCGCCGGCCTGCTGCCGCTGCACGTGGTCGGTGAGGGCCGCACCCGCACGATCGCGGTACGCACGCCGCGGGCGCGGGCGGTCGAGACGACCACCCCCGACGACCCTCGCCTGCGCGCCGCGTTGCGCGGCCTGGCATTGGGCGCGCTGCCGCCGGTGCTGATGGACGGCGGCCGCCGCTGGTGGCTGGCGGAGCTGGCCGACGAGGCCACGCTGCGCACCGCAGCCCCGGACTGGGACGCCGTCGCCGCGCTCGCCGAGGCCACCGAGACCATGGGCCTGTTCGTCTACGCCCGCAGCGCGGACCCGGTGTACTACTACGCCGTGCGCGCCTTCGTCGGTGCGCCGGCCCGCTTCGAGGACGCCGCGTCCGGCGCCGCCAATGCCACGCTGGCGGCGTGGCTGGCCTCCCAGGGCGCGTTGCCGCAGGGCGACGCCTGTCCCGAACCTGGCCGAAAGGGCCACTACCGCGTCAGCCAGGGCCGCGAGGTCGGCCACGACGCCATCATCGATCTGCAGGTCGACGAGCACGGCGACGTCTGGTCGGGCGGCCGGGTCTGCAACGTGGTGCACGGGCAGATCGACTGGCCCGATTGACGGCCGCGCACGCGGCCGTACTCGATCACTACGTCAGCGTTGAAACGCGAAGGCGCCGTTCGGCCCCTTCGCGCTGCTGCAAGGCGTCCGGGCTTATTCCGGCCGCACGTCCACCCGCACGCGGATGCGGTCGCCGGGGTGGTAATTGGTGCGCGTGGTGTAGCTGCGGCCGGCGTATTCGTAGGTGACGTCGTAGGCGTTGACCGCGCCATCGACGAGTGAGCCGTTGCCCGCCGGCACCGGGTCGCAGACCCGCACCGTGCCGACGCGGTCGCGCTGGCGCTGGTTCTGCTCGTAGATCTGGCGGCCAGCCAAGCCGCCGACCATCGAGCCGATCGCCGAGGTCGCGTAACGCGCACTGCCACCGCCGACCTGGCTGCCGACGGCGGCGCCGACGACGCCGCCGATGACGGTGGCGATGGTGCGCCCGCTCTCGCTGCCCGTGCTGCGGCGGTAGCCACCATACGGGTCGTAGCCGCCGTCATTGCGGCGGTAGTACCCGTCGTTGTCGCCGTTGTAATAGCCGTCGTTGCCGTTGACGTAGGTCGGGCGCTCGTAGCAGCGCTGCTGGCTGCCCGCACCGTGATTGCCGGCGCCGTACGAGTCGAACACCGGGTCGACCCGCAAGACGCGGGCATAGTCGTACTGGCCGCCGCTGCTCTGGCCGTAACGGTCCGGATAGGACTGGTCGTAGCGTCCCGACGAGCCGTAGGTGGACTGCGCCGAAGCCGCACCGGCGGTGGCCGACAGCGCGAGCGCAAGGGTGGTGACGAGCAGGCGGTTCATCGATGGCTCCCACGCCACAGTGGCGTGCGCGGATCGTCGGGCCGTCGGGGTCAACCGAGGCTGAATCCGGCTCATGTCCGCCTTGCCCCGCCCGGCTGCATTTACCTGTCCGACAGCCAGGCCAGCACCTGCGCGGCCATCGTGGCCGCGTCGCGGCCGAGCAAGGGTCCGACGTGGCTGGACGACACGCGCAACAGATCGGCGCCCCAATGCGCCGCCAGCGCGACAGTCAATGCCGGCGGCGTGTCTTGGTCCTGCTGTGAGGCGATGCACAGCACCGGGCAGCGCGGCCGCTCGATCGCGATCCCGGCCTGGGCCGCGCGCAGCACCGCCCCGGACTCATCGCGCCAGCGGCGAAAGGCGAACAGCGCGGTGGCATCGTCCGCGTCTGGCAGCGCACGGCGGGTGCCGGTCAGCCGCGTATCGCGTCGCCACGGCACCCGGTCGGGCCAGTCACGCGCCGGCAGTTGCGCGGCCCACGGCGCAGGCGGCAGCGGGTTGACCAGCACCAGCGCGTCGACGGCGTCGGCGCAGGCCATCGCCAGCAACCCGCCGAGGCTGGCGCCGACCAAGGCACGCGGCCGCGGCAACGCCGCGATCGCCACGCGCACCTGGGTGCGATAGTCGTCGAACGTGGTCGCCGACAGGCCGGCGGCGGCCGGCTGCAGTTCCGGTATCGCCGCGTCGACCCCGTGCGCGGCAAACACACTGCGCCAGATATTCCACTCCCAGGCGCCTCCACCGGCACCGTGCAGCAGCACGGCCTGTTTCGGTACGGCCATCGGCAAGACGCTCCTCAACCGGTCAGGGTGGCTTCGAGGCTGATCGGTACCGCGCTCAGTGCTTTCGACACCGGGCAGTTCTTTTCGGCGTCCTGGGCAATGGCCTGGAACCTGGCCGCATCCAGGCCCGGGACGTCCGCCGTCACTTTCAAGCGAATCTGCGACAGTGAAGGCCCGCCTTCCATCGACAGGTCGACCTCGGCACGGGTGTCGAGCCGAGCCGGCGGATGCCCGGCCTCGGTCAACTTGGCCGACAGTGCCATGGTGAAGCAGCCCGCGTGCGCGGCGGCGATGAGCTCTTCCGGATTGGTGCCCTTCTCGCTGCCGAAACGGCTGTTGAAGCCGTAGCGGGTTTTTTCCAGCAGACCGCTCTGCGGCGTGCTCAGCTGGCCCTTGCCGCTCTTGAGGTCGCCTTCCCAGTGCGCGGTAGCGTGACGCGAGATACCCATGTCGAAACTCCAGGTGGTGGGGGCTCAGCCTACCGATGCGCTTGTTAGCGCCGCATGGTGCTTGACCGCCTCGCGCCCCTGCGCGAGGCTTGCCCTCCCGGCGCCACGCCGGCACCCGCCATGACCGCCCGCCGAGCGCCCACCGCTCCGGCGCGCAGCGCGGACAGCCATGACGGCCTTCCCACCCTTGCCTTCAGGGAGAAGTCCGCTCATGTCCTACAGCACAGAATCAATCCGCAACGTGGCCTTGGCAGGCCACCCCGGCGCCGGCAAAACCACGCTCTTCGAAGCCCTGCTGCAGGCCGGCGGCGCACTCCAGACGGCAGGCAGCATCGAACGGGGCAGCACCGTCTCCGACTTCGATCCGATCGAAAAGCAACGTGGCCATTCCATCGACACCGCCATCGCCAGCATCGATCACGCCACGGCACCCAACCAGACCGTCCACGTCAACCTGATCGACACCCCCGGCTACCCCGACTTCCGCGGCCCGGCGCTGTCAGCGTTGGCGGCGGTGGAAACCGTCGCGATCGTGGTCGACGCCGACCGCGGCATCGAATACGGCACGCGCCGGATGATGGAGTACGCCCGCAACCGCGGCCTGTGCCGGGTGCTGGTGGTCAACAAGATCGACCATGACGGCGCCAACAGCGCGCGCGTGCTCGATGAGCTGCGCGAGAGTTTTGGCCCCGAATGCCTGCCGCTCAATCTGCCCGCCGATGGCGGCAAACAGGTCATCGACTGCTTCAGCAGCAACACCGGCAGCACGCCGGATGGGAGCAGCGACCTCGGCCCGGTCGCCGACTGGCACCAGAAGATCATCGACCAGGTCGTCGAGATCAACGAGACGGTGATGGAGCACTACCTCGATCTCGGCGAGGGCGGCCTGTCCGGGCAGGAGCTGCACGACGCCTTCGAGCAATGCCTGCGCGAGGGTCATCTGGTGCCGGTACTGTTCTGCTCGGCGCGCAGCGGCGTCGGCGTCAAGGAACTGCTCGACGTCGCCGAGCAGTTGTTCCCGCACCCGGGCGAGGCCAATCCGCCACCCTTCGTCAAAGGCAACGGCCATGATGCGCAACAGATCGCGGCCCAACCCGACCCGAAGGCCCACGTCATCGCCGACGTGTTCAAGATCGTCAACGACCCCTTCGTCGGCAAGCTCGGCATCTTCCGCGTCTACCAGGGCACGGTGAAACGCGACAGCCAGCTGTTCGTCAACGACGGCAAGAAGCCGTTCAAGGTCGGTCATCTGTTCAAGCTCAAGGGCCGGGACCACATCGAGATCGAGCAGGCGATCCCCGGCGACATCGCCGCGATCGCCAAGGTCGACGAGCTGCATTTCGATGCGGTGCTGCACGACAGCCACGACGAGGACCAGATCCACCTCGCCCCGCTCGACTTTCCCAAGCCGATGTTCGGCCTGGCCGTGGATGCCGCGAGCAAGGGCCACGAGCAGAAGCTGTCGACCGCTCTGCACAAGCTCGCCGAAGAGGACCCCTGCTTTGCCGTCGAGCACGAGGCCGAGACCAACGAGACCGTGATCCGCGGCCTGTCCGACCTGCACCTGCGCATCAACCTGGAGCGGCTCAAGGACAAGTACGGCGTCGAGGTGAAATCGCGCCCGCCGCGCATCGCCTACCGCGAGACCGTCAGCGGCAAGGCCGAGGGCCACCATCGCCACAAGAAGCAGACCGGCGGCGCCGGCCAGTTCGGCGAGGTGTTCCTGCGCATCGAGCCGCTGCCGCGCGGCAGCGGTTTCGAGTTCGTCGACGAGGTCAAGGGCGGCACCATTCCCGGCCAATTCCTGCCCGCGGTCGAGAAAGGCGTGCGCCAGGTGCTGGGCCACGGCGCACTGGCCGGCTACCCGATGCAGGACGTGCGCGTGATCGTGTTCGACGGCAAGCACCATCCAGTCGACAGCAAGGAGGTCGCCTTCGTCACCGCCGGCAAGAAGGCCTTCCTTGATGCGATCAGCAAGGCACGGCCGCAGGTGCTGGAGCCGATCGTCGACCTCGAGGTCAACGCCCCCGAGCAGCACATGGGCGACATCAGCGGCGGCCTGGCCAGCAAGCGCGCCCGCATCAACGGCACCGACACCCTGCGCGGCAGCGAGATCCTGGTGAAGGCGCAGGTGCCGCTGTCGGAACTGGAAGGCTACGCGGCCGAGCTGAAGTCGGTGACCGCGGGCCGCGGCCGCTACTCGCTCGACTTCAGCCATTACGAGCCAGTGCCGGCGCAGATGCAGCAGAAACTGGTGGAGGCCTATAAGCCGAGGACGGAGGAGGACTGAAGCCCCCAGATCGGCCTGGATGGGTCCATGATGGCCCCGCCGCAGGTCCCGTGGGGTCCGTAGTGGGTGAGATCGCGGGGCGGATCGCGGCATCAGGATCACTCAGCAAGGGAGATGTCGATGGATGTCGTCAGTGCGTTGATCAATGCGGTTTCCGGCGCCGTCGGTGGCGGCGCGGCCGGTGCGGCGATGAAGGACAAGGGGCTCGGCGTGGCCGGCAACACCATCGTCGGCCTGCTCGGGGGCATTGGCGGTGGTGCGTTGCTGCAGAACATGGGCATGCTGGCCACCACGGCCGAGTCCGCCGGCTTCGATGTCGGTGCCTTGGCCGGCCAGGTGGTCGGCGGCGGCGTGGCCGGCGCCATCCTCACGGCGGTGATCGGTTTGGCCAAGAACGCGGCGAAACGTCCGCGCTGACGGTCCGTTCCCGCGCAGGTACCAGCCTGCGCGGGAACGCCGTCGGTCGGCCCACCTGTCCACGGCCGCTTCCACGCGCTAGCATCGCCCGGTCGCCGGCCCCCACCTGCCGACTTCGTTGCCGTTCGTAGCCATCCGTTCGAGCCGGTCTGCAACCTGGGGAGTCTGCATGGGCAAGCGTTTCTGGATTTCCGGTGCGGCACTGCCCGGGTTCATGGGGCAGCCACTGCCCGCCGGCCCAGCGCACACGCAATTACTCTTCGATACCGCCGCCATGCCGATCCCCGGCGTGCTGGCGGCGTATCAAAACCCGCGTCCGGCCCACGGCTGAGGTCGCGCGCACTTTTGTCCTGTTCATGCGGCGCGGGTATCGTGCGGGCATCCCCGTGGAGCCCTGTATGAACCCGCGCCGCTCTTTTCTCCGCCTCGCCACGGTCGCCGTCATCGGCCTGACCCTGGTCGGCTGCACCACCGTCGGCGCCCTGCTCGGCAACGACGTCACCTTCACTGCGGCGCAGTTGCAGCACTCGCTCAACCGCAATTTCCCCAAGCACTACGACAAGCTCGGCGGCCTGGTGTCGCTGACGCTGATGAACCCGCGGCTGTCGATTCCGCCGAACTCGAACCGGCTGCGCGTGGACTTCGACGTCGGCCTCGGCGCGCTCGGCAGCGACAGCAGCCAGCCGACCGGCCGTTTCGCGCTGACCAGCGCGCTGCGCTTCGATCCGACCACGCACGGCCTTCACCTGCAGGACCCGGTGATCGAGAATGTCGACGTGCCGGCGCTGGGCGGCGTGATGAACGCCAGCTCGCGCGCGCTGCTCAACTCCTGGCTCGGCGATTACGCGCGGCAGGAGCCGGTATACCGCTTCGACAACAGCCTGCTCGACAAACTGGGGGCGCGCCGCATCGGCACGACGCAGATCGAGAACGGCGTAGTCGTCGTCCATCTGGATCAGTGACCTGGATCAGTGACATGTTCTGTGCACGAGTGCTGTTGAGTTCCCTCGCCATCGCCACGCTGCTGGCGGCCTGCAGCGGCGACAAACCGTCCGGCGCCGCCAACGACGCCGGCACCGGCGCACTGCCCGCCCCGGAAGGCGCCCGCGGTGGCGTGACCGGCATGCCGGACCAACCCGGCCCGGGCCAGATCGGCCCGCCGCCCGCGGCGCTGCCGCCGCAGGTGGCGCTCGACGATCAAGGCAATCCGATCCTGCCGCCGGACGACGGCACCGCAGCCGCCACCGGCGACACCCCGCCGGCCGAAACCCAAGGCGACGCGCCCAGCGTGACCGACGAACCGACACCGCAGGACGCCGTCGCCGTGGTGCGCGAGTACTACGCCGCGATCAACCGCCGCGATTACGCCCGCGCCTACGCACTGTGGTCGGACGGCGGCCGCGCCAGCGGCCAGAGCCCGCAGCAATTCGCCGGTGGCTTCGTCGACACCGCGGGCGTCTCGGTGGAGATCATGGCGCCGGGGGCTGTCGATGCCGGTGCCGGCTCGCGCTTCATCGAGGTGCCGGTGGCCCTGACCGCCACCCAGGGCGATGGCAGCCCGCGCAAGTACGTCGGCGCCTACACCCTGCGCCGCGCCGTGGTCGACGGCGCCAGCGCCGAACAGCGCGCCTGGAGGATCGGTACGGCCGATATCCGCGAAGTGAAGCCCTGACCGCATGACCAGTGCATGCGCGGCCGCGTTCGATGCCGGACAGGCACCGCGTGTCGTACTCGACACCAATGCCTGCCTCGACCTGTTCGTGTTCCGCGATCCGCGCGTGGCCGCCCTGCTGACGGCGCTTCAAACCGGCGACGTCATCGCGGTCACCGACCGCGACTGCCGTGAGGAATGGTTGCGCGTGCTGGCTTACCCGCAGTTGCAGCTCTACCAAGCCGCGCAGACCGCGGCTCGTGAGGCGTTCGATGCGCTGGTGCACTGCCTGCAGGACGTGGCCCCGGAGCCCGCATCCTGCCCGCTGCCGCGTTGCGCCGATCCGGACGACCAGAAATTCCTTGAGCTCGCGCTTGCCTCAGGCGCACGCTGGCTGCTCAGCCGCGACGACGCGCTGCTACGGCTGGGCAGGCGCACGCAGCGCGCCGGCCTGTTCGAGATCCTGCATCCACGCAGTTGGGCGGCCTTGCGCGAACTGCGTGACTGAGGACACGGCTGCCCCGCCGCACCACCGGCTCAGATCTCGAAACGATAACTGAGCTTGACCATCAGTTGCTCGTCGTCGCGCAGCTCCAGGCTGTCGCGCAAGGCTTCGCCCGCCTCCTCGGAGAACGGCTCCTGCTCGTAGCCGCCACGCCCGTACACCACGTACAGGTACGACAGCGGCGCCAGCTCATAGCGGTAGCGGATCTGGAAGCCGAGGTTGCGCACGCTGAAGTCGTCGACGGGATCGCTGCTGGCGATGGCGTTGCCCGTGCCATCGACCCGATAGGCCTGGTGCAGGCGCGCGTCCAGACCGACGGCCTGCAGCTTCACCCGCAGTTCCTGCTTGCTGCTGATGGTCCAATCCATGCCCGCGCTGACCTGGAGCATGTCCTCGTCGAAGCTGCCGATCAGGTTGTCGTGCTGCCAGACCAGCCAGTCCGGCACGCGCTCGTAATAGGCACCAGCGTAGACACTGAAGGCATCGTTGATGAAATACGTCGGCACGAACTCGACGTCGAAGCCGATCTTGTCGTTGCCCGCCAGGCCTCCGCTGAACACGTTGGCGTCCAGCTCCCACGACCAGTCGCCCTTGCGCGGGCGGTCGTACTCGTAGGTGGCGATGAAGTTCGTGGGTTTGTCGACCACGCCGTTGCCGCGCAGCAACAGGTCGTCGACCCCGGAGCTGTTGATGTTGATTTGCGCGTACTCGGAGCTGCCGTCGCGCACCTTGCTCTGCCGGCTGATGCGCAGTTGGCGCTGCAGGCGGTCGCCGTGGTCGTTGTCGGTGCCGCTGATGCGCCAGCGCCAATCCTTGGAGGAATAGCGCGAGTCCGCCGGCAGGTCGGTGAAGCGACGCATCACCTGCCAGTTGAGGTAGTTGGTGCTGTTGCGCGACAGGTAGCCGAAGTCGTTGAGCTGCAGGTCGTTGCCGAAGTGCATCGCCAGCCACTGCTGGCGCCAGCCGTCGTCCATCTCGTAGTTGACCCACACCGTGGCGCCGGAGTCGCGGGTCGTTTCGCTGTCCTGGTCGATCTGGCTGCCGATCAGACGCGTCTCCACACTGACGCGATCGGTCGGCCGCCAGTTGTGGTCGACGCCGGCCACGGTCGCTTCGCGATCCAAGTAGGGGCGATCAACGCGGGTCAGCATTGCACCGAGATTCTGCGTGTCGAAGTCACGCACCAGGCGCAAGGCGCTGAACGTGCGGCCGACCTCGTCCGCCTCCTCGGCGGCGAACACGCCGTACTTGGTCGCGCCGAAGCTGCCGTTGAGCTTGACCGCCCCGATGATGTCACCGGCGCCGTTGCGGTCGTCGGCCGGGCCACCGACACGGCGCGTGTACAGCAGTTGGCTGTAGTCGGACGGTGTGGTGAACTCGAAGATGCCCTGGTTCTCGGTGAAGAACGGGCGCTTGTCGCTGATGAAGGTCTCGGTGGCGCTGAAGTTGATGACCAGATCGTCGCTTTCGACCTGGCCGAAGTCGGGATTGAGCGTAGCCGACAGCTGGAAGCGGCCGTTGGGCTTCCAGAAGATGTCGGCGCCGCCGTCGAAATCACTGTCGCCGCCGATGTTGTCGTACAGCCCTGACACATACGGAGTGACCGCCAGCAGCGACTGGCTGTACTGCGGCATCTGCACCGGTGCGAAATCGGACAGGAAGCGCGGCCGCTCGAAGCTGGCGGCAGGCCAGGCCGAACGCTCGCCGGTCGAGCCGATCACGCGGTCCAGATACAGCTTGACCGTGCGCTGCCCGTTCTCGCCATCGCGCATCGGCGCGATGTACCAGGGGATCAGCATCTCGACCGACCAGCCAGTCTCGTCCTCGCTCACCGCGTGGCGCCAGTTGCCGTCCCAGTCGTCGTTGAACTGGGTTTCGTTGGTGACGACCGCGTCGGCGATGCCGCCGGTCGAGGCCACGGTGAAGTTGTAGCCGGTGCGGCCGTCGCCATCGAAGTCGACGATCAGGTTGACGCGGTCGACCTGCGCCTCGAAGTCGCGCTGCACTTTCTGGCGGGTGCGCGGCACGCTCGCCGGCTGCTCGTTGCGGAAGGCAATCGCCAGACCCTCCGGCGTCGCCAGCACCCAGGCCTGCGTCGACAGCGTGCCGGGGGCCTGCGTCAACGGCTGCACCTGGCGGAAGTCGGCGAGCTGGCGCGCCCCCTGCCACTCGCTCGGGTCGATGCGGCCGTCGATCTCGACCGCCATCGCGGGACAGGACAGGGCGGTCAGGATGGCAAGGGTCAGCGGAGCGCGCATCGCGGGTCTCGTAAAGCCGGGGACACCAGCTCTCGGCCGCCGCGACACGCCTTGCACAGGCGATTCAACCGGCGATCCGTGCTGGAACTAGCTCCGGCACGCACTTCATTGCCCGAGCGACGCGCAGCCTAGCGGTATCGGCGCGAACCACCGACTGGCGGAAGTCATGGCAACCAAACGATCCCTGCCTGCATCGCAAGCAGGTGACCGGTCTATTGCATGTGCCAGCCGTGGCTGACCACGATGCTCTGCCCGGTCAGCGCGGCACTCGGGAATTCGGCCAGGAAGCGCACGGTCCGGGCCACGTCCTCGACGGTGGTGAACACGCCGTCGACGGTGTTGCCAAGCATCACCTTGCCGATGACCTCGTCCTCGCTGATGCCCAGCTCGCGGGCCTGCTCGGGAATCTGCCTGTCGACCAGCGGCGTGCGCACGAACCCCGGGCAGACGACATGACTGCGCACGCCGCGACGGCCGCCCTCTTTCGCCAGCGTGCGCGCCAGGCCGAGCAGGCCGTGCTTGGCGGTGACGTAGGCCGACTTCAACGGCGAGGCCTGGTGCGAATGCACCGAGCCCATGTAGATCACCACGCCGCCGCGGCTGTTGCCGGAGCCGTCGTCGCGGTACATGTGCAGCAAGGCGGCCTTGGTGGTCAGGAAGGCGCCGTCGAGGTGGATCGCCAGCATCTTCTTCCAGTCGGCGTAGGCGAACTGTTCGATCGGGTTGACGATCTGGATGCCGGCGTTGGACACCAGCACGTCGAGGCCACCGAAGCGCTGCACCACCGCTTCGATACCGGCATTGACCGCGGCTTCGTCGGTGACGTCCATGGCCAGGCCCAGCGCGCGGCCACCGGCCTGCTCGATCTGCGCGGCGACGGCCTGCGCGCCGTCGTGGTTGAGATCGGCGATCGCGACCGCGGCGCCGGCGCGGGCCAGCTCGAACGCGATCTCCTTGCCGATGCCGCTGGCCGCGCCTGTGACGACCGCGACCTTGCCTTCCATCGAACTCATGGGGAACTCCTGCCTGGACGGACCGTGCCATGGTAGTCGGCGCGGATGACCGCAGTGTCGCGCCCGGCCCGGGCGGCACCATTGCCCATTGGTGCATTACCCGTTGGCGCATTGCCCGCTGCGCGCTCCGCATCGGGCACGTGCCATTGATACGGGTGATCAGTCCTTCTTGGACTTCTTCTTGTCCTTGGCCTTCTTTTCTTTCTTGTCCTTCTTTTTCTTCTTGGACTTCTTGTCCTTCTTCGGCTGCAGCATGGTGCCGGTGCAGTCCTCGGCGCCGCAGCGGCACTCCCAGATCTTCTTCAGCTCCTTGGTGTGCTTCTCGGCCAGGCTGATGCCGTAGTTGTAGGACAACTCCTCACCCGGTGCGATGACGCGGATCGCCTCGATGAACACCTTGTCCTTGCGGCGGTCGTCGCCGTCGTCCTCTTCCAGTACCGCCTCGCAGTTGGGTGCGCAGCTGTGGTTGATCCAGCGCGCGGTGCTGCCCTCGAAATTGGCATCGATCACGTACTCGTCGTTGAGCGTGAACAGGAAGGTGTGGCCAGAGTCCACGTCGCCGCTGTCACCGGCGTCGACCTCCTCGTGGGTGCGGCGGCGGCCCTTGTATTCGATGACACGTTCGCCCTTGGCGATCGGGGCGACGACGAACACGCCGTTGCCGTGAATGGCGGAACGACGGGCGACAATCTTGCGCGGCATGCAGGCTTCCGAAGTCTGGGAGGAGTTCGCCGCCATTTTGACCCGGATCGATGGGCCACCGCCACGACGGCTGTCCGGTTGACCCCGCGCAACGCGTTGGCGTGTTCTCCCTTGACGACGCGCGCACGATGAAAACACGCCCCTCCAAAAGCACGCTCCTCCCTTCCTTCCTGGTCGGCTGTGCCGCGCTGGCCGTCGGCGCCTGCCAACGCGACGGCGCGGCACCGGCTGCAGTGGCGACCCCTATCACCAGTACGTCCGCCAGCACGTCCAGCAGCCCGGCCGACCTGGTCGCCCGTGGCGAATACCTGATCCGCATCGCCGGCTGCAATGACTGCCATACCGCGGGCTACGCCGAAGCCCAGGGCAAGACCGACAAGTCGCAATGGCTGACCGGATCGCCACTGGGCTACAAGGGCCCCTGGGGCACGACCTACGCCGCCAACCTGCGGCAGACCCTGGCCGCCATGGATGAGGCCCAGTGGCTGGACTACAGCGCCAAGCTGAGGACGCGCCCGATCATGCCGGACTTCGCCGTGCGCGCGATGAGCGTCGAGGACCGCCGCGCGCTCTACCACTTCATCAAGTCGCTGGGCCCGGGTGGCGGCCCCGCGCCCGGGTACCTGCCGCCCGGGCAGCCGCCGCCGGCGCCCTATTTCGAGCTGATGCTGCCTGGGCCGCCTCCCGCCACCGCGGCAGTCCCGGCCGCGGCCATGCCCGGCACCTGAACCTTGATTGGCACGCGCTTGGCCGGAGCGGCCCGAAACCGTACAATTCCGGTACGGATTCACCCCCCGGCCAAACGCCATGCTCCGCGTCACCAAGCTCACCGACTACGCGACGGTCGTCATGACCGTCCTGGCCCACCATTCCGACGCAGTGCTCAGCGCGTCAGAACTGGCCGAGCGCGCCGGTCTGGAGCCCCCGACCGTCAGCAAGCTGCTCAAGCCGCTGGCCCAGGCCGGACTGGTCGAGGGTTTCCGTGGCACCAACGGCGGCTACCGCCTGATGCGCCCGGCCGACGAGATCGGCCTGCTCGAAATCGTGATCGCCATGGAAGGGCCGCTCGGCATGACCGAGTGCAGCGTCCATGCCGGCAACTGCGGCATCGAGCAATCCTGCGGCGTGCGCGCCAACTGGCGCCGCATCAACGACGTGGTGATCGACGCCCTGCGCGGCGTCACGCTGGCGCAGATGCTGGCACCACCCCCACCTCCCGAACCAACGGCCAAGCGCATCGACCTGCGCCTGGCCAACGCGTAGCGGGCCGCGCCCGCCATGCAACAACGAATCCTGTAGGCAGCCCGATGGCCACCGAAGTAATCGAAAACCGAGAGATCCACGAGCAGCTTGGCCGCAAGTACGAGGCCGGCTTCGTCACGGACATCGAATCCGACAGCCTGCCGCCGGGCCTCAACGAGGACATCATCCGCGCGCTCTCGGCCAAGAAAGACGAGCCGGAATGGATGACCGACTGGCGCCTGGCCGCCTACCGGCATTTTCTGACCATGCCGATGCCGCACTGGGCCAAGCTCAACATCGCCCCGATCGACTTGCAGGCGCTGAGCTACTACTCCGCGCCCAAGGCCAAGTACGCCTCACTCGACGAAGTGCCGCAGGAGCTGCTCGACACCTACGAGAAGCTCGGCGTGCCGCTGCACGAACGCGCCAAGCTGGCCGGCGTCGCGGTGGATGCGGTGTTCGACTCGGTCTCCGTCGGCACCACTTTCCGCAAGGAACTGGCCGAGAAGGGCGTCATCTTCTGCTCGCTGTCCGAGGCGATCCACGACCACCCGGAGCTGGTGAAGCAGTACCTGGGCAGCGTCGTGCCGACCGGCGACAACTACTTCGCCGCGCTCAACTCGGCGGTGTTCTCCGACGGCAGCTTCGTGTTCATCCCCAAGGGCGTGCGCTGCCCGATGGAGCTGAGCACCTACTTCCGCATCAACGCGATGAACACCGGCCAGTTCGAGCGCACCCTGATCATCGCCGAGGAAGGCAGCTACGTCTCGTACCTGGAAGGCTGCACCGCGCCGATGCGCGACGAGAACCAGCTGCATGCGGCGGTGGTCGAGCTGATCGCGCTGGACGATGCCGAGATCAAGTACTCGACGGTGCAGAACTGGTACCCGGGTGACGAGAATGGCGTCGGTGGCATCTACAACTTCGTCACCAAGCGTGGTGAATGCCGCGGCGCGCGCTCGAAGATCTCCTGGACCCAGGTCGAGACCGGCTCGGCGATCACCTGGAAGTACCCGTCGTGCGTGCTGCTCGGCGACGACTCGACCGGCGAGTTCTATTCGGTCGCGCTCACGCACCACCGCCAGCAGGCCGACACCGGCACCAAGATGATCCACGTCGGCAAGCGCACAAAGAGCAAGATCATCAGCAAGGGCATCAGCGCCGGCCGCGGCCAGAACACCTACCGCGGTCTGGTCAAGGTGCTCGGCGGCGCCGAGGGTGCGCGCAACCACACCCAGTGCGACAGCCTGCTGATCGGCAAAAAATGCGGCGCCCACACCTTTCCGTACATCGAGGTCAAGCATCCGACCGCGACCGTCGAGCACGAGGCGACCACGTCGAAGATCAGCGACGACCAGCTGTTCTATTGTCGCAGCCGCGGTATCGGTGTGGAGGACGCGGTGTCGATGATCGTCGACGGCTTCTGCAAGTCGGTATTCCGCGAGCTGCCGATGGAATTCGCGGTGGAAGCCAAGAAGCTGCTGGAAGTGAGCCTGGAAGGCTCGGTGGGTTGATCAGATATTCCCTTCTCCCTCCGGGGGAAGGTGCCCGAAGGGCGGATGGGGGTGCGGCGGAGTCATGAGCGCCTGAGCCATGGCGGCTTCGCCGAACCCTCACCCCAACCCCTCTCCCGCCGGGAGAGGGGCTCAAACACCGGAAATACCGAACATGCTGAAGATCGACAACCTCCACGTCTCCGTTGCCGGCAAGGAAATCCTCAAGGGCCTGTCGCTGGAACTGCAGCCCGGCCAGGTGCACGCCATCATGGGCCCCAACGGTGCCGGCAAGTCCACGCTCGGCAATGTCCTGGCCGGCCGCGAAGGTTACGAGGTGACCGCCGGCACGGTGACGTTCAACGGCCAGGACCTGCTCGCGCTGGAACCGGAAGAACGCGCCGCCACCGGCGTGTTCCTGGCGTTCCAGTACCCGGTCGAAATCCCCGGCGTGAACAACACCTACTTCCTGCGCACCGCGCTCAACGCCCAGCGCAAGGCGCGCGGCGAGAGCGAGCTCGACTCGATGCAGTTCCTCAAGCGCGTGCGCGAGAAACTGGCCGTGCTGCACCTGAAGGACGATCTGCTCAACCGCGGCGTCAACGAAGGCTTCAGCGGTGGCGAGAAGAAGCGCAACGAGATATTCCAGATGGCGGTGCTGGAGCCGAAGCTGGCGATCCTTGACGAAACCGACAGCGGCCTCGACATCGACGCCCTCAAGAACGTCGCCGAGGGCGTCAACGCGCTGCGCTCGCCCGATCGCGCGTTCCTGATCATCACCCACTACCAGCGCCTGCTCGACTACATCCGGCCCGACGTGGTGCACGTGCTGGCCGACGGCCGCATCGTCGAGACCGGCGGACCGGAACTGGCGCTGGAATTGGAGCAGCACGGCTACGCGTGGATCAAGGAGCGCATCGCCCCGGAGGCAGCAGCGTGATCGGTGGACCGCTTCTTCCGGCCGCTGCAATTGCCCGTCATTCCCGCGTAGGCGGGTTGCCTTATCGTGCCGTCGAAGACGGCCATCCATGGACGTTGCTGTTCATCGACCTCAGGAACGAACGCCCATGGGTCCCCGCCTTCGCGGGGATGACGTCTGCAATAGTCAGCGAGGCATCGCGATGAGCGCCCTGCTCGACTCCTTCGCGACCGCCTTCGACACGCTCGCCGCGCGCGAGGCTGCCGGCCTGGGCGAAAGCCGCAAGGCCGCGCTCGACGCGGCGCTGCGCGATGGCATCCCGCACGCGCGGGTGGAGGCCTGGAAGTACACGCCGCTGCGCTCGCTCGAACGGCGCCGCTTCGCCGCTGCGGACAACAGTGTGCCCGCCTTCGATACGGCGCTGCTCGCCGACATCCCGGCGCCGCGCATCGTTTTCGTCAACGGTCGCCTTGATGCCGCCCACAGCGACAGCCGCGGGTTGCCGGCGGGCATCACGCTGCAACCGTTGTCGCAGGTGCTCAGCGATGGCGCCGCGCGCGATGCAAATTTTCTCGCCCGCAAATTCGACCGTGCCGATGAAATTTTCGCCCGCGTCAACGCCGCTCTCGCCGACGACGGCGTCGTGCTGCGCGCCGAGGCCGGTGCTCAGGCCTCTCAACCGATCCACCTGGTCTTCATCGGCACCGCCAGCGGTGCCGATCGCGCCTGGCACCTGCGCCACCTGATCGAACTTCGCGAAGGCGCGTCGCTGACCGTGGTCGAGCACCAGCTTGGCGCAGGCGCGCACAACCACCTGGCCAATGCCGTGATGCATGTGCACCTGGATGCTAATGCGTCGCTTCGGCATGCGCGTGTACAAGACGAGGCCAGCACCGCCACGCTCATGTCCCGCACCGACGCAGTGCTGGCGAAACAGGCCGATTACAAGCGCCTGGATCTCGAGCTCGGCGCCGGCCTGTCGCGCCACGAACTCAACGTCGCCCTGCACGGCGACGGCGGGCGCCTGCACGCCAACGGTGTCCTGCTCGCCACCGGCAAGCGCCATCTCGACACTCGCCTGGGCATCGACCATGTCGGTCGCGCCAGCAGTTGCGATCTGACCTGGCGCGGCCTCGGCGCCAGCCGTGGCAAGGCCGCCTTCCACGGCGGCATCACGATCCGCGAAGGCGCCGACGGCACCGCCGCCAACCTGTCGAACAAGAACCTTCTGCTCAGCGAGGGCGCCGAGATCGACACCCAGCCGGTGCTGGAGATCCACGCCGACGAGGTGCAGGCCGCGCACGGCGCCACGGTCGGCCAACTCGATGCGACCGCGCTGTTCTACCTGCGCAGCCGGGGTGTACCGGCCGAACAGGCACGCGCCCTGCTGACCGCCGCCTTCTGCCGCGAAACGCTGTCCGTATTCGAGGACGCCGCGCTGCGCGAGTCGCTGACTGCCCGCCTGAATGCCGCGCTGACGCAGTTGGAGACGACATGAACGCCTCGCTCGACACCGCCATCGACTGGGCCCAGGTCCGCGCCGACTTCCCATTGCTGACCCGCCAGGTCCACGGCAAGCAGCTGATCTACTTCGACTCGGCCAACACCGGGCAGAAGCCGGAGTCGGTGATCGCCGCAGTCGACGATTTCTATCGCCATCACAATGCCAACGTCAGCCGCGCCGTGCACGCGCTGGGTACCGAAGCCACGGACGCCTACGAAGGCGCGCGCAACAAGCTGGCGAAGTTCCTCAACGTGCGCGGCGACGAGCTGGTGCTGTGCAGCGGCACCACCTTCGCGCTCAACCTGGTCGCTTATTCATGGGCGCTGCCGCGGTTGCAGCCGGGCGATGCCATCGTGCTGACGCGCATGGAACATCACGCCAACATCGTGCCGTGGCAGTTGGTGGCGCAGCGCACCGGCGCGACGATCAAAGTCGCCGAACTCAACGAGCGCGGCGAGCTCGATCTGCCGCAGTTGTATTCGTTGCTCACCGCCGAAGTGAAGCTGCTGTCGCTGACCCACGTCTCGAACGTGCTCGGTACCGTCAACCCGGTGCGCGAGATCTGCCGCGAGGCCCGCAAGCGTGGCATTGTCACTGCCGTCGACGGTTCGCAGGCAGCGCCGCATCGCGCGCTTGATATCAGCGCCATCGGCTGCGACTTCTACGCCATCACCGGCCACAAGATGAGCGGCCCGACCGGCACCGGCGCGCTGTGGGCGCGGCGCGAGCACCTGGCCGCAATGCCGCCGTTCATCGGCGGTGGCGAGATGATCAAGGAGGTACGCTTCGAAGGCACCGTCTTCAACGACCCGCCGCACAAGTTCGAGGCTGGCACTCCCAACATCGCCGGCTTCATCGGTCTCGGCGCGGCTGTGGATTACCTGTCCGCCCTGGGCATGCATCACGTCGAGGCGCGCGAGCAGGCCCTGCTGGCGCACGCCACCGAGGAACTGTCGAAAGTCGAAGGCCTGCGCATCTTCGGCCGTCCCGCTGACAAGGCGGCGGTGATCAGCTTCCTGGTCGAGGGCGCGCATGCGCACGACCTGGCGACCTTGCTCGACCTGGAGGGCGTGGCGATCCGTTCCGGCCATCACTGCGCGCACCCGCTAATGCAACACTTCGGTGTGCCGGCCACCTGCCGCGCCTCGCTGGCTTTCTACAACACGCACGACGAGGTCGAGGCCTTCGTTGCGGCCCTGCGCAAGGTTCGTAAACTGCTGGCATGAGCACACCGATCGAATCGGCCAGCGCGCCGCCCATCCAGTTCCGCAACGCCACCCACGCCGATATCGACGCGTTGGTGGCACTGGTCGAATCGGCCTACCGCGGCGATGTCAGCAAGCAGGGATGGACCACCGAGGCCGACCTGCTCGGCGGCCGCCGCACCGGTGCCGACGACATCCAGGCCTGCATCGATCGCCCGCACAGCGTGATCCTGCTGGCCGAGCGCAGTGGCGCCGATGGCCATGGCGAACTGCTCGCCTGTGCCCATATCGCGATCGAAGACGGCGCCGGCTATTTCGGCATGTTCTCGGTGCGCCCGACCCAGCAAGGCGGTGGCATCGGCAAGATCGTCCTCGCGCGGGCCGAGTGCATCGCACACGAGGACTGGGGCCTGGCGGCGATGCGCATGACCGTGATCGACGTGCGCGAGGAACTGATTGCGTTCTACGAGCGCCGCGGCTACCACCGCACCGGCATCAAGAAGCCCTTCCCTTATGGTGACGAGCGCTTCGGCCAACCCAAGCGCGATGACCTGCAGTTCGAGGTGTTGGAGAAGGCGCTGTGAACGAGGCCTGGGTTTTCGTCTGCGCCACCTCGCAGCTGTTGCCCGGCGAATCGACCGTGGCCTGGGACGGCGACACGCCGATCCTGGTGGTCAACTACGACGGCGACTACTACGCCCTCGAGGACAAGTGCTCGCACGAGGACTACGAGCTCTCGGCCGGCACCTACGACGGCGAGGAAGCCACCGTCGAATGCGTGCTGCACGGCGCCAGGTTCGACGTGCGCGACGGCCGCCCGCTGTGTGCGCCGGCCTACGAGCCGGTGCCCCGTTTTCCGGTCAAGGTCGAAGACGGCGGCGTCTGGACCCGCGACGACCGCACTTGATCCGCTTCTAGAAGGCTCTTCAAGGAATTCCTGATCGTTCCTGTGACCGGCCCCGGCTTTGCCGGGATGGTCAGCCAGCCCGATCGCGTCCGGCTCTCGTTGAAAATGCGAATCGATCTCATTAACATTGCTGATTGAAGCGGCCGCCGGCCGCACCAATGCTCTGTTTCGGGGATTCCATGGCCAACAGGAAGTTTGTCGTCTCGCCGCTCGCCGGCGCCCTTGCCCTCATCCTCAGCGCGACCGTGCTGGCCGACCCGGTCGGTGAGCCGATGCAGGCCACCGACCTGGACAAGGTCGAAGTCCACGGCCAGCACGTCGAGAAGCCCAGCTCGGTGAAGTACACCGAGCCGCTGCTGGACACGCCGCAGACGATCACCGTGGTCACCAAGGACGTGATGGACGAGCAGGGCCTGCTGTCGCTGCGCGACGTGCTGAGCACCCTGCCCGGCATCACCTTCGGTGCCGGCGAAGGCGGCGGCGGCTACGGCGACAGCATCACCCTGCGCGGCTTCAACGCCAACAGCGACATCACCTCCGACAGCGTGCGCGACAGCGCCCAGTACAGCCGCACCGACACCTTCAACACCGAGGCACTGGAGCTGATCAACGGCGCCAACTCGGTGTACTCGGGTGCCGGCTCGGTTGGCGGCAACATCAACCTGGTCAGCAAGGCCGCGCGCGAAGGCGACTTCACCGTGCTGCAGGCCGGTGTCGGCACCGACAGCTACGGCCGCATCACCGTCGACAGCAATACCGACTTCGACAACGGCACGGCGTTCCGCATCAGCGCGATGGCGCACCAGAACGACGCCCCGGGTCGCGACTACGAGAATTTCGAACGTTGGGGCATCGCTCCGTCGGTGGCGTTCGGCCTGGGCTCCGACACCCGCTTCACGTTGAGCTATTTCCACCAGAGCGACGACAACATTCCGCAGTACGGCGTGCCGTATTTCAGCACTTTTGGTGGGCCGCTGCCGGGCGTCGACCCGAGCAACTACTACGGTTACCACAACATCGACCAGCAGGAGATCGATGTCGACATGCTGACCGGCGTGTTCGAGCACGACTTCAGCGACCGCACGACGCTGCGCAGCCTGGCGCGCTTCCAGCAGGTCGACCAGCTCAGCATCGTCGACGCCCCGCAGGGTACCTGGTGCCTGGACAGCGGCATCAACCCGGCTACCGGCGCGCCGTGCGCGCGCGGCGCCGTGCCGGGCACCGGCCTGATCACGGCGACCGGTCCACATGGCCATTCCCGCGATACCCGCAACGCCATCGCGATCAGCCAGACCGACCTGACCACGCGCTTCAATACCGGCACGGTCGAGCATGCGCTGGTCGCCGGCGTGTCGTTCTCGCACGAAACCTTCAACCTCGACAGCGGCGCCGTCCTGCGCACCGCCAATGGAACGCCGGCGATATTGCCGCCAGTCAGCATCGCCGACCCGGACTCGTTCTACACCGGCCCGCGCAATTTCTTCCTGACCGGTCGCAGCGAAGGCACCCTGGACAACCAGGCGGTCTACGTCTTCGACACGCTCAAGTTCAACGAGCAGTGGATGCTCAACCTCGGTGCGCGCTACGAGCACAACGAGGGCGACAGCGTCAGTTGGAACGTCAAGACCTTCAGCGCCGCGCCGGGAGCCGATAACAGCAACATCGGCACGGTCCTCGGCCGCGCGCCCGTGGCCACCAACGAGGACGACCTGTTCTCCTACCGCGCCGGCCTGGTGTTCAAGCCGGCCGAGAACGGCTCGATCTACCTGTCGTACGCCAACAGCAAGACGCCGTCGAAGGCCTCGGTCAACGGTTCGTGCACGCTCACCAGCACCACCGGCACCGCCAACTGCAGCGCCGACCCGGAATCGGCGGTCAACATCGAGCTGGGCACCAAGTGGGACGTGCTGGACAACCTGGCCGTGACCGCCGCGGTGTTCCGCAACGACCGCGAGAACTACAAGGTGTCCGACCCGGGCAATCCGGCCAACCCGTCCGGCGAGCAGCAGCTCGACGGCGAGGCGCGCGTGGATGGCGTGTCGCTGGGCGTGGCCGGCCACATCACCCACGCCTGGTCGGTCTTTGCCAACGTGACCTACCTCGACAGCAAGGTCCTGCAGGGCGTGTCCGATAACTGCCTGGCCAATCCGAGCGCCGCCTGCGGCAACACGCCGGCCAACCCGGACCCGCTCGAGGGCCGGCCGATCAGCGGCACGCCGGAACGCGCGGGCAGCCTGTGGACCACCTACGACTGGAACCGTTGGAGCTTCGGCTACGGCATCACCTATCAGAGCGGCTACGCGTACTACACCGGCACCGGCTCCAATGCCGGCGACATCAAGGGCTACACCAGCCACCGCGCGATGGTCGGCTACGAGATCAGCGATCGCCTCAGCCTGCAGCTCAACGCCAACAACCTGTTCGACAAGGAGTACTACATCCGCGTGCGCAACAACGGCTGGGCGACACCGGGCGATGCCCGCTCGGTGGTGCTGAGCGCCGCCTACAGGTTCTAATCCGGACTCCGCCGTCCACGCGCCGCCCGCTCCGCCGGGCGGCGCACCGAGAGAAGACGATGCTGCTGCAGGTACCGCAAGTCCTCACCGCCGACCAGGTCGCGCATTGCCGCGAGCGGCTGGCGCAGGCCGCCTGGACCGATGGCCGGATCACCGCCGGCCACCAGTCGGCCCTGGCCAAGGACAACGCGCAGTTGCCGGAAAACGACCCGGTCGCGCGCGAGCTGGGTGCGCTGATCCTCGATGCGTTGGCGCGCAACACCACGTTCTTCTCGGCAGCGCTGCCGCAACGCATCTACCCGCCGTTGTTCAACCGCTACGGCGGCGGCCAGTCGTTCGGCTTCCACGTCGACAACGCGGTGCGCTACGACCGCAGCCGCGGCGGCGCCGAGGCGATCCGCACCGACCTTTCGGCGACCTTGTTCCTGAGTGCGCCGGAAGACTACGACGGTGGCGAGCTGATCATCGAGGACACCTACGGCGCGCAACGGGTCAAGCTGGCCGCCGGCGACCTGCTCCTCTACCCCGGCACCAGCCTGCACAAGGTCACGCCGGTCACGCGCGGCGAGCGCGTCGCGTCGTTCTTCTGGATCCAGAGTCTGCTGCGCGAGGTGTACCACAACCTGCTGCGGCGCTGGGCCGAGACCTGATCGGACCGCATCGCATGGCCCCCGCCTCTTCCTCCACCGATATCGCCAGCCGCCAGCAACGCCGCGGTTTCTGGCTGCGCACACTACACCACTGGCACTGGATCAGCTCGGCGATCTGCCTGGTCGGCATGCTGGTGTTCGCCGCCACCGGCATCACGCTCAACCATTCGGCGGCGATCGAGGCCAAGCCGGTGGTGATCAACGAAACCGCGCAAGTGCCCGCGTCCGTGCTGCGCGCGCTCGGCAAGCGCGAGGAAGGCAACGCACCGCTGCCCGGCACGGTCAGCGCGTGGCTCAACGACGAGCTCGCGGTGTCGATCGGTTCGCAGGCAGCGGAATGGTCGGCCGACGAGATTTATCTGTCGCTGCCGCGTCCGGGCGGCGACGCCTGGCTCAGCATCGACCGCTCCAGCGGCGCGGTCGAATACGAAAGCACTTCGCGCGGCGCCATCGCCTACCTCAACGACCTGCACAAGGGCCGCAACGCCGGCGCCGCCTGGCGCTGGTTCATCGACGTGTTCGCCGTGGCCTGCCTGGTGTTCTGCATCACCGGGCTGTTCCTGCTGCAGATGCACGCGCGCCAGCGGCGCATGACCTGGCCCTACGTTGGCCTGGGCCTGGTGCTGCCGGTGCTGCTGGTACTGATCTTCATTCATTGACTCCCATCGAAACGACGCTCCGGAGACCCCCATGCGTGTGCAACTGACCATCGCCCTGAGCGGCCTGCTGGCCCTGCCGGCCTATTCGGCCGAGATCAACCTCAACCTGCAGATCCCGCAGCTCAACGTCGCCGAGTACCACCGCCCGTACGTGGCGATCTGGGTCGAGGGTGCCGATCAGAAGGCGCTGGCCAACCTGGCCGTGTGGTACCAGCAGAAGTCGACAGCCGAAGGCCACGGCACCAAGTGGCTGCCCGACCTGCGCCAGTGGTGGCGCCGCAGCGGCCGCACGCTGAAGGTGCCGGTCGACGGCGTCACCGGCCCGACCCGTCCGGTTGGCCAGCACGCGCTGAAGTTCACCGACCGGCATCCGGAACTGGCCAAGCTGCCGGCCGGTGACTACACCCTGGTCGTGGAAGCCGCGCGCGAAGTCGGCGGCCGCGAACTGCTGAAGATCCCGCTCAAGTGGGGCGGCGCCGGCAGCGGACGTGCCCAGGGCACCAGTGAACTCGGCCTGGTCACGCTGGCCAGCAAGCCCTGACCCCTCTCTTACCTAACGCCCCCCTCATCGGAGCTCCACCA
The DNA here is from genome assembly GCF_042648505.1 of Lysobacter cavernae. Lineage (NCBI taxonomy): Bacteria > Pseudomonadati > Pseudomonadota > Gammaproteobacteria > Lysobacterales > Lysobacteraceae > Lysobacter > Lysobacter cavernae. The sequence goes on from NZ_JBHRXK010000001.1 coordinate 954,634, forward strand.
TGAAACCTTCCCTCAAGCTCGCCGCGCTGACCCTGGCGCTGTCCCTGCCGTTCGCCGCCCAGGCCCACAAGGCCTGGCTGCAGCCGTCACAGACCGTGCTGGCCGGCAACAACCCGTGGGTGACCGTCGATGCGGCGGTGTCCAATGACCTGTTCTACTTCAACCACGTGCCGCTGAAGACCGACAACCTGCGCATCACCGCGCCCGACGGCAGTGCGGTCACTCCCCAGAACAGCGCCACCGGCAAGTACCGCACGGTGTTTGACGTCGAGCTCAAGCAGACCGGCACCTACAAGATTGGCGTGGTCAACAACTACGTCACCGGCAGCTGGGAAGAGAACGGCCAGCCCAAGCGCTGGCGCGGCACCGAGGCAACCTTCGCCACGGAGGTGCCGAAGAACGCCAAGAACCTGCAAGTGGCCCAGTCGGTGAGCCGCGTGGAGACCTATGTCACCAACGGCTCGCCCAGCGAGGCCGCGCTCAAGTCCAGCGGCGTGGGCCTGGAGCTGGTGCCGGTGACGCATCCCAACGACCTGTTCGCCGGTGAGGAAGCGAAGTTCCGCTTCCAGATCGACGGCAAGCCGGCGGCGAACCTGGACATCGAGATCGTCCGCGGCGGTACGCGCTACCGCAACGCGCAGGACGAGATAAAGGTGAAGACGAATGCCAGCGGCGAGTTCAGCGTGACCTGGCCGGAAGCCGGCATGTACTGGCTGGAAGCCAACACCGAGGACCACAAGACCACGGTGAAACAGGCCAAGCAGCGCCGCCTGGGCTACGTCGCCACGCTGGAAGTGTTGCCGCAGTAATCCGGTCGCCGCGTTGTCCGCTCCTGCCTCCATCGCATTGCCCGCCGCCATCGACACGATCGGCGGGCAGACCATGGGCACGACCTGGTCGGTGAAGCTGGCCGTGCCGCGCTCCACCGACCTGCACGCGCTGCACGCCGAGGTGCAGGCGCAGCTCGGCGCCGTGGTGGCGCAGATGAGCAACTGGGAGGCGGACTCGGACCTGAGCCGTTACAACACCGCGTCCGCCGGCAGCTGGCAGGTGCTGCCGGGCGGTTTCTGGACGGTACTGTGTTGCGCGCTTGACATCGCGCGCGACAGCGACGGCGCCTACGACCCCACCGTCGGCCCACTGGTCGACGCCTGGGGCTTTGGTCCGTCCGGGCGCGGCACGCCGCCCCAGGCCGACGCCATCGCGGCCGCGCGTGAATGCGTCGGCTGGCGTCGCATCGAACTCGACACCGCATCACGCCGGGTGCTGCAACCCGGCGGCACGCACCTCGACCTGTGCGCGATCGCCAAGGGCCATGCGGTGGATGCCGTGGCCTCGCATCTGAAATCACGCGGCGTCGCCGCCGCGCTGGTCGAAGTCGGCGGCGAGCTGTACGGCTACGGCCGCAAGCCCGATGGCACGCCGTGGCGCGTGATCGTCGAAGCCTGGTCCGGCGACGAATACGACGACAGCGAGCCGCGCGTGCTGGCGCTGGATGGCCACGCCGTGGCGACGTCCGGCGACCGCTGGCATCGCTACGAGCACGACGGCCGGCAGTACAGCCATACCCTCGACCCGCGCACGGGCACGCCGGTGCGCGATGCGCCGGCGGCGGTCACTGTCATCGCCCGCGACGCCATGCACGCCGACGGCTGGGCCACCGCCTTGACCGTGCTCGGCAGCGACGCCGGCTACGACTTCGCCTGCGCGCGGGGACTGGCCGCGCGCTTCGTCGACACGCGTGGTGACGGCCGTGGCGAACGCATGACACCGGCCTTCATCGCCCTGCTCGCCCCATGAGCCGCACGCTGTCTCCGGCCGCGCCGGCATGGGCCTGGCTCGGCAATGCGCTGGCGCTGCTGGCCTTGCTGGCGGTTGCGATCGCGTTCGGCCGCTGGCAGGCGGACGCCTGGTGGGTCGCGGCGCCGCGCGACGGGCGCTGGATCGCGGCGGGCGCGGTGGTGCTGGCCTATGCCGGGTTCTGCGGTTGGCTGCTGGCACGGGCGCGACGGCAAGCACAGGTATCCGCCGCCTCCCCCTCAGACGCCGATGCCGTCGTGCTGGCCTGGGCCAGCCAGACCGGTTTTGCCCAGCAGCTGGCCGAGCACACGGCGCAGTCCCTGCGCGACGCCGGCACGCCGGTCCAGGTGCTGCCGCTGGATCAGGTGACGGTGGCGATGCTGCGCGAGCGGCACCGGGTCTTGTTCATCGTCAGCACCACCGGCGAAGGCGACCCGCCCGACCATGTCCTCGGCTTCACCCGCGGTGTACTCGGCCAGGCGGCGTCGTTGGATGGCCTGCGCTATGCGGTGCTGGCGCTCGGTGATCGCAGCTACGACCGCTTCTGTGCGTTCGGTCGTCGCCTCGACCAATGGCTGCACCACCACGGCGCGCAACCGTTGTTCGACCGCATCGAAGTCGACGCCGGCGACGCCGGCGCGCTGCGGCATTGGCAGCATCACCTCGGCCAGCTCGCCGGCCACCTCGACCTGCCGGACTGGAGCGTCCCCGCGTACCGGCCGTGGCGGTTGCAGGCACGGCAATGGCTCAACCCGGGCAGCGCCGGCGGCCCCGCCTACCACCTGGCATTGACGCCCGATGAAGCGGCCGACCTGGATTGGCAGGCCGGCGACCTCGTCGAGATCGGGCCGCGGCACGCCCAGACCGACATCGTCCACTGGCTCGGGCAGAGCGGACTGGACGGCACCACCGAAGTGATCGTTGCCGACGAGCGCTTGAGTCTGGCGGCCCTGCTCGCCCGCTCGCGCCTGCCGGACCCTGCCGCAGTGCACGCACGCACGCCGCAGGCCGTCGCCGACAGTCTGCAGGCACTGCCGCACCGCGAGTACTCGATCGCCTCGTTGCCAGCCGACGGCTCGTTGCAGCTGCTGGTGCGGCAGATGCGTCATCCCGACGGCCGCCTCGGCAGCGGCAGCGGCTGGCTGACCGCGCACGCGGCGCCGGGCGAACGAATCGACCTGCGCATCCGCCGCAATCCTTCGTTCCACCCGCCCAGCGACGACCGCCCGTTGATCCTGATCGGCAACGGCACCGGCCTGGCCGGTCTGCGCGCCCTGCTCAAGGCGCGCATCGGTGCGGGCCATTACCGCAACTGGCTGCTGTTCGGCGAGCGCAATGCCGCCCACGATTTCCACTACCACGACGAGATCGAGGCCTGGCTGCACGACGGCCGTTTGCAGCGGCTCGACCTGGCGTTCTCGCGCGATCAGGATTGCGGCCCCGGGAATCACGTCCAACCGAAAACCTATGTGCAGGACCGGTTGCGCGGACAGCTCGACCGGTTGCGCGACTGGCTCGCCGACGGCGCTGCTGTCTACGTCTGCGGCAGCCTGGAAGGCATGGCGCCGGGTGTCGACGCGGTGCTGCGCGAGGCGGTCGGCCTGGATACGCTGGAAGCCATGGCCACCGACGGCCGCTACCGCCGCGACGTCTACTGAGCGGCGATGGCGGCGCGTGCCAAGCACGCGATGCCGCCACTGGAGACCGACTAAGCCGGCGGGCGCGACTCGACCCGGATCAACAGCGCCTCGCCGCCGCCGTCGAGCACGTGCCGCAGGCGCTCGCCACCGGCAGCAAAGATCGCGCTGTCGCCGGCGGACAACGGCGGCAGTCCCGAGGCGTCAGCGAATTGCGCCTGACCGGCGATCAGATGCACCGCCCAGGTCGTGTGCGGCTCGACGAAGATCACCATCGGCCCCACCAGCGGCCGGTGCCAGAGATCGGCGTGGACGCGTTCGCGCCGCCACATCAGGTTGAAGTCGTGGGTCGGGCCGTCGAGCAGCTCACCGACCACCCCACGCTCGCCGGCGAAGCGCAGCCGGTCGTGCGGCGGATGCAGCTCCTGCACCTCGCCGTCGTCGAAGCGCAGGCGCAGGCCGTTGCCGGACAGCAGCACCAGTTCGCGATCGACGCCGGGAAAGACCGAGAACGCGGCATCGCGTTCGATCTCGGCGATCGACAGGCGCCAGTCCCAGGGCCGGGCGTCGTTTGCGGCGAGCGCCGTCGCGTCGATCGGCGCCGTCACGGCGCCGGCGAGGATCTCGCGCGTCCAGCCCAGTTGATTGCGCCAGCGTTCGCGCCGGTATTCATTGGCCGGGATCACCCACGAACGGCCGCTGTCTGCGATTGCCATCGATTCCACCCTGACTGTCCTGGAAACAGTCTAGCGAGCGTTCGGATCGGTGATCCGGTCCACGCTCACACAGCACACCGTCGAGCGAAGCCACAAAAAAGCACCGCCCGACCCGCAGATCCATCTACGGGCCGGGCGGTCGTACGTCCATGTCCAGGGCTCTCCCCCTGAATCCTTGAAGGGCATCCTTGCCCGGTCGACGGCCGGCGCCGCTTCCGTGCGGCCCGGCCGGGACATTCAGCGCCGGGTGACGGGGCGCGGTGCAGCGGCCACGGCCGTCTTTTTCGCCACCGGCGCGGCGCCACCGACCACGATGCGGTCGCGGTTCTTCTCGACCGTCTTCAGGCCGATGCCCTTGACCAGGGCCAGTTGCTCGGCGCTGCGGAAGGCGCCGTTGGCCTTGCGGTAGGCGACGATGGCATCGGCCTTGGCCGGGCCGACGTTGAGCAGCACCCGGTCGATGGTGGCGGCATCGGCGGTGTTGATATTGACCTTGTCGGCGGCGAAGGCCGTGCCGGCCAGCAACAGCGACAACAGCAGGGACTGGGCAATGAGGGCGAACGACTTCATGGCATGACTCCGTGAGATGAGTGGATTCCGTTCCGGCCGGCAGGCTGCGGTACATCCGCGTTTGCCGGTGGAAACAGTCTCCTCACCTGCAGGGCCCCAGCGTATCGCCGGAACCGCCGCGGCGAAGCCGGCGGACACCGCGGCACACGGTAGGAAAAGTCCTATCCGGTGCAGAGGCGTAAACTTGCGCTTTCCCCCGCTCGAGGCTCCTGTCCATGGACACCAGCAAGGTCGATCGCTACGTCGGCGAGAAATGGGACGACGAAATCGTCCCGCAGCTTGTCGAATACATCCGTATTCCCAACAAGTCGCCGATGTTCGACGCCGATTGGGTCAAGCACGGCTACATGGACGACGCCGTCAAGCTGATGGAGACCTGGGCCCGCGCGCAGTCGATCCCGGGCATGCAGGTCGAGGTGGTGCGCCTGGACGGCCGCACGCCGCTGATCTTCATCGACATCCCCGCCGCCAACGGTGGCAGCGACGCCGACTGCGTGCTGCTGTACGGCCACCTCGACAAGCAGCCGGAGATGACCGGCTGGGACGCCGACCTCGGCCCGTGGAAGCCGGTCATCAAGGGCGACAAGCTCTACGGCCGCGGCGGCGCCGACGACGGCTACGCGATCTTCGGCTCGCTGGCCGCGGTCATGGCGCTGCAGGAGCAGCAGCTGCCGCACGCGCGCTGCGTGATCCTGATCGAGGCCTGCGAGGAGTCCGGCAGCTACGACCTGCCCGCCTACGTCGATCACCTCGCCGACCGCATCGGCAAGCCGTCGCTGGTGGTGTGCCTGGACTCGGGCTGCGGCAACTACGACCAGCTGTGGTGCACGACCTCGCTGCGCGGCCTGGCCGGCGGCAATTTCACCGTCAAGGTGCTCAGCGAAGGCGTGCACTCGGGCGACGCCTCGGGCATCGTGCCGTCGAGCTTCCGCCTGCTGCGCCAGCTGTTGTCGCGGTTGGAGGACGAGACCAGCGGCAAGATCCTGATCGAAGGCCTGTACGTCGACGTGCCGGCCGAGCGCCTGGAGCAGGCGCGCAAGGCCGCGCAGGTGCTCGATACCGCCATCTTCGACAAGTTCCCGCTGCTGCCGGGGATGACGCCGATGGCCAATGACCTGACCGAACTGGTGCTCAACCGCACCTGGCGCCCGGCGCTGTCGGTGACCGGCGTCGACGGCATGCCGGCGCTGGCCTCGGCCGGCAACGTGCTGCGTCCCTACACCTCGGTGAAGCTGTCGCTGCGCCTGCCGCCGACCCTGGACGGCAAGCGCGCCGGCGAGCTGCTCAAGGAGGTGCTGCTGAGCAACCCGCCCAACGGCGCCCAGGTCACGCTGGAACTGGAAAAGTCCTCCAGCGGCTGGAACGCCCCGGCGCAGTCGCCGTGGCTGACCCGCGCCATAGACGCGGCCAGCCGCGAATTCTACGGACAGCCGGCGATGTACATGGGCGAAGGCGGCTCGATCCCGTTCATGGGCATGCTCGGCGAGAAGTTCCCGGGCGCGCAGTTCATGATCACCGGCGTGCTCGGCCCGCACTCCAACGCGCACGGCCCCAACGAGTTCCTGCACATCCCGATGGGCAAGCGCGTCACCGCCTGCGTGTCACGGGTGATCGCCGAGCACCACGCCGCCAGCCAGCGCGGCGAGACCACCGGCGCGGCGGTGGCGCCGGACAGCGGCGACCGCCACGGCGGCCACGGCTGCTGCTGAGCCGGCCCTCTCCCAGGCCGCCATTGGCGGCCTGTCCCTCTCCCACGATGGGGAGAGGGAGAAGTCAGCGTGGAGATCACCTCTCCCCTGGCGGGAGAGAGCCTGCCCTGGGCCTGTCGAAGGGTCGACGCGCACAGCGCGTCGGGAGAGGGGACTGCTAGGATGCCGGCGTGTCACCAACCACCCTGAGGAGGGGACGCTATGGGCAGCATCGTCTACACGATCATCATCGGCGCGGTTATCGGTGTACTCGCACGTTTCTTCAAGCCGGGTGCCGACCCGATGGGCTGGATCATCACCATCCTGCTCGGCATCGTCGGCGCCTACATCGGCAGCCTGCTGTACACCGGCGGTGGTTTCATCGGTTTCATCATCTCGATCATCTGCGCGGTCGTGTTGCTGTTCGTCTACGACCTGATCCGCAGGAAGACCGCCAAGCCCACAGCCTGAGCGGCGGCCGTAACGAAAAACCCCGGCACAGGCCGGGGTTTTTTTGTGGGCTGACCAAGCATGCCGGACACAAGCTGTAGGTGTCACTCCAGCAAGTAGTCGATGACCCGCTGCGCCAGCGCCTCGGCCGACGCGTTGACCGTGTCGAGGGTCAGCTCCGCCGATTCCGGCACCTCGTACGGCGAGTCGATGCCGGTGAAGTTGCGCAACTGGCCGGCACGCGCCTTGGCGTACAGGCCCTTGACGTCGCGCTGCTCGGCCACGGCCAGCGGCGTGTCGACATGGACCTCGACAAACTCATCCGCGGCGAACAACTCGCGCGCCATGCGTCGCTCCGCCAGGAACGGCGAGATGAAACTGACCAGCACGATCAGGCCGGCCTCGGTCATCAACCGGGCGACCTCGGCGACGCGGCGGATGTTCTCGACACGGTCCTCGTCGGTGAAGCCCAGGTCCTTGTTGAGGCCATGGCGGACGTTGTCGCCGTCGAGGATGAAGGTGTGGTAGCCCAGTGCATGCAGGTGCTTGTCGACCAGGTTGGCGATCGCCGATTTGCCCGCACCCGACAGGCCGGTGAACCACACGCAGCGTGGCCGCTGGCCCTTGCTGCGCGCACGCGCGGCCTGGTCGACGTCGACGTGCTGCCAGTGGATGTTGCCGGCACGGCGCAGGGCGAAGTCGAGCGTGCCGGCGGCGACGGTGGCGTTGGTCTGGCGGTCGATCAGGATGAAGCCGCCGAGCGTGCGGTTGTCGGCGTAGGCCTCGAACGGCAGCGGCTGGTCGAGATAGAGGTTGCAGTAGCCGACCTCGTTGAGCTCCAGGTGCTTGGCCGCCAGTGGCTCCTGCGTGTTGACGTCGGTCTTGTGCTTGATCTCGGTGACGCTGGCGCCGACCGTGCGCGTGCCAAGCTTGAGCCAGTACGGCCGGCCCGGCAGCAACGCCTGCTCGCCCATCCACAACAGGTGCGCGGCAAACTGGTCGGCCACCTGCGGCGGCTGCTTGGCGTCGGCGATGACGTCGCCGCGGCTGATGTCGAGCTCGTCAGCCAACGTCAGCGTGATCGCCTGGCCTTCACTGGCGACAGCGAGGTCGCCGTCGGCGGTGACGATGCGCGTGACCGTCGAACGCCGCCCCGACGGCAGCACAACAACCTCGTCACCGGGCCGCACCGCGCCCGCCGCGACGGTGCCGGCAAAACCACGGAAATCCCGGCTCTTATCGGTGCGATCCGGGCGATTGACCCACTGCACCGGCAAGCGAAAGCCAATGTCGGCACGCGGACGCGCGGCATCGACGGTATCCAGATACTCGAGCACGCTCGGCCCGTCGTACCACGGCGTTGCGGGCGAGCGCTGCAGCAGGTTGTCGCCCTTCAGTGCCGACAGCGGCACCGCTTGCACGTGCTCGATGCCCAGCTGCGCCGCCAGCGCCCGATAGCCGTCGGCGATCTCGTCGAAAACGGCCTGGTCGTAATCGACCAGATCCATCTTGTTCACCGCCAGCAGCACGTGGCGGATGCCGAGCAGCGAGACGATGTAACTGTGCCGGCGGGTCTGGGTCAGCAGGCCCTTGCGCGCATCGACCAGCACCACGGCGACGTCGGCGGTGGACGCGCCGGTGGCCATGTTGCGGGTGTACTGCTCGTGTCCGGGGCAGTCGGCGACGATGAACTTGCGCTTGTCGGTGCTGAAGAAGCGGTAGGCGACATCGATGGTGATGCCCTGCTCACGCTCCGCTGACAGGCCGTCGAGCAGCAGCGCATAGTCGATCTCGCCGTTCTGGGTGCCGTGGCGGCGGCTGTCGGATTCGAGCGTGGACAGCTGGTCGGCGAACAGCGCACGGCTGTCGTGCAGCAGACGGCCGATCAGCGTGCTCTTGCCGTCGTCGACGCTGCCGCAGGTAATGAAGCGCAGCAGGCCCTTGGTTTCGTGACGGTGCAGGTAGGTCGATACATCGACGTCGATGGCGCGTGCAAGTGTCATCAGAAGTAGCCCTCCTGCTTCTTCTTTTCCATCGACGCCGCGGGGTCGTGGTCGATCACCCGACCCTGGCGCTCGGAAGTGGTCGCCACCAGCATCTCGGCGATGATCTTCTCCAGCGTGTCGGCCTGCGATTCGATCGCGCCGGTCAAGGGGTAGCAGCCCAGCGTGCGGAAGCGGACCTGCTTCAGCATCGGCGTCTCACCCTCGTGCAGCGGCAGGCGTGCGTCATCGACCAGGATCAAGGCACCGTCGCGCTCGACCACCGGCCGCCTGGTCGCCAGGTACAGCGACGGCACCGGGATGCGCTCGCGGTAGATGTAGAGCCACACGTCGAGCTCGGTCCAGTTGGACAGCGGGAACGCGCGTACCGATTCGCCCTTGTGCAGGCGGGTGTTGTACAGGCTCCACAGCTCGGGGCGCTGGCTCTTCGGGTCCCAGCGGTGCTGCGCGCTGCGGAACGAGAAGATGCGCTCCTTGGCGCGCGATTTTTCCTCGTCGCGGCGGGCACCGCCGATGGCGGCGTCGAAACCGTACTGGTCCAGCGCCTGCTTGAGCGCCTGCGTCTTCATCACGTCGGTGTGCACGCTGGCGCCGTGGCTGATCGGGCCGATGCCCTGCGCGACGCCGTCGGGATTGACGTGCACGCGCAGGTCGACGCCGGTCTCGGCGGCACGACGGTCGCGGAAGGCGATCATCTCGCGGAACTTCCAGCCGGTGTCGACGTGCAGCAACGGGATCGGCGGCCGCGCCGGATGGAACGCCTTCAGCAGCAGGTGCAGCAGCACCGAGCTGTCCTTGCCGACCGAATACAGCAGCACCGGGTTATGGAACTCGGCCGCGACCTCCCGGATGATCTGGATGCTCTCGGCTTCGAGGCGGTCGAGGTGGCTTGGATCGACTGGCAGGGTCATCGTCGGGGATCGGGTTCGCTTGCGTCCTGGCCGGGCGTCCGGGCATGGGCGGTCGCGGCTCTCTGGGCACATTGTAGGAGCCGGGCCCGGCCCTCCCGGAAATAAGCGCCGGGCATGAACGCATAACCGACTTTCCTTTCATGCCGGCTGCGCACAGGCCTAGCCTGCGAACGTCGCCCTCATCTCACGGCCCGGCCGATGTCCGCTCCCGCCATCCTCGCTTCGCCCCTCACCGAGGATCGGCTGGTTTCGCTCGCACGTGTGACCGAAGGCCTGGGCGTGGACGGGCTGTGGTGGCTGTCGGGCTATGCGGCCGGCCTGGCCAGTCGCGGGGCAACGCCATCGCTCGCGGTGGCGGCCCAGGTCGAAGCGCAGTCCGGCGCCCGCCTGACCATCGTCTACGGCAGCCAGACCGGCAACGCCAAGCGTGTCGCCGAACAATTGGCACGCCAGGGCGAGAGCGCCGGCCTGCACGTGCGCCTGCTGCGCGCCGACGCCTACCCCACCCGCGAACTCAAGGACGAGCGCCACCTCTACCTGGTGATCAGCACCCAGGGCGACGGCGATCCGCCCGACGACGCGCGCAGCCTGGTCGAATTCATCGCCGGCAAGCGCGCACCAGCACTCAAGCAATTGCGTTACGCCGTGCTCGGCCTGGGTGATTCGAGCTACCCGCAGTTCTGCGCGATCGGGCAGAAGCTCGATGCACGCCTGGCCGAACTCGGCGCGACCCGCCTGCTGCCGCGCGGCGATGCCGACCTCGACATCGACAGCGTCGCCGCCCCCTGGTTGGAGCAGGCCTTGGCCCAGGCCAAGGAAACCTTGAAGCCGTCCGCCCCGCTGGCCACGGTCACGCCGCTGCGGCCCCTGCCCGCGGCACCTGCCTACACCCGCGATGCGCCGTATGCGGCGGAGCTGCTGGCCAGCCAGCGCATCACCGGACGTGGTGGCGACAAAGACGTGCGCCACATCGAACTGTCGCTGGAAGGCTCCGGCCTGAGCTACGCGCCCGGCGATGCGCTGGGTCTGTGGCCGCGCAATCCGCCGGCGCTGGTCGAGGCGGTGCTGCGCACGCTCGAGCTGGACGGCGACGCCGCCGTGACCCACTCCGGCCAAAGCCTGCCGCTGCGCGAATGGCTGGGCGGGAAGCGCGAACTGACCAAGCTGTCGCGTCCGTTTGTCGCCAGCCACGCCGCCCAGTCGCGCAGCGACGAGCTCAACCGCCTGCTCGCCCCCGACCAGGCCGCACAACTGACCCGACTGCTCGCCGAGCATCAGGTCATCGACCTGCTGCAGCGTTACGACAGCGCCTGGGCACCGGAGGAACTGGTCGCTGCCTTGCGCCCGCTGACGCCGCGGCTGTATTCGATCGCGTCCAGCCAGAAGCTGGTCGGCGAGGAGGCGCACCTCACTGTCGCCCATGTCGAGTACACCCACGGTGGCGACACACGCTGGGGCGCGGCCTCGCACCAGTTCGCCACGGCCGAGGAAGGCGCGCGGCTGCCGGTGTTCATCGAGCACAACGAGCGCTTCCGCCTGCCTGCCGAGCCGTCGCGCGACGTGATCATGATCGGGCCGGGCACCGGCGTCGCGCCGTTCCGTGGCTTCGTCCAGGAACGCGCGGCGACACGCCCAATGACGACGGGCACCCGCGGTCGCAACTGGCTGCTGTTCGGCAACCCGCATTTCCGCAGCGACTTCCTCTACCAGGTCGAATGGCAGCAGGCCCTGAAGGACGGCACGCTGCACCGCCTCGACCTCGCCTTCTCGCGCGACCAGGCCGACAAGGTCTATGTCCAGCACAAGCTGCGCGAGCACGGTCGCGACCTGTTCGACTGGCTCGAAGGCGGCGCCCACCTCTATGTCTGCGGCGATGCCACGCGCATGGCCAAGGACGTGCACGCCGCGCTGCTGGCGGTAATCGCCGAGCACGGCGGCAAGTCGGCGGGAGACGCCGGGGATTACCTGAACACCCTGCAGTCGCAGGGCCGATATGCGCGGGATGTGTACTGATGAACCTTCACCCCTCTCCTGCCCTCGCTCGTCGTTCCCGCGAAGGCGGGAACCCATGGACGTTCGTTTACGAAGGAAATGAACTGCAAACCGCCTACGTGGAGATAACGGGCTGGAGGGCCGTCGCATGAGCGCCCACTCCGTCGAGGACATCAAGCATGACAGCGCGCGCCTGCGCGGCACGCTGTTGGAGTCGCTGGCCAATCCGATCACTGGCGCCTTCTTTGATGACGACCAGACGCTGATCAAGTACCACGGCAGCTACCAGCAGGACGACCGCGACATCCGCGACGAGCGCCGCCTGCAGAAGCTGGAGCCGGCTTACAGCTTCATGATCCGCACGCGCACACCGGGCGGCGTGGTGACGCCGGCGCAATGGCTCAAGCTCGACGCCATCGCTACCACTTACGCCGAGCGTGGCCTGCGCATCACCACCCGTCAGGCGTTCCAGTTCCACGGCGTGATCAAGACCGAGTTGAAGGCCACGATGCAGGCGATCAACGCGGCCTTGATCGACACGCTGGCCGCCTGCGGCGACGTCAACCGCAACGTCGCCGTCGCCGCCAACCCGCAGCAGTCGCAGGCGCACGCGACCGTGTACGCACAGGCGGCGGCCCTGTCGGAGCACCTGCTGCCCAACACCCGCGCCTACTACGAGATCTGGCTGGACGAGGAGCGCGTCGCCGGCAGCGGCAGCGAGGACGAGCCGATCTACGGCGCCACCTACCTGCCGCGCAAGTTCAAGATCGGCTTCGCGATCCCGCCGTACAACGATGTCGACGTGTTCGCGCAGGACCTGGGCTATATCGCCATCCTGGATGAAGACGGCGGAATCGCCGGCTACAACGTCAGCATCGGCGGCGGCATGGGCGCGACCCACGGCGACCCGGACACCTACCCGCGCCTGGGCGACGTGATCGGCTTCGTCACCCCCGACCAGGTCATCGCCGTCGGTGAGGCCGTGGTCACCGCGCAGCGCGACCACGGCAACCGCGCCGTGCGCAAGCGCGCGCGACTGAAGTACACCATCGACGATCACGGGCTCGATTGGTTCAAGGCCGAAGTCGAACGGCGTGCCGGGTTCTCTCTCCTCCCGGCGCGGCCGTTCGACTTCGTCCACAACGGTGACCGCTTTGGCTGGGTCCACGGCGACGACCGTGGCGGCGGCGACGGGCGCGCGCACCTGACCCTGCGCATCCCGGCCGGACGCATCTGGGACAAGACCGAGGCAAACGGCAACGGTGTCGCCCACCTGAGCGGCCTGCGCGCCATCGCGCGCCTGCTGGCCGATGCGGACGACGGCGATGCCGGTGCGCATTTCCGCATGACGCCAAACCAGAACCTGGTGATCGCCGGCGTACCGGCGGATTTACGCGATGCCATCGACGCGCTGGTGACCCAGTACGACCTCGACGGCTACCGCAGCGCCTCCGCGCTGCAGCGCAATGCCCTGGCCTGCGTCGCGCTGCCGACCTGCGGCCTGGCCATGGCCGAGGCCGAGCGCTACCTGCCGGCACTGGTCGGCAAGATCGAAACCCTGCTCGCCGCGCACGGCATCGCCGATGCGCCGATCCACCTGCGCATCAGCGGCTGCCCCAACGGCTGCTCGCGGCCGTACCTCGGCGAGATCGCATTGGTCGGCAAGGCGCCCGGGCGCTACAACCTGATGCTCGGCGCCGACCACCGCGGGCAACGGCTCAACACGCTGTACCGCGAGAACATCGCCGAGCCGGAAATCCTCGCCGCGCTCGACCCGTTGCTGGCGCGCTACGCCCACGAGCGCGGGACCGACGAAGGCTTCGGCGATTTCCTCGTGCGCAGCGCCGTCGTCGTCCCACCCAGACACATCCCCCTGGCCCTGCATACCGAATCCGCCCCGAGAGCATCCGCATGAGCGCCCCGCCCGACCCCGTCACCGCCGCCGAATCGCCGCGCGCGCTGGCCGAACTCAACCAGTGGCTGGCGCAGCGCAGCGCGTCCGAGCGCGTCGCCTGGGCGCTGGAGCACACCGCCGGCGCCCACGCGCTGTCGTCGAGTTTCGGTGCACAGGCAGCGGTGTCGCTGCACCTGGTCACCCGGCAGCAGGCGGATATCCCGGTGATCCTGATCGACACCGGCTACCTGTTCCCCGAGACCTACCGCTTCATCGACACGATCACCGACCGGCTCACCCTCAATCTCCAGGTTTATCGCCCGCAGATCGGCATCGCCTGGATGGAGGCCCGGCTGGGCAAGTTGTGGGAAGGAGGACTGGAAGGCATCGAGCGCTACAACCGCCTGCGCAAGGTCGAACCGATGCAGCGCGCACTGAACGATCTGGGCGTGCGCACCTGGATCGCCGGGCTGCGCCGCAGCCAGTCGCGCAGCCGGGCCCACATCGATTTCCTCGAACTGCGCGACGGCCGCTGGAAGCTGCACCCGCTCGCCGACTGGAGCGATCGCGACGTGTGGAGTTACCTGCAGCAGCACGACCTGCCCTACCACCCGCTCTGGCACGAAGGCTACGTTTCGATCGGCGACGTGCACACCACACGGCCACTGCAGCCCGGCATGACGGAGGAGGACACCCGCTTCTTTGGCCTCAAGCGCGAGTGCGGACTGCACTTTGACAGCGAGCCGAACGCGGCGTGACGTGTCCCGTGCAGCAGCGCAGGATTGATCCTGCGCGATGGCCTGCAGCCCGCTGCGGGTACGCACCCACTGACCCAACAAGTCACCGCCACGGCCGTCACCGGGCGCTCGCCACCGCCTGAGACCACGGGCCTCCCGCCCTATCTGTCTCCTACAACGATTCATTTGAGGGTCGGATCAATAGGGGGTGGGCTGCGCCCTTCGTCGTGGCCCAGCCGAAAAATAATCTCCGGGCGTGTCGATTCCGCCCGCCGCCGCTCGTCGTCCTGATAAGAGCCCAACTCCAAGCCCGGAGTCGGGCCTGCCACCGACCCAGGAGACGACGATGCGATTCATGGTGATAGTCCGCGCCACCGCGGATTCCGAAGCCGGCGTGATGCCGAGCGAAGAGCTGCTGACCCAAATGGGCCAGTACAACGAGGAACTGGTCAAGGCCGGTGTGATGGTCGGCGGCGGAGGCCTGCAGCCCAGCGCCAAGGGTGCTCGCGTGCGTTTTTCCGGCAACCGGCGCGACGTGATCGACGGGCCGTTCGCCGAGACCAAGGAGCTGATCGCCGGCTACTGGCTGTTCCAGACCGGCTCGCTGCAGGAAGCGGTCGAATGGGTCAAGCGCTGCCCCAACCCGTTCGAGGAGGGCGAGAGCGAGATCGAGATCCGCCAGGTGTTCGAGTCCGAGGACTTCGGCACCGAGTTCACCCCGGAACTGCGCGAGCAGGAAGAGCGCCTGCGCGAGCAGATCGCCGCACGCCAGTGAGCTGCCCGCAGCCATCCGCCCGTCGCGGAGCGAGGCTTTACTGAATCAGATGAAAACTTCCGTCCGTTACCGCAGCCGGGTCACTTTCTCTTGCTGACCCAGGAGAAGAGAAGGGCTTTTCCACTCATTACAGAGGCAATCAAATGAGCACACAAATCTTCGTCAACCTCCCCGTCAAGCAACTCGACCGTTCGGTCGCGTTCTTCACCCAGCTCGGCTACAGCTTCCACCCACAGTTCACCGACGAGAACGGCACCTGCATGATCGTCAGCGACACCATCTTCGTGATGCTGCTGGCCGAACCGTTTTTCCAGACCTTCACCAAGAAAGCCTTGTGCGACGCGACCCGGGCCACCGAAACCATCCTGTGCCTGTCGCAGGACAGCCGTTCCCAGGTCGACGAGATCGTCGCCAAAGCTGTCGCCGCCGGCGCCAAGACGCCCAGTGCAGCGCAGGACCACGGCTGGATGTACCAGCACGGCTTCGAGGACCTGGACGGTCATCTGTGGGAGTTCGCCTACGTGGACCTGTCGGCGATGCCGCAATCCTGACCACCCGCCACCGGGAGAAACACGACATGCGCTTCATGATGCTGATGATCCCCAAAGGCTACGAGAACGCGGCGCCTGGCACCGTGCCCGATGCCGAAGCCGTCGCGGCGATGATGAAATACAACGAGGCCTTGCAGAAGGCCGGCGTGCTGCTCGCGCTCGATGGCCTGCACCCGCCGTCGATGGGCGCGCGCGTGTCTTTCGCCAGCGGCAAGCCGCAGGTGACCGACGGCCCCTTCGCCGAAGCCAGGGAAGTGCTCGGCGGCTACTGGATGATCCAGGTGAAGTCGAAGGAAGAGGCGATCGCCTGGGCCTCGCGCTGCCCGGCATCCGACAACGAGGTGATCGAGGTCCGTCAGGTACAGGAGTTCAGCGACTTCCCCGCCGACGTGCAAAAAGCCGCTGCCGGCCTGCAGGACATGCAGCTGCAGGCCACCGCATCCCAACCCAACTGACCGGAGTGCCCATGCTCAAGCTGATTGTCATCGCGATCGTGGTCCTGATCGCCGCGGTGCTGCTGTTCGCCGCCACCCGTCCGAACGACTTCCGCGTCCAGCGCAGCGTCCTCGTCCAGGCGCCACCGGAAAGGATCCACGCGCAGATCAACGATTTCCATCATTGGCAGGCGTGGTCGCCGTACGAAAAGCTCGACCCGGCGATGACGCGCAGCATCGGCGGCGCCGCGCAGGGCACCGGCGCGACCTACGGTTGGTCGGGCGAAGGCAAGGCCGGCGCGGGACGCATGGAGATCACCCGCTCCGAGCCGGCATCGCGGATCACCATCCAGCTCGACTTCACCCGCCCGTTCAAGGCCCATAACGTCGCCGAGTTCACCATCGCGCCAAAAGGTGATGCCAGCGAGGTGACCTGGGCCATGTCCGGCCAGCAGCCCTACATGGCCAAGCTGATGGGGCTGTTCTTCGACATGGACCACATGATCGGCCGCGATTTCGAGGAAGGCCTGAACAACCTCAAGCGCATTGCCGAGCAGTGACTCTGCTCGTCATTCCCGCGAGGGCGGGAACCCAGTGTCTTAGATTTCAATAGCCCGATGGCGCTCAGCACCGCCGCCTTCGCGGGGATGACGACAACGTTTCTGAGCTCGCCCACGTGGCTGGCATGCAGTTCAACCCACATGGAGCACGCATGACCGAGAATGCCAAAGTGAAAGGCCCCGCCTCGTACTTTCCGTCGATCGAGAAGCAGTATGGCCATCCGATTGCGCACTGGCTGAGCCTGCTGGAGACGATGGCGGAGCGTCGGCACATGGCAATGGTCACCTGCCTCAAGACCGAGCATCAGATGGGCCATGGCCACGCCAATGCCCTGGTCGCCTACCATCTTTCGCGCAACAACAACGCTTGAACACATTCCGACCGTGGACTTGCACCGATGCAGCAGCGGTGGTCTGATCGGTCGCCATGACGGCGACCGACATCCATCGCACCATCGACGCTGTCTGGCGCATCGAATCGGCACGGCTCATTGCCGGCCTCGCGCGCATGGTGCGCGACGTCGGCCTGGCCGAAGAACTCGCGCAGGACGCGCTGGTCACCGCGCTGGAGCGCTGGCCTGAATCGGGCGTGCCGGACAATCCCGGTGCCTGGCTCATGGCGACGGCCAAGCACCGCGCCATCGACCGGCTGCGCCGCAGCAAGCTGCTGCAACGCAAGCACGAGGAAATCGCCCGCGAGCTGGAAGCCGAGCAGGCGCACGCCGGCGATGCCCAGCTCGATGCGCTCGACGACCCCATCGGCGACGACCTGCTGCGCCTGGTGTTCACCGCCTGCCATCCAGTGCTGTCGACCGAGGCCCAGGTCGCGCTCACCCTGCGCCTGCTCGGCGGCCTGAGCACCGATGAAATCGCGCGCGCCTTCCTCGTCCCGGAACCGACGGTTGCCCAGCGCATCGTCCGCGCCAAGCGCACCCTGGCCGACAAGCAGGTTCCGTTCGAGGTGCCGCGCGGCGACGAGCTGACCGCGCGCCTGGCCTCGGTGCTGGCGGTGGTGTACCTGATCTTCAACGAAGGCTATGCCGCTACCACCGGAGACGACTGGATGCGGCCGGCGCTGTGCGAGGACGCGCTGCGCCTGGGCCGCATCCTCGCCGGACTCGTGCCCAACGAGCCGGAAGTGCACGGCCTGGTCGCGCTGATGGAAATCCAGGCCTCGCGCGCCGCCGCACGCACCGATGCCTCCGGCCAACCGATCCTGCTGCTCGAACAGAACCGCGCACGCTGGGACCACCTGCTGATCCAGCGCGGGCTGGCCGCGTTGGAGCGCGCCGAACGTCTCAACCCCGCGCGCGGCCCGTACACGCTGCAGGCCGCGATTGCCGCCTGCCATGCCCGCGCCGCTACCGCCGAGGACACCGACTGGGCGCGCATCGCCGGCCTGTATGCCGCCCTCGCCCAGCGGGTGCCCTCGCCGGTCGTCGAACTCAACCGTGCGGTCGCGCTGTCGATGCTGTTTGGCCCGGAGGCTGGCCTGCGACTGGTCGATGCCTTGACCGGCGAGCCGTCGTTGAAGGACTACCACCTGCTGCCGGGCGTGCGCGGCGATCTGCTGCGCAAGCTCGGTCGCTTCGACGAGGCGCGGACAGAGTTCGAGCGCGCCGCCGCGCTGGCCCGCAACGCGCGCGAACGCACGTTGCTGGAGCAGCGTGCGCGCGACTGCGCCGCGCAGGCTCAGGCCGGCACGGCGTGATCGCGTCCTGCGCTGGCTGATCTCGGCGCCATGGGCGCTTCCACGTCCTCGCGTGCCAGTCGCCTGCACAGGTCCGCTGTCGCCTCGTCCACTGGAAAGCAGCACTCGATGTGCAGCTCGTCGATGGTCACGTCGCGCGACGTGCCGAAGGTGGTGAAGGTGGAGAAGAAACCCAGTTCCTGTGCATCGCGACGGAACCGCACCGTCAGCAGCGGCAACGGCGCGGCTCCCAGCTCGCGCGTGCGCCAGCGCGCCGGAACGCCGGGATAGGCGAGCACTTCGTCCAGCAACGCGCGTGATTCCGCGTCGGGCGCGGCCGCGACCGCGCTGTGGAGGTGGCGAAGGATGTCGCCGGCGACTTCCTCCCAGTTCACCACCGCTGCGCGCAGGTCGTCGGGGTCGAAGAAAGGGCGCAACAGGTTCTGGTGCGGGCTGTCGCGACCGCCCAGCACGAAGCGGTTGACCCGCGCGGCGGCGCGATTGGCCATCAGCACGTCCCAGCGCCGGTTGAGGACGAACGCCGGGTACGGCTCCTGCTGCTCGAGGATGAACTCGACCGCACGCCGGATCTGCGCCAGCTCCGGCGTGGCCAGTGCCGTCTCCGGGTATTTCGGTGCATAGCCCGCCGCGACGAACAATGCATTGCGCTCACGCAGCGGCATCTCCAGCACATCGGCCAAACGGGTCAGCAGCTCGCGGCTGGGCTGCGATTTTCCGGTTTCGACACAGCTCAGGTGCCGCGACGACAGCCCCGCATCGAGCGCGAGATCGAGCTGGCTCAGGCGCCGCGCCGAGCGCCATTCGCGGAGCAGGGTGCCTACGTGCGCTGCGGACATGGTCGACGACCGGGTCGGGAGAATGGTCCGGAGCATAAGGTTCCGCCTCGGCGAAAACCATGACCTGCCAAGTCATGACGCCATGACCTCCCAGGTCATTGCCGGCATGCCCTGGCGCGCCAATCATTTGCCCAACAACGGCTCCCCCCTTTCCAGGAGAGACACACATGCAGCGCAGGAATTTTCTCGTCATGGCCGCCAGTGCCATCGCCGTGGGCACGATCGGCGGCGGCCTGTCCCGCATCGCCGGTGCCACCGCCCCGTCGTTGGCGACGGCCAGCCGCCCGCTGGATGCCGCGGCCTTCCATGCCGCGCGCCGCTTCGCGAAGACCCGCTTCGGCAACATCGCCTACATCGACCGCGGTGCAGGCGACGCCGTGCTGTTCCTGCACGGATTCCCGCTCAACAGTTTCCAGTGGCGCGGCGCCATCGAACGCCTGTCACCGTACCGTCGCTGCATCGCGCCCGACTTCATGGGCCTGGGCTACACGCAGGTGGCGCATGGCCAGAGCCTTGCCCCCGAGGCGCAGGTTGCGATGCTGGTGACCTTGCTCGACCGGCTGTCGATCAAGACCGTCGACCTCATCGCCAACGACAGCGGTGGCCAGGCGGCGCAGCTCTTCGTTGCACGCCATCCCGAGCGGGTGCGCACGCTGCTGTTGAGCAACTGCGACACCGAGATCAACAGCCCGCCCGCGGCGATGGCGCCGGTCATCGCGCTGGCCAAGCAGAACCAGTGGGTGGACCAGTGGATCGCCCCCTGGCAGGCCGATCCGGCGCTCGCGCGTTCGGCGCAGGGCATCGGCGCGATGTGCTATGCCGACCCGGCAAACCCAAGCGACGAAGCGGTGGCGACCTACTTCACTCCGCTGGTCAGCACACCGCAGCGCAGGGAACTGGCCAATGGCTATGCCGTCGCGCTGGCGCGTAACCCGCTGGTGGGCATTGCAGCGGCGCTGAAGCGCAGCAAGGTGCCGACGCGGATCGTCTGGGGCATGGCCGACACCATCTTCGCACCGACCGATGCCGAGCATCTGGACCGCGCGTTTGGCAATTCGCGCGGCGTGCGTCGCCTGGACGGCAGCAAGCTGTTCTGGCCGGAAGAGCGTCCGGACGTGATTGCCGAAGAAGCGCGGCAGCTGTGGGGTGTGGCCTGAGTGCGCAGCGCCGGCACGGCGTCGCGATCGCCAGCATCCGGCAGCCGGTCAATGACTGGGCCTGATTCCAGGCGATCGCGCCGCGCGGCGTAACAGTCGGGAAAGGGTCGGCCCGGCAACCGGGCCGACCTCGAGCCTCGTTCAGAGCGTGACGATGGGCTTGAAGCCGCCCCAGAACATGCGCTTGCCGTCGAACGGCAGCTTCTTGGGATCCATCATCGAGGCCAGGCGCGGATCGCTCATCACCTTGGCGTTGATCTTGTCGCGTTGCGCGCGCGACTTGTAGACGATCCACGAGAACACCACGACCTCGTCGGGCTTGAGCTTCACCGCCTGCGGAAACGAAGTGACCTTGCCGGGCTGGACATCGTCGGCGACGCACTCGATGTATTCGATCGCGCCGTGCTCGCGCCAGACCTTGCCAGCCTTGCGCGCCATGCTGCGGTAGGCCGCGAGGTTTTTCTTGGGGACCGCCAGAACGAAACCGTCGACGTAACTCATGGGACTCTCCTGCGTTGGGGTTTGCAAAAGTGCGTACCGGTAGAACGGATGGCTGCGCCGCGGTGGCAACGCCGCATCCTGCAACAGTCGGCGTCAGCGCAGCGGCAAGGCCGCGTTGTGCGCGACCGCGTTCACTGCGCCTGCGTCGTCTAGACCTGAATGCGCAAGGTCATGTTCATGTCGAAGCCGAAGTCCTTGCCGGCATCGATGCCACTGGCCACGAGTACGGCCGTCAGCGGCGGCGTGGACGCAGTGTGTTGCGATGCGGCGGGAGATCGCGAAGGGCATGGCGGGTTCCTGGGTGGCGGTGGACGCGGGGAGCCAATCGGCGATGACGTCGGATTGCGGCCCTTATGAACCTGACGAACAGGGGCCGGCCAGATCGACATGCCGTCGACGGACCAAACGCATGCTGCGAGGACTGGCTCCGCCGCGACGGCGGGGCGTTATGCCCTGCCCCGGCCAAGCATTCGATCCACCCCGACCAGCACCGCGCCGACCGCCACAAACACGCCCAGCACCACCACGGCGTTGCCTATCACCACGCCCCAGCCGTGCTGGTCGACATCGAGGAAGGGGTACGGGTACTCGTGGACGACGGCCCCGCGCAGGAACACCCACAGCACGTAACCGGCCGGAAACAGCAGCCAGGCCGGCAGGTCGCGCCAGGCCAGGCGACCGTGCGGCGCCACCAGTGCCCACCAGGACAGATACAGCAGCGGTGTCGCGTAGTGCAGCCCGCAGTCAGCCCACCACTGCAGGCCTTGCGGGTGCCAGAGATGGCGCAGCACCGTGACGTACACCAGACCGGTCACGCCGATGTACAACGCGACCGCCGCCTGCACCCGCGGCTGACTGAGCTGGCCGTCGCCGTGCCCGCGCAACGCGGCACGGCCGGCGGCCGCGACCACCAGCAGGTTGCTGAGTACGGTGAAGAAACTGAAGTAGCGCACCGTCGCGAAGCCCGGTCCGACCGTGTCGAGGGTGGCCCGGATCAGCAGCAGGTACTGCAGCGCCAAGGCGGCCAGGGCCACTGCGACCACCAGCAGGGCACCGGCACGGCCGGGCCAGCGGATCGAAGGAGTCGACTGGATGGCGGGCATGCCGGGATCCTGTGCGCAACGGATCGAGCTTGGCACGGCCCACACGGGAGCGCATCCATCGGCGACTGCGGCGAGAATAGCGGTACCCCATCACTGCCCGGCCGCAATGACCCCGAACCGCAAGGCGCAACTGCAAATCCACTTCTGCGTGCTGCTGTGGGGCTTCACGGCGATCTTCGGCAAGCTGATCACCCTGCCGGCGCTGCCGCTGGTGTGGTGGCGCATGCTGCTGGTGGTCGCTGCGCTGGCGCTGGTGCCGCGCGTGTGGCGCGGGCTGCGCGCGATGTCGCCGCGGCTGATGCTGGCCTACGCCGGCATCGGCGCGCTGGTCGCGTTGCACTGGCTGACCTTCTACGGCGCGATCAAGCTGTCCAATGCGTCGGTCGGCGCGACCTGCATCGCGCTGGGCACGGTGTTCGTGGCGATGATCGAGCCGTGGCTGACACGCACGCGCTTTTCCAAGCGCGAGCTGGCGCTGGGGCTGATGGTGCTGCCGGGCGTGGTGATGGTGGTCGGCGGCGTGCCGGTGTCGATGCGCGTCGGCATCGCGGTCGGCGCGGTGTCGGCGTTGCTGGTGGCGGTGTTCGGCTCGCTCAACAAGCGCCTGGTCGAGCACGGCGACCCGCTCACCGTGACCGCGCTGGAGCTCGGTGCCGGCGTCCTCACCCTGACCTTGCTAGCGCCGGTCATGCCGCTGCTGTTCCCTGCCTTCGCCGGCCCGCTGCTGGTGCTGCCGAGCGACCACGACGCGGTCCTGCTGCTGGTGCTGGCCCTGGCCTGCACGTTGCTGCCGTTCGCGCTGTCGCTGGTCGCGCTGCGGCACATGAGCGCGTTCGCGCAGCAACTGGCGGTCAACCTGGAGCCGGTCTATGCGATCGTGCTGGCGGCGCTGCTGCTGGGCGAGCAGCGCGAACTGACGCCGCTGTTCTATGTCGGTGTGGTGGTCATCCTGGCGGCCGTGTTCATCCATCCGTTGCTGGGCACGCCGCGGCCGCTGCAGCATCCGGAAGTGCTCGGCACCTCCGAAGCCAAGGGCGTTGCCGAATGATCGCCAGTGCGTCGCGCATCGCGCCGGCGTGCCGATTCGTGGCAGGCTAGCGCCCTCACCTCCACCAGGCCGCGCATGTACCTCGAGCACTACGGCATCAAAGAGCCGCCGTTCTCGATCACGCCGGACCCGCGCTTCGTTTTCCTCAGCGAGCGCCACCGGGATGCACTCGCGCACCTGCTGTTCGGCATCGGCCAGGGCGGCGGCGGCGGCTTCGTCCAGCTTACCGGCGAGGTCGGCACCGGCAAGACCACGCTGTGCCGGCTGCTGCTGGAGCAGGTGCCGGAGAACACCCGCGTCGCACTGGTGCTGAACCCGCGCCTGACCCCGGCCGAGCTGCTGGAGACCCTCTGCGAGGAACTGCACCTCGATCCGGCGAACGCACGCGGCAGCCTCAAGGCCCTGGTCGACCGGCTCAATACCTATCTGCTCGACGCCTACGCGCAAGGGCTGCGCGTGGTGCTGATCGTCGACGAGGCGCAGAACCTGTCGATGGAAGCGCTGGAGCAGGTGCGGCTGCTGACCAACCTGGAAACGCCGACGCAGAAGCTGCTGCAGATCGTGCTGCTGGGCCAGCCGGAGTTGCGCGACCTGCTGGCGCGCGCCGACATGCGCCAGCTCGCGCAGCGCATCACCGCACGCTACCACCTGACCCCGCTCGACGCCGCCGAGACCGGCGAGTACCTGCGCCACCGCCACCGTGTCGCCGGCGGCACGCACTTCCCGTTCACCGCCGCGGCGGTCGCGCGCATCCACCGCCATGCCGGCGGCGTGCCGCGGCTGATCAACATCATCGCCGAGCGCACCCTGCTGGCCGGCTACGTCCACGACCAGTCCATGCTGGATGCGCGCTGGGTCGACCGTGCAGCCCGCGAGGCCTTGCCCGAGCGGCCACGCCGGCTGACGCCGCTGCGCATCGTCGGCCTGGCCGGTGCGGCGCTGGCGCTCGTTGTCGCGGTGGCCTGGTGGTGGCCGCGCACGGCGACGCTGCCGGCGGCGAGCGCGGCTTCCGCCGTCAAACCGGCCGTCTCGACGCCAGCGCCGCCACCCGCAACCGCGGCGGCGGCCGCCCTCGACGCCGAGGCCCTTGCCCAACGCATTGCCACCGCGTCCTCCTCGCTGCAACCGGCCTGGCAGCGGTTGCTGTCACTGTGGCAACTGCCCACCGCCAGCGGCGACGTCAATGCCGCTTCGGCGTGCCCGCCGGTGCTGGCGCCGGGCGTCTATTGCCTGCGTGCCCGCGCCCGCCTGGACACGCTGGTCGCGCTCGGTCGACCGGTCGCGCTGCGCCTGCGCGAGGGCGCGCACACCGCCTGGGCCGTGCTCGAAGGCGCCGACGCAGTGAATCTGCGCCTGCAGCTGGACAACAGCAGCCTTGACGTCGAGCGGTTGGCGCTGGAGCGGCATTGGGACGGCGAGTACGCCGCCCTGTGGCGCGCCCCTGCCTTCCTCGCCGAGCCGCCACGCGCCGATACCCGCGGTGCAGCGGTCGACTGGGTGCAGGCGCGACTGCAGCCGCGCTACCTGCCGGCGCAGGCCGGCCCGGCCGTGTTCGACGCCGGCATGCGCGAGGGCGTGCGTCGTTTCCAGCGCGCGCGCGGCATAGCCAGCGACGGCGTGATCGGCCCCGAAACCCTGATGGCGCTCGCGGCCAACGACGACGGCCCGCGCTTGCAGCGGGAACGGGAGTGAGCCGATGTCGCTGATCCTCGACGCCCTGCGCAAATCCGAAGCCGAGCGCCGCCGCGGCCAGGCCCCGGGCCTGTATGCCGAGCTGCCGCCGCTGGTGCCGGCGCCACCGCCGGCCCCGGCACGCCGGCTGTGGTGGTTGCTTGGCGTGGCCGCCGCGCTGGCGGCGACCGCCTGGCTGATGCGCGACCACTGGAGTGCGCCACCGGCGGCACGGGTGGCGACTGGGCACGTCGCCACGGCCGCCGCGACCGCGCCGCAGAGCCCACGCGCCATCGCGACGGAAACTCCTCCACCCGCGCCGGTGGCGATTGCGACGCCCGCTCCTGCTGCACCACCGCCGGCCACCGCCGTCGTTGGCGCAACGACCGCGCCACCGGTGCTGCCCCCCACACTGGCACCCGCGCCGCTGGCCGAACGCGCCCCGCCCCGCCCCGCCCTTGCCGACGCCATCGACAGCTCGCCTGCCGCCACCGCCGGCACACCCCCCGCCGAGCCGCTGCCCGCACCGTCGCACGAACCGCCGTCACCCGCAGCGCCGGAACCGCGCACGGCCGGGGACCCGCTGCGGCTGGCCGACCTGTCCGCCAGCCAGCGCGAGCAGCTGCCGCCGCTGAAGGTCAGCATGCACATGTGGGGCCCGGCACCGGCACAGCGCTTCGCCATCATCGACGGCGCCCGCGTCGGCGAGGGTGCCCGCGTCGGCGAGGCCGTCGTCGACGAGATCACCCGCGACGGCGTGGTGCTGAGCTGGCACGGCCAGCGCGTGGCATTGCCGATCCGCTGAGCACCCCCATCCCGCCCGCAGTTGCGCGCAGGCCGCTGCGGGCGTGACTATCTCCGGGTCTTCCACCCAGGGGTTCGGCCATGAACAGCAGCACCCAGCAAGACACCGGCAAGCTGATCCTGCGCATCGCGCTCGGCACGCTGATCTTCCTGCACGGCATCACCAAGCTCGAAGGCGGCCTCGACGGCATCATCCAGATGGTCGAGACACAGGGCTTCCCCGGCATCTTCGGCTACGGCGTGCTGATCGGCGAAGTGCTGGCGCCGCTGCTGGTCCTCACCGGTTTCTTCGCGCGCATCGGCGGCGTGCTGATCGCGATCAACATGCTGTTCGCGCTGTATCTGGTGCACCAGGGCGACATCGGCCGCCTCAACGAGACCGGTGGCTGGGCCATCGAACTGCAGGTGATGTTCCTGGCCACCGCGGTCGCGGTCGCCCTGCTGGGGCCGGGCAAGTACGCCTTCAACCAGCGCTGAGTGCCCCTCTCCCGGCCTTCGGCCACCCTCTCCCACCAGGGGAGAGGGACGGCTACAGCCGGCTGACCCGGAATCTGCGTCCCTTGATCTTGCCCTCGCGCAACCGCGCGAGGGCCTGCGTGGCCTGCCCACGCGCGACGGCGACGTAAGCGCGCGTGGCGAACACGTCGATCTTGCCGACCGCCTCGGCCTTGAGCCCGGCGTCGCCGGTCAAGGCGCCGAGGACGTCGCCGGGCCGCAACTTGTCGCTGCGCCCGGCGTCGATGCGCAGCGTCACCATCGCCGCGGGCGGTACGTTCGACGCCTTGCCCGCCAGCGGCGCCGCACGCTCCCAGCGCAACGGCTGGCCCTGTTGCTCCTCGATGGCCTTGGCGCGCGCGAGCTCGCGGGACGTGCACAGGCTCAGCGCGAGACCCTCGCTGCCAGCGCGGCCGGTGCGGCCGATGCGGTGCACGTAGCTGTCGGGATCGCTGGGCAGGTCGTAGTTGACCACCATCGCCAGTTCCTTGACGTCGAGGCCGCGCGCGGCCACGTCGCTGGCCACCAGCACCGTGCAGCTGCGGTTGGCGAAGCGCACCAGCACCTCGTCGCGATCGCGTTGCTCCATGTCGCCGTGCAGCGCCAGCGCGGTGAAACCGTAATGAGCCAGCGAGCCCGCCACCTCGTCGACGTCGCGGCGCATGTTGCAGAACACCACGCACGACTCGGGCCGGTACTCCAGCAGCAGCGCGGCCAGTAGTGGCGTCTTCTTCGTGACGTCGACCTCGTAGAAACGCTGGTCGATGGCGGCATGGCGTTCGCCGCCGGCGACCGTCACCTCGACCGGATCACGCAGCAGGCCGCGGCTGATCGCACGCACGGCATCGGGGAACGTCGCCGAGAACAGCAAGCCCTGCCGCGACTTCGGCGTCTTGCCGACGATCTCGCGGATCGGCTCCTCGAAGCCCATGTCGAGCATGCGGTCGGCCTCGTCGAACACCAGCGTGCGCAGCGCCGAGAAATCCAGCGCGCGCTTGCGCAACAGCTCCTGGATGCGGCCGGGCGTGCCGACCACGACCTGCGGCGCGTGCTCCAGCGAGGCCAACTGCGGCCCCAGCGGCATGCCGCCGCACAGGATCGACAGCTTCAGGTTGGGGATCGCGAAGGCGAGCTTGCGCAGCTGCTTGCCGACCTGGTCGGCCAGCTCGCGGGTCGGGCACAGCACCAGCGCCTGGGTGCTGCTGAGCGCGGGGTCGAGCCGGCGCAGCAGGCCAAGGCCGAACGCGGCGGTCTTGCCGCTGCCGGTCGGCGCCTGCGCGATCAGGTCACGGCCGTCGAGGATCGCCGGCAGGCCCTGCGCCTGCACCGGCGTCATCTGTGTGTAGCCCAACGCCTGCACGCCCTGCAGCAAGGCCGGGGTCAGCGAGAGGGACGAAAAGCAATCGGGGAGCAACTCGGTCATGCGCCATGATCGCAGCAATCGTCCGAGTGCGGGCTCGACGGGCCCGATTCGCTATCCTGCGGCCATCGGCTGACCGGCCCGCCAGGACGCGCACAGGCATGACCACCGACCCGCAGTTCATGCACATCCGCATCGTGCTCGGCATCGTGCTGGGCCTGGCCCTGACCACCCTGCTCAAGGGCATGGCGCGCTTCGTCCAGCACCCCGGCCGCGAGCGCATCTACTGGGTGCATCTGGGCTGGGCGATCTCGATGTTCGTGCTGCTGGTGCACTTCTGGTGGTGGGAGTTCAGCCTGATCCACGTGCATCCGTGGAGCTTCATCGCCTACGCCTTCCTGATCGGCTACGTGGTGGTGCTGTTCCTGCTGTGCACCCTGCTGTTCCCCGACGACCTGGCCGACTACAGCGGCTGGCGCGATTATTTCCAGTCGCGGCGCGGCTGGTTCTTCGGGATCATGGCCGTGGCGTACCTGATCGACTTCGTCGACACCCTGATCAAGGGCCGGCCCTATTACCACCACTTCGGCATCGAATACCCGATCCGCAACATCACGATGATCGCGCTGTGCCTGGTCGCCATGAAGCTGCGTTCGGAGGCTTTCCACCGCGGCTTCGTCGTCGTCGCGGTGCTGTACGAACTGTCCTGGATCTACCGGCTGTACGACTACGTGCAATGACGCGCCGGCAGTGGTCAGTCAAGGTCGACTGGCGGCATGACATGAGCCTGCGCACCCGTGATGCCGTCGCCTCCCGAGGTGCGCCGAACCCCTGGCCGTCCTCACAAGGCGCTGCCCCCGCCTGTGGCTATGCTGCCGGCATGAACCGACCACCCATTCCGGCACCACCATGAGCCGCGCCTTCGTCAAGGAGCACGACGACGACGCGGGCGACCTGCCCGAGCTGCCGCTCAGCGAGCACTCCAACTACGTCACCTCGCGCGGGCTGGCACAGCTGCGCGCGCGCCTGGGCGATGCCGCGCAACGTTTCGACGCGATCACCGACGATGCCGCCGACGCCAAGCTGCTGCGCGCCCACCTGGCCCGCGAACTGCGCTGGCTGCAGGCGCGCATCGCCGGCGCCATCCCCGTCGCTACCGAAAACCAGCCCCCGGATCGGGTCGGCTTTGGCGCCACGGTCGAACTGGTCGATGACGACGGCCAGACGTACCGCTACCGCATCGTCGGCGAGGACGAGGCCGACCCCGAGCATGCGCTGGTCAGCTGGGTCTCGCCGCTGGCGCGCGCGCTCAGCGGTGCCCGCGTGGGCGATACCGTGGTCTGGCTGCGTCCGGCCGGCGACCTCAACATCGAGGTGATGGCCATCGACTACGCGCCCGGCGCGGACGCCTGAGCGGCGGAGACGATCGCATCAAGGCAACAAAAAAGCGGGCCGAAGCCCGCTTTTTTTGTCCTTCCATGAGGCCGATATGATCAGGCCCGAACGCGCTTCGGGAACCCCACCATGCGCTGCGTTTCCTCGCACCACAGCTTGAGCCGCGCGCTCTTGAGGCTGGTCCACAGCGTCAGGCGCGGCGCCGCCTGCAACAGCGGGCTGGACTCGTAAGCCTCGCGCAGGCGGTAGTTGGGGATGCGACTGGCGAGGTGATGGATGTGGTGGTAACCGATGTTGCCGGTGAACCAGTGCACCACGCGCGGCAGGTCGTAGAACGAACTGCCGGCGACCGCGGCACGGCTCGAATCCCATTCGCCCTTGCGTGCCCAGTACGCGTCCTCGAAGGTGTGCTGCACGTAGAACAGCCACACTCCGGCGGCACCGGCGATCAGAACGATCGGCAGATGCACCAGCAGCACCGTGTGCCAGCCGATCGCGAAGCCGAGCGCGACGAAAGCGACAATCAGCATCAGGTTGTTGAGCAGCACGCTCGCCCATTCCTTTTTCCACGAGAACGGCAGGTCGAACGGGAAGCGGTGCTTGATCACGAACTGGTACAGCGGGCCGACGCCAAGCAGCACCGGCGTGCTGCGGTACAGGCGGTAACCGAAACGGCGATGCCACGGCAGGGCGCGGTACTCGGCCACGGTGAGCGTGTCGATGTCGCCCATCTCGCGGCGATCGAGATTGCCCGAGGTGCCGTGATGCACGGCGTGGGTTTTCTTCCAGTAGCCGTACGGAAACAGCGTCACCAGGCCCAGGCAACGCCCGACGATGTCGTTGGCACGCGAACTGGCAAAGAACGAACCGTGGCCGCAGTCGTGCTGGATGATGAAGGTGCGCACATACAGGCCGGCGGCTGGCAAGGCGATCAGCAACGTCCAGCCGTAGCCCCACTGCCCGACCACGCTCCAGGCCATCAGCGTCCACAGCACCGCGAACGGCACCAGGGTGTTGATCAGTTGCCATACGGCGCGGCCGAGATGCGGTTTGGCGAAACGTGCGCACAACTGGCGCAGGTTGGTGACGGGGGCGTGCGGGGCAGCGTCGTTCAAGGAGGCATCTCGGGACTGGACACTGCATTCTCCGCGCCCGCCGCAGTCGCGGCAATGACATCCGCAGGCGTATGGCCATTGGTCACGCCCGAACTGCGACGCAGCGCCATTCATGACAGCGATTCGTTCAGACAACGCGTGTCGGCTACGCTGTACCGATGCCCGCCTGGTACGTCTACCTGCTCGAATGCCGCGACGGCAGCCTCTACACCGGCATTGCCACCGACGTGCAACGGCGTTATGCCGAGCACGCCGCCGGCAAGGGCGCACGCTACACGCGCTCGCACCCGCCGCTGCGGCTGCTGGCGAGTTTTTCTTACCCGGATCGCGCCACGGCCAGCCGCGCCGAGTACGCGATCAAGCGCCTTAAGCCGGCGCGCAAGCGCGCGCTTTGCGCTGACGGCGCCGCCGCCTTGGCCTTCACCGCCGCCGACGCGTGAGTCGTATTGCGCAATGCCGGTCGCACTGCGACCCTGTGCGCCATTCCATCCGTGCCCAGACCATGCAGCAGATCGATTTCGAACTCGACCGCGATCACGTCGAACTCAACCAGCTGCTGAAACTGGTCGGCCTGTGCGACAGCGGAGGCGCCGGCAAGGCCATCGTCGCCAGCGGTGCGGTCACCGTCGACGGCACGGTCGAGCTACGCAAGACCTGCAAGATCCACGCGGGCCAGGTGGTGCGGCTGGACGATGTCGAAATCCGGGTGATCACCACTTGAGCCTTGTTCGTCATGGGCACTACCTTCTCCTCCGGGAGAAGAGATGAGGGTACGGCGAAGCGGTAGAGGTCTGAGCCTTTGCGACTTCGCCGTACCCTCACCCCCACCCCTCTCCCGGAGGGAGAGGGGCTTCAAGACGACCGGGGGATTTCCCTCAGTGCCATGACGGACCTCGGCGATGTTGGGGACCGCCCTAGCTGTTGCCCTTGGCGCGGGCAAAGGCCGCGGCCAATGCGTTGTTGGCCGGTGGTGCCGGCAGCGCCGGCTTGCCGCCACCGCGCGCGACATCGCGAGCACCGCGCGCCGGCGCACCGCGGTCATCGCCACGACCACTGCCACGCGGCTCACGCACGGCCGGCACGCTGTCGTCCAGGCGCCGCGTCAACGCGATGCGCTTGCGCGGGACATCCACCTCGAGCACGCGCACCTTGACCACGTCGCCGGCCTTCACCACTTCGCGCGGGTCCTTGACGTACTTGTCCGACAACGCCGAGATGTGGATCAGGCCGTCCTGGTGCACGCCGATATCGACGAAGGCGCCGAACGCGGCGACGTTGCTGACCACGCCTTCCAGGATCATGCCGACCTGCAGGTGCTTGATGTCCTCGACACCGTCGGCGAAGCGCGCGGCCTTGAACTCCGGGCGCGGGTCGCGACCGGGCTTTTCCAGTTCCTTGAGGATGTCGCGCACGGTCGGCACGCCGAAGGTGTCGTCGGTGAACTGCTCCGGCTTGAGTCCACGCAGCAGCGGCGCATCGCCGATCAACCGCTTCACTTCGGGCGCGCTCACTTCGCGGCCGCACTGCTTGAGGATGCGCTCGACCACCGGATACGCCTCCGGATGCACCGACGACGCGTCCAGCGGCTGCTCGCCGTCGGCGATGCGCAGGAAGCCGGCGCACTGCTCGAAAGTCTTGTCGCCCAGGCGCGGCACCTTGAGCAGCTCCTTGCGGCTCTTGAAGGCACCGTTGGCATCGCGGTAGACGACGATGTTCTCGGCCACCGTCGAGGACAGGCCCGACACCCGCGTCAGCAACGCCGCCGAGGCGGTGTTGACGTCGACACCAACCGCGTTGACGCAGTCCTCGACGCGCGCGTCGAGGGCGCGGGCCAGGCGGAACTGGTCGACGTCGTGCTGGTACTGGCCCACGCCAATGGCCTTGGGCTCGATCTTGACCAGCTCAGCCAACGGATCCTGCAGGCGCCGCGCGATCGATACCGCGCCACGGATTGACACGTCGAGATTGGGGAACTCCTTGGCGGCGAACTCGGAGGCCGAGTACACCGACGCACCGGCCTCGCTGACCACGATCTTCTGCATCTTGCGTTCGGGCGCGAGCTTGATCAGATCGGCTGCAAGCTTGTCGGTCTCGCGCGAGGCGGTGCCGTTGCCGATCGCGATCAGGTCGACCGAATGCTTGAGGCACAGCGCGCGCAGCGTGTGCAATGACTGATCCCACTGGTTCTTCGGCACGTGCGGGTAGATCGTGTCGGTGGCGACGAGCTTGCCGGTCTGGTCGACGACAGCCACCTTGACGCCGGTGCGCAGGCCCGGGTCCAGGCCCAGCACCGCCTTCGGCCCGGCCGGCGCGGCCAGCAGCAGGTCCTTGAGGTTGTCGCCGAACACCGCGATCGCCTCGGCCTCGGCCTTTTCGCGCGCCTGGCCGAACAGGTCGAGCAACAGGTGCAGGTGCAGCTTGGCCTTCCAGGTCAGGCGGCAGCTGTCGAGCAGCCACTTGTCGGCGGGGCGGCCCTGCGCCTTGATGCCGGCGTGGTGGGCAACTCGGCCTTCGCCCTGCAGGTGGCCGGCCTCGGCATCGCTGCCCGGGTCGAGGTCGAGGAACAGGAACTCCTCGCGACGACCGCGGAACAACGCCAGCAGCCGGTGCGAGGGAATCTTCGCCAGCGGCTCGGCGTGGTCGAAGTAGTCGCGGAATTTTTCGCCCGCTGCCTCCTTGCCTTCGGCGACACGGGCGCGGATCACGCCGACTTCCGCCAGCCAGCCGCGCAACTCGCCAACCAGAGTCGCGTCCTCGCCCCAGCGCTCCATCAGGATCGCGCGGGCACCGTCGAGCGCGGCCTTGGTGTCAGCGATGCCCTTGTCGGCGTCGATGAAACCGGCGGCGAATTCTTCCGGCACGTGCATCGGGTCGGCGAGCAGGCCGTCGGCCAGCGGCTCCAGCCCGGCCTCGCGCGCGATCTGCGCCTTGGTGCGGCGCTTGGGCTTGTACGGCAGGTAGAGGTCTTCCAGGCGCGCCTTGCTGTCGGCGGCCTCGATGTCGACGCGCAATGCGTCGGTCATCTTGCCCTGCTCGTTGATGCTGGCCAGCACCGCGGCACGACGCTCCTCGAGCTCGCGCAGGTAGGTCAGGCGCACCTCCAGATTGCGCAGCTGGGTATCGTCCAGACCACCGGTGACTTCCTTGCGGTAGCGCGCGATGAACGGGACGGTCGCCCCTTCGTCGAGCAGGCCGATGGCGGCGCGGGCCTGGGCCGGTTGCGCGCCGATCTCGTCGGCGATGGTCTGGGCGATCTTGAGGGCGAGCTTCGAGTTCGGATCTTGCATTGCTTCCAATCGGATGAACCGGCGCAGCCGGTGGACACACGGATTGTGGCAATGCCGGCGCGCTCGCGTAACCCGTTGACAGCACGGATGTTTGCGCTAGGGCCTGCGATGGTGTTCGCAGGTTCCGCGTGGGCAAGTCCGGGCATGTACCGGACTTGCGACGTCTGAAAAGTCCGCGATGGGCTTGTTCAGACCTTCCCGATGACAGGCCTCAGACCAGGATCGACAGCAGTTTGGTGATGATCTCGTCGACCGAGGTGCTGACCAACACCACCGCCAGCAGCGGCGACGCGGCGGCAACCGTGAGTGAGATCAACAGGTTGCGATCGAATGGCACCACGCTCATGCCGTTGACCGTGCCGTAGACGCCGGTCAGGTCGGTGAGCGCGGACGAATCGCCGGCCTCCAGGATCGGCGCGCCGGCGCCGCGGGTACGACCCAGCCACTTTTCCTCGAAACGCTCGCTGCAGTCGGTGCCCAGCGCGCCGTAGGTGAGCAACCCGGCCTGCTTCAGCATCAGCAGTTGGCGTGACAGCAACAGCAAGGGCGCCACCAGCAGCACCATGACCAGCACGACATAACCGCCCATCAGGAACTTCAGGCTGCCCAGAGTCGCGCCGTAGTACAGCACCTGCTCGACGCAACTGCCCGCGAGCAGCAGGCCACCGACCAGCGCCAGCACGGCGAAGGCGCGTTGCGCATAGCCGAGGAAGGCCAGGCCGCCACGGCCGTCCGGGTGCGCGGCATGCAGTGACAGTTCCATCCTGGCGTACTGCCACAGCAGGAACACCCACAACCCCAACCGCCACAACCACAGCAGGTTGAGAAAACGGAACACCGGCATGCCCACCCACACCAGCCATTGCCCGGCCAGGCTCAGCCCCTGCCCTTCGGTGCGCCAGTCGCTGACCGCATCGTGCAGACCCAGCGGCTGCGCGAGAAACGAGCCGGCGACGGCCAACACGAACAGGCCGATTTCCGGCAGGTTGGCGTCGCGCCAACCGCGCAGGCGCTGCAGTACCGCGTCGAAACGTTCCTGCGCTTCCGGTGCCACCATGTTGCGCAGACGCTGCACCGTGTGCCAGATGCGCTCGTCCGCGGCCGGCGCGGCCAGCACCAGCAGCGGCATGGCGATCAGGAAGCGGGCGATCACGGTGGGGTCGGAGAACAACGGGATCTGCACGCCGCCGGTCAACGTGCCCTTGGCGGCGGTAGCCACCACCATCGGCACCAGCACGATCAGCAGCAGGGCGAAGGTAAGCAACAACGCCGTCGGAACGCCCTCCCGGTGCAGGCCCACGGCGCGCGTGAGACGGAAGGCCGGCCCACCACGCAGCAGCGAATAGCTGTCATCCATCGTCCGTGACTCCACAAGGCTGATGCGGCCGGAGGCTAGCACGCGCCAAGCCGACGCACCGTCACGGTTAACGCACCGCAGCAGTCGCCGCCGCTTGTGCAGGGACGGTGACGCCCCCTGCCGTGGCAGGCTTGCCGGTGTGCTCCTTGGTTGTCGCGGCCGCCGAGCGCACCGGCACCAGCGCCGCGCCGAGGAACGAATCGAATTCGGACAACGGGCTTTCCGCCGGACAATCCGCGTCCGGGAAGCCGAAGTCCTGGCGCAGGTCGAGGCCGCAGGTGTTGAGCACGTCCAGCCCGATGTCCGGGGCCTTGCAGCGGCGGTCGAACGCGCGCGCGAATGAGTCGCGGCGGCGCACGAAGTCCTCGCCGCACTTGCGCATCAGGCGCAGCCGGTCGAGATCGTCCTGCGCCGGATTGATGCCATCGAGGCCGAACAGGGTGAGCTCCTCGTCGGTCAGCAGGCGCAGGCTGCGGTTGGGCACCGCCATCATCAGATCCGCCACGGCGACCGCGGCGCCGTTGCGCTCCAGGTAATCGCGGACCAGTTCGTAGACCACCCGCAGCTCGGCGTTGAGCTCGGCGCGCGTGGTCGCGGTGGAACTCATGCGGATGATGCGGTGGATGCCGACGCGGCCGGCGATCATGCGGTTGTCGCCGGCACTGAGGATGAACACGCAGGCGCTGTGGCAGATCGCCCCTTCGCGCACCCAGACCGTCCAGCGCGACTGGCCGATGAAGTCACCGGCCTTGACCGCATCCTCGACCTGGCCGCCGGCCGAATCGACATCGAGCACGCGCTTGACGATGCCCGCCTCGTCGGCCAGTCGGGTCACGCGCTCGATCAGTGCGGTGAAATCCGCGGCGATCTTGCCCTGGTAACGCAGCCGCGCGACGCCGCGCTCGGCGCAAGGTGCCAGCGCCTGTTTGAGGCTGTCACGGTCCAGGCCGGTCAGCGGCGGCTCGCCATCGCCCTTGGCCACGTAGTCCAGCTCGCAGCTGATCGAGGCCTGGCCGGACGACAACGCCTGCGCTGACCAGTCGATCGCGTCCTTGGCCTTGGCTTTCGCTGGCGCGGGTTTGGTCGCCGCCGCCGGCGCCGCCTTGACCGGCGCGACGCTGACGGCGCCACCGTCCTGCGGGCTGTCCACCTCTACGGTCTCGAAACGCCGCACCTCGTCGTCAGGGGCCTGTCGTTGACAGGCCACGAGCGACAGCAGGAGAACGAGCCACCAGGAAGGCTTGGGCATGCGACGGTTCGCGCTCGGATCAAAAACCGGGCTGTGCAGCATAAGCCGCGCCGGCTGACTCCCGGCCTAGCGCGCCGCGCTGGCCCGATTCAGACAAGCGCAGCCTCCGACACCGTCATGGCTCGGATCGGATGCGCTGCGGGGCATCGCGTTATCTTCCTCGGCCCAATCGCCGCACGGCCAAGCGGTCCGTTGCACGCGCGGTGGTTCCACAGCGGCGGCGTGTGCAGCGCGCGATCCACACAGGTCCGCCCTGCACGGTCTCGGCGAGCAGGCGCAACGCGCGGTACAGGTTGGACTTGCCGCTGTCATTGGCGCCGACCACCAGATTGAACCCATCGGCACGACCAGGTCACTCAGCAAGCGGTAGTTGGCGATGGCCAGCGTGGTCAGCATCCGCACGGCCGACCTGCGGAGCCGTCATGGGCACATTGTTGCCGCATCAACCGGCAAGCCGGGTGACACGCTGCCGTACCACACGGCCCAATGTGTCCTGCGCGCGCTCCATCGCACGCAGCTCATGGAACGGCGTGGCCGCGGTCAGTGCGCTCTTGGCCGCGGTGATGGTGTCCATCACGATCGGCGTGCCGTCGGGCCCAAGCATGTCGCTCAGGGTGCGGCGGTGGGCGTCGAGGCGGCGTTCGAAATCGTGATCGAGGCCGCGCCCGGCGCGGCGCGCGACCTGCCCGAGGGTGGCGCCGAAGCGGGCGAGTTCCTGCTGCAGTTGATCGGCGGTATAGGTCATGTCGTCATTGTCGGTGCGGCTGTCGCGCAGGGTGAGACGGGCCGGCGCACGGCCCATGAAATGCATTGCGGTCCGACGGTCAACGGCGCACCTCGTACCTGCGCACGCCGGTCCAGCGCGCGCCGTTCCGTGGTGCCTCGTCGCTGCGCATCGAGGCCCCGCGCGAAACGCGCTGCGGGCCATTCATCCAGGCCGCTGTGGGCGTGGCATTGGGTGCGGCCTCGATGACGAAGATCGCACCGTTGAGATCGAGCAGGTAGAGATGCCCGGAAGCGTCCACGCCGAAGCTGACGAGGTTGACGAAGGCACCGGCGTCCGGCGCGAAGTCGGCATTGCGCACGGTGAACTCCGTGCTCGGCAGGGTCGTGCCCGGTACCAGTCGCGCCACCGGCACCGACCAGACGTTTGGCCGGACGAAGTCAGCGAAGATGTACAGCCCGCGCAGCGATTCGACCGGCCCGCGGTACACATGCCCACCCGTGACCGAGTCGCCTTCGCGGGTGCCGGTGCCGTGCCGGTATTCGGCCACCGGTGGCGTCAAACCAGCGGTGGAACCGCCGCGGAACGGCGCCGTGCCTTCCAGGATCGGCCAACCAAAATTGGCGCCGCCATCGCCGGGACGCATCAGGTCGATCTCCTCGACATCGCCCTGCCCGACATCGCCGATCCACAGGTTGCCCGTCGCCGGATCGAAGCTGTTGCGGAACGGATTGCGCAGGCCGTAGGCCCACACTTCCGGCGCGCCACCGGCGGCCGCGAAGGGGTTGCCCGTGGGAATGGCGTAGTCGCGCGTCGGGTCGGCAGGGAACGCGTCGGTCGACGGATCGATGCGCAGGATCTTGCCGAGCAGCGTGTTCGGGTTCTGGCCGTTGTTGTCGGGATCGCCAGCACCGCCGCCGTCGCCGATCGCGATGTACAGCAGATTGTCCGGGCCGAAGCCGATCCAGCCGCCGTTGTGGTTGCTGCGCGGGTGCGGCACGCGCAGGATCGCATCGCCGCTGGCCGGATCGGCACGGTCACGGTCGCTCGCCAGCGTGCGGTAGCGCCGTACCTCGATGGTTCCGACGGGGTCGGTCACGAACACATAGAACGTGCCGCTGGCGCTGAAGTCCGGCGCGGTGGCAAAGCCCAGCAGACCGCGTTCGCCGTCGGTGGACAACTGGCCGGTGAGGTCCAGGAACGGCGTCGTCGCCACCGCACCGCTCGACGGGGTCAGGATCAGCACACGGCCGGACAGCTCCAGCACGAACGCGCGGCCGGAACCGTCTGGCACCGGCGCGAGGAAGACGGGCATGTTCAAACCGGACACGACACGCCGCACGCGGAAGCCGGCGCCGGCGACATCGGTGACCGTCACCGACAGCTGCTGCGTCGCCGTGGCGAGACCGTCGCTGACAGCAATAGCGACCAGATAGACGTTGTCGCGATTGGCATCTGCGGGCGCCTCGAAGTCCGGCGGCGTCTCGAACGACAGCATGCCCGCAGGGGTGATGCGGAACCGCGCCTGGTCGACGCCGCCCGAGAGCGAGAACGTGAGCGCATTGCCGTCCGGATCGCTGGCCGTGACCGCGTGGAAGGCCCCGGCCGTGTCCTCCGGCACCGACACGAACGCAGGCGACGTGAACGCCGGTGGACGATTGCCCGGTGCCACCACCACGGCCACCCGGCCGCGCCCACCGCCGCAGGCGGCCAACACGGCCGCAACCATCACCATTGCCAGCACCTGCAACGTGATTCGTCCGGGCAGCATGGCACCGCTCCTGCGCTCGATGGATGGGCTTGGGCCGTGCATTGGCAGGCCGATGCGGCAGGCTGGCAGGTGCTGCGCGTTGCGGGTGTGAAGGCTGTGCCAAAGAGCTTCATAAGCGGAAGCCTCCGCCCGCTGAAGCGGCCGGGTCACTTTCTTTGCTGCCCAAAGGAAGTAACCAAAGAAAGGGTTTCTCTCGACAAATCAGCCCCACGATCGGAGCGGTCAAGGGTATTTTCCGACTCGCCA
This sequence comes from Lysobacter cavernae, assembly GCF_042648505.1. Classification (NCBI taxonomy): domain Bacteria; kingdom Pseudomonadati; phylum Pseudomonadota; class Gammaproteobacteria; order Lysobacterales; family Lysobacteraceae; genus Lysobacter; species Lysobacter cavernae. The sequence continues at coordinate 993,182 of NZ_JBHRXK010000001.1, forward strand.
TCCTGTCTCGGTCGGAAACGGCGTGCATCCATGCACACCGCCCTCCGGGTCTGGAATGGAGTTGGCTATCACACAGCTCAAGAAAAACAACGAAAAGCGAAAAAAGTGCTTGCTATGGACTCCGACCGTCAGTCGATCCGGTACACCCGCGCCTTGGGCAGGTCCTCGTCGACCTGCAGGAACCAGCGCCCGGCCACGCCCGGGACAACCAGTATCTCGGGGGCTTCCAGCGGCTTGCGCAGTTTCATGTGGCCCTTGAGCACCTTCCACTGCTGGCCGTTATCCAGCGCGAAGACGGTGCCGGGCTCCCAGCCGTTCACCGTGATCTTCAGCCGACTCTTGATCGGCTGATCGTCCAGGCCGATGTACGACGCCGGGCTGCGTTCGCCTTCGCGCGGCGGTGCCGATTCCGGGTCTGGTCGGGTGTCCACCAGCCGGGGCTGGATACTCGCGTCCTGTTCCACCGCCTCGCGCAACATGCGATTGAGCATTTGCAGTTGCTCGGGCGACAAGCCGACGGTACGCAATTGCTCGGCGCTCAGGCGTTGCTCGATATCGACATAGGGCGGCTGTGCCAACACCGCGAAAGGCGCCGAGTACAGCGCCAAGGACAGGCCGATGGTCATCTTTGCAATCATGGTCACTGCTCGATCGTGGCGGGGAGCGCTTCGCCAACCTGTCTACGTTGGAGTGGCCAACTTTGCGTCATTTTCGTGTCGGATCATGACGCGACTGAAGCCAGCGCCTGTAGACGGCGCACCCAACCGCCCCCATTAAGCGATAACGCATCGTCATGGTCTGCCGTAATGGATCGCAAACGCGCACTCGAGCATAGTCAGTTCAAACGTGAACAGGCGCGAGGCCGCGCGCAAGCCGCTTGCACCGACGACCACCATCTGCAAACGCGACGAACACCGTTGTTTAACCCTGCCTGGCGCAGCGTGTATATCTCCACCCCCTCAGTTGCAAGGAGACAGACATGTCCTATGTCGATGGTTTCGTGATGGCGGTACCCACCACCAACAAGCAGAAGTTCATTACCCACGCCAAGGGGGGCGATTCCGTCTTCATGGAGTATGGCGCCACCCGTGTGCTCGAGTGCTGGGGCGACGATGTGCCGGAGGGTAAGCAGACCGACTTCCGTCGCGCCGTGCAGGCCAAGGACGATGAAACCGTGGTGTTTTCGTGGATCGAATGGCCGGACAAATCGACACGCGATGTCGGCATGGAGAAAGCCATGAAGGACCCACGGCTGACGCCCGAAGCAAACCCGATGCCGTTCGACGGAAAGCGCCTGATCTTCGGCGGCTTCTCCCCGATCGTCGAACTCGGGTCGAAGCACTGACCGGCAACCCAGAAGCGACTGGTAAGCGCAAATAAACGAATGGCCCGGAAATCCGGGCCATTCGTAACGCGCACCTCTGCAGGAATCAGAGCATCGGCAACTTGAGCCCTTGTTCTTTCGCACACTGTTTGGCAATGTCGTAACCGGCATCGGCATGCCGCATGACGCCGGTAGCAGGGTCGTTCCACAACACGCGTGCGATGCGCTTGTCGGCCTCGGCCGAACCATCGCACACGATCACCACGCCGCTGTGCTGCGAGTAGCCCATGCCGACGCCGCCGCCGTGGTGCAGCGACACCCAGGTCGCGCCGCCGGCAACGTTGAGCATGGCGTTGAGCAGCGGCCAGTCGGACACGGCATCGCTGCCGTCCTTCATCGCCTCGGTCTCGCGGTTGGGTGATGCGACCGAACCGCTGTCGAGATGGTCGCGGCCGATCACGACCGGCGCCTTCAACTCGCCGTTGCGCACCATCTCGTTGAACGCCAGGCCGAGCTTGTCGCGCAGCCCCAGGCCGACCCAGCAGATGCGCGCGGGCAGGCCCTGGAAGCTGATGCGTTCGGCCGCCATGTCGAGCCACCGGTGCAGGTGCTGGTCGTCGGGAATCAGCTCCTTGACCTTGGCGTCGGTCTTGGCGATGTCCTCGGGGTCACCCGACAGCGCGACCCAGCGGAACGGGCCGACGCCGCGGCAGAACAGCGGGCGCACGTAGGCTGGGACGAAACCGGGGAAGTCGAATGCGTTCTTGCAGCCTTCGTCGAACGCCATCTGGCGGATGTTGTTGCCGTAGTCGAACACCGGGATGCCCATGTCCTCGAACGCGAGCATCGCCTCGACGTGCACGCGCATCGACTTCTTGGCCGCGTCGCGCACGACTTCGGGGTGGTGTTTCTGCTCGGTCAGCCACTGCTCGACGGTCCAGCCGATCGGCAGGTAACCGTGCACCGGGTCGTGCGCGCTGGTCTGGTCGGTGACAGCGTCCGGGCGCATGCCGCGGCGCACGAGTTCGGGCAGGATCTCGGCGGCGTTACCGAGCAGCGCGATCGACTTGGCTTCGCCGGCTTCGGTGTACTTGTCGATGCGGGCGAGCGCGTCGTCGAGGTCGGTGGCCTGTTCGTCGACGTAACGGGTGCGCAGGCGCATGTCGATGCTCTTCTGCTGGCACTCGATGTTGAGGCTGCACGCGCCGGCCAGCGTCGCGGCCAGCGGCTGCGCGCCGCCCATGCCGCCCAGCCCGGCGGTCAGGATCCACTTGCCCTTGAGATCGCCACCGTAGTGCTGGCGGCCCATCTCGACGAAGGTCTCGTAGGTGCCTTGGACGATGCCCTGGCTGCCGATGTAGATCCAGCTGCCGGCCGTCATCTGGCCGTACATCATCAGGCCCTTCTTATCGAGCTCGTTGAAGTGCTCCCACGTCGCCCAGTGCGGCACCAGGTTGGAGTTGGCGAGCAGCACGCGCGGCGCGTCGGCGTGGGTGGGGAAGATGCCGACCGGCTTGCCGGACTGGATCAGTAGGGTCTCGTCGTCCTCCAACTCGCGCAGCGACTTGAGGATGGCATCGAAGCTTTCCCAATCGCGTGCGGCGCGACCGATGCCGCCGTAGACCACCAGTTCGGTCGGGTTCTCTGCTACTTCGGCGTCGAGGTTGTTCTGGATCATCCGGTAGGCAGCCTCGGTCAGCCACGACTTGCAGGTCTTGTCGGGACCGCGCGGGGCACGGATGACGCGGGCGGGATCTTTGCGGGTGGACATCGACGGGACTCCGGCTGAACTGGGACAGGCCCACGGCGGTGGGACCACTGACATGACGGGAATTATCGCGCCAGGCCGATACGTGGGCGTCGTCGCAGCCACCCTGCGGTTGCTGTCGGCCACGATATTTCGTGGTGGGCGGCGGTTTTGTATACGCTGTACACATGCCAAGCCCGCTGCCGACCGCCGATCGCATCCTGCGCGCCGCCCGCACCCTGTTCGAGCGCGACGGCGTACAGGCCGTGACCATGCGCCGCGTCGCCGATGCCGTCGGCATCACGCCGATGGCGATCTATCGGCATTTCGGTAATCGCGAAGCCCTGCTCAAGCGCATCAGCGACGACAGCTTCGACACGATCTCGCGCCATTGGCTGGCGCGCAATCAGGGAGGGGATGCCCTGTCACGGGTGATCGCACTGCAGCGGATCTATCTGGACTACGCGCTGGCCCATCCGCATCTGTTCGACCATGCGTTCTCGATGCGGCGGGCGGATGCGCGGCGCTATCCGCAGGACTTCCACGCAGGCCTGTCGCCGACGTTGACCGTGGCCGCTGACGCGGTGGCCGATGCGATGCAGGCGGGTCAATTGCGCCAGGACGACGCCTGGGACGTGGCCATGACGCTGTGGGCACATACGCACGGGTTGATCGCGCTGTATCGGGCAGGACGTTTCAGCTACGACGACACGCAGTTCCGGCAGCTCTACGATGCATCGCTGCAACGGCTGCTGCAAGGGCTGAAAGCATCCTGATTACCGACCGGTTCGATCTGGTCGCCAGGCATCGCATCAACCGCTTGCTGGAGAACACGGACAGGCGACGGGTCATCCAGCACGAGCCGGCGGACATCGCGGCACAGCCGAAGCTCCCGGGCTACCTGGACTAAGCAGTTGGAGCAGTGCTCAGCGATTGCCGTCGGGCGGCGGGGCCACCTGCTGGCGCTGGTGCTCCAACTCCACACGGCGGCGCTCATTGTCAGCACGACGCTGCTCGTAGTCATTGCGCAGGCGCTGCGATTCGACCGGATCGCGACTGGCCGCACGCAGGCGATCGGTGCGCAATCGGTCACTCTCGATCTGCACATCGCGCCGCTGGATCTCGCTGCCGATGCTGTCGGCCTGCACGCGGCGGCTGGCCGCCTGGATATCGCGGCTGAGCTTCGCCGCCGGGTCGTGTTGGGGATTGTTCTGCTGGCTGCCCAGTTGCGGTTGCGGCAACGGCGTGACCACGGCCGGACGCACGGTGTTGGTCGGAACCGGAAGCGGACGTTGCTGGGCGGACGCCGACGCCGCCAGCAGTGCCAGTGACAACGGCACCCACCTCGTGTTGAGCCGCATGGCGTTCACGCGGATGGCCTTATCCGGGCAATGGCCCCAGCACCGCTGGCAGCGCGCGAAGGCGCTGCCGGGCGGAAGCGGTCAGTACACCGCCGGGTCAAGCTTGCGCAGCGCATCGGCGACGTCGATCTCGCCGGTACGGTCGAGATCCTGCTTGCTGTAGGCGCGACCCGGGCCGGGGTTGCACACGGGCTTGCCGTTCTTGTCGCGCTGCTGGATGCGCGTGCCGGTGTAGCGCAGGCAGTTGTTGTCGAAGGCCGGCTTGGTCTTCTGGGCGTCGGCCGGTGCATTCGCATCGGCGGTCGCCGTGGTCGGTGCCTGCGCCTCGGCTTGGACGGCGACGACGCTCTGCGCCGAGGCCGCGAAGGCGCTGGCACCGAACAGGCCGGCGATCAACACGGAGGCTAGGGTCTGGCGATTCATGGCGTCACCTGGGAACTGCACGGCGGCATTGCCGCATTTCGACGATACGCCGGTTGGGCTGAACGGGTGGTGCCGATTGTCGCCGTGTTTAGGCGCACGTCAGCCTCGTGGACAGGTCGTGGCGCCCACCGACTGCGCGAAGCCCCGTTCGCGCGCCACACCGCGCACTCGTCGGCACCACGACGATGACCAGGCGATGCATGACGCGTGCTACCGGACAGGTCACGGCTACTCTCGGCAAAGCCGGGCAGCCGCACTGGCGACTAAAGTCATGCCGCAATACTGCCCCGCTATCATTGGCCGATGCCTTCGATCCGCTTCGCGGCTGCAGCCGCCCTGCTTTCCCTCCTCCTGACCGCCTGCTCCACCCCGGCCGCGCGCCCGGCGGCGACCATTCCGGTTGCAGCAGCACCCGCCGACCCGGTGCTGCTGGTCTCGATCGACGGCTTCCGAGCCGACTACCTCGACCTCGGCCTGACCCCGAACCTGGCGCGCATCGCGCGCGAAGGCGTGCGCGCGGCGTGGATGAATCCCTCCTACCCGTCGCTGACATTCCCGAACCACTACAGCATCGTCACCGGCCTGCGTCCGGACCGCCACGGCATCGTCCACAACAGCATGAGCGACGCCGCCCTCGGCACGTTCCGGCTGTCCGATCGCGAGGCGGTCGGCAATACCCGCTGGTGGGGCGGCGAACCGATCTGGGTCGGGGTCGAGAACGCCGGCCTGCCCAGCGCGACCATGTTCTGGCCGGGCAGCGAGGCCGAGATCCAGGGCGTGCGGCCGACGCGCTGGCGGCCGTTCGACTACGCGGTGACGCCGGACCTGCGCGTCGACGATGTCGTCGGCTGGCTGTCCGAGTCGCCAGCCACGCGCCCGCGCCTGGCGACGCTGTACTTCGAGAAACTCGATTCGGTCGGCCACCGGTACGGCCCGGACTCGCCGCAGGCGCGCGAGGCGCTGCGGGTCATCGATGCCGCGATGGGCCGCCTGCTGGCCGCACTCGCCTCACGCGACCTGCTCGACCGCGTCAACCTGATCGTCGTGTCCGACCACGGCATGGCCACGGTGCCGCCCGGGCAGGTGCTGGCCGTGGAAGACATGGTCGCACCAGACGATGCGGTGGTGGTCTCGATCGGCCAGTCGGTCGGCATTGCGCCGAAGCCGGGACGCGAGGCGTTTGTCGAAAGCAAGCTGCTCGGCGCACATGCGCAGTACGACTGCTGGCGCAAGGGCGAGCTGCCGGCCCGTTGGCATTACGGCCGCAACCCGCGCGTGCCGCCGATCGTGTGCCAGATGCACGAGGGCTGGGACGCGCGGCCGCGCGATGACATCGCCAAACGGCCGAACACCGCCAGCGGCTCACACGGTTTCGATCCGGCCTTGCCGTCGATGCGGGCGTTGTTCCTCGCACGCGGCCCGGCGTTCCGGCCCGGTACGCGATTGCCGGCGTTCGACAACGTCGACGTCTACCCGCTGCTGGCGCGGTTGATCGGCATCCGCCCCGCCGATAACGACGGCGACATCACCCCACTGCTGCCGGCGTTGCGCGACGGCCGCCGCTGATCACGCCTCAACGCACCTGGATCTGCCAGCGCACGGTCTGTGCCGGCGCGGCGCCCGTTTCCCAGGGACGGCGATAGTCCAGGCGCAACTCGCCCTGGCCTGCGGCCGCGGCACGGAAGCGCCAGGTCTGGGTGCCGCCGCTGCCGACCGTCTGCGGATCGGGGTTGACGCCGGCCATGGCCGGCTCGCCGTCCTGCACGATCACGCCAGCGGCCGCGGCCTGATCCCAGGCCCAGCTGTAGCCGGTGCTGGCATTGCTCGGCAACCGCACGACAAAGACCTGACCGACCGTCACCTGCACCGGCACGCGGCTGTCGGCCGCGGTGAGTTCGCGCTCAGTCGAGGCTGCCGGTGCGGTGCCGGCGGCGCAACCCGTGACGAGGACCGTCAGGGCGGAAGCGAACAACAGGGCATGGCGCATGGGCGGTCCTCGCAGGGTGGGTCGCGGCGAGTATAGGCCGTGCTCCGCCGGCTCCATGTCGATGTCCGAATCCGGCGAGTCGGTGCCCCGGCACGGTGCTAGCCTGCGTCCATGATCTCTGCCGCCCCGCTTCCGCATTCCGAGGTTCTGCCCGACTGGCCGGTGTGCGAGCAGGCCCGCAAGAGCCGCGATCCGCGCTTCGACGGTTTGTTCTTCACCGCCGTGCTCAGCACCCGCATCTATTGCCGACCGGTGTGCCCGGCGCCGATGGCGAAGAAGGTCGTCTACTTCCGTCACGCCGCCGCGGCCGAAGCCGCCGGTTACCGGCCGTGCCTGCGTTGCCGCCCCGAGCTGTCGCCGGACGACGGCAGCTGGCGGCGCGGTGATGCGGCGGTGGCACGTGCACTGAAACTGATCGACGAGGGCGCGCTGGCCGAGCAGCCGCTGGCGGCGCTGGCCGAACGTGTCGGCGTCGGTGAGCGGCAATTGCGGCGGCTGTTCGTCGACCGTGTCGGCGCGGCTCCGATCGGCGTGCACGGCACGCGCCGGTTGCTGTTCGCCAAGCAGTTGCTCACCGAAACCGCGCTGCCGATCACGCAGGTCGCGCTCGCCGCCGGCTTTGGCAGCCTGCGCCGATTCAATGTCGTGTTCCGCGAGGCCTACCGCATGGCGCCGCGTGATCTGCGTCGGCATCAACGCCTGGACACCGCCGGTGCCCCTGGCGAAACGCTGACCTTGCGCCTGGGCTACCGGCCGCCGTACGACTTCGCCGCGATGCTCGCCTTCCTGCGCGGCCGCGCCCTGCCCGGGGTGGAAGTGGTCGATGAGCACAGCTACACGCGCGTGATCGGGCCCATTGAACAACCCGGCTGGTTGCGGATCAGCGCCTGGCCGCAGGGCGAGCACGCGCTCAAGCTGGAATTGCACGGACCGGCGCCGACGCGCTTGCTGGAGATCGTGCAACGCCTGCGTCGCATGTTCGATCTCGATGCCGACCCGCAGGTGATCGCGGAAGCCTTGTCGATGGATGCGTGCCTGGCACCGTTGCTGGCGAAACGTCCCGGGCTGCGTCTGCCGAGCGGCTGGGACGGCTTCGAGATCGCGGTGCGCGCGGTGATCGGCCAGCAGGTCAGCGTCGCCGCCGCGCGCACCTTGGCCGCGCGGCTGGCACAACGTTACGGCCAGCCCTTGCCGCAGCCGTTTGCACCGGGACTGGAGCACCTGTTCCCGACTCCAGAGGCATTGGCCGACGTCGACCTCACCGTCATCGGCCTGACCCGCGCACGCGCCGACACGGTGCGGACGATGGCGCGTGCGCTGCTCGACGGCCGCGTCGATTTCCGCGCCGAGCGCACGCTGGAAGATTTCACTTCACGCTGGGTTACGCTGCCCGGCATCGGTCCGTGGACCGCGCAGTACATCGCCCTGCGAGCGCTCGGCCATCCCGATGCGTTCCCGGCCGAGGATCTGGTGCTGCAACGCGCCGTCCCCGGCGACGGCTCGCGCCTGAGCGCGAAAGCCCTCAACACACGCGCCGAAGCCTGGCGACCGTGGCGTGGTTACGCGGTGATCCACCTGTGGCGCGACTCGATGCCGCAACCGGGAAGCCAACCCGCCAAACCCATCCGTGCCAAGCAACGCACGGCCGTCGCGGCGCGCACGGATTCGCATCCGGAACCGCCTTCGAGCCCTGCGCCATGATCGTCTACACCTCCATCGACAGCCCGGTCGGCCCATTGCTGCTGGCCGTCAACGACGACGGCCTGCACCTGATCGAGTTCCACGTCCCGCGCCACCCGATGCCGCGTGGCACGGATTGGCGCGAAGGCGACCACGCCCTGCTGCGTGCGACGCAAGCGCAGCTGGACGACTACTTCGCCGGGCATCGCCGCGATTTCGACCTGCCGCTGGCCCCGCGCGGCACCGAATTCCAGCGCAGCGTCTGGCACACGTTGGCGACGATCCCCTACGGCGAGACGATCAGCTACGCGCAACTGGCCACACGCGTGGGCAAGCCGTCGGCCACGCGCGCCGTCGGTGCCGCCAACGGCCGCAACCCGCTGCCGATCGTGCTGCCCTGCCACCGCGTGATCGGCAGTGACGGCAGCCTCACCGGCTTTGGCGGCGGCCTGCCGACCAAGCGTTACCTGCTGCAACTGGAAGGTGCACTGCCGAACGAGGACGACCTGTTCGCGGCGTGAAGTGTTTTGCCGGTCGCCCGATGCACCGGGCCCTCATGCCGGAGCAGCGGTTTCGCGCGGAGTGGATGCGGTGAAGAGATTGCGTCCGGTGAGCCTGCGAGATCGGGCGAACACAACGGCCGACCTGTCTCGTCAATGAGTGCGTGGCTCAGAACCGGCACGCCTTCGCCCACGACCTGCGGAAACGCTCCGCTCAATCGGCAAGCAATCGCTCGATAGCCGCACGGCAATGATCGGCGATCGCATCGCTGTGGAAGTGGCGCCCCTGCTCGACCACGCAACGCCCACCAACCCAGGTCTCGCGCACCAGGTTGCGGTTGCCGCTGAAGATCCAGCGGTCGAGCGCATCCTCGTCGCGCACGCCGGCGAACTGCGGCGCGGTGATATCGAACACGACCGCGTCAGCGAATTCACTGTCGTTCAAGCCACCGATGTCATGTCCGGTCGCCGCGGCCGCGCTGGCCGCGACACCGCGCATCAGGGTCTCGCCGACGCTGGGCGAATCGGCCTGCACCGCGATGTTGCGACGGCGCGTGACCAAGCGCTGGCCGTATTCGAGCCAGCGCAGTTCCTCGACCGGCGACACCGAGATGTGCGAATCCGAGCCGATCCCCCAACGCCCGCCGGCATCGAGGTAGTCGCGCAACGGGAACAGGCCATCGCCGAGGTTGGCCTCGGTGGTCGGGCAGATCGCAACGGTGGCGCCGCTGCGCGCGATGCCCTGCACTTCGGCTTCGTTGAGATGGGTCGCATGGACCAGGGTCCAGCGCGAATCGACCTGCGCATTGGCCAGCAGCCATTCGACCGGACGCGCGTTGCGCGTTGCCAGGCAGTCCTCGACTTCGCTCACCTGCTCGGCGATATGGATATGCACCGGACTGTCGGCGGGCAGCGCCTCCAGCACAGCGCCCATCGCATCGGGCGGCACCGCGCGCAGGCTGTGCAGGGCGCAGCCGACGCGCAACATCGCGTGTTCTTCCGCGCGCAGCGTGTCGAGCAGGCGCAGGTAGGCGTCGATGTCGTGGCCGAAGCGGCGCTGGCGCTCGCCCAGTGCGCGGCCGTCGAAGCCGCCGGTCATGTACAACACCGGCAACAGGGTCAGGCGGATGCCGGTGTCGTACGCGGCCTCGATCAGCGCGCGCGACATCGCCGCCGGGTCGGCGTAAGGCTTGCCGTCCGGGGCATGGTGCAGGTAATGGAATTCGCAGACCGTGGTGTAGCCGGCTTCGAGCATCTCGGTGTACAGCTGCGCGGCGACCGCATGCAGCATCTCCGGGTTGAAGCGCTCGGCGAAGCGGTACATGGTCTCGCGCCAGGTCCAGAACGAATCTTCGGGATTCGTCTGGCGCTCGGCCATGCCTGCCATCGCGCGCTGGAACGCGTGCGAATGCAGGTTGGCGATACCGGGCACGACGCGCTGCGGCGTGGTCCCGCCGTTGGTGCCACGGATGATGCGACCGTGCGCATCAACGTCGAGCTTGACGCCGTCCTGCCAGCCCTGCGGGTGCCACAGCCTTGCGTTGGGAATGGTCTGCATGGCGCCATTGTGGCCTGTCGGCGCCCGGCTGGCGACGCCGGCGGCCGCGCCTACAATGGCGCGATGAGCACGACATCAACGACTCCTTCACACAGCCTGATCGACGGGCCCCTCGATGGCCTCATCGTCGGCGCCTCGCTGGCGACCCTGGCCGGGGCACAGGGCTACGGCGAAATCACTGATGGCGCGCTGGGTTGGCGCGATGGCGTGATCGCCTACGTCGGCCCACGCAATGCGCTGCCCGGTGCGCCAGAGCGCCTGGCACGCAGCGTGATCGAGGTCGAAGGCTGGATCACGCCGGGCCTGGTCGATTGTCATACGCACCTGGTGTTCGCCGGCGACCGTGCGCGCGAGTTCGAGCTGCGCCTGCAGGGCGCGAGCTACGAGGAGATCGCCCGCGCCGGCGGCGGCATCCTGTCGACCGTGCGCGCCACCCGCGAGGCCGACGAGGACGAGCTGCTGCGCCAGTCACTGCCGCGCGCGCGCGCCCTGCTCGCCGACGGCGCGACCACGCTCGAGATCAAATCCGGTTACGGCCTGGACTATGCCAACGAGCGCAAGATGCTGCGCGTCGCGCGTCGCATCGGCGAGCAACTCGGCGTCACGGTGCGCACCACCTGCCTGGCCGCGCATGCGCTGCCGCCCGAGTTTTCCGGGCGTGGCGACGAGTACATAGCCGAAGTGATCGAATGGCTGCCGCGCCTGCACAGCGAAGGCCTGGTTGATGCGGTCGATGCCTTCTGCGAGGGCATCGGCTTCTCGCCGGCGCAGACGCGACGCGTGTTCGAGGCCGCGCGCGCACTCGGCCTGCCGGTCAAGCTGCACGCCGACCAACTCAGCGACCTCGGCGGCGCGGCGCTGGCGGCGAGCTTCGATGGCCTCTCTGCCGACCACGTCGAGCACACCTCGCTCGACAGCGTGCGTGCGATGGCCGCGCACGGCACGGTCGCGGTACTGCTGCCCGGCGCGTTCCATGTGTTGCGCGAGACCAGGCTGCCGCCGCTGGACGCGTTCCGCGAGCACGGCGTGGCGATGGCGCTCGCCACCGACTGCAACCCCGGCACCTCGCCGCTGCAGTCGCTGCGCCAGGCAATGCAGCTGTCATCGACGCATTTCCGACTGACGCCGCAGGAGGCGTTGCGCGGCGCTACCGTGCACGCTGCGCGGGCGCTGGGCCTGGATGACCGCGGCGTGCTGCGCGTTGGCGCGCGCGCCGATTTCGCGTTGTGGCGCATCGGTCATCCGTCCGAGCTGTGTTACTGGCTCGGCGGGCAACTGGCGCAAGCTGTCTATTGCGGTGGCCGTCGCCTCGACTGAGCGCGGTCGCCGTCCAACTGTTGCATCCAAAGGGGAGAAAACATGCGCGTGACCACCATGTTCGGTTTGTCATTGGGTTTGTCGCTGTCGATCGTCGCGGGCGCGTCAGTGGCCGCCGACACGGCCACCGCACAGCGGCTGGCGCAGGACGCAGTCATCGTCGATACCCATATCGATGCGCCCGGCGAACTGCTGTCGCACTGGGACGATCTCGGCCTGGCCACCCCCGGCAAGGAGTTCGATTACCCGCGCGCGCGCCAGGGCGGCCTCGATGTGGCGTTCATGTCGATCTACACCTCGCCCGAGCAGGACACCACCGGCACCGCCAGGCAGACCGCGCACACCCAGATCGACGCGGTCGAGGCCCTGGCCGGACGCCATCCGGACAAGTTCGCGCTGCTGCGCTCGCCCGCCGATGTCGAGCGGCTGCGCGCCGGCGGCCGCGTGCTGCTCGCGCTGGGCATGGAAAACGGCGCGCCGATTGGCGATGACCTGTCGCAGCTGGCGGCGTTCCACGGCCGCGGCGTGCGCTACATCACCCTGGCCCACAGCGCCAACAACCGCATCAGCGACTCGTCCTACGCCCTGCAGAAGCAATGGGGCGGGCTGAGCCCGTACGGCGAGAAGGTGGTGGCCGAGATGAACCGCCTGGGCATCATGGTCGACGTCTCGCACCTGTCCGACGACGCGATTCGCGACGTGCTGCGCATCACCGACGTGCCGGTGATCGCCAGCCATTCCGGCATGCGCCATTTCACCCCGGGCTTCGAGCGCAACCTGAGCGATGAACTGGCGAAAGCGATCGCCGCCAAAGGCGGTGTCGTGCAGCTGGTGTTCGGCACCGGCTTCGTCAACCCGAAGGCGGCCGCCGACCTGCAGGCTTACTTCCAGGCCGAGGCGGAATTCGAGCGCGCCAACGCTGCCGCCGTCGCCGCCGGCAAACCGGTGCGGTCCGCGGACGAATTCGACAAAGCGTGGAAAGCCGCGCACCCGGTGCCGGTAACGCACATCGACGCCGTGCTCGACCAGATCGACCATGCGGTGAAGCTGGTCGGCGTCGACCACGTCGGCATCGGTTCGGACTTCGACGGGGTCAGCGGCAACCTGCCGGTGGAACTGCGTTCGGTCGCGGACTACCCCAACCTGGTCGCCGGCCTGCAGGCGCGCGGCCACAAGGACGGGGACATCCGCAAGATCCTCGGTGGCAACCTGCTGCGGGTGTGGACCGCGGTCGAGGCCGCGGCCCAGCACTGAGGGTTGCGGCTCCAGCCAGTTCGGGGGCGATCCACGCTGCAAACCTGAGGCTCCGCGGTTACCCGCGTCCGGCAGGCACAAAAAAGCCCCGCTTGAGCGGGGCTTTTTTTCACGCCGGTGTCCTGGCGCTTATTCCTTGGCGGCAGTCTTCTTGACCGCGACCTTCTTGGCCGGGGCCTTGGCCACGGTCTTGGTCGCCTTCTTCGCGACCGGCGCGGCGGCGGTGCCGGCAGCCTTGGTCACGGCCTTGCGGGCGTTGCCGTAGCTGGAGTTGTAGCGCTTGCCCTTGGCGGTCTTGCGGTCGCCCTTGCCCATGTTCGTGCTCCTGAAAGCTGTCAAAAGTCCGCACTGCGGGTGTGCGGGAATTTACGAGGTCTGCGTACGAATACGCGGTCGCGCCGCGCGCGAGACCGCGAAGTCTAGCACGCGGGCAGGCCTGCCCTGCGGCCCGCCAGCTTGGGTCTGCCTACATCGTTGCAGGAGCGGCTTCAGCCGCGAGCTTTGGGTGGTGCCCCGTAGACACGCGAAAAACTCGCGGCTGAAGCCGCTCCTACGTGAAACAAAACTCGGGCTTGTCGGGATTGATCCGATCCGCATCCGCCGCTCCAAACCTAGATGCCATCCCCCGGGACTGTCTGGTGGAAAGCCCCCTTGGTAAGGGGGCGCGGCGAAGCCGCGGGGATCGGAAACACATAGCGGGGCCCAAAACTTGCGCGGCAAGTTTTGGGATTGATCCCAATGCGCAGCATGGGATCAATGCACGCAGTTGGCGTCGTGGGTATGGCCGTGATTGAGGCGCAGGTTGGCCAGATGGGCCAGACCGACCAGGGTGCCGCCGAAGGTCATCGCGATCGCGTGCGGCACCAGGCTGTGGTGCAGCGGCTGATACAGCACGCCCAGCCACAACACGACCAGCCCCGGCACCAGCAGCGACAGCGCGCGCACGGCGCGATGGCGGCGGTAGCCCCAGATCGTGCTGAACAGGCCCAGCCCGGTCGCGAACAACACAAAGGCCTCTTCCAGCCCCGAGCCCAGCCAGGCGGCCACGCCCAGCGACGGCAGGGTCGCGATCAACAGCGGCAGCAGCGCGCAATGGACCGCGCACAGCAACGAACCGAAGGCACCGAGGCGGTCGAGCAGGCTGCGGGGGCGGAGTGGCGGCATGGGTGACTTCTGGGAGGGGTCGGAATCCGTTTCGTTATAATATAACATTTCAACGATCCCGCCACCCACTTTAACCGACCCCATGCCGAATGCCACCCTCCACGCCCCGCTTCGTCGCCTCCCGCTCGCCCTTGCGCTCGCGCTGCCGGTCGCCCATGCCGATGACCAGCAGACGCGCCATGGCCACGAGCCGACCGACCTGGCCGGCGTCGAGGTAAAGGCCACGCCACTGGCCGGCACCGCCGAAGACCTGGCCCGCCCGGTCGAGGTGCTGGCTGGCGCGAAGCTCGACGAGGCCAAGGCCAACTCGCTGGGCGAGACCGTCAACAAGCTGCCCGGCGTGCAGTCGTCGTACTTCGGTCCTGGCGTCGGCCGGCCGATCGTGCGCGGTTTCGACGGCGCGCGCGTGCAGGTGCTCAGCGACGGCCTGGGTTCGGGCGATGTGTCGACGGTCAGCGTCGACCACGCCGTCTCGATCGAACCGTTCCTGGCCGACCAGATCGAGGTGCTCAAGGGCCCGGCGACCCTGCTCTACGGCAGTGGCGCGATCGGCGGCGCGGTCAATGTGGTCGACGGCCGCATTCCCGAGGCCGTCACCGAGCAGCCGCTGCAGGGCCGCGCCGAGCTGCGCGGCAACACCGTCAACGACGAGAAGTCGGGCATGGTCCGCCTCGACGGCACCTCTGCCTCAGGCAATTTCGTGTTCCACATCGACGGCCTGCACCGCGAGACCGGCGACTACGACATCCCCGGCTTCGCCGAAAGCGCCACGCAACTGGCGGCCGAAGGTGAAACCCCGGACCCGGTCGAAAAAGGCACGCTGCCCAACAGCTTCGTGCGCACCGACAGCGGCGCGTTGGGCCTGAGCTGGATCGGCGAGCGCGGTTTCCTCGGCATCGGCGCCAGCCTGTTCGACACCCGCTATGGCGTACCCGGCCACGCGCACGAGCACGGCGGCGACCACGACCACGGTGACGAACCCGGCACCGAGGAAGGGCATGAGGAAGAAGGCGGTGTCAGCATCGCCCTGGACCAGCGCCGCTATGAGCTGCGCGGCGGCCTCAACGAGTTTGGCGCGTTCAAATCATTGCGCGCCAAGGTCGCGCGCACCGAATACACCCACACCGAATACGAAGGCGAGGAAGTGGGCACGGTGTTCGACAACACCAGCACCGAGGCCCGCATCGAACTGGTGCACCAGCCGCTGCTGGGCTGGGACGGCGCGTTCGGCCTGCAGTGGGCGCAGCGCGATTTCGAGGCGATCGGCGCCGAGGCCTTCGTGCCGCCGTCGAAGTCGCGCGACGCCGGCTTGTTCTGGCTGGGCGAGCGTCGGCTGTACGACGGCGTGCACGGGCCGATCAAGGCCGAGCTTGGCGCGCGCATCGACCGCAACAAGATCGACGTCGACGACGCCCTCGCCGACGTTACCGGCATGGCCCGTCCGGATCGCGACTTCGACACCGCCAGCCTGTCGGCAGCGTTGAAGTGGGACATCACCGACGCCTTCCACCTGTCGTTCGGGCTCGACCGCGCGCAGCGTTCGCCCACCGCCGAGGAGCTGTACTCCAACGGCCTGCACGTCGCCACCTCCAGCGTCGAGATCGGCACGCCCGACCTCGACGTCGAAACCGCCAACCGCGCCGAGATCGGCCTGCACTGGCACGGTGGCCCGTTCAAGGCCAGCGCGTCGCTGTACCACGTGCGTTATGACGATTTCATCTACCTGGCCCACACCGGCATCGAGGAGCACGACGGTCCGGTGCGGCTGTGGACCCAGGACGACGCGCGCTTCAACGGTGCCGAGGCCGAGGTCAACTGGACCTTCGCCGACAACGCCAGCGGCACCTGGGACCTGCGCGTGTTCGGCGACATCGTGCGCGGCGAATTGAGTGGCAGCGGCAGCCGCGAGGTCGACGTCTCGGTGCCGCACGGCGACCACAACCACGATTACACCGTCGATCTGCCGCGCAGCGGCCATCTGCCGCGCATCGCGCCCAAGCGCCTCGGCGGTGAAGTGCGCTGGGAGCAGGGCCAGTGGCGCGCGTCGCTCGGCGCGGTGCGCTATGCCAGTCAGGACGCCGTCGCAGAGTTCGAGACGCCCACGCCAGGCTACACCCTGGTCGACGCCCACGTCGCCTGGCACCAGGACACCGCCGCCGGCAACGGCTGGGAGCTGTTCCTCGACGGCAGCAACCTGCTCGACGAGGAAGCCCGCCCGCACACCTCCTTCCTCAAGGACGTGGCGCCGCTGCCGGGCCGCGGCGTCGCCTTCGGCGTGCGCATGTTCTTCTGACCGACGCGGAGCGCGCATGGACAACCCCTGGCGATGGTTCTCCTGCGCGCTTGCGATCGGCATCGGCGCAACGGCCCTGCTCGACGCGTGGGCATGGTCGTTGCGCCGCTTCGGCATTTCCTCGCTCGACTGGTGCCTGGCGGGACGCTGGATGGGGCATTCCCCGCGCGGCCGCTTCGTGCACGAAAGCATCGGCCACGCCACGCCAGTGAAAGGCGAATGCCTGCTCGGCTGGGGCCTGCATTACGCCAGTGGCATCGCCTTCGCTGCGCTGCTGCTGGCCTTGGCCGGGAGCGACTGGGCGCAGCGGCCGACGCTGGCGCCCGCGCTTGCCGTGGGCCTGGGCACGGTCATCCTTCCTTTCTTCGTGATGCAACCCGGCATGGGCGCAGGCATCGCGGCATCAAAGACCCCTGACCCCACCCGCGCCCGCGCCCGCGCCCGCCTGCGCAGTCTGCTGGCGCACGCGGTGTTCGGCGTCGGGATGTACGTGTCCTCGTGGATCGTGGCGGCATCGCTTCCATAGCCCAGCGTCAGCGGTTACCTGTCGTTCTCCTGCTGGAACATAGCCCCTGCGTCCTGCGACTCCCTCGATCCCGGCAAAGCGTGTAGATAGTGGGCACCCCACTCGGCCGAGGCAGGACCCACATGAACCCGACCCTGCCCCATCCCGCCTCTCGCTACTGGCCGCTGGTGCTGGCCGCAACGGCGATGCTGATGGTCACCATGGGCATCCGCCAGTCGATGGGCCTGTTCGTCAAACCGATTGGCCAGAGCACCGGGCTCGGCATCGCCCAGATCAGCTTCGCGCTCGCGGTCGGCCAGTTCGTGTGGGGCGCCGTGCAGCCGGTGTTCGGCGCGCTTGCCGACCAGCGCGGTCCGGGCCGCGTGCTGGTCGGCGGCGGCGTGCTGCTGATCGCCGGCATGGTGCTGGCGCCGCTGCTGGATTCGCAATGGGGCCTGCTGCTCACCCTCGGCGTACTCACCGCGGCCGGCGCCGGCGCCGGCAGCTTCTCGATCCTGATCGGCGCCACCGCGCAGCGCATGCCGGCGCAGAACCGCTCGATGGCAGCCGGCGTGATCAATGCCGGCGGCTCGTTCGGCCAGTTCGTGTTTGCGCCGCTGGTGCAGGCGGTGATCAGCGCCGCCGGCTGGGCCGCGGCGATGTGGACGCTGGCCGCTTCGGCGTTGCTGACGCTGCCGCTGGCCTGGCCCTTGCGTCGCCGCGGCGCGGATGCCGCGGCGGCAGCACCGCACGCGCCCCCGGCCGCGCCGGGTGCGGGCCTGCGCGCACAACTGCGCGTGGCCCTGCGCGATCGCAGCTACTGGTGCCTGCACCTGGGTTTCTTCACCTGCGGCGTGCACATCGCCTTCCTGGTCACCCACCTGCCGAGCGAGATCGCCCTGTGCGGGCTGTCCGACAATGTCTCGGCGGTATCGCTGGCGCTGATCGGCCTGTTCAATGTCGGCGGCAGTCTCGCTGCCGGCTGGCTCGGCCAGCGCTACCGCATGAAGACCCTGCTCGCGGCGATGTACGCCAGCCGCGCGGCGATGATCGCGATCTACCTGGTCTCGCCACCGACGCCGCTGACTTTCTTCGTGTTCTCGGCTGGGCTCGGCCTGACCTGGCTGGCGACGGTGCCGCCGACCGCCGGCCTGGTCGGCAAGCTGTTCGGCGCGCGCTACCTGGGCACGCTGTTCGGCCTGACCCTGTTCTCGCACCAGATCGGCGGCTTCTTCGGCGCCTGGGTCGGCGGCCTGGTCATGGAGCGCTTCGGCGACTACACCTGGATGTGGTACGCCGACATGGCGCTGGCGTTGCTGGCCGCGGCCGCCAACCTGCCGATCCGCGAAAGCCGGCCGACGCTGCAGCCGGCTACCGCTTGACCCCGGGTGCGGCCTTCGGCCTTACCCGGGCTACTCATCGGCGCTTGTAGCCCGGGTAAGCAAAGCGCACCCAGGAGCGCGCCGGCAATACTCAGGCCGCGTCGGCCTTCGCGCAATTCGCGCACAGGCCGTGCACTTCCAGCGACTGCGCCTGCGGGGTGAAGCCCAGTTCGCGCGCGCGCGCATCGAGCAGATCGACGATGCGCTCGTCTTCCAGCTCGGTCGCCGACTGGCAGCGGTCGCAGATCAGGAACGGCACCGCGTGTTGCTCGCCACCCGGATGGTGGCAGCCGACGAAGGCGTTGATCGAAGCGAGCTTGTGGATGAAGCCGTGCTCAAGCAGGAAGTCCAGCGCGCGGTACACCGTCGGCGGCGCCGCGGCGTCGTGCGTGGCCTTCATCTGGTCGAGCAGCTCGTAGGCCTTGACCGGGCGACCGGCGTCGGCGATCAGGCGCAGCGCGTGCGCGCGGATCGGCGTCAGCCGCAGGCCGCGCTGCTCGCACGCGCGCTCCACCTCGTGCACGAAGGCGTCGCCGTCGTGGACGTGGTGCTTCGGGTCGGTGCAGGCGTGGTCTTGGCTCATGGCGGTTCAGGGCGGCTTGTAACCGCTACATCCCCCGATCTAGGCACCGATCGGCAGTTTTGCAAGGGCAGCGTCGATGCGCTTGATCGCCTCGCCCTGCCCGGCCAGGTACACGGTATGGGAGATGTCCGGGCTGACCTGGGTGCCGGTGATCGCCACGCGCAGCGGCTGGGCAACCTTGCCCATGCCGATGCCGAGCGCCTGCGCGGTGTCGTGCAGAGCCGCGCTGACGCCGTCGGCGGTCCACGTCGCCAGCGCCGCCAGGCGCTCACGCGCGTCGGTCAGCGGCGCGCGTGCGGTCGCGGTCAGGTGCTTGGCGACGGCGGTCTCGTCGTACTGCGTCAGCGGACCAAACCACACCGCGGCGCGCTCGGCCATGTCCTTCAGCGTCTGCACGCGGTCGCGCAGTGCGATGACGATGTCGGCCGGCGCCGGGCCGTGGGCCAGGTCGTAGCCGTTGTGGCGCAGGTGCCATTCCAGGTGCTTGCCGACTTCGACCGGGTCGTCGCTCTTGAGGTACTGCTGGTTGAGCCAGCCAAGCTTGGCCGGGTCCAGGCGCGAGGCCTTCGAGTTCACGTCCTTGAGGTCGAACAGCTGCGTCATCTCCTCGATCGAGAAGATTTCCTGGTCGCCGTGCGACCAGCCCAGCCGCACCAGGTAGTTGAGCAGCGCGTGCGGCAGATAGCCCTCGTCGCGGTACTGCATCACGTCGGCGGCACCGGTGCGCTTGGACAGCTTGGCGCCCTCCGGGTCGAGGATCATCGGCAGGTGGGCGAAATGCGGCACCGACGCAGACATGCCGCTTTGAATCAGTGCCAGGTAGATGTTGATCTGGCGTGGGGTGTTGTTGACGTGGTCGTCGCCGCGCACCACGTCTGTGATGCCCATGTCGAGATCATCGACGACCACGGCGAAGTTGTAGGTCGGGTAGCCATCGGACCGGAAGATCACCAGGTCATCGAGCTCGCTGTTGGCGATCTCGATGCGGCCCTTGACCTTGTCCTCCCACGCGACCACGCCGTCCTGCGGATTCTTGAAACGGATCACCCGGTTCGGGTCGTCGCGGTAGCCGGCGTTCTGCTCGCGATAGGCGCCGTTGTAACGCGGCTTCTCGTTCGCGGCCATCGCCGCCTCGCGCATCGCTTCCAACTCGTCCTTGGTCTCGTAGGCGTAGTACGCGGTGCCGGCGGCGACCATCTGCTCGGCGACCTCGCGGTAACGCGCCAGGCGCTGGGTCTGGTAGATCGGGCCTTCGTCGTAGCCCAGGCCCAGCCACTCCATCGCCTCCAGGATCGCGTCGATCGCCGCCTGCGTGCTGCGTTCGCGGTCGGTGTCCTCGATGCGCAGGATGAACTGCCCGCCGCGACGGCGCGCCTCCAGCCAGCAGTACAGCGCGGTGCGCGCGCCGCCGATGTGCAGGTAGCCGGTGGGACTGGGGGCGAAGCGGGTGCGGCAGGTCATGCGGGGGCTCGGCTGACAACAGGAAGCGGGAATTTTACCGGAGCCGGCCCGGGCCCGCCCCATTGGCTCCACCGATCCCTGGCGCGCCCCTCTCCCCACTTCCCCTCCCCGTTCGTTTTGAGCGTAGCGAAGCGAAGTCGAAGGATGAGCGGGCTACGAGGCAGCCCCTCGACTTCTCTCGTCTACGGCGAACTACGCTCAGGATGAACGGATGGATCTTCTGCACCTACAATGACCCGATGACGACGTTGTTCATCTCCGACCTTCACCTCGACGCCGAGCGCCCGCAGATCACCGAGCTGTTCGGCCGTTTCCTCCGCGGCGAAGCACGCGGCAGCGATGCGCTCTACATCCTCGGCGACCTGTTCGAGGCCTGGGTCGGCGACGACGATCCGTCCGACACCGGTGCCTTCGTCGCCGCCGAACTGCGCGCACTGGGCGAAACCGGCACGCCGGTCTACTTCATCCGCGGCAACCGCGACTTCCTGCTCGGCCACGACTACGCGCGCCGCGCCGGCATGACGATCCTGCCCGACCCGTCGGTGGTGATGCTGTACGGCCAGCCGACGCTGCTGATGCACGGCGACCTGCTGTGCACCGATGACGTCGCCTACCAGCAGTTCCGCGCGCAGACGCGGCATCCGCAGTGGCAGGCTCAGTTCCTGGCGCAGCCGCTGGCCGCGCGCATCGCCTTCGCCCAGCAGGCGCGCGCCGCCAGCCGCGCGCACCAGAGCGGGCTGAAGCACCAGGGCACGATGGAAACGATCACCGACGTCGCGCCGGCGACCGTCGTAAGCACTTTCGTGCGCTATGACATCGACACCCTGATCCACGGCCATACCCACCGTCCGGCCGTGCACGAGCTCGACATCGAAGGGCGCCCCTGCCGCCGCATCGTGTTGGGCGACTGGTACGACCAGGGCTCGGTGCTGCGGGCGGATGCGAACGGCTTTGATCTGCAGGCGATCGGCTGATCACCGGCGTTGGGCGTAGCCCGGGTAAGCGAGGCGCACCCGGGGCGCTGCGACAACGATGATCCCGGGCGCGGCCCTACGGCCTTACCCGCGCGACACCGTTTGGATCAACCGGCCAGCTTCTCCAGCGCGGCCAGTTCGTCGGCATCGAACCCGGCGGCACTGCGCGCCTCATGATTGAACGGGCCGTACAGCACGGCACGCGCGTACTGCGCGAGCAACTCGCGGAAGCGCGGCGCCGGCTCGACCCCGGCACGTGCGCAGTACCAGCGGAACCAGTGGCTACCGGCGGCGACGTGCACGACTTCCTCGCGCAGGATCACTTCCAGAATATCGGCAGTAGCGTCGTCACCGAGCGAGCGCAGTTTGACGATCATGCCCGGCGTCACGTCGAGGCCGCGCGCCTCCAGCACGCGCGGCACCAGCGCCATCCGCGCCAGGCCGTCGTGCGCGGTCTTCTCGGCCATTTCCCACAGGCCGTTGTGCGCGTCGAAGTCGCCGTAGTCGTGGCCCAGCTCGCGCAGGCGTTCGCGCAGCATCACGAAATGCCGCGCCTCGTCTCCGGCCACGCTCACCCAGTCGGCATAGAACTCGCGTGGCAAGCCGCGGAAGCGGTACGCCGCGTCCCAGGCCAGGTCGATCGCGTTGAACTCGATATGGGCGATCGCATGGATGAACGCCGCGCGCCCTTCCACCGTACCGAAGCCGCGCTTGGGCAACTCGCGTGGATGCACCAGCGCCGGCCGCGATGGGCGGCCGGGCATGCGGATCGCTTCCGGCGGCGGCGCATCGGCGGGCGTGGCCAGCTCGCCGCGCTGGAAATCCTCCACCGCCGCGAAGGTCGCTTCGATCTTCGCGGCGGGCGTGGCCGCGTCGAGGCAGGCACGCGCGGCATCGAACAGCGTGGCGGCCACGCCGGTCAGTGCGCGGTATCGCCCGCGGGCGAACAGCCCCAGCCATCCGCGTAGCCGCGATGGACTTCGGCCAGTTCACCCAGCTGCCGTTCGAGCGCGGTGATCGCTGCGTGTCCGGGCGCCATGACGCGGATCGCGCAGACCTGCCAGATGCCTTCGTCGTCGACTTCGGGCGCATCCACCGTCAAATCCGGCAGCACCGCCGCGGCCTCGGCAAAGGCCTGTGCATCGGCTTCGGCAGAAAAGACCTGGTAGAACTCGATGCCGCGTGCACGCTCGAGGTCGTCACCGTCCTCAAGCATCTGCTTGAGCACCTGCCCGTTCTCGTCGTCGGGAATCATCATTGCCCGTAACTCGCGCATGCTCAGGCCCTCCGCGTCTTCTTGGCCTCGTCCGAGCGCAACTGCTTGATCCGCTCGAAGTAGCCCGGCTCGATGCCGGTGACGTATTCGCCGTTGAAACACGACGAGTCGAAATGGTCGATGCGGTGCTTGGGCCCGGACACGGCTTCTTCCAGGTCACTGAGATCCTGGTAGATCAGCCAGTCGCAGCCGAGCAGCGTCTGCACCTCTTCGTCGGTACGGCCGTGCGCGACCAGTTCCTCGGCCGACGGCATGTCGATGCCGTAGATGTTCGGGAAACGCACCGGCGGCGCGGCCGACGCCAGGTAGACCTTGCGTGCACCGGCGTCGCGCGCCATCTGCACGATCTGCTTGGAGGTGGTGCCGCGCACGATCGAGTCGTCGACCAGCAGCACCACGCGATTGCGGAATTCCAACGGGATCGGGTTGAGCTTGCGCCGCACCGACTTCGTCCGCTCGCCCTGCCCCGGCATGATGAAGGTGCGACCGACGTAACGGTTCTTGATGAAGCCCTCGCGGTACTTCACGCCGAGCACGTTGGAGATCTCCAGCGCGGCGTCGCGCGAGGTGTCGGGGATCGGGATCACCGTGTCGATGTCGTGCTCGGGCATCAGCCGCAGGATCTTCTCGCCGAGCTTCTGGCCCATGCGCATGCGCGCCTTGTGCACCGAGACCTCGTCCATCATCGAGTCGGGGCGGGCAAAGTACACGTACTCGAAGATGCACGGCGCGTGCTGGCGCGGCGCAGCGCAGGGCTGCACGAACAGCTCGCCGCGCGGAGTGACGACGATGCCCTCGCCCGGCTGCACGTCGCGCAGGCGCTCGAATCCGAGCAGGTCGAGCGCGACCGATTCGGACGCGACCGCGTATTCGTCCTGGCCGCCGCTGTGGCGCTTGCCCAGCACCAGCGGGCGGATGCCGTTGGGGTCACGGAACGCCACCAGGCCCAGGCCGAGCACGGTGGCGACCACCGCGTAACCACCGACGCAGCGGCGGTGCACGCCCTCGATCGCCTTGAACGCGGCTTCCGGCGTCAGCACGCGCTGCATGTCGAGCTCGTGCGCGAACACGTTGAGCAGCACTTCCGAGTCGGAATCGGTGTTGACGTTGCGGCGGTCCTGCTCGAACACCTCGCGGCGCAGCGCGTCGGTGTTGATCAGGTTGCCGTTGTGCGCCAGCGCGATGCCGTAGGGCGAGTTGACGTAGAACGGTTGGGCCTCGTCGGAGCCTTCACTGCCGGCCGTCGGGTAACGGCAATGGGCGATGCCGACGCGGCCGTCGAGCAGGCTCATCGAGGTCACGTCGAAAACGTCGCTGACCAGGCCGTTGCCCTTGTGCACGCGCAGCTTGTTGCCGTCGGCGGTGGCGATGCCGGCCGCGTCCTGGCCGCGGTGCTGCAGCACCGTGAGGCCGTCGTAGAGCTGGGCCGCGACGTCGTTATGGCCGACGATACCGAGAATGCCGCACATGGCTGGTGTCCTGCTGTCGTGTAAAGGGTCTTGCTGATTCGAGAAAACTGCGGGTTGCCGCGTTGCCGGTTGTTGAAAGAACTTGTCTGAAAAACCTTGTCTGAAAACCTTGCCTGCTCAGGCGTCGCTCACCGGCGCCGGCAAGGCCGCGGCATTCTCCGGAGATGGGGGCGGGACGGGCCCGATACCACCGCCGAGGTCCACCTGCTCCGCCACCCAGTCCGGCAGCCAGCCGCGCAGCCATTGCGCACCCGGCACGAACACCGGTACCACGGTGGAGCGTTGCCACTGCGGCTCCCGCGGCATCGCGGTCAAGCCCAGCACGAGCAGCAGCGCGCAGGCGACGAATGCACCGCGCGCCAGCCCCAGCACCAGGCCCAGCAGACGGTCCAGCCCGGACAGGCCGACCGACTGCACCATCTTGCGCACCACCCAGCCGACCAGGCCGACCACCAGCAGCACGCCGATGAAGCTCAGCGCGTACCCGGCGAACAGCTCGCCGGTGCCGGGTACGCCGTCGCTGGCCAGCAGCAACGCCACGTTGGCGCCGTAGCGGAACGCGGCCCACGCCGCCAGCACCCAGGCGGCAAGCGAGGCGAGCACGCCGATGAAACCGCGCATCAGCCCGAACAGCGCCGACACCGCGACCACCGCCAGCAACACCCAGTCGAGCGCGCCCATGGCCTGCGCCGGCGACCTTACGGGTGCGGCCGGACGATGCCGCTGACGCCGATCCTGGCCGCCACTTGCGCCTTGAGCTGGTCGGCGTCGCCACGGCTGGCGACCGGGCCGACGCGCACGCGACTCAAGGTGCCCTTGTCGGTACGGACCTGTTCGACAAAGGCGCTGAAGCCTGCCGCGCGCGCCCGATCGCGCAGCTTGCCGGCATCGTCGGCATTGGCGAATGCACCCAGTTGCACGGCGAAACCGACACCGGCAGCCGCCGGTCTGGTCGGCTCGGCCACGGGCTTGGCGGCGGTTGGCGCCTTCGCCACCGGTTGCGCCGGGGCCGGCTTGCTCGCGGCCGGCTTGGCCGGCTCCGGCGGCAGCGCGGCCGGCGGGGTCGGCTTCGATTCGGCCAACGGCACCGGCGCGGACACCGGCGGCGCGGCAGAGGCCACCGGCGTCGACACCGACGCGGCGGTGGAAGCCGGCGCCGGCGAGTCATCGGCATCGAGCACGACGACCTTGGCGCCCACGTCGTTGCGCACCTGCGCCGCACGCAGACGCGCGGCCTCGGCGTCGGCCTGCGACGCATACGGGCCGATCCGCACGCGGTACAGGGTGCGGCCCGTGGCGGCGCTGGTGGTTTCCTGGTAGCCCGGCAGCTGCGAAGTGCGCAGTGCCTGAACCACGCGCTGCGCATCGGCGGCGCTGGCGTAGCTGCCGAAGCTGACCGCGTAATCGCCGCCCGCAGTCGCGGCCGGCATCATCGAAGAGGAGGTGGACGCCGCCGTCGCCGCGGTATCGACCGTCGGCAGGCTGGCACCCTCGGCCGGCTCCAGGCCGACGGCGCCGCCCTTGGGCGCGTCGCCCGGCGTGACGAGGGGCAACTCACGGGTTTCGAACTGGCCCTGCGGCGCGTCCTGCAGCTTCAACGGTATGTCGGAGGCGCCGCTTTCGGGCGCCGGGCCCTTGATCAACATCGGCAGGAAAATCACTGCGAGCGCGACCAGAACGGCGGCGCCGATCAGTCGCTGTTTCAGGGCAGATTCCATCGGATCTCGCACGCCACTGGCGGATTGCCGGGCAAATTATACCGCGCCGCGACCAGCCTCCCGCCGCGAAAAACCTCAATGCGCCGCAGCACGTCGGGATATTCAGGCAATAGCCTCGCCCCCGGGATCGTTCCGGCAGTGTTCAGTCAGCGGCGAGCCCGGCCAAAGCCGCAGCGGCGGTGTGGAACGAACCGAACACGAGGATGCGGTCGCCCGCCTGGGCCTCCACACGCGCCGCCGCCAGGGCCGTGGCGACATCGGCATGGCGCGTGCCGGCGGCGGCCGCGGTATCGGCCAGCCGCTGCGCCAAAGCCTCGACCGCAGTCCCACGCGGCCCCGCTTCCGCCAAACCGGCCAGGTGCCACGCGGCGATCAGCGGCGCCAGCGCCGCGACCACGCCGGCCACGTCCTTGTCGCCCAATGCGGCGAACACGGCCTGGGTGCGGCCACTCGCCGGAGCCGCCTTGAGCCAGGCCGCGAGTTCGCGCGCGGCCTGCGGGTTGTGGCCGACATCGACCACGATCTCGACGCCGTCCCGCTCGAAACGCTGCAGGCGCCCGGCGACATGCGCACGGGCAATACCCTCGGCGATGACCGGCTTCGGCAGCGGCTTGCGCAGGGCGCGCAACGCCGCGATGGCGACGGCGGCATTGCGCAACTGCACCGGTGCGGCCAGCTGCGGCAGTGGCAATACCAGTGAATAGCCGACCTCACGCCAGTGCCACGTCGGCGCGGCGAGGCGACCCACCGGCGCCGGCTCGAAGAAGAAATCGTTGCTGATACGCCAGGTCGATGCCCCGATCTCGTAGGCGTGGCGCAGCACGCTCGACGGCGGATCGTCATCGCCGAGCACCAGCGGCTTGCCCATGCGGGCGATGCCGACCTTCTCGGCGCCGATGGCTTCGCGGTCCTCGCCCAGGTAATCCTGGTGGTCGAGGTCGACCGTGGTGATCACCGCGACGTCGGCATCGACCAGGTTGGTGGCGTCCAGTCGCCCGCCAAGGCCGACCTCGAGGACCACCAGGTCGAGTCTGGCACGCTCGAACAGCCACAGCGCTGCCAGCGTGCCGTACTCGAAGTAGGTCAATGGGATGATCCGATCATCCTGAGCCTGTCGAAGGAGCCGCGCGGCCTCGATCGCCTCGAACGCCGCAATGAAATCCGCGTCGGCGACATCGACACCGTCGATGCGCACACGCTCGTTGTAGGTCAGCAGGTGCGGGGAAGTGTAAGCACCGACCTTCCAGCCGGCGGCGCGCGCGATCGCCTCGATGAAGGCGACGGTCGAGCCCTTGCCGTTGGTGCCGGCGACGGTGATGACCTTCTTCGCCGGCCGCTTCAAGCCGAGCCGTTGCGCGACGGCGCGGATGCGCTCCAGCCCCATGTCGATGGACTTGGGGTGGATGCGTTCGATGTAGTCGAGCCAGTCGGCGAGCGTGCGGGTCATGTACGCATTATCCAACAGCCCGCGGACCAGCCAGCAGGTTACAGCGCGCGGTGCACCGCCTCACCGAAGAACGCGGTGTGGTGGCTGCAGTCGTTCAGGCGCACCACTTCCAGATGGTCGACGTCAGCGCCTTCCAGCAGGTTCAGCGTGGTCGGTGCCTGGCGGAAGGTCCACAGCCTCGCCAACGGGATGCCGAGCACGTGGCACAGCAGCACGCGGTTGACCGCGTCGTGGGCGACCACCAGCAGCGTGTCGCCGTCGCCGAGGCCCTCGGTGGCGCGCGCGAACGCCGGCCAGGCGCGGTCGAACACGTGCTGCAGCGACTCACCCTGCGGCATCAGCACCTCGTGCGGGGCGTCGCGCCAGGCGCGCAAGCGTTCGCCGTCGCGCTCGCGGATCTCGCTGGCGAGCAGGCCTTCCCAGGTGCCGTGGGCGATTTCCATCAGGCCGGGGTCCAGGGTCAACGGCAGGTCGCGCTCGCCCAGGGCCAGTTCGGCGGTCTGGCGGGCACGGCCCAGCGGCGAGGCCACGGCGCGGGTGATCGGCAACTCGCGCAGGCGTTCGCCCAGCGCACGCGCCTGGGCCAGGCCGACCGGCGACAACGGGATGTCTTCCTGCCCCTGATAGCGGCCTTCGGCGTTCCACGGCGTCTCGCCGTGGCGGGCTAGGAGAATGCGCATGCGGGGTCTGTACCTGTGAGGGATTGACGCGAAGCCCCGCAGACTAGGCAAACCCCGGCGCCTGCACAACCGTTGCACTGGCAACCGCTGCCTGGCTGCGCGACGATGCCTGCCTCGACAGGAGTCCATGCCATGACGCAGCAGGTGAAGGGCGAGTTTGACGTCAAGCGTTTTCCGGAAGGCGGCCTGGACCTGGGCGGTGGCGTTGTCGCCGGGCATTTCCGCTTCACCAAGGTGTTCCATGGCGCGCTCGACGCCACCTCGGTGGTGCACATGCTGGCGGTCGGCACGCAGGTCGAAGGCTCGGCGGGTTACGTCGCGGTCGAGCGCATCAACGGCACGCTCGACGGCCGCACCGGCAGCTTCCTGACCCAGCACAACGGCATCCTCGACCGCGGCACGCCGTCGTTGACGCTGACCGTGGTGCCGGACTCGGGCACCGACGAGCTGGAGGGCCTGCGCGGGAAGATGGCCATCGATATTGTCGACGGCAAGCACTACTACACGCTCGACTACGCTTTCGATTGATGCGGATGTCGCTTTTGCTCGTCATTCCCGTGAAGGCGGGGATGACGACGCTTATTCAACGTGTGCCGGCACCGCCGAGCTGTCCCGCCGCGCAGCGATTGGCATCGGGCAGTGCCGCTTTTTTGTTGGTGCCGATCCCTCTTGGCCAGTGATGCGCCTCACAGATAGGAGATGGCGCACCACACCGCTCGTAATTTTCATTCCGCGCTAACGACGCTCGACCGGAAACTCCCTAAAGTCGGCCGGTCGGCGAGGTGCCGGCCAAGACGCACAACATGGAGAGTGATATGCGCAACAAGACTGCACTGAGCCTGGGCCTGCTGGCCGCCCTCGTCGCCACCGCCGCGTTCGCCCGGCCACCGGGACCTGCTGTGGCCGGCGAGTTTTATGTCTACTTCGACCAGAGCGGGGAGGTGGTGGGCCGCGCCTCGATTGACTGCCTGGGCGAATTCCACCAGACCGGAAAGGCCACGAATTTCTACAGCAACGGTTACGCGGTCTGCAATCCGAGGTGATGGACCGGCACCATCGCAGCAACAAAAAAACGGCGGATCTCTCCGCCGTTTTTTTATCCGCCTTTTTTACCTGTCGCCAGGGTCAGTTCGGCGCGACGTTCAGCTCCTTCAGCAGCTGCGGCGCCGGATAGACTTCCTGCATGATCCAGCGCATGTAGCGCTGATCGACCGCGATCATGCGCGTCATGGTCGGGTCGAACACCCAGTTGCTGCTCACCGACTCCCAGTTGCCGTCGAAGGCCAGGCCGACCAGCTTGCCCTGCCCGTCCAGCACCGGTGAACCGGAATTGCCGCCGGTGATGTCCAGGTCGGAGAGGAAGTTCACCGGCACCGTGCCGAGCTTCTTGTCGGCCAGGCCGCCGTAGTTCTTCGCGGCGATGGCGTCGAGCAGCGTCTGCGGCGCATTGAACGGGTCCTGCCCGGTCGCCTTGGCCGCCACTTCCTCCAGCCTGGTAAACGGCACCTGCTTGCTGCCGTCGGTCTTGGTGTAGCCCATCACGCTGCCGAAGGTGATGCGCAGCGACGAGTTGGCGTCGGGATAGACCGACTGGCCCTTGCTCTTCTTGTAGTCGGCGATCGCCTGCAGGTAGACCGGGCGCGCGACCAATGCATCGCCGGCGCGGGCCTTGCCTTCCTCCTCCAGTTTCAGCACGGCCGGCATCACCGCCACCGCAAACTGGACGGCCGGGTCCTTGCTCTTCTCGAACTCGGCGCGGTCGGCGGTCATCAGCTTGAGGCGCGCGTCGGTGCTGCCCAGCTTGGTCTTGCCGAGCTTGTCGAGTGCGCGCTTGATCGCCTTCTCGTCCGAGCCGCCCAGCCACTGGTCGACCGCGGCAATGCGCTGCGCCGGCGGAAGCTTGACGTATTCGCGCAGCCAGTAGGCCTGCAGCTCGCGGTCCATCGACGGCACGTAACGACGCTCCATCTGGCGCATGCCGCCCTCGAAGGTCGGCAGGTCACGCTGCTGGTAACCCTGCTCACGCTGCGCATCGGGCTTCGCGCGCTCGATCGACAACCGGTACAGCTGCGTCGCCGCGCCCAGTGCGCCGGTGCCGCGCAGCTGGCCAAACACCAGGTCGCGCTGGCGATTCACGCGCGCCGCCTCGTCCAATGCGACCAGTTGCTGGTGCGCGGCCAACGCCGGCTGGCCCTTGTCGCCCTGCTTGCTCAGCCAGTCGAGCACGGCGGTTTCCTCGGCCTGCTTCTTGCCGGCGGCATCGATGCGCTTGAAGCCTTCCAGCTGACCGTCGTAGTTCTTCATCGTGTTCTGCCAGCCACGCACGGTGCTGGCGTACTTGACGGCGATGTCGGGATTCTTCTGGCCCTCGCTCTGGACCAGCGCCACCAGCTTCTTGTAGTGGCCGCCAACGGTCGGGTAGGTCCAGCCGGCGGTCTCGTCGAATTCCTCCGCCAATGCATAGCGCGCCGTCCGCCCCGGGTAACCGGCGACCATGACGAAGTCGCCCGCGCCCAACGGCTTGTCGGCCATCTTCAGCCAGTGCTTGGGCTGGTAGGGCACGTTGTCGGCCGAGTACGCGGCCGGCTTGCCGTCCTTGCCGACGTAGGCGCGATAGAACGAGAAGTCGCCGGTGTGACGCGGCCACATCCAGTTGTCGATCTCGCCGCCGTAGTTGCCGACGCTGCCCGGCGGTGCGTAGACCAGACGCACGTCCTTGATCTCGAGGTTGCGGAACAGGCGGTAGGTGTTGCCGCCGGCGAAACTGTAGAGGCGGCAGCGGAAGCCCTCGACGCTTTCGCACGAGGCGACCAGTTGCTTCTCGATGGTCTCCAGCGCCGTCGTGCGGCCCAGTGCGTCCGGTGCTGCGGCGATGGCGGCCTGCACCTGCTTGGTCACGTCCTGGATGGTGTCGAGTGCGTAGATGCGTGCATTCGGGCCGGCCGAGACTTCCTCGGCCACCGTGGCGGCGTTGAAGCCGTCCTTCATCAGGTTCTTTTCGGGCGTGGAATTGAGCTGGATCGCGCCATAGGCGCAATGGTGGTTGGTAACCACCAGGCCCTGCGGCGATACGAAGCTGGCGGTGCAGCCGCCGAGCGAGACCACCGCACCCATCGGGTCACCGGTGAGGTTGGCCAATTGCTTGGCATTGAGCTTGAGGCCGGCCTTCTTCAGCGGTCCGGAAATCTCCGGCAACTGCTGTGGCACCCACATGCCCTCGCCCGCCTGGGCGCTCCCGATCGCGGCGAACGCGATCGCCACGGCCAACACCGAATGACGCATGCACACACTCCTTGCAGAAAGTCAGTGGGCGAGTCTAGCCCGCCCGGTTTGGCCCGGCCACGACCCAAGGCCAGGCCGGGCTGTTCAGCATTTGCCGGATCGGGCCGCAGGGCTCATTCGGCCGGCAGGTTCATTTCCTTGAGCAGGTGCGGCGCCGGGTACACCTTGGCCAGCAGCCAGCGCATATAGCGCATGTCGACGTGGATCGCACGCTTGTAGCGCGGGTCGAACATCCAGCTGGCGCTGACCGCCTCCCAGTTGCTGTCGAAGTTCAGGCCGATCAGCCTGCCCTGCGCATCCAGCACCGGCGAGCCGGAGTTGCCACCGGTGGTGTCGAGGTTGGTGAGGAAGTCGACCGTCTGCGCACCCGCCGACGCGTTGCCCAGACTCGGCTCGGCAGTGCTGCCGAAATCGCCCTTGGTGATCGCATCGCGCAACGGCTGCGGCGCGTTGAACGGCTCGGCACCGGTGTGCTTCTCGACAATGCCCTGCACCGTGGTCAGCGGCCGGTAATGCACGCCATCGCGCGGGTCCATTGCGCTGATGCGGCCGTAGCTGACGCGCAATGTCGAATTGGCATCCGGATACACCGCGCGCCCCTGCGACTGGCGAAAGCCGATCAACGCGCGCATGTAGGCCGGGCGCAGGCGCAGCAGCTCGCCGGCGCTGGTCTTGTTCTCCTCGTCCAGGCGCAGGATGGCCGGCTGCAAGGTCGCCGCGGCTTTCAGCAGTGTGTCGCCGGACGCGGCCAGTGTCGCCGCATCGGCCTGCATCGTGGCCAGCCGCACGCTCTCGTCGCCAAGCCGGGTGCCGGCATACAACGCGTCGAGTCGGGTCTTCAGCTGCGCCGGCGTGGTGCCGAACACCGCATCGAACTCGGCCACGTGCTGCCTCGCCGGCAGCGCCTGGTACTGCGTCAGCAGTTCGGTCAGCAGTGCCTTCTCCACGGCCGGCGCGTAGCGGCGTTGCACCTGCTTGAGCTGACCGGTGATCAACACCGCGTCGCGCTGCTGGTAACCGGACTCGCGCTGCGCATCGGGCTTGCCGCGTTCGTACGCCAGCCGCTGCAGCGTGATCGCCGAGCGCAGCAGTTGCGTCTGCGACGCGATCACACCAAGCAGTTGGTCGCGCTCGCGCGTCGTCATGCCCTGGTCGAGTACTGCCTGCGCGGCAGCGATGTCGGTCCTGGCCGTGGCGGCATCGGGCTGCTGGTCGAGCCAGGCCACCATCGCCGCCTCGTCGGCCTTGCGTACTGTCACCGCATCGCTGCGGCGCAGGCCGTCGAGCTCACCCTGCGCGCGCTTGAGGCTGTTCTTCAGGCTGCGCACCTGCGAGGCATAGCTGACGCGCGCAGCCTCGTTCTTGCCCGTGGTGGACTCGATCGTGTCGATCATGCGCTGGTACAGCGCCACGCGCGCCGGCAGCTGCCACTGCACCTGGTTGGCAAACTCCGAGGCCATGCGATGGCGGAAGGTCACGCCCGGATAGCCGGCCAGCATCGCGAAGTCGCCTTCCTTGACGTTGCGCGTGGACACCTGCAGGTGTGCCGGCGGCACGTACGGCACGTTGTCGGGCGCGTAGTCGGCGGGCTTGCCGTCCTTGCCAATGTAGGCACGCAGCAGGGTGAAGTCACCAGCGTGGCGTGGCCAGACGAAGTTGTCGACCTCGCCGCCGTAGTTACCGATGTCGTTCGGCGGCGCGTACACCAGGCGCACGTCGCGCAGCTCGAGTTGGCGCACCAGGTAGAAGTCGGTGCCGTAGTACATGTTGGCGACGCTGCAGCGATAGCCCGGCTCACGCTCGCATTCGGCGACGGCGGCCTTGGTCGCGGCATCCACCGCATCGAAGTAGCCACGCCCCTGCTTGCCCTTCGCGTCGGCGAGGATGCGATCGGTGATGCGGTCGAAGCCAGTCGTCACCAACACGCGGTAGTCGGGATTGGCTGGCAATTCGGCGGCGCGGTCGGCGGCGATGTAGCCGTCACGGATCAGGTCGCGATCGCTGCCGTCCGCAGACTTGCCGGAGTTGTACTGGATTACGCCGAACGCGACGTGGTGATTGGTCAGCACCAGGCCGTCGCCCGACACGAACGCGCCGCTGGCACCACCGACCTTGACCACTGCGTTCATCGGCGGCTTGGCCAGTTCGGCCAGATCGCGCGGCTGGCCCTTGAAGCCGGCGGCCTTGAGCTGCCTGGCGATGTCGGGCAGCTGCGACGGCATCCACATGCCTTCATCGGCGTGGGCGGCGGCAAAGGCGAGACTCAGGGACAGGGCTAACAGACGGCGGCGCATGGCGGTTCCGGTGCACGAGGAGCCCGCGACGATAGGCCAAGCCGCCCACCGCGGGCAAACCGCGGCCCGGGCGTACCTGCGCCGCGGCGTATAATTGCGATCCCGTTATTTCAATCGAAACCGCGACCGCGGCGGAACTTTCCAATGACGCAAACGATGAAAGCGCTGGTCAAGCGCGAAGCCGGCAAGGGCATCTGGATGGAAGAAGTGCCCGTCCCCTCGCCCGGCCCGAACGAAGTGCTGATCAAGCTCGAGAAGACCGCGATCTGCGGCACCGACCTGCACATCTACCTGTGGGACGAGTGGAGCCAGCGCACGATCAAGCCGGGCCTGGTCATCGGCCATGAGTTCGTCGGCCGCGTGGTCGAACTCGGTGCCGGCGTCACCGGCTACAGGATCGGCCAGCGCGTCTCGGCCGAAGGCCACATCGTCTGCGGCCACTGCCGCAACTGCCGCGGCGGCCGCCAGCACCTGTGCCCGAACACGGTCGGCATCGGCGTCAACCGCAATGGCGCGTTCGCCGAATACATCGTGATGCCGGCCAGCAACCTGTGGCCGATCCCGGACCAGATCCCGAGCGAACTGGCCGCATTCTTCGACCCCTACGGCAACGCCGCGCACTGCTCGCTGGAGTTCGACGTGGTCGGCGAGGACGTGCTGATCACCGGCGCCGGCCCGATCGGCATCATCGCCGCAGGCATCTGCAAACACATCGGCGCGCGCAACGTGGTCGTCACCGACGTCAACGATTACCGCTTGAAACTGGCCGCCGACATGGGCGCGACGCGCGTGGTCAATGTCGCCAACACCTCGCTCAAGGACGTGATGGCCGACCTGCACATGGAGGGCTTCGACGTCGGCCTGGAGATGAGTGGCAACCCGCGCGCCTTCAACGACATGCTCGACTGCATGTACCACGGCGGCAAGATCGCGATGCTCGGGATCATGCCCAAGGGCGCTGGTGCCGACTGGGACAAGATCATCTTCAAGGGCCTCACCCTGCACGGCATCTACGGCCGCAAGATGTACGAGACCTGGTACAAGATGACGCAACTGGTGCTGGGCGGTTTCCCGCTCGGCAAGGTGCTGACCCACCAGTTGCCGATCGATGAGTTCCAGCAGGGCTTCGACCTGATGGAAGCGGGCAAGGCCGGCAAGGTTGTTCTGAGCTGGAACTAGCAGCCGTCATCCCCGCGAAGGCGGGGATCCAGCGACCTTCGCTGTTGCTGCCCCCAACAAGACACTGGATTCCCGCCTTCGCGGGAATGACGAGCAAAGAGACATCGCATGTCATTGACCCAACGCTACGCCACCGAACTCGAATCGATCCGCGCCCAAGGCCTGTTCAAGTCCGAGCGTGTCATCACCAGCCCGCAGTCGGCCGAAATCACGCTCGAAGACGGCCGCACGGTGCTGAACTTCTGCGCCAACAACTACCTCGGCCTGGCCGACCACCCCGAGGTGATTGCCGCCGCCAAGGAGGCGCTCGACACGCATGGCTTCGGCATGGCCTCGGTGCGCTTCATCTGCGGCACCCAGGACCTGCACAAGCAGCTCGAACAGACCATCGCCGAGTTCTTCGGTACCGAAGATACGATCCTCTACGCCGCCTGCTTCGATGCCAACGGCGGCCTGTTCGAGCCGCTGCTGGGCGAGGACGACGCGATCATCTCCGACGCGCTCAACCACGCCTCGATCATCGACGGCGTGCGCCTGTGCAAAGCAAAGCGATTCCGCTACGCCAACTGCGACATGGCCGACCTGGAAAAACAGCTGCAGGCCGCCGATGCCGCCGGCTGCAAGACCAAGCTGATCACCAGCGACGGCGTATTCTCGATGGACGGCTTCATCGCCCCGCTCGACGAGATCACCGCGTTGGCGAAGAAGTACAACGCCCTCGTCCACATCGACGAATGCCACGCCACCGGCTTCCTCGGTGCGACCGGCCGCGGTTCGGCCGAGGTCAAGGGGGTGATGGACAGGATCGACATCTTCACCGGCACGCTCGGCAAGGCCATGGGCGGCGCGCTGGGCGGCTTCACCACCGCCAAGAAGGAGGTCATCGAACTACTGCGCCAGCGCTCACGCCCGTACCTGTTCTCCAACTCGCTGCCGCCGCATGTGGTCGCCGCGGGCATCAAGGCGTTCGAGATGCTGTCGTCCGCCGGCGATCTGCGCAAGCAACTGGTCGAAAACACCCGCTACTTCCGCGAACAGATGACTGCCGCTGGTTTCGACATCAAGCCAGGCGTGCATCCGATCAGCCCGGTGATGCTGTACGACGCACCACTGGCGCAGCAGTTCGCCGCCCGGCTGCTGGAGGAAGGCATCTACGCGATCGGCTTCTTCTTCCCGGTGGTGCCGCAGGGTCAGGCCCGCATCCGCACGCAGATGTCGGCCGCGCACACGCGCGAGCATCTCGACCGCGCGATCGCGGCGTTCATCAAGATCGGCCGCGAGCTGGGCGTGCTCAAGGCCTGATCCATCCCTGCACCGCAGCAGCAACGAAAGAGGCCGGTCAGTGACCGGCCTCTTTCATTCGTCTGTTCCCACACCGGCGCAGCGCTTCATTGGCCGCGCTTGCGGTCCTTGGCAACGCGTGTATCGGCCTTCTTCGCCGGCGTGCCCTTGGCGACACGGATGCCGCGGGACTTCATCCAGGCATCGAACTCGTCTGCCGACATGCGACGGCCGTTCTGGTGCATGTTGAAGCGATACGGCGTGTTGTCGTGCTTGGTCTTCGGCTTGTAGCCCTCGCCATCGCCCTGGCTCGTGGTAGCCGGACGGCGCTTGCCAAAGGCGACCGGTTGGCAATCACCCAGGCGGGCCGACGCCAGCGTGTCGTCTGTCCACTGCGACTGTGCCAGCGCCTGCATCAGCACGCGGTTGCCTGCACCGGTACCCATGCCATGCCTCGATTGCGGTTGTCCGATCGACCCGAGCATGGTCGCGTCCGGTGCCTGCTGTCGTGGATCGACCCGCGCGACACAGCTGCCTTCCTGCGCACTGACTCCTCCAGCACACAGCAGCAGCAACACCACCAGCGACATCTTGCGCATGACCGTCCTCCCCAACGAAGTCGAGGGAGTGTAGGCGTGCGCGAGGCCGTCCTGTCCGCGAAAACGGTGACCACACACACACTCCCGCACAGTGGCCGCGCAGATCCGGCTATCGCGTGACAACGCACGGATCCGCCATGCGCAGCATGTCGCACCGGTTGCGTGACGCACATCGCAGATGCATCCGCGCAGGCAAGACCGCCGCAGCTTGCCGGTTCTAGCGGTCGCCACCCAGCGCGGCGATCTCGTGTGCACTCAGGCGCCTCCACTGCCCCTTGGGCAGATCGCCCAGCCGCAACGGGCCGATTGCCACACGCACCAGGCGCAGCACCCCGATATCGAACGCGGCCAGCAGACGACGGATCTGCCGGTTACGGCCTTCGTCGAGGGCGATCTCCAGCCAGGCATGCTTGTCGCCGGCACGCAGCAGGCAGACGGACTGGGCGCGCAGGTGTTCGCCGTCGACGTCCACACCCGCGGTCAAGGCCGCCAACAGCGCTTCATCGGGGATTACATCGATCTGCACGTGATAAGTCTTGACGGCGCCGTGCCCGGGATCGGTGATGTGCGCCGCCCAGGGCGGGTCATTGCAGAACAGCAACAGCCCCTCGCTGGCCTTGTCGAGACGCCCGACCGGCGCCAGCCACGGCAGCCCGGCCCCGTCGAGACAACGGTAGACCGTGTCGCGGCCGCGCTCGTCCTGGGCCGTAGTGACCAGGCCGCGCGGCTTGTTGAGCATCAGGTAGATGCGCGGCGCCGCGTCGAGCTCGCGTCCGTCGACGGCGATCCGCTGACGCCCCTGCACGATCGGATACTCGGGATCGCGTACCACGCGACCATCGACTTCGACCCGACCCGCAGCGATCCATCGGGCAGCCTCGCTGCGCGAGCACAGGCCCTGCTTGGACAGCACCCGCGCGAGACCGTGACGTGGTGTCGGCACCGTCATCGGTCGTTAGCTCGGTCGTTCCCCAGATGCAGACGGGGCGCTGATCGCGCCCCGTAGACTCACTTCTTCTTTTTTTCGTCCTTCGCCGGCTCCGCGGGAGCAGCGGCGGGAGCGGCGACCGCGCCCTTGCCCTTGGCCACGCGCACGCCCTTGGCTTTCATCCAGGCGTCGAACTCCTCGGCGGTCATGCGCTTGCCGTTCTGGTTCATGTCGAAGCGCCATGGCGTGTTGTCGAACTGCGTCTTGGGCTTGTACGCCGCCGGGTCGCTCGCGCTCGGCATGGCACCCGGAGTCGCGGCAGGCATCGCCTTGGCCACCTGGCAGCCCTCCAGGCGCATGCGGAACAGCACCTGATCCACCGACAAGGCCTCGTCGAATGCCTGCGACAGCACTCCGGTCGGCGCGCCAAGCTGTGGTCGCGGCACGACCAGCTCCGACGCGATCGGCGCGATCACGGTCGGCCGGATCGGCAGGGCCTTGGGCGCGGACACCGCGGCGCAATTGGCCACCTGGGCCTGCGCCATACCGGCGATCAACAACAGCGAAAATCCGACTAGTACGCGCATGACCTCTCTCCATCGATCCGTATCGACGCCTGCATCCGGCGCCCGACATGCGCGCCAGTGTAGGCGTGCCCCCCGCATCGGACAACACCGGAACGCGCAGAGGTATGGCTGCGTCACAAACGACGAAGCCCGGCACTGGGCCGGGCTTCGCGTACCGCAGTTACTGAGGTGCTTAGTTCTGCACGTTCAGCTCGGTGCGGCGGTTCTTCTCGCTCTTGCAGCCCGGCATCGTCTGCTCGGTCGGCTCCAGCGGACGGCTCTCGCCGTAACCGATCGGGCCCACCAGACGCGAGGCGTCCACGCCGTTGCTGGTCAGGTAGTCGAACACCGTGCTGGCGCGACGCTCCGACAGCTTCTGGTTGTACGCGTCCTTGCCGCACAGGTCGGTGTGACCGGCAACCTCGACCTTCAGCTCCGGATAGCGCTTCAGGATCTCGGTGGCCTCCGACAGGATCGACACCGCGTCAGGACGCAGCGTGGCCTTGTCGAAGTCGAAGTTCACGCCCTTCAGGTCGATCGACACCGGCACCGGGCAACCGTCCGGACCGATCGTCTGGCCGGCCTGCGAGCCCGGGCACTTGTCGTCGCAGTTGTTGACGCCGTCGCCGTCGTCGTCCAGGTCCGCGCACGCCGATGCGACCGGCGCCGGCACGGCTGCCACGGCCGCAGCCGCACCCAGCGGAATCACGATGCCGACCGAAGCCAGGATGTCGCCGAACCAGTCTTTGCTCGGGGCGTTGACGCTGGTGTCGTCGAAGTCGGCGCGGTAGGCCAGCTCGGTACGGACCGCCACGCGCTCGCCGAGGGCGCTCTGCACGCCAACGCCGACCTTGGCGGCCAGGTTGCCGTCTTCACGCTGCGCCGGCGAGTTGTTGCTCGGGAACGCGTCGAACTCTTCTTCCGAGCGCTGGTAGCCCAGGCCCATCAGCAGGTACGGATTCCAGTTGCGGCCTTCGGCCAGGAAGTGGCGACGCAGGTCCAGCGACACGCCGTACTGGCTCCAGTTGAGGTTCGGGTTGGCGTCGTTGTTCGGGTTCTGGTAGTTCAGCTCGCCGTCGAGCGACCAGTTCGGGGCCAGGAACTTGCCGACGCCCAGGCCGACGAACGGCGCGTTGCGCGTGCCGCGGTCGTTGTCCTGGATGTTGAAGCCGGCCGAGCCGGTCAAATACCAACGGTCGTCAAAGTCCTGTGCATTGGCAACCTGCGCAAAGCTCAGGCCCGCCAACAGTGCGGTGCTCAACAAACGGATCTTCATCTGTCACTCCATGGATCAGGGGGAAACGGTTTGTACGCTCAACAGCGTCGCCAGCGGCCCGTGAATGGGGAGGAGCCGCATTCAGCATTGGCGGCGGCGATCATACACTGTCAAGACGTTTGTTAATACCACTTAACGTAATTTGGTAACAATGCCGGATAAATGCGAAGCCCGGCACTGGGCCGGGCTTCACGTACCGCAGTTACTGAGGGTGCTTAGTTCTGCACGTTCAGCTCGGTGCGGCGGTTCTTCTCGCTCTTGCAGGCCGGGAAGGTCTGCTCGGTCGGCTCCAGCGGACGGCTCTCGCCGTAACCC